>NZ_DASXYM010000131.1:0-23326 GCF_036502485.1 Occallatibacter sp. | reverse complement strand
GATATTCATCGCCAAAAACGCAAAGACGGGATGGGTGAGGAAGCGGCAGAGCGCGTGGAACCATGGCGCGCGAAAAAAGGGCCGTGAGAGCAGACGGATGATGGGGCGCGGCAGTCCGCGAAGAAGAGGCACGGTTGGCGCCCCTAGCACGATGAGCGGCGGTGCTACCGACATGAGGATGAAGTGCTGGATCATGTGCGCGCTCAGCAGGTAGTCGTCGAGCGCGTCAATGGGCGATGCCAAGGCGACCCAGAGCGCGAGAATGCCGCCGACAAAGCAGGCCGCGCGGCTCACGGGAAGTTCCTGTGGCCGGGTGCGATGCGCCGCCAGCCATCCTCGGAGATAGAGAGCGAGCGTGATGGCCAGCGCAATGAGGGGCACAAGCGGCAATGACCATGCGGCCCACAGGTTCTGCGGAAGGGCATCCGCGTCGACGATGAGGAGAGGCAGCATGGCCGTCTACTTGGGGCTGATCTGGGTGCCGCCGAGGCGGACGGTGGAGTTGGGAGGAACGCCGGCCTGCCCGGCTATCTGCCGCGAGGCGTCCTGAGCAGCGGGCCGGTAGCCGGGCCGCAGTGTGATGAGGAACTTCACCAGCGCGGTGGTTTCCGCGGGCGAAAGGGCGCTGCCATAGGCCGGCATGTTGCCGCCGCCCAGGAGCACCTGGCGATAGAGCTGATCTTCAGTGAGGCGGGTAGCAACATCATCGAGCGCCGGACCGCGCATTCCGCCGAGTCCGCCCATGGAATGGCAGTTGCGGCATTGTTTGGCTTGCAGGACGACCGCGCCTTTGCGCTCCAGCGGAGTGCGATTCTGTAGCAGATTGGCGGGAACGGGTGCGCCGCTCCAGGCGGTCATCTGGGGACTCCACGGCGTGTAAGTGCCGAGGTGGGTGAGTTCGCCCCAGCAGACAGCGAGGAACATGACCATGAACACAGCAACGGGACGGCGCCACCAGCTCTTCTCGCCGACACCGGCGACGAACGGCAGAGCGACAAGGATGAGGATGGCCACGACCGGTGCGGTGAGGATGAAGGGAGTCTCCATCTCCGGCGGCAGAAACGAGAGCACGGAGTAGATCCAGAGGAAGAAGAAGTCCGGCTTGGGGACCGTGTTGATGATGGTGGGATCGGGGTAGCCCTTGGGGCCGTAGGGCCCGAAGAGGGCGGCGCAGACCGCAACAGCAAGGATGATTGCGGCGGAGAAGAAGAGGTCTTTCCAGACTGCGCCCGGCACAAAGGGAATGCCCTTGTGAGCAAGCTCGTTGTACTCCTCGATGTAGGTTTCGCGGCGCACGATGCGGCCGGGGACGGGCCACTCATTGATGCCGAGCTTCAGCACCATCCACACATGCAGGCCGGTCAGCGCCAGCAGCGTGCCGGGAATGACGAATACATGGAGGGCAAAGAATCGCGTGAGGGTGGCGCCGCTGATGATGGGACCGCCCAGCATGATGTGCACTAACTGGCCGCCGATGAGTGGCACACGGCCCATGATGGAAGCGCCGATGCCGAGGCCCCAGTACGCATCCTGGTCAAAGCGGAGCACCTGGCCGGTGAAGGCCATGCCGAGCGTCATGAGCAGCATGAAGACGCCGACGATCCACGTGAGCTCGCGGGGGAATTTGTAGGCGCCGAAGAGGAACACCTGCGCCATGTGAATGAGCACGACCGCGACCATGAAGCTGGATCCCCACCCATGCATGGCGCGGAGGAACCAACCGAGGGGCAACTGGTGATTAAGAATCTGCAGCGAGTCCCATGCGTGCGCGGCGGAAGGCGCATAGACAAGGCCCAGCATGATGCCGGTGACCACCTGCAGGATGAGCAGGGTGAGGCTGGCCGAGCCGAAGACATACCACCAGCTGGCGGTGCTTTTGGGCACCGGGTGCAGCACGGCCTCCTTGACAGGCCCTTCGATTTGTACGCGCCGTTCTAGCCAATCGTAGACGCGTTTGTACCAGGGGCCTTGGTGGCCGGGTCTGTACTCGGGCATGCTTCAATCCTCGCGACGAGTGCGGGCTGTTTGGGTTCGGTGCTTCCGGGGCACGGGCCGGAGCCGGCGCGGTTCCGCAGCGTGGGCATCTGGCCGGCGTTGATCATGAGCTTGCCGCCGTCGATCTTCACGTCATACGTGAACAGCCCGCGCTCAGGAGGGCCGGAGGCGCGGCTGCCGTCGGCGTAGTAGACCCCGCCGTGGCAAGGGCACATAAATAGTTGCGACTCGCTGAACCAGCGCACCGGGCAGCCGAGGTGCGCGCAATTGATGGCAAAGACGGTGAAGTTGCCGGCATCGACGCAGCGCACATAAGCGGGCACCTTGGCGGTGTCTCCATCCCATGGATCGGTGAAGGGATTTTGGAATGTGACCAGGCGCGTTTCGCCGGGTGAGTAGTCAGTTGCGTTGCCGATCGCGATCCACTGCAGGTACTCCTTGCGGCGGAGGACCGGACCAAAGAGATACGCAACCACGGGTACGGCGACCACGGCGACCACGACGGCGTTGAGGGCAATGCCGACGTTCATCAGAAATGTGCGCCGCGACACGCGCTCCTGATGCAGGCGTTGCTCCTGTTCCTCGTGACTGGGCGGCGGAAGTTTCTCATCCATGATTGATGCTTCCCTGGGGAGTCATGCTCCGGTTGATCGTCATTGCTTTGCGCCTGCCTGCGGCTGTGGTTCTCCTGGCTTTTCGGAATTGGGCGCGGTGTTCGGATAGGGCTGGCCGGGGGTTGCGGAACGCTGGGACATCAGCCACGCTGTAACATTTGAGATCTCGTCATCCGTGAGCGCGCGGCCCTTGATGTGGTTGCGCCAGTCGGGCTGGCCAATGTCCGGCCGCCCCGCGATCACGATGCTGCGCACCGTCTGCTCGTTGATGATGGCGAGCAGTGAGCCATCGAGAATCGAGCCATCTTTGCCGGGCTTCTGCGCCGATTCTCCATGACAGCTTGCACAGGCCGCGGCGTAGACCTGCTGCCCTTTGGCAGCGTCGCCGGCGTGTGTGGCTTTGTAGGGCGGCGGCGTGTCGCCGCCGAAGGCGTCAGGCTTGCGCCAGCGGGCGCGCATCTCCTTCATCAAGGCATCGATTTGCGCGTCAGTAAGTTCTCCGCCTGCGTGAATACTGAACCCGGGCATCAGCGTACCTTTTTCGCCGTTGGCAATGATATCGCGCATGGTTTGGTCGTCGATGAGGGCCTGGTATTCGGGATTGGCCAAGGCGATCGCGGCGCCGCCCTGGCCGTTAGCGCCATGACAGCCGGCGCAATTCTCGCCATAGAGCTTGTCGAACGACATGACCGCTTCAGGCCGCGGGACCTCTGGGCCGGGCTCGGGACGTCCGGGCAGATTGCATCCCGCCATCGCCAGGGCGAAGGGAACAGCGAGGCATGCAGGTAAGCCGATCCGTCTCATTTGCGGTTCTCGTCTTTCGGGTCGCCGGCGTGGCCCTCGCTACCATGCTGGCTCTCGTGGCCCTCGTGGCCCAGGTGAATGCCGGGCGCCTCGATGCCCAGGCGCACGGGCAGCGGTACCTGGCGAAGACGCTTGAGGTGGCCGGATCGCGAGACAACGTATCCGGCGACAAGTCCGAAGATGACCTGCGATGCGGCGAACGACCACCAATCGATGCGCTCGGCCAGGAACGGATTGACCATCCCGAGAACGCTGTGCAGCAGGCCGGTCCACACAACGGGCGCAATAATGCCGCCGAGCAACATGGGCCGCCTGGGCCAGATGGGCAGCATGGCGCCGTAGAGAATTCCGACGAGCAGCGTGGTGGCGCCCTGAATGATGTTGGCGGTGATGAAGGCATCGAGGCGGAATTGCCGCATTTCTTCCGCGGTGGGGTTGGTCCAGACACCGACGCCGGCCCCGCCCAGCAGGTTCACCACGTACCAGATGCTGTGATAGCGGATAATGCCGTAGATCTCGGCGGGGATGACCATGGCGAGGCCGCCGGCAATACCGCCCTTGATGCCGCTTGTGACCGGGAATGTTTCGAGCGGCAACTGCGCGCGATGGGTTTCGTCGATCTCAATGCGCGCGACTTTTTCATAAGCGGGCACGAAGGAGAAGAACTCTTCCGTCACCGGCACGTTCTCGTGTGCCTCGTGGGGCAGCACGGCGCGGAACCATCCCACGGCAGAGACGACGAAGAGGAAGATGCCGAGCCAGATGATCCACATGCTGGTGACCAGCGCGGCGGCCATAAGCGTAACGCCGAGTGCCATGAGAAACGGCCACGCAGTGGGCGCAGGCAGATGCACAGTGCCCTGCTGGACATCGCTTTGCGCGGCGTGAGGATCGAGATGCCTTTGCTCGTCCATCAGCGACCCACCACGTAAACAACGGTGAATACCACAACCCAAACGGCATCGACAAAATGCCAGTAGAGCGCCAGCGTTTTCACGCGATAGGCGTGCTGCGGGCCTACAGCGCCCATCAAGGAAAAGATCATGACGAACAGCATCATGAGGAGGCCTACGACGACATGCGAGGCGTGCAGGCCGACCAAAGAGTAATAGGTGGTGCCGAAGAGGTTGGTGCTGATGGTCAGGTGATCCTCGACGATGAGCTTGTGCCACTCGACGGCCGTGCCGTAGAGGAAGATGAGGCCGAGGAGAATGGTGACCGCCCACCACAGGCGGAAGGCCGCCATTTTGGCGCGGTCGATGGCGTGCTCGGCAAGCCAGATGAAGAAGCTGGACGAGAGCAGGCAGGCGCTATAGAACCACGGAACCTCGAGCACGTCTTTGGGATGGGGGCCCTGGACATCGGTTCCGAGGTAGTAAAGGTAAGCAACGACGAAGATGGTGAAGATGGAGGACTCGGCCGTGATGAGGCTGGCCATGGCGACGGTGCCGCGCGCGGGCAGCTTCCATTCCGTGTCGCGATTGCCGTGTTGCAGGGGAACTGTAGCCATCTTCTCCTCTTATTCGAAGGCGGAATCGGGATCTTCAGGATGCTTACGGTCCCACAGGGGACGGCGGCTTGCGACTTCGGGCTCAATGGCGAAGTTGTACACCGGCGGGGGCGATGCGGTGGCCCACTCCAGCGTCCACGCGTCCCACGGATCGGGGCCGGCATCCTCACCGCGGAAATAGGAGTGGATCAGGTTGTAGACGAAGATCAGAATGGCGATGGCCTGGATAAAGCCGCCCACCGAGACGATGAAGTTAAGCGAATTCCAGCCGCGGTCCGGCTCATAGGTGTAGATCTGGCGCGGCATGCCGAGCAGGCCGGGGAAATGCATGGTGTCAAACGTGACGTGGAAGCCGATGACCATGAGCCAGAAGTGCCATTTTCCAAGCCTCTCATCGAGCATGCGCCCGGTCATCTTGGGATACCAGTAGTAGAGCGCGGCAAAGATCATGAAGACGATGGCGCCGACCAGCACGTAATGAAAGTGGGCTACGACGAAGTAAGAGTTGTGCAGTTGCCAGTTCCACGCTGAGACCGAGAGCATGATGCCGGTGAGACCCGCGATGACCCACTGAAACAGGAAGGCTACGGAGAACAGCATGGGCGTCTCAAAGCGCACCTTGCCGCCCCAGATAGTCGCGAGCCAGTTGAAGGTTTTGATGCCAGTGGGAATGGAGACCAGCATCGTGGAGAGCGTGAAGAACGCGTTGCCGAAGGATGTCATGCCGATGGTGAACATGTGGTGCGCCCACACGCCGAGGCTGATGAATCCGATGCCGACAGACGCAGCGACCATGGCCGGGTAGCCAAAGATGGCTTTGCGCGAGAAGACGGGGATGATTTCGTTCGCGAAGGCAAAGGCGGGCAGCACCAGCACGTAGACTTCGGGGTGGCCGAAGATCCAGAAGAAATGTGCCCACAAGATGGCTGAGCCGCCGGCCTGGGTGTCGAAGAAATGGCCGCCGAGGTAGCGGTCAATGAGCAGCATCGCCTGGCACGCCGTGAGCGGACTGACGGCAACCAGCACCAGGAACGACATGGTTGCGTAAAGCCACGGCAGCAGCGGAATGCGCATCAGGGTCATGCCCTTGCAACGCATGCAGAACACTGTGGCGATGATGTTGATGGCGGTACCGATGCTGCCGATGCCGTTGGCCAGGATAGCGATGGCCCAGTAGTCGGTGGTATGGCCGGGCGAGAAGGCCTTCTCTGTGAGCGGCGCATAGGCAAACCAGGCAATGTCAGGGGCCGATCCCGTGCCGGAGAGGCCGACGCCGCCGATGAAGCTGTAGTAAAGCAGCAAGCCGGCGAAGGCGCTCACCCAGAAGCTGAAGGCGTTGAGCCGCGGGAAGGCCATGTCGCGCGCGCCGATCATCAGCGGCACAAGATAGTTGCCGAATCCGAACAGAATGGGCATGCCCACCAGGAACACCATCGTCGTTCCATGCATGGTGAACATGCGATTGAAGCTGTAGGGCGAGAGGAAATCATTGTGCGGCTTGATGAGCTGGATCCGGATCAGCATCGCCTCAGCGCCGGCGACCAGCAGGAACACCAGGGCGTAAGCGATGTACATGATGCCGAGCTTTTTGTGGTCGACGGTGACGATCCAGCTGTGGACGAGTTCGAGGTAGGTGCCGTGTGCAGACGTTCGGTCGAGCGCAGTTTCACTTCCGTGACCTGCCTGGATTCCCTGCCCCGCCGGCAAACTCTGGTCCGCCATTCGTCGCTCCGTGCGTGACTACTTAAGGGTGAGCAGGTACGCGGTGATCTGCGCATTCTGCCTTTCGCTGAGATGCATTGCGGGCATGAGGCACCCGGGCTTGAAGGTGTTGGGGTCGGCGATCCATGCCAGCAGATTGCCGGGCGTATTGGCAGCCGCGCCCGCGCCCAGCGTGTCGCGGCTCATGAGGTGCGTGAGGTCAGGGCCGTAGCGACCGTTGGCCACAGTACCGCCGACCGCGTGGCAATTGATGCAGGCCTGTCGTTCGAAGACGAGTTGCCCATTGTGCGCGTTGACTGCATTGTCAGGAGCTTCAGTGGAAACCGCGGCCACGGTTCCATGCGTCGCGGGCGAATTGGGTGGAAGGGGGCCCCTGGTTTGATTGCCCGGATTTGGAATCGAGGCCATCGCGATGTGCGGCGCGGCGAGTTCGGCCTGGGTGCGTTGTTGGTTCTTGATCCATTTATCGAAATCTTCGGGAGTGTCGACGTAGACGCGCAGCAGCATCTTGGCGTGTTGTGGACCACAGAACTGCGCGCATTGGCCGACGTACATGCCGGGGGTTTGCGGGTCAATCCACATTTCATTCACCCGATTGGGCAGCAGGTCGGTCTTTCCGTTGAGCTGCGGCACCCAAAAGCTGTGCATCACGTCAGCGGATGTGAGCTTCATGAATGTAGGGCGTGGAGCAGAGTTCGAGCTGGTGGGTACATGCAGCTCATTGGCCGCCACTACGTTGTATTGCGGATAGCGGAACTCCCACCAGAACTGGTGGCCGATGACCAGGACATCAAGAGCAGTAGGCGGCTTCTTTGCGTCCTGCACGGAGAAGAGGACGCGGGCTGTGCCTAGAAAAAGCACCACGATGATCAGAATGGGGATGATAGTCCACGACAACTCGATCTGCAGGCTGCCGAACACCTGGGGTGGTTCGGCATCGTCGTTGGGCCGGGCACGGAAGCGCACCAGCGCGTAGACGAGCAGTCCGCTGACGCCCAGATAGATGAGAAGCGTGATCCACAGAACGAAGATGGAGAGCTGATGCTCTTCATGCGCCGGCGTGGAATGCGGCGCGAAGATGGAGCCGGGCAGCGAGGCGTGCGCCACAGCTGTAGAAAATGCCAACAGGGCAGGCACTGCAATGGATCGGCAGAGGAATATCGTCGAGTTCTGTTGTGCTCGCATTCTGGTGTCGTGAATCCAGATAACCGGAAAAACCGGTACGATGCTCGTCGCCAAAGGGCGGTTGCCCTTTTCAGAAACGGGGAAATCCCACCGTAGTATGCGTTGCAGGTTAACAGCGCAGGCGCGCGGGGAATCGATCTGCAGGCGCGTCCAGTGGCTTTATCTTAGCGCAGTAAACAGGTTGCACGGAACAACATGCGCAACAAGGTATCGCAATCAGATATTTCGATTTCGGTTTATCGTGAGACGCAACCGGGGCAGACCAGCACGTGGTCTGCGCCGGTTGTTATCGGTAGTGCGCTATTGCGCAGGGGCGGTTTGGTTCTGCTGCTTCAGCCACGCGTACAAGGGCGCGAAGTAGTCAAGCATGGGCTGAGCGTCCAGGTGGTCGGTGCCGGTCATTTGCTTCAGGGTTTCCTGCCAGGGCCTGGATTGGCCGGATTCAAGCATGCGATTCAGATTATCGCCGGCCGCTTTTGAGCCGTAGAAGCTGCAGCGGTTGAGCGGGCCCTTGTAGCCGCTGGCGTCGCACATGGCCTTGTAGAACTGGAACTGGTAAATTCGCGCGAGGAAATAGCGCGCATAGGGCACATTGGCAGGGATGTGATTTTTTGCGCCGGCGTCGAAGTCGGCCTCGGTGCGTTTTACCGGCGGCGCTACGCGCTGGTATTTCGCGCGGAGGTCCCACCAGGCCTTGTTGTAATCGGCCGGCTTGATCTGGCCGGAGAAGACCTCCCAGCGCCACTTGTCGAGAGCCAGCGCAAAGGGCAGAAACGCCACCTTGTCGAGCGCGGTGCGCAACTGCAGCGGGATGTCCGCTTCAGCGGGCGGCTCTGAATCGGTGAGGCCGAGGGTCTTCAGATAGGCGGGTGTAATAGACAGCGCGATTGAATCACCGATCGCTTCGTGGAAGCCGTCATTGGCGCCATTCCGGAAGAGGAAGGGCTGCTTGTTGTAGGCGCGCTGGTAGAAGTTGTGGCCCAGCTCGTGGTGCACGGTGGTGAAGTAATCGGCATTGACCTCGATGCACATTTTGACCCGTAGGTCCTCGACGTTGTCGACGTCCCAGGCGGAGGCATGGCACACCACGTCGCGGTCACGCGGATGGACAAACTGGGAGCGCTCCCAGAAGGTTTTTGGCAATGGCGCGAATCCCAGCGACTTGAAAAAGTCTTCGCCGTAGTGCACCATGTCGCGGCCGGCTGCCAGCGTGGCGGCATGGCCTTTGTCGGAACTGAGGTCGGCACCCGACGCAAAGGCCGGCGCGGCGGCGGGGTCCTTCTCCGCGATCTGCTTTTTGAGCGCAGACTCGAGGTCCACGGGCTGGAATTGCGAGAACTTGGGATCAGTGGGCGCGACGATGTCGTAAATGTTGCCCCACTCCTGCGCCCACATGTTGCCGAGAAGCTGGGCCGGGATGAGGCCGTCAGGACGATCGGCGGCTTTGCCGTATTTTGCGATGAGCCGGGAACGCACATAGGTGTGCAGTTCTCGATACAAGGGTTCAAGTTGATCCCAAGCGCGTTCCAATTCGGCAGAGAACTGGGCGGGCGTCATGTCGTATCCGGCACGCCAGAGTTCTCCGGTATCGTGATAGCCCAGTTCGCGTGAGCCAGTGTTCTGCAGTTCAACAAAGGTAGCGTATTTGTCGCGCATGGGCGCGCCGACTGCATGCCAGCCAACCCAATGCTTCGTCAGCTCCTCAGGATCACGGGAGTGCGCCATGATGTCGGAGATTGCGTCAACGCCCATGCAGTTGTCGGGTGTGGGACAGTACTTGCCTTTGCCATACATGCCGGTAAGCTGAGCCGCCAGTTGGGTCTGCTCGGCCAGGAGCTTTGGATCTTTGGGCGCGGCCGGCACGTTGACCTGCAGCAGCATGATCTGGCGATGAAGTTCCGGCGGCAGCTGGACGTGATCAAAGCGGTGGCTCTCCGCCGTGATGGCCAGTATGCGGGCGGTGGCTTGCTCGTTGAGCAAGGCGGAAGTTGCTTCCGTGTCCTCGGTGATGTAGGTCTCATCGGTCCACTGCGCATGCGAGGCGGCGACAGTGAGCTTGAGCAGGTCGGCATTGGCGCGATCGAGAAACTGTCGCGCTTCCTCAACCGTGGGCTGAGCGCCGGCATTGGTCTGAGCGCAGATTGGTCCGGGCGCGCATACGGGAAAGACGGCAACGCCCAGAAGAGCAGATACAGCAATTTGTCTGATCGGCATACCCATAAGATCCCATCGCTTCAGGTTGAGCTTTTACCTTAAACGCGCATTCAATGCATCCAGCTTCTGCTTCAGTTGTTCCAGCTTGCGGCCGGCATCGGCGAGCTTGCCTTCGGCGGTGAACCGCTGGTAGTCGTTCAGGTCGCGCGCAGCAGCCTGAATAAGGGCATTGGTGTCAGGCGGCCCGGCTGCAGCTTTGTTGCCGCTGGGCGCGGCTGCATTCTGCTGTGCGGAGGCCTCTGCAGTCATGGACGACGATGCGCCCGCGAAGAGAGCCTGCAACGCAGCCTCATAACTGGCGCCGTAAGCGAGCTTGTCCTGCAGGGCGAGCACCACCAGGCGTAATTCGGGCATTGGGCTGCGCTGCGCCTGCAGGTAAATAGGTTCGGCGTAGAGCAGCGCCTTGCCGCAGGGAATGACAAGCAGCGTGCCGCGGCGCACGTGCGAGCCCTGCTGATTCCAGAGTGTGAGCTGCCCGGATAACTGCGCGTTCTGGTCGATGCGCGCTTCGATCTGGAGAGGGCCGTCTACCAGGCGGGTCTTGGGGAAGTTGTAGACCATGGCCGTTCCATAGTGGTCGCCATCGCTACGGCCGGCAATCCAGCCGATCATGTTGTTGCGGTTGGCGGGCGTGAACGGGAGTATGTCGATGAACTCGATTTCGTGAGCCTCCGGCAGCTTCATCAGCACGAAATTCGGCTCCATGGGGAGAGACGCCTGCTCGTTGTTTTCGTTCATGCCCACTTCCGAGGCCACCGTCCACAGGTCTTCGCGGTTGTAGAACACCACAGGATCGGTCATGTGGTAAAGACCGTAGACCATTGCCTGCAGTTTGAGCTGCAGTTCCGGATAGCGCACGTGGCGGCGCAGGTCCTGCGGCATGGTCGAGGCGTCTTTGAATAGATCAGGGAAGATGCCGCGCCAGGCGGCGATGATGGGGTCAGTGGTGTCGAACACGTAAAAAGTGGTGTCGCCGGTATACGCATCCACCACTACCTTCACGCTGTTGCGAAGGTAGTTGATCTGCTCGTTGTGCAGCTCGTAGTGGGTGGCATACGGATAGGTGTCGGCCGTCGTGAATGCATCCAGAAGCCAGCGCAGCCGGCCGTCATCGCCAATGGTGATATACGGGTCGGAATCGAAGGTGAGGAACGGCGCGAGGCCGCGCACGCGGTCACGAATGTTGCGGCGCATGAGAAGCCTGCTGTCCGGGCTTATGTCATCGCTGAAGGGGACCTTGGTGACATCGCCGCGATCAAACGCGATGAGCACACGGCGCAGCAATCCGCCCATTTCAATGCCGCCTGTTCCTTCGTAGGAGGAAAGGCTGTTGGTCTCGCCCTGCGGGTAGTTGAACTCCTTCTGGCGAGTCTTCACGTACACGTCTGTGTCGGTGAGCTGGCCAAAGTAGATTTCGGGGCGGGTCACGGCCGGAGCGGAGTCAGCGCGCTGAATGGGCATGTTGGAGAGCAGCAGGGTGGGCATGCCTTCCGGCGTAAAGCCGTTCACCGGGTTCATGGTGACGCCGTAGCCGTGAGTCCAGATGAGTTTCTCGTTGATCCAGTTGCGACTGCTCTCGGGCAGCTTGTCGATGTTCAGCTCGCGCGCGGCCAGCATCACCTGCCGCGTCTCTCCGTCGAGCGTATAGCGATCGATGTCGACATCGGGAAAGTCGTAGTAGGTGCGAATCTCCTGGATCTGGCGCAGCGTGTCCTGGAGGGCGCGCCAGTCCCACAGGCGGATATTGCGCAGCGTGTCCTGATTCTGATCGGGTTCCGCGGCTGCCAATTCGGTTTGCGCAGGAAACTCGCGCTGGGCCACGCGGTCGAGTGCATAGGCGCGGCGCGTGAAATCGATGTTGTGGCTGATGTACTGCTGCTCGCGCGCGAGTTGGTTAGGCTTCACGATGAAGCTGGCCACGTACCAGGCGACGATTTGCACCGCGAAGTAGCAGGCGATGGCGGGAATGGGGGCGAGCGCGATCCAGCGGAGTCCGGGACGAGCGACGAGATTGAGGAGCGCGATAGCGGCACCGGCGACCAGAAGCAGGCAAACAAACATCTGGCCGGTGAGAAACACGTGCGCGTCGGTGTACGTGACGCCGCTGAACACGGTGTGATCGGTAATGACGAGTTCGATGCGGCCGAGATAGACCCGCCATGCGATCACAAGCAGCAGAAACGCGACAGGGATCGAAAACAGGTTCCATGGGAGCGGCGAGGAGCGATCGAACCCGTGGATGGAGATGCGCGATCCCCCGGAGATCAGGGCGGAGAACACCGCGGCGATGCACATGAGAATGGCGAGGGTAAGAAGCCATCCGGCGAGCGACTGCCAGGCGGGGAGCGTGAAGAGGTAAAAGTCGAGCGGGCGCCCCAGGATCGGGTCAGTGAAGCCGCCCGCGAGCTGCGGCTGATGCAGGTAGAGCGCGAACTTTGTCCAATCCGACATCATGCCGGCTCCCGCGCCCAGTGCGATCAGCAGCGAGATGCCGAGGGAGCCCCAGCGCAACATGCGATCGAGCGGAATGCGCAGGACGCGGTCGCCGAACCGGATGGTTCCCGCGGCCAGCACGTCGTGGCGCGTGACCCGCAACAGCACAAGGCACCAGCCGTAGAGAACGATGAAGGAAGCGGTGCCGAACACGGCGAACGCTGTCCACTCCAGGCGCAGCGACTTCCAGAACACGGTGGCATAGCCCAGCGAGGAGAACCAGAGGTTATCTACATATAAGGACACGAGCGTGCGGAAACTTAGAAGGAGGATGAGGATGATGGCGGCGAGGAGTATCCAGATCCGGCGGCGGCCCGGGTGTGTGGAATGCGAAGGAAGGATGACGGTATCGTGCAATGGATGGCCCGCTTTCGCCGTCTGCGCGCGTTTGCGCACGGCAGTGGTCATTGTAACGCCGGGAGTGCTCACCGCGATGTGCGGTCGGCACAGCATCAGCCCTGCTGACTGGGACTTTTGCGGACGTGGCGGCTCATTGGCTGACTCCATGTCGTGATACACTCTGGTCGCGAAAGCCAAATCACAATCTGCTGTTATGTGTCTGGGGGCTCCGGTGCGCAAGCGCATTTCTCTGTCTGTTTTTTGCTGTTTTGTGGGTGTCCTGGTTAGTTCTTCTGGTCGCGCTCAAGCCCAGAGTCAAGGCCCGCAAGCATCGTCGCTGATCAGTTCGCCCGTGGTGGAGGCTTCCCGTGTCACGCTAGCGGGAAATGTTCATCCACTGGCGCAGGCGCGTTTCGACGTGGGCCCGGCTGCGGGGTCGGCCAAGGCCGATCGGCTTATGCTGATCCTGAAGCGCAGCCCCCAGCAGAACGATGCGTTGATCGATTATCTGCGTGAAGTGCAGGATCCGGGTTCGGCTCGGTTCCGCAAATTCCTGACGCCGGAGGAGTTTGGCGCCCGGTTCGGGATTTCCGACGCGGACGCAGCACAGGTAGAGGAGTGGTTGCAGGATCACGGATTCAGCGTGGCGGGCATGAACAAGGGTCGCACGGCTATTGAATTTTCAGGCACGGTGGAACAGGTTGAACTGGCGTTCCACACCGCGATTCACCGTTTCCGCATCGCAGGCGCCGAGCACCTGGCCAATGTTGCCGATCCGCAGATTCCCGCTGCGCTCGCGCCGGTGGTGGGAGGGGTGGCGAGCCTGAATGATTTCAAGCCTGCGCCGAACGTCGTGACGGGACCGTCTGGCAAGTGGGACGCGACACTGAACCGCTTCACGCCCGATCTGACTCTCTCCTCCAATGGAACGAAGTACCTGTTTCTGGGCCCGGGAGATGCGGCGACTATTTACAACGCGCCAAATTCGCTGAATACGCGGCTGGCTGCAGGACAGGCCACCTTCGACGGAACGGGCGTGACGATCGGCGTGGCCGGAACGACGCTGCTCGACTCCTCAGGCGATACGTTCTACCGTGAGCTGTTCGGCTTGGACAGCTTCAATTTTCAGGGCGCCATCACCGTTTACGACGGCAATTCCTCTAACTTCGATCAATCGGCCAACCAAGTGGAGGCAAGCGGCGATGTGGAGATTGCAGGCGCACTTGCCCCCGGAGCGAGCGTGCTCTACTACGCGGCCGGGGACACGGCATTCCAGTCGGGACTGTTCCTGGCCATATATCGCGCCCTTGACGACAACAAGATCAGCATCCTGAACGTGAGTTACGGAGCGTGCGAGGCGGCGCTGGGCACTGCGGGCAATCTGCAGGTACTCAACGCGTGGGAGCAGGCAGCCGCGCAGGGCGTCACGGTGACGGTTTCGAGCGGCGACTCCGGTTCTGCCGGCTGCGATAACCCGAATCTGGTGATCGCAGCCACGCAGGGGTTCGGCGTCAACGGCCTGGCATCCACGCCTTACAACATCGCGGTTGGGGGCACCGACTTTGACGCGCTGAGCAAGAGCTTTTCGACCTACGCAAGCTCGACGAACAGCGCGAATTTTACATCTGCGCTGAACTATATTCCGGAGGAACCGTGGAACGATTCAACCAAGGGCAATGGCGCGCTGGCATCCAATTCGCCTTTGCTGGACGGCTCCGGGCACACCAACATCTGGTCCGGCGGGGGTGGCGTCAGTAGCGCTGCGAGTGGATCTGCCGGCTATCCCAAACCCGATTGGCAGATCGGCTTCTCGCCGAGTAATACCGACGCAGTGCGCGACTTGCCGGACGTTTCCCTGTTCGCGGGAACGGGGCACAATAACGCCATATGGGCGTTGTGTATCCAGAGCGATTGCGACGCCGGAGCGAATTCAAGTATCCATGGGGTCGGGGGGACTTCCACATCAGCTCCGGCACTGGCGGGAATATTGGCATTGGTGACGCAGAAGCTGGGGGCGGGCACCCGGCTGGGGCAGGCAAACTGGGTTTTGTACAAGCTGGCGCAGACCACGCCCTCGATCTTTCACTCCATTGCCAGCGGCAACAACTCGGTCTATTGCAAGACCGGAACACCGAACTGCGGGTCGAACAACTTCCTCACCGGCTACAACGCGCAGGCGAAGTACAACATGGCAACTGGCCTGGGCAGTGTGGATGCGACGCTGCTGGTGAATCACTGGAACGATGACGCGCGGGGCGCGACGACGACGACGCTGAAGCTGGATAAAACGACCTTCACACACGGGTCCGCGGTGGCCGTTACCGCCGGAGTGAACCCGACCTCCGCGAGCGGCGCAGTTGCGATCACGGATGATTATGCGTCCCAGCAGTTTGCGACCGGCAGCACGACAGCCAGGATGTTTGCGCTGAGCGGCGGGTCTGCCTCGGGCAGCTACAGCGAATTTCCAGGAGGAACCTACAACCTATTTGCCAGCTACGGCGGAGACGGTGGGCATAGCGGGAGCATTTCGCAACCGGTGAAGGTGACGGTGACCCCGGAAGACAGTGTGCTGAAGCTTTCTGTGGATTCGGTCAATTCGTCGTACCAGCTTGTAGACCTTGCGGGAAGGACGGTGCCGCTGGGCGCGTTCATCACCATGAATGCCCAGCCCGTGGGCGTGTCGCAGTCGGGCAGCAACCACCCGGTAACGAACGCTACGGGCGCGGTGATGTTCTATACGGATGGATCGGGCGACCAGGCCCAATTGGACTCGACCGGCAACAGCGAGTTCAACACGATCAATCTGCAGGCGGGATCGCATTCCATAACCGCCACTTATCCTGGCGATCTGAGCTACAACGGGAGTACCGCGGGTCCCATCAACTTCACCATTGCACCGGTCAACACCACGATTTCTGTACTGGCCAGCGACACCTCGACCATTCAGAACGCAGTGCAGATCACGGCCCAGATATCGGCTCTCCTGCCGGCAAATGCAGGCTTCTATGGCAGCGGGGATCGTGTCACGTTCACTGATATTACGCGCAACGTCGTGCTGGGTAAGGGCAGCTATACAGGCGCGTGCCAGGCGGTCTCGACGTTCTGCTTTGCGGTGTACTTCCAGGTGGATTCAACGCAGCTGGCGCCGGGCGACAACTTGATCATGGCAACTTTTGCCGGCGACAGTAACTTCAACGCTTCAGGCGACTCTGCTCCAGTGAAGGTGACGTGCGTGGCAAGCTGCTGGAACACAGCGGGGCAGCGGCTGGAATTGAGCTTCAGCAACGAATCGCCGCTCGGCACCGTATCTGCCGGGCAAAATCTCACGGCACTCGTGGACGTGTGGCAGTCCGGCGGTTTCACAGGCGACGTCAATCTCACCTGTAGCGTTGCCGGGAAGAATGCGGGGGATCAGCACATTCCGACATGCAGCTTCAACCCGGCTAAAGGTACGATCACCAGCACGCAAGGAGCCGAATCAACATTAACGATCAACACTACGGCGCCGACGAAAAGCGCCACGGTGCGGCCGAATGGTCGGCGGACACCGTGGGGACCGGCGACAGTTGCCCTCGGATCTCTGCTGCTGTGCCTTATGCCTGCGCGGCGCTTCCGGCGGCGTTATCTGATGTTGCTTGCGGCGTTGCTCATGTCGGTGGGCGGGCTGAGCGCATGCGGTGGCGGCGGCTCCTCAGGTGGCGGGTCCACAGGTGGTGGTGGTGGTGGCGGCGGCTCGACTGTTCCCGGAACCACCGCGGATACATACACGGTGACCTTCAGAGCAGTGGATGTGGCCACGGGAACCGTCACGGCTCAGGACTACTTCTCTGTCAACGTGAACTGATCAATTCGGAATGGGAGCGGTTTGCCGCCGCCAGTACGACAGGCGGCGACCCTTCCTTAAGAGGCAAAGCCTGCGAGTCGAGGTCGCAGGCTTTGTTGTGTCTGACACCGGCAGCATCGCTTGTCGCAATGTCGGCGCCGGCGGTCAGAATAGTCAGCCAGACCAGCAGTGCGAGCGCGGTTCTAATGCGAATCGCCAGCCCTGAAGAGCAGGGGAGCGAACACGTTGAGATAATCTCTCCAGTTGTTCCATGCGTGGAACCCTCCGCTCTCGTGATCCTCAACAGCAATGCCTGCCTTCATGAGCGCGTCCACTGTGGCGTGGCTGTTTTGCAGCGCAATGTCGTACTTGCCGGCATCCACCCAGAAGAGACGGAAGGTTTTGCGGGAGGCGCGGTACTGTGCGAGGTCCGTATCTTCTTCCTCCTTGAGTGAATCAGGAAACCAGCCGGAACTGAATACGCCCACATAGGCGAAGTCCGGTGCATTGGCGAGCGCAATATTCAGGGACTGCACGCCGCCCATGGAGAGGCCCGCGATGGCGCGATGATCGCGGTCTGCGAGGGTGCGGTAGTGGGCATCGACATAAGGCAAGACCACCTTGATCAGGTCGTCATTGAAGGCGTCGTGCCCCATGCGGATCCCGGGGGTCAGCCGGAATTCCGTGGAGATGTGGCCGGCCGGCATCACGATGATCAAGGGAACGGCTTTTCCGGCGGCGATAAGGTTGTCGAGAATGGCCCCGGCGCGACCGACAGTGCTCCAGGAATCATCGGAATCGCCGCCACCGTGCAGCAGATAGAGCACGGGCAGGCGCGACGTTCCCGCCTCATACCCAGGCGGCGTGTAGATGTGCATGCGGCGCTGACCGTTCGTCGCCGAGGAGTCGTAGTAGACGCTCGCAATGGCGCCGTGCGGCACGCCGGCCTTGTACTCCATGAAATCAGCGCCGGGAACTTCATACATGCTTGACGCGTGGGTGAGCGACTGGGACGTGAGCGGATTACGCGGATCGGTAGTACTGACGCCGTCGACTGTGAATGTATAGCGGTAGACGCCGGGTTCGATGGGACCGATCACGACCTCCCAGATGCCCTGGTCGCCTTTGACCAGCGGCACGCCGGCCATGTTCTTGTAGGCTTCCTGCGGGGTGATATCGGGAGTCGCCTCGGGGCCTTCGGCGTGCAGTTTGACTTCCGCGGCATTGGGCGCCCAGATGCGGAACCGAACGCGGCGATCAGGCTGCACCTCGGCGGACTTGAGGGTGTCGTTGGGTGTGGGTGCGGGCATTTGAAACGCGGGGCGTTGGGGAGACGTGGCGGGTTGCTGGGGCGCCTGCTGCGCGAACGCCGCTGCCGACATGCAAACCATACTGAGGGCGACTGACCTCTTAGAGAAGCCATTACCGGACCGCATCATCGAAACTCCTCCTGAACCCGCGGCCCGCACTGGATCTGAGGGCGCTCCGCAAACGGATGAAACTGCATTGCCGACGGCTCACGCAATTGTATCCACAGCGGCGCAGGCGGCGAGGCAACCAATGCGCTGCAGGCGCTGAATGTTGGCAGTGGATTGAGTTCAATTGGAGATTGAACAACTGGGTTGCGCGCCGTACGAGGGAGGGCGCACGCGGAACGCGTTTTGGATTGAAAGCCGAAGGGAATCGCCTGCGGCGAGTCATCCTGATTGCCGCAGGCAGGAGGTGTCTACCGAAGAGGAAAAAACCTCCGCGACGACCTACTTCCAATCGTCTTGCACTGCGAGACCTTCGGTGACCACGGTGTCAAACTCCGTGCTTTTCTTGACGAAGATCTCGCTGAATGCCTGGTCCTGCCGCAGGAGAATCGCCTGCAGGCGCACCAATTCAAGCAGGGCGAGGAAGATGGCAACCAACCCGCGCTCCGACCGGGTGTGCGCCAGCAATTTGCGCAGCGACACCGGCTTGTCTTCCATCGTCAAGCGTCGTCCGAGGAATTGGATCATCTGGCCAACCGTGACGGAATCGTCCTGCACGTTGAAGACAGGGCGCTTGCGGGCCCGCTCCAGGATGTCGCGGAAGATGCGGACCAAGTCGGTCGTGTCGGCGGCAATCTCCGGTTCGGCTGCGGCATCGTGCTTGAACTCGCGAATTCCCGGATTGGTCCAGGTGGCGGCCTCGAGCATCTGCTTCTGCTGCAGCATCTGGGCCGCGTTCTTGAAGCGCTCGTGCTCCAGCAGCCGTTCCACCAGTTCGCGGCGCGGATCATCGGCCACATCTTCAGGACCGGCCTTCTCCCGGGGGAGGAGCATCTTGCTCTTGATGTGGATCAGCAAGGACGCGGTGTAAATGAACTCGCCGGCCACGTCCACGTCGGAGGCCTTGAGCTGGTTCACGTAGGCCAGGAACTGCGCGGTGATCCGGGCGATGGGAATGTCGTAGACATCGATGTCCTGCTTGCGAATGAGGTCGAGCAGCAGGTCGAGCGGCCCGTCGTACACCTTGCCCACCATCACGTCGAAGGGCGAGAACTGCTCCTCCTCCGCCTTCTTCGGCTTGGGTACAGGCTTGGGAGCGGGTTTGGGCGGCGGGGGCTCAGGATGCGTCAGGACGAGTTCAGGACCTGCGTCGTGGACAGTTGTGCGGAGAGCCTTTGCCTTGATCGGTTCTACATCTGGATTCGTTGGCGGATCGCCCCGCGGCGGATCGGTCGGATCGGGGTCCGGTCCCGCTGGCGGCCCCGGATGCGGGTCGCGGTCCGGCTCTGGATCAGGCGTATCCGGCGCCGGATTCGGATCGGGGTCTGGCAGCGGCTCACCGGGCGCTGGGGGATCGATCATAGGCGACGGGCCGTCTTCAGGAATCCGCGCGGCGGATTCACGAGTGCTCTCGTCGACGACAGTGGCAACGGTCGGATTGGGGAACTGATCCATCACGGCTTTATCGCACCGCCTGAGGCATCGGGGTCAACTGCATGGCGGCACGCACCTCCACCATGGTTTGTTCGGCGCGGGCCCGGGCTCGATTGGCGCCCTCCTTCAGCACGTCCTGAACATCGGAGTCGCTGTAGCTGGCCCGTCTCTGCTGGATGGGATTGAGGATCTGCACCAACGAGTCGGCGGCCCATCCCTTGCATTCGATGCAGCCGATTCCCGCGGTGCGGCACCCGGCATACACCTTTTCGATGGTCTGGTGGGGCGAGAAGACCTTGTGCAGGTCGCCCACCGGGCACTTGTCCGGGTCACCCGGATCAGTGCGTCGTACGCGCGCCGGATCGGTCACCATCGTCTTCAGCTTCCTGCGAACCTCGGGCTCGGGATCGCTGAGCAAAATGGTGTTGCCGTAGCTTTTGGACATCTTGCGGCCGTCGGTCCCGGGGAGTTTGGGCGACGGGGTCAGCAATGAGTCAGGCTCGGGCAGCACATCACGACCGTCCAACTTGTAGTACTGGTTGAAGCGGCGCGCCACCTCGCGGGTCAGCTCGACGTGCGCCACCTGGTCCTGCCCCACGGGGACAAACTTCGGCTGGTATATAAGGATGTCGGCGGCCTGGAGGAGCGGGTAACCGAGGAAGCCGTACGTCGTCAGGTCTTTGCCGACGAGGTTTTCCTGCTGCTCTTTGTAGCTGGGCACGCGCTCCAGCCAGCCCAGCGAGGTGATCATGCTCAGCAGCAGGTGGAGTTCGGCATGCTGGGGGACGTGGCTCTGGACGAACAGTACGGATTGGGCAGGGTCAAGTCCCGCGGCCAGGTAGTCGAGAATCACTTCCTTCGTATTCTGGAGCACGTTGGAAGGGTCGGCATAATCCGTGGTGAGCGCGTGCCAGTCGGCGATGAAGAAGTAGCAGTCGTACTGGCCTCCGTTCTGGAGGTTGACCCAGTTATGGAGTGCGCCCATGTAGTTGCCGAGGTGGAGCTTGCCGGTGGGTCGCATGCCGCTCAAGACGCGCGGACGGGAGATCGTTGCTGCAGAGTCTGCCATTGTGCCTGTCGTTCCTCGAAGTGAAGCAGAAGATCACAGCCGGCCGGAGACCAAGGAGTTGGAGGGAACGGCTGCAACTATTCTACCGGGCGGCTGGCAGCGTGCGCAGATCGCGCTATGCCCGCGAAAGAACGACAAAGATGACTGCGAGCGCCGGCATGAGGAAGAGCCGGATGACTGTCCCGCCGACCAGAATCATCAGCAACCAGCTCAGCCAGAACGGGATGCGATCGTACATTTGCATCGCGTTATACGGAAGCATGTTGCGCACCAGGTGGCTGCCATCCAGGGGCGGAACGGGAAACAGATTAAAGATGAACAGAGAGAGGTTGATCTCGATGGCGGCAACGCCCAGCAACGCCAGAGCCTGAATGCTTGAGTTTGCGCCGGCCAGAAGCTGGTACCGGAAGGTGGCCATTACGACATCACGGCCGCTCGGCGAGTTGTCGGTGCCCGGAACCGCATGAATCAGCACCAGCAAAACCAGCACTGCAAACACTGCGAGAATGAGGTTCGACACCGGGCCGGCCAGCGTGACCAGGTTGTCGTCGCGCTTTATCTTAGCGAAGTTGCGCGTAACGACGGGTGTCGGTTTGGCCCATCCAATCAGCATGCCGCTGAACATGCCCATTCCCAGGAACGGGCCGAAGATGGCGAGACCGGGGAAAAGCAGGGTGCCCACCGGGTCGATGTGGCTGATGGGATTCAGGGTCACTCGTCCCTGCAAGCGTGCTGTCTGGTCGCCTAGCCGGGAGGCCATCCAGGCATGAGAACACTCGTGAAAAGTAAGGGAAAAGATCAAAAGGACGAACTGGAAGACAGCGAAAGTAAACGCGGCAGATTGCAAACGGGCACCCCGGGCTGATGGAAGCTCCAGAGTAGCATGCAGCCTGATTGCTTCCGAGTCCGGGATCGGCGCGTGTTACGCGGGCTGCGCCTGGCGCACCGCCTCTTTTACGGTTTGCGCAGCGAATCCGATTTGCTCCGGGCTGAGCTCGGGATAGATGGGCAGGGCGAGCACTTCGTTAGCGGCGTTCTCTGACTCGGCGAGGGAGCCGACGATGCGGCATTTTCCCGCGAAGCAGTCCTGCAGGTGCATGGGGACGGGGTAATAGATTTCGGTGCCGACCTGGGCCTGGGTCAGAGCTTTGCGGAGGGCGTCGCGATTCTGTACGCGCATGGAGTACTGATTGAAGATGCTGACGCAGTCGGGGCTGATGAAAGGAATCACAACAGGAGATCCGACAAAGAGCTGATCATAGAGCGCTGCGTTGCGGCGGCGGGCGGCGGACCAGGAGTCCAGGTGCGGCAGTTTGACGAGCAGCACGGCGGCCTGAAGGGGGTCGAGGCGGAAGTTGCCGCCGACGAGCTTGTGGTAGTACTTGGGCTTTGAGCCGTGCGAACGCATCAACAGCAGGCGCTCGTGGAGGGCGGGGTCGTTGGTGACGCACATGCCGCCGTCGCCGGCGCCGCCCAGGTTTTTAGACGGGAAAAAGCTGAAGCAGCCGATGGAGCCGATGGAGCCGGCTTTGCGGCCTTTGTAGGTAGAGGAGATAGCCTGGGCGGCGTCCTCAATGACGGAAATGTTGTGGCGGTGGGCGATCTCCATGATGGCGTCCATGTCGCACATCTGGCCGAAGAGGTGGACGGGGATGATCGCCTTGGTTTTGCTGGTGATGGCTGCTTCGATCTTCGCCGGATCGATGTTGAAGGTGCGGGGATCGATGTCTACGAAGACGGGAAGGGCGCCGACACGGGCCACGCAGCCGGCGGTGGCGAAGAAGGTGAACGAGGTGGTGATGACTTCGTCGCCGGGCCCGATGTTGAGGGCCATGAGGGCGGCCAGCAGGGCGTCCGTGCCTGAGGACATGCCCACTGCGTATTTGCAGTCGCTGAGGGCAGCTACTTCCTTCTCAAGCTGTTCGACCTTGGGGCCGAGGATGCAGATTTGCGAGTCGAGGACTTCGCCGATGGCCTGCATCACTTCTTCACGGATGGTGGCGTACTGCGCCTTCAGATCGAGTAAGGGTATCTTCATGGGGGCCGGTTCCTTCTCTTCAGATTTTACGGCGGTGGCGGGGTTGTGCCGGATGGCTCTTTCGGGGAGTAGGCCGACCCGAACGGCGCAGGATTCTGAGGCGGCGACGAAGGGCTTGGGGGCATGACCAGGTTTGCGGAGCGGGTGCGGCGGTGGCTGCGGCGACCAAGTCAGGCGGAGCCGCCGCATCCGTTCGACCGGGCGAACGGGGTGGAAACTTCCGGGCTGTATTATGCCGACCGGCTGCTATCTGGACATGCGCACGACCAGCACAGCGAGGGGTATTACGCCACCGCGCCATCGCTGTTCCATGGGGCTATGTCGCTGTGGGCGCAGAGCCTGGAGACCGGCATGGGGGTGGAGGACTACTCCTTCATCGACCTGGGGTGTGGGAAGGGACGGGTGGTGCTGCTGGCCTCCGAGTACCCGTTCCGGGCGGTGCGAGGGATTGATTTAAGTGCTGATTTGATTCGAGTTGCGGGGAAGAATCTGCGGAGGTGGGTGCGGGGCGGGCGGGCGGTGTGCGGGGATGTGCGCGTGGAGCGCGGAGACGCGCTGGAGGTCGGCTTCCCTGCGGGGCCGGTGGTGCTATTCCTGTTTAACTCCTTTGG
>NZ_DASXYM010000130.1:0-21946 GCF_036502485.1 Occallatibacter sp. | reverse complement strand
GGAACTCGCCACCGCCCTCGAAGCCGAACTCGCCGCCTCGCGCCCCATCTGCGACAACGGCTGGCTCCCCATGGAGCGCCAGGTCGGCAGCTCCGGCCAGACCGTCTCCCCCAAACTGTATCTCGCGGTGGGCATCTCCGGCGCCATCCAGCATCTGGTCGGCATGAAGGGCTCGCAGTGCATCGTGGCCATCAACAAGGATCCCGAAGCGCCTATCTTTGAGGTGGCCGACTACGGCATCGTCGGTGACCTCTTCGAAGTTGTGCCCGCCCTCACCGCCGCCCTCAAAGCCGCGAAGTAGCCAGTACCTTCCACGATCGTTCCACCATCAACCCCTGGGTTTCCCATCCTGTCGCCTTTTTTTGTGGCGACAGGATGGGAAACCACGAACCTCAGCCAGCCTCCGAGAGGCGGCGAAGCCGCGGTTGGCCCCACCGCAGGTGGCCCGGTTATCAACAACCCCGCCCCCTCCCCCTGTGCTAACTTCCAATCAAGACCCCACCCCGGGAAGCGGTAGAAGTGAAGCTGGTAACCCCTGTGCCTGGCAAACTGGAACTGATCGTCGGCCCCATGCGGAGCAACAAGACGGCAGAGCTGCTCCGCCGCATTGAAATCCGCCGCCAGTACGCCAAGCAGCACGTCCTCCTGCTCAAGCCCTGCGCCGACACCAAGGCCGCACCCGGCATCGTTGAAAGCCGCAACGGCAACGGCTGCGGCAAGATGGAAGCCGTCGAGTTCCCTTCCTCCGATCCCTGGACCGCCCTGCCCATCCTTGCCGCAACCGAGCAGCGCATCGGCAAGCGCGTCGAGTCCATCGCCATCGATGAGGGCCAGTTCGTCCAAGACCTCTTCCTGTTCACCAAACGCCTGCTCGAGTCAGGCCACGACGTGATGGTCTCCGGCCTTGAGCTCGACTTCCGCGGCCTCCCCTTCGGCGAAATGCTCTCCCTCTCCTGGCTGGTCCGCCACTACGCCGGAAACATCACCGAACTCGTCTCCTACTGCACCTGCGGCAACCGCGCCATCTACCCCCAGCGCCTGATTGAAGGCAAGCCCGCGCCCTTCGAGAGTCCCGTCATCATGGCCGGCGACAACTACGAACCCCGCTGCGCCGAACACTTCGTCCTCCCTGGCCGCCCCCACTGACAGCCGCCTCCAGCCGCCACGCCCCCTGCCAGCGCACGTCGACTGTGACGGCAGTCACCGCCTGGTCAGAAGGCCCATGTCACACTACCAATGCCTGTTTGCCTGGGAGTTTTGTGTTCGGAGCAGCGGCGTTGAGGCGAACGAGCAAAAGTTTACCAAAGAACTACCTAGTTCCCCTTTTTTCGCGAATTCGCCAACGCAAATGTCTAACTATAAGATATTAAACAATTTATCAATTCTTACCAAGTGATCTACATCACATAAAAAGCAAAGAAGGTCGCCCCTCCTGCCCGGGAAACAGACTTCTTCCGCAATGCACGCTGCGGGATCCCTATTATCAATGTGGTTAACACTTGCGGAGCAGAGGCAGTGTTCAGGCGACTTCGTTTTCCAGCGTGCCGATCGGCGCAATCGTAATCCGCACCCTGTCGCCGCTCTTGAGCGTGAAGTCGCTCGGCGGCACAATCCCCGTCCCCGTCATCAGAAAGCACCCATTCGGGAACGAGTTGTCGCGGAACAGATACTCCACCAGCGTCTTCAAGTCGCGCTTGATCTCCGAAATCTTGATGCACCCCGCAAAGGCGCAGCCATCCTCCCGAAAGATTTCCAGCGCAATCTCCGTCGTCTTCGGCAGCGCCCCTGAAGCCACCAGAATCCCCGGCCCCAGCGCGCAGCTCCCGTCATACACCTTGGCCTGCGGCAGATACAGAGGATTTTCGCCTTCAATATCGCGCGAGCTCATGTCGTTGCCCACGGTGTAACCGACGATCTTTCCCTGCGGACTGATGACCAGCGTCAGCTCCGGCTCCGGCACGGACCACGTCGCATCTTTCCGGATCCGCACCTTCCCGCCCGGTCCGACCGTGCGGCTGGCCGTTGATTTGAAGAACAGCTCCGGCCGCTGCGCCGAGTACACGCGATCGTAAAAGTCGCCCCCGCCCGCGGTCTCTGACTCCTCCATGCGCGCGCTGCGGCTGCGGTAGTACGTCACACCCGCGGCCCAGACCTCCTGGTGCTCAATGGGGGGCAGCAGGTCTGCGCGCGAGAACGCCGCAACGGGTTTGCCCTCGACCGCCCCGGTCAGATAGCCCTGCAGATCGTCCTGCGAAAGCAACTCATCCCAGGTGGCCCCGTTTACCGCGTAGTACTTCCCGTCCTTCTCGACGAACGAACCGGCAGTAGTGCGAAACAGTCTCATATCCGCGCCCTCCCAGTATGCTACATCCCGTCCTCCGCCCACCCAGGTGTAAACCTTCGTGCTAAACGGAATCGCACCACTCGTCGAAGACGCCCTGCCGAACAGCCGCGGCCAGCGCGTCGATGTCACCGGCCAGCACGCGATCCTGCTCCAGCTTCGGCACCACCTTGCGCACCGCCTCGTGTACCGCCTCCAGCGGGGGACTCGACTTCAGCGGCCGTCTGAACTCCACAGCCTGCGCCGCGCACATCAGCTCGATCCCCACAATGCGCTCCACATGCTCCACAATCTGCCGCAGCTTCAGCGCCCCCGTCATCCCCATCGACACGTGATCTTCTTTGCCGCCATCGGTGGGAATACTGCCCGTCGACGACGGGTGCGCCAGAACCTGGCACTCGTTGATCAGCGCCGCCGCCACAATCTGCGCAATCATGAAACCCGATGACAGCCCCGGGTCCGGCGACAAGAACGCCGGCAGTCCCTCATTGATGTCTGGATTCAGCAGGCGATCGATCCTGCGCTCCGTAATCCCCGCAAGATCCGTGATCGCAATCGCCGCATAATCCAGCGCGTACGAGAGTGGCGCTCCATGAAAATTCCCGCCGGACAACACATCCCCGCCACCCGCGCCGTCCGGAAAGATCAGCGGATTGTCGGTCGCCGACCCCGCCTCTGTCTCGAGCACCGATGCCACGTGGCCAAGCGCCCCGCGCACCGCCCCATGCACCTGCGGCATGCAGCGCAGGCAATACGCATCCTGCACGCGCGAGCAGTGCTCGCGATGCGACTCACGAATCTCCGACCCCTGCATCAGTGCGGTCAAATGCGCAGCCGCCGCAATCTGCCCCGCATGCGGACGCGCCTGCTGAATCCGTGGATCAAACGCGACGGGTGTGCCCATCAGCGCATCCAGTGACATGGCTCCGGCCACATCCGCCAGCCGCGCCAATCGCACCGCCCGCGCCACCGCCAGCCCGCCCACTGCTACCATCGCCTGCGTGCCGTTCAGCAGCGCCAGACCTTCCTTCGCCGCAAGCTGAACCGGCTTCAGTCCGGCCCGCTTCAGCGCTTCGCCGCCCGGCATCCGCGCACCGTGGTAGAACGCCTCGCCTTCGCCGATCACCACGAGCGCCAGATGTGCCAGGGGCGCAAGATCGCCGCTGGCGCCCACGCTTCCCTTCTCCGGAATCACCGGATGGACGCCGGCGTTCAGCAATGCCAGCAACAGTTCCAGCACCTCGATACGCGTGCCGCTGAACCCCTTCGCCAGCACGTTGGCGCGCAGCAGCAGCATGGCCCGCGACTCCGCCTCACTCAACGGCTGGCCCACACCGCCCGCATGGCTGCGCACCAGGTTCAATTGCAACTGCGCCAGGTTCTCGTTCGACACGCGCACATCGGCCAGTTTCCCAAACCCGGTGTTCACGCCGTACACGGTCTGCCCGGCCGCGACAATTTCCTCAATCAGCGCCCGGCTGGCCGCCATGCGCTCGCGGGCCGCAGCAGCAATCTCCACGCGAACGCGAGAAACAGAAACAGCCTCAATCTCGGCCAGGCTCAGTGGCTGGCCATCCAGAGTCAACACGTCCATAGAGTTGATGCTAGGCAGCTCGCGGCACGCAGTACAGATCGAACGCGTACTCAACGTTCGACTTACAATCCGAATCAACTATGCTGAATATCTATGGCAATGGATTCCACGGCCTTGATGGATAGCTACGGTCGGAAACTGCTGGAAGAGCTGCAGGAGAACGCACGCCTGAGCGTAGCCGAACTCGGACGCCGCATAGGCCTCTCTCCCACCGCCACCGCCGAGCGCCTCCGCCAGATGGAAGAAGTCGGGATCCTGCGCACCTACACCATCGACATCGACCGCGAAGCTCTCGGCCTTGAAGTCATGGCGTTCATCCGCATGAGTTGCAATGGCTCGCAATATCACCGCTTGCTCGATTTCGTGCAAACGCTTGAAGAGGTGCGCGAGTGCCACCACCTCACCGGCGGCGACGACCTGCTCCTGAAAGTTACTACTACCAACATGAGCGACCTTGAAGCGCTGATCGAAGCCCTTCTACCCTACGGCACGCCCATCACCAGCCTCGTGTTGTCCTCGCCCGTCGAGCGCAACAAATACGCAGTGACAGGCAAACTGGTCACCATCACCAAGAAGCCGCCGCTGCGCCGCAGGTAGTACGGCTCACCCGGATCGGCGCTATACTAGGCGCGCGAGGGGCATACCTCCTCATGGCCGCTGCCCTCCGCAAACCGGAGGCATCCATGCCCAATCCCAACGAACCAAATCCTGCTTCCATGCCCAAAACCGACGTGCTGCAAGCCCAGTCGCACGCGCCTCTCTCGGCTGAAGTGGTCGCCAAGGCCCTGGCACGCCACAAACGCGAACACCCGGCCGGCAAAGCCAATCCGGTAAAGACCAAGAAGCACCGCTGAATCCGCTGCGCGGCATCGGCGCCCCATCTTTACTCTGATTCGCTTACAGACGAAATCCCTGTGCCTCGCGCGCCGATGCCGTACTTCACTTCCAGAAACTCTCGCAGGCCATCTGGCAGCACCTGTGCAAGTTCCTGCCAGTTCAATGCGCTCATGCGTGTGCGCAACTCGGCCGATCGCACCGCGCGCAACACGTCGAACCACGCCTCGTTCAGGTCGGGCCGGCGCTGGTCGCAGATCACGCAGAACCGCGCACCCACTGCATGGGCAGCCAGCACGTTGCGGATGAGCTGATAGCCTCGATAGCGCATCTCGCGCGGCGCCTCCGCCTCGGCCTCGGCCACCACTCCCGCCTGGAACTCTCGCGCAACTTCTCCCACCTCATCAGCCGCCAGGCCGGAGGTATCCTCCCACTCCTGGGTATAGGCTTCATGGAATTCCTCGGCCGTCTTTCGCCGAACCACCATCACCTCGACCCGCGGCAATAGTTCGCGGTCAAACACCTCATCAAAATCGCGGTAACCCTCCACCACACCTGCCTTGCGCGTTTGAAAATCTCCCTCGGTCAGCTTCGCCTCAACCAGGAGGTCGCCCCAGCGCATATCCACTTCAGTACGGTCGAAGAGCCCCGACTTCAGCGGCACTTTCGCCTTCCAGCCAAACTCCGGAACGCCCTCCGCGCCGATCCCCAGCATCCGCCGCACTGCCGCGGATTCCACCACACCGAGCGTACAGAAAACATTCATCAGCAGCGCATCCGAGCTCATGCAGGAGTCCAGCTCCCGCCACTTGCGATGCGGATCCTCTGCCCACTTGGGAAGCGATCTCCCTTGTGCGTGCACCTTGTTCAACCGCTTCGACCATTGCGCCCGTGCCAGGATCGCCGCATACGCCGGCCCATAGAAGTTGCCGTGCCGATCGCCTTCGGGGCAGTACACCACCACCGGATCATCTCCGTAGCTCTCTACATGCGCCCGCCCCCGCGCATACTCCCGATTCCGCGACGCCAACTCGCGCCGCAATGCCCCTGAATACATCCCCGCTCGCAGTCCCATCTCTGCCAGCCTACAGCCCGCCGCCTCCACCTTCCGTACGAGACAGCCCCACTATCCCGCATGCGAAAATGGACCAGTGATTTCGGGCATTAAATTCTTCCCTGCTATCGTGGTCCTCGTCTCCGTCTTCGCCACAACCGCCGGATTCGCTGCAGACACGCCCGCCGATGTCAAAGCCGGGGCCACTCTCTATCGCGACAAAGGGTGCGGCTTTTGCCACGGCCCCGCTTTGCAGGGCACAAAAAAGGCTCCCGCGCTGGCTGACATTCGCAACGACAAAGCGTGGCCTGCCGGCAAGATGACCACCCAGATCCTTGATGGCGGTCAGAAGATGCCCCCCTTCCGCGACGCCCTCAGTGACGAAGAGATCGCGCAGCTCGTTGCTTTTCTCCGCGCCAAAGATCACCCCGCTCCGCCTCCGGCCGACCCGCCCTCCCACTGACCGCGGAGTCACAACCCAGGCGTCGAGCCCGCCGCTCCGGCGGGCATTTTCGTGTGCACTCGAAGGAGTCCGCTTCCGCCGCGGTTGGACAACCGCGTTTGCAGAATGAGAAACTTTTGCTCTCTGGAAAAACTCGCATAGTCCGGCTCTTCCGGCCGGCGTTCTTCCAGAAGGAGGTCGTTCGCTCGACATTCAGGCAGTAAGAGGCCAAGGAGTTCCCTGCTTTGCATCCATCTTCCCCTTCGCGCCGGCAAAAGGCCCGCTCACGCCTCATGCAGGCGTCCTGCCTTGCAGCCCTCTCGCTTGCCCTCGTTGCGCTCAATGCCTGCCACCGATCTTCTCGCATCGCAGACGGCAGGCGCGTGGACTTCAACCAGGACGTACAGCCCATCCTGGCCGCGCGCTGTTTCGCCTGCCACGGACCCGACCCCGAGATGCGCAAAGCTGGCCTGCGCCTGGATCTGGCCGAATTCGCCATGAAGAAGCGCCCTGGCCACCCCGACGCCATCGTGCCCGGCCATCCCGATCAGAGCGAACTCATCAAGCGCATTGAGTCGCACGATTCGCACTACCTGATGCCGCAGACCTCGCAAGGCGAAGCCAAGCCGATGAGCGCCGAGGAGATCGCCATCCTGAAGGAATGGGTCAAGCAGGGTGCTGTGTATCGTCCACACTGGGCCTTTGCAGCTCCCACACGGCCCGCTGTCCCGCAGTTGAAAACGCATGCTGGCTGGGCTCGCAACCCGATCGACAACTTCATCCTCGCCAGGCTCGACCAAGCCGGCCTGCCTCCCTCTCCTGAAGCCAACAAAGCCACCCTCATCCGCCGCGTCACGCTCGACCTGACCGGCCTGCTGCCCACGCCCGAAGAAGTCCGCGCCTTCGTCAATGACAACTCACCCGACGCCTACGAGCGCCTCGTCGATAACCTGCTCGCCCGGCCCGCGTTCGGCGAACAGCGCGGCCGCTACTGGCTCGACTACGCGCGCTACGCCGATACTTACGGCCTGCACTACGACAACAGCCGCCACATCTGGCCTTATCGCGACTACGTGATACGCGCGTTCAACTCGAACAAGCCCTTCGATCAATTCGCAACCGAGCAGATAGCGGGCGACCTGCTGCCCGGAAAAGACCTCGACCCGCTGATCGCCAGCGGGTACATACGAATGGGTGAGAGCAGCAATGAAGGCGGCACCATAGCGGAGGAGCTGCGTTTCAACATCGCCCGCGATCGCACCGAAGCGTATGGCGCGACCTTCCTGGGCCTTACCGTGGGTTGCGCGGTTTGTCACGACCACAAGTTCGACCCGACAACGCAAAAGGACTTCTACTCCCTCTCGGCGTTCTTCAACAACATCGACGAGAAGCCCTTCAACGGCGACCGCCCTGTGTGGACCCCGGTGGTGCGCATCCCCAAACCGCAGAACCGTGATGCTTACGACCGCGTCTACGCCAAACGCTCTGAACTCCTCGCGCAGCTTCGATCCATGCGCCTGCGCGAGCGCGGTCTCGTCCGCACCTGGCTTGCCTCGCACAACAATCCGCCGCAACCCGTCTCGACAGACAAGCTGCTCATCCGTCTTCGCCTGGACGAAGGCAGCGGCGACGTGCTTCACAACACCGCCCCGCACGCAAATCCCGCAACCTTCAAAGCCACCACCGTGCCCCCGCAGTGGGGTGAAACGACCTGGCTCTGGCCGGACTTCCGCATGCAGTCGAACACGCGCGTGACACTCGACAAATCCGGTGACTTCGAGCAGAACCAGGCCTTCTCCGCCGGCGGCTGGTTCATGTTTCGCTCTGCGCCGTACTTCGCGGTCGACGACAAGGCCGGCGCCATGATCGCGAAGATGGACAGCACCCAGCACAATCGCGGCTGGGACCTCACGGTCCGCAACGGCATCCTCACCGTCGAGCTGATCAACTCCGCGCCCAAAGACATAAAAGACAAGAAGCACCCCGACGGCAAAGAAGCCTTCCGGTATCCCTCTCCACGGAATCTGAGCAAACAGGAACTCGCAGTGTACAAGCCTCCCAAAAAGGAAGAGCCCAGGAAGGAGGACAAGAAAAAGGAGCCGAAGAAGAAAGAAGAACCGAAGAAAGAGCCTCCGCCCGACACCACGCCGCTGATCGCTATCCGAGTCTCGACGGTTGCAGCGCTCCCCACGGACGGCTCATGGCGACACATCTTCTTCACCTATGACGGCTCCGGCCGCGCCTCCGGCGTGAAGATCTTCCTTGACGGCAATTCCGCTCCGACACAGGTCGAAACCGACACGCTGCACGGCGCCAGCATTCGCACCTCCGTGCCCCTGCAGCTCGGCTGGCGCGCACCGGGCACGAATCCCGCCAAGGAACTTCGCTATCAGGACATTCGCCTTTACGGCCGCTCGCTGGCAGCCGATGAAGCCCGACGCCTGCCCTTTGAGGACTACGTCGCCGAGATTGCTTCCAAGCCAGAATCGCAGTGGACTGAGGACCAGGTTCACGTGGCTGGAGAGTATTACCTCAACAGCGTCGATCCAGCGTTCCGCACGGCGCAGGCCCAGATGCACGCGTTTGACGGGGAGCTCGACCAGATCTCGAGCGGCGGCGATGTCACGCAGGTGGCCTGGGAAAAGCCAACCCTCGCCTACGCTTCCGTGCTGGCACGGGGCAACTACGCGGCGCGGGAAGAGCGCGTGGAAGCCAACACACCCCACTATCTGCCGCCGCTGCCCAGAGACCTTCCGCGCAATCGGCTCGCTCTCGCCCGCTGGACCGTCAGCCCTGACAATCCACTCACCGCACGCGTGACGGTCAACCGCATGTGGTACGAGCTGTTCGGCACGGGCATCGTTGAGACCAACGAGGATTTTGGGATCATGGGCCAGCGTCCCACCCATCCCGAGCTCCTCGACTGGCTGGCCGTCGAGTTCCGCGAGAGCGGCTGGAACATCAAGCACATGTACAAGCTGATCGTGCTGTCCGCTGCCTATCGCCAGAGCGCCAGGTCCACGCCCCAACAGATTGCAAAGGACCCGCGCAATCTGCTGCTCTCGCACGGTCCGCGTTTCCGCATGGATGCCGAGATGCTCCGCGACATCGCGCTTCAGTCCGGCGGCCTGCTCGTCGATAAGATCGGTGGCCCCAGCGTGAAGCCGTATCAGCCTCCGAACGTCTGGGAGCAGGTCAGCTATCCCACCAGCGACACGCTCGTCTACGTGCAGGACCACGGCCCCGCGCTTTACCGTCGCAGCATGTATACCTACTGGAAGCGCATGGCCTCGCCGGCCAGCATGGACGCGTTCGACGCCCCCGTCCGCGACGCCGTGTGCACGCGCCGCCAGCGCACCGACACACCTCTTCAGTCCCTTGTGACGATGAACGACGTGCAGTGGATCGAAGCCGCGCGTGCGCTTGCCCAGCGCGTGATTCTCGAAGCCGGTCCGCAGCCTGATGCCCGGATCAATCGCATGAGCGAGATCCTTCTCGCCCACGACGTTACGCCGAGAACGATGGCCGTGCTCGAAGCCTCGCTCGCGCAAATGCAAAAGCACTACGCCGCTGACACAACGGCCGCGCGCGCTCTGGTGCATGAAGGCGAGAGTCATGCGGCTGGTAATATTCCGGAGCCCGAGCTCGCCTCCTGGACCATGATCGCCAACGAAATGCTCAACCTGGACGAGACACTGAACAAGTAGCCGAGGCGCCATGAAGCAGCATCCACTCTGTACCGACTGCGAACCCGAACTCGACGTCACGCAACTGCCCATTCCCTCTGGTCTCAAGCGCGAGTGGACTGCCGTCGAGACACGGCGCCAGTTCCTTGGCCGTTCCGGCAAAGTTCTCGGCTGGGCTGCACTCGCAAGCCTCTTTGGTGACGCCGCACTGCGCGGTCACGGCGCCGACGCAAAGAATCCCGCACTCGCCGCGCGCAACAACCTGGGCCTGCCGCACTTCGCCCCTAAAGCCAAGCGCGCCATCTATCTCTTCATGTCCGGCGGCCCTCCGCAGCTGGACATGCTGGACTACAAGCCGAACCTCGCCTCGCAGTTCAACAAGGACATCCCCGATTCCGTGCGTGGCAATCAGCAGCTCACCGGCATGACCGCCGGGCAGTCGCGGTTCCCCATTGCCCCATCCCACTGGGGTTTCAAGCAACACGGCCAGACCGGCACCTGGGTCAGCGATCTGCTGCCTTACACCGCGCGCATGGTGGACGATCTCACCATTGTCAAATCAACCAACACGGACGCTATCAACCACGAGCCGGCCATCATGTTCATCAACACCGGCAACATGAACCCCGGCAAGCCCTGCCTCGGTTCGTGGCTCGCCTACGGGCTAGGCAGCATGAACGATAACCTACCCACGTTTATTGTGCTGCAGACCAAAACCAATCCCAAGGAAAACAACCAGCCCGTCTCCTCGCGGCTATGGAGCAGCGGATTTCTTTCTTCTGAATATGCCGGCGTGGGCCTGCGCTCGGGCGGCGACCCCGTCCTCTATCTCGCCGACCCCCACGGCATCGATCGCGATGTGCGCCGCAAAATGCTGGACGCAGTGGAAGAGATCAATCGCCAGACTCTCGCCGATGTCGGCGACCCCGAAACCAACGCGCGCATCGCCCAGTATGAGATGGCGTTCCGCATGCAATCCTCGGTCCCCGAGCTTGCTGACCTCAGCAAGGAACCGCAATCCACGTGGGACCTCTACGGCCCCGACGCCAAAGTCGCCGGCAGCTTTGCTTACAACTGCCTGCTGGCGCGCCGCATGGCCGAGCGAGGGGTGCGCTTCACGCAGGTTTACAAGCGCGGGTGGGACGTACATGGCGACGTGGTCGGCACCCTGCCGATACTCTGCCAGGAAACCGATCGCGCCTGCTACGCGCTTGTCACGGACCTCAAGCGCCGCGGGCTTCTCGACGACACACTGGTTGTCTGGGCCGGCGAATTTGGCCGCACCGTCTACAGCCAGGGCGGCCTGAGCGCCGACAACTACGGCCGCGACCATCACCCCCGCTGCTTCACCACCTGGATGGTGGGCGGCGGTGTGCGCCCCGGCCTCACCTACGGCGAAACCGACGACTACAGCTATAACGTCGTCAAAGATCCTGTCCACGTGCGCAACTTCAACGCCACTATCCTCGCGTGCCTGGGCATCGATCACAACAAGCTCACATATAACTTCCAGGGGCTCGACCAGCGCCTCACCGGCCCTCAGCCGGCCTATGTCGTCAAGGATCTCCTCGCGTGATCGCGGCGGAAGAGGCCACCGGCGTGAAACGCGCGCGCATTGCACAATCCGCTTGGCTCCGTGTCCTCATTGGGAGCCTCGCCCTCATCGCACTCCCGTTTATGTTTCGACTCGACGGTCGCGCGCACGCCGACTGGCTGCAGTTTCTGGGCCGCTTTCATCCCGCGCTGCTGCATCTTCCCATCGGGCTGATTCTTCTGCTTCCTGTGCTTGAAATTGGCGGAACCCGCCGCCCCGCTCTGCGCGAAACAGCCGGGTTCGTGCTCCGCGCTGCGCTCGCCGTCGCCATTCCTACCCTGGCCCTCGGCTACATGCTGGCCTACGGCGCGGGCGACACAGGCGCCACCGTCAGCCGCCACGCATGGGGCGCCATCACCCTCTCGGTAGGCCTGATGCTGTGTGTCCTGACGCGCCCGGCATGGGCAGCGCGCAGACGACGACCAATCTACCCCGCGCTGCTCACCGCAACCCTGCTCGCGCTGATCTGGACATCGCACCAGGGCGGCTCCATCAGCCACGGCAGCGATTACCTCACCCACTACATGCCTGCCGGCCTCCGCCCCGTCTTCGGACTCAAGTCCAGCGAGAACGTAAACCCCGCTTCGTTTTACGCACAACACATCCGCCACGTCCTCGATGCCAGATGCGTATCCTGCCACAACAGCAGCAACGCGCAAGCCAGACTCCGTCTGGACACCTATGATGCCCTCATGCGCGGCGGACAAGACGGCGCCGCCGTATCTCCGGGCAAGCCTGAACTCAGCCTGCTCCTGGTCCGCGTCACGCTTCCGGCCAGTGACAAGCATTTCATGCCGGCCGAAGGCCGTACGCCTCTCACTTCGGAAGAGATCTCCTGGATCCGCGCCTGGATCCGTGCGGGCGCATCGCCTTCCGCTAGTACCGTAGCCGGCGTCAATCTCCCCGCGGATCGAAGTGAAACGCCCCCGCAACCGGTCGGCGACTACAGCGCGCTCGTGCCCGAAATCCAGCGCATGCAGCAGAGCCAGGGCGCCAAACTCGTGCCCGTCTCGAACCAGCCGAGCGACGGCCTCATCCTGCGTACCAACGACATCGCCTTCACGTTCAACGACGCGCAACTGGCCCAATTTCAGAAGTACGGTCCCTACATCGTCGAAGCCGAACTGGCGCGGACCGCCATCACGGACGCGTCCTTTGACACGCTACGCACCTTCACGCATTTGCGCGCACTGCATCTTGAAGGCACATCCATCACGGGGAGTGGTCTTGCGAAACTCAGCACGCTCTCGCAGCTGAGTTACCTGAACCTCAGCGGCACCAAGGTGACCGCACAGACAGCCGCCGCACTCAAAGACATGCCTCGCCTGCTCCACGTGTATCTCTTCAACACGCCGGCACAGCCTGACGATACTTCCGCAAGGATCACGCCATGAAGCACGATTGCTCCCGCCGCAATTTTCTTGCCACGGCCGGCGCCAGCATAGCCGCAGCCGCAGTCTCCGCCCCATCCTACGCAAAGGCATCTGACATGCAAACACCCTCGCAGCGTCTTCTGACGGGCAACGGCGAATGGACCTATGAAGTCGTCCCCAACTGGGGCGCCCTCCCCGCCGGAACCACGTTTGGGGGAACCCATGGCGCAATCGCGCAGGACAAGGCCGGCAACATCTACATCAGCACGCAAAGCACCACCGGCATTCTGGTCTACACTCCCGATGGCCGCTTCCTCAAGACCATCGCCGCGGAATTCCCTGAAGTCCACTCCATTCTCCACGCCGAAGAAGGCGGAATCGAATACTTCTACACCACCGTGCAGAAGGGCACTCCCCAGGAGAACTGGCTGTTCGTCAAGATGAAGCTAGACGGCACGCCCGTTCTCAAGATCACCGCGCCAGGGCAAGCCGGATTCAAAGCTCCCAACGAATGGCGCCTCACCGCCGCACTCCCCGCACCCGATGGCGGCATCTTCATCGCCAATGGCTATGGCGACTCCCGCATTTTCCGCTTCGATCGCACCGGCAACTACATGCGCAGCTACTCCGGCAAAGGCTCTGACCCCGGTTTGCTCAACTGCAGCCACGGCCTCGCACTCGACACCCGCTACGATCAGCCGCTGCTGCTGGTCTGCGACCGCGAGAACCGCCGTCTTTGCCACTTCGATTTCGACGGCAAATACGCCGGCACCGTCACGGAGCATCTACGCCGGCCGTGCCAGGTCAGCTTCCACGGCGATTACGCCATCGTGTCCGAACTGGAAGGCCGCGTCGTGATCCTCGACCGCGACAATGTCCCGGTGGCCTTCCTTGGCGACAATCCGTTGAAGACGCAATGGGCCAATTACGATCTCGATCCGGCCGCGATCGCCACCGCCACGTTCTCCGCCGCGCATGGATGCTTGATTGATCGCGACACGAACATCTACGTCTCCGACTGGAACCGCACCGGGCGCATCACCAAACTCACTCGGCATCGTGTTTGAACAGCCGACCACAAGACGCCAGTCTTCTTAGGTCCCGGTTGCGAGTCCGAAACGGCACGCCTCACATGCGGCTTGCCGTCAACGCACTTTCCCGGTCAGGGTAGATATCCAGTAAAGACTGGAACCCGGAGATCTCGATCAACTCCATCACCTGAGGTGGAACTGAAAAGATGCCGGTACGGCCGCCGTTCTGGGCGGTGGACTTAATGATTTTGAGGATTGAGCGAAGCCCCAGGCTGCTGAGGTAAACAAGCCGGGACACATCAAGAAGGACGCGCTTGTGCTTCTCCTCGAGCAACGCAGCAATCTGCGCGTCAAATGCCGGCGCAGTTGCCGTGTCGAGACGCCCCACAACGGTCACCACCGGGACACCCTGAATGCTCAGGATTTGCGACGGAGCCGATCCCGGGGAGATGTTCTGCATAGTCGAAAACTACTAGAGAAGACCGTCTGTGGATAGGAAAAACTCGGCCCGCAGGCGCCGTATGGCTTTGTCCTGAGTTGAGTTCAGGAAAGCGCCTTGGTCAACGTCAGCCGGTTCAGCCCGTCGCGGCGCTCATAGCTGATTGCGTCCGCCAGGTTGCGCAGGAGATGAATCCCCAACCCGCCGATTGGACGGTCCTGCACTGGGAGAGTCAGATCCGGACCTTGCTCCGCCAGTGGATCGAAGGCATGTCCATCATCAACCGCGGTCAGGGTCAGCGCCTGATCCGCAACACTGAGCGTAAACACGATGGTGTGTTCCCCGCCATCGTCATACGCATAATCGATACAGTTGGTCACAATCTCTTCAATGGCCAGCGGGGCGAGGTACTTCGCCCTGGGTGATGGATGGTATGCCTCAAGCCATGCCTCGGCTTTCTCCGCTGCAGGCGCAATGGCATCGCGGGTACTCTTCACCTCGATGGTCAGGCTTTCACCCAATCTGTTTCGATCCCCGCTTGATTTTCCTGAGCTTACAAGCCCCTCCCCCGGTGCGCAAGGGGGTGGGCGGCACGCATTGAAATCCTACGCGCCGGTCGCGGAACGGGTCGACTTCACTAAGGGACGGGGGGGGTTGGGTATTTACCAACCAGTTATCATGCGATGCGGGGGAACGATGCATTGCCTGCGCCGGAGGCCGGGAGTTCCGCCCCCAAATGTGAGCTGAAACACTATATGGTTTTCGCTAAGCCACTTTGTTTTCAACGAGTGGCCCTAAACATGCGCGGAAACAAGAAACAATGCACCTAATAATTTTCTGGTAAACGATGCTTGCTGGGTTGGTTTGACCCGAAACGAACCCGATGCGCCCGAGTTGGAGATTTTGGAGCAAACGATCTCCTGTCCGCCGAGAGAAGCGGCAGGAGGAAAGTATGCGCCACCTGTCGCCTGGTCACTGTGCGCGCTGTCACAGGTGTGTGTTCGCCGTGCCGCTGGTGGTCGTGGATTGCGCTTCGGGCGCGCGGGCAGCCCGGCCGCAGGTAGTCAGCTGACGTGGACAATCGGCCGGCGCGCAATCTCCGGCACGGCTTTCCGCAACACCTCATGGGTGAGGGGGGCCGCATCTCCCTCGCCCAGGAACAGGAAGCGGAAGATGTTCGCCACCGGATTGCCTTCTTTCCAGTTGAAGTAAATGTGCGGCACGCACCCGGTCATCTGTTCCACGTGCAGGAGGAAGGCTGCGATGGAATTCGCGACAATGGGACTACGCGTGCTGAGAATGCAATGGTTCTGAATCCGCTCACCTTCCACGCGGAGTTGATCCGAGAACTCCGACGCATCGGTCCGCTCCACCTGCAGGAATACGATCTTGGCGTGGGGGGGGAGCCCGTGCACCTTGCGGATCATGTTGTCCAGCCGATCCAGATCCTCGGCCGTGGCCGGCTTCGGCTTGCGCGGAATAACGCGCACAGATTCCGCGCCAGCCGACCGGATGATGTCCTCCGCCGCCGCGTCGAGTTTCACGCCGGTAATGCGCAACTCCGTTGAGCGCGTCGCCCGCGATGCAAACGACACCACCAGGATCGTCGCAATGAACATGCAGGAAATTTTCAATCCTTCCGGCCGCTCCGCAATGTTCATCAAGGTCGTGTAGATGAAGACCAGGGCCACCGCCAGGTACATCCACCTGGCGCGCGTATCCCACACGGCCATGGTCACCGCGCACGCCGCAGAGGTAATCAGCACCAGCACGCCGGTGGCATAAGCGCCGCCCTGCGCATCCACATTGGCGTGGAACGCGGTCGTCACCAGGAAACCGACTCCCATGAACACAAGCACCAGCGGCCGCGACGCCCTCGCCCATTCCGGGGCCATGCCGAAGCGCGGCAGATAGCGCGGGATCAAATTGAGTAATCCGGCCATAGCCGAAGCTCCGGCAAACGCCAGAATCAGAATTGTGCTGATGTCATACACCGACCCGAAAGCGTTGCCCATATAGGCGTGGGCCAGATACGCCAGTGCGCGCCCGTTGGCCTGCCCGCCGTCTTGAAACTCTTGCGGTGGAATCAGCACCGTGGTTACAAAGCTGGTGGCGATCAGAAACACGCTCATGATCAACGCAGCCGTAGCCAGCAGCTTCTGGGTGTTGCGAACCCGCTGCTCCAGCGTCTCGCCTTTGATGAGAGGCATTACCGCCACGCCGGTTTCAAACCCCGACAGCCCGAGCGCGAGGCGCGGAAACAACAGCAGGCAGAGCCCTACCACGCCCCACCAGTTGGGATGCTGCGCCCATACCGCGCTCTCCCAGATCTTCACCACATGGGGATGCCGCATTACCTCGATCGCAGCCCGCACCGTCACGATTGCGTTCAGCAGCAGATACGCGGCCACCAGAAGGACGGCAATGCCGATAGCCTCCTTGAATCCCTTGAGGAACACGACGCCCAACGCGGCGAGCAGCAGAATCGTCACCAGCATTTGCCCCTGCAGCCACGCCGGCGCAAACGGATTGTGCACGAAGTGCGCCGCGGCGTCTGCCGCGGAGAGGGTCATGGTGATGATGAAGTCGGTGGTAGCAAAGCCGAGCAGCACCAGTACGAAGATCTTGCCGCCCCACTCCGGAAACAGCCGCTCGAGCATGGCGATGGAGCCTTGTCCGTTGGGACTCGCCTTAGCCACGCGCTGATAGAGCGGCAGGGCCGCAAACAGCGTGACGAGCACGAGCACCAGGGTAGCAACCGGAGAGAGCACGCCGGCGGCCAGGAATGCGATCCCGGGCTGATAGCCGAGGGTCGAGAAGTAATCCACGCCCGTAAGGCACATCACCCGCCACCAGGCATGCTCGGGCTCCGCCTTGCCGTGTACACCCCCGGGAAGCTTCAGGTCGGCGAGGAGCCAGTCCGCTAACTTCGGCAACGTCATCCACCCATTCTCAACAGAACCAACCGGTTAGATGCAGTTTCCCGGACGTCCCCGGCTCTGGTCAACAAAGTTGAAACGCTCTGCCGAGAGCGTAAATAAACCGTAAGGACGGAACCTGTTGACAGATTCGCCGCCAAAAGATGCTACAGTGGATGAACTACTCGTCACTGAGGAGACCCATGGCCGGCGATATTCAACTCACGTGCAGCGACTGCGGACAAGATTTCACTTTCACAGCCGCTGATCAAGCGTTCTTTCAGGAGCGCGGTTACTCGACACCCAAGCGATGCAAGCCCTGCCGGACGGCCAAGAAAAATGACCAGATGGCTGGAGGTGGTGGGTCCGGGTACCGTTCCGCTCCTTCGCAGGGAACACCCGTAATCTGTTCTGGATGTGGTCAGCCCACGACGGTTCCGTTCGAACCGCGCGGCGACCGTCCGGTATTCTGTCGCGATTGTTACCAGGCGCGCAAAGGCAGCAGCGGGGGCGGCGGTGGCCGCGCCCGGGCACGCTACTAAACCTCACCGGGTCCCGACGCTTCCCTTGGGACCCAAATTCCCCGCTCATCAAGCACGACTCCAAAGAGACGGAGCTGTCTCACCTTCCCTCTGGCGTAACTTGATCGGGAAATCTCTATTCAAAGCATTGTGACCCGGTTCGTGACCACGCGCGTTCCGCTGTGCCTTGTGTCGGCGGTGGCGTTTGCCTGCTTGTCCGCACCGCAAATCCATTCACAACCTCCTGTGCCCCATCCTGTCGTCTTGTTGCCGGCGACAGGATGGGGGACCACGGAAGCGGCCGGGGCTTTTGGCCGCGGCTTGGATGCCGCTTCGACTTCTGCCGCTCCCTCGCTTGCCGGAGGCGCGCAATCCGCGTCATCCAGCAGCTGCACTCTGCGCATCCACGTGGATGGATTCCGCAACACTCGCGGCAACCTCGGCACCATCCTCTTTTCGTCGTCGCCCGGCTGGCCTGAAGACAAAAGCAAAGCCTTCCGCCACGGTCCTGCTCCCATTGATAAAGCGACCCGCACTGCGGTGGCCGAGTGGCCCAACCTGCTCCCAGGCGATTACGGAGTAGCCGTCATCCACGACGAGAACTCCAATGCCAAGCTCGATCGCAACCTGATCGGGATTCCGAAAGAGGGGTTCGGGTTCGCCAACAACCCGCACGTGGCCCTCACCGCCCCGGCGTTTCAGCAGGCACTGGTCCACGTCAGCTGCCCCGTAACTGAGACAACAATTCATCTGCAATATAAATAAGCGATTAAACCAGACGGGCTTCCGGATGAGGGGCTTGCAGGGGTATGCAGCACGCTGTGAACCGCATGGAGAAGATCTTCCACGAGCCGGTGTTTCACTCCGAGAGTCGCAGCGGTCGACATGCCGGCAATGAAAAGGGCGCCCGTTCAGGCGCCCCAATGTCAAACCGTTTCTCGATCTAACGCTTCTTGCCGGGCTTTGCTCCGCTTTTCTTCGCAGGCGTGTGAGGCTTCGCCTTCGCGGGCGCCGGTTTCCCGGACTTGGCCACAACCTTCGGAACCGACTTGTGCGCCGGCTTGGCGTGTGGCTTCAGCGCTGCTTTCTTCACCGGGGCGTGCTTGGCCGGAGCGTGCGCAGCCGGCTTCCTGGCGGGGGCTGCCGCTTTTACCGGAGCGGCCGGTTTGGCAGGAGGCTTCGCAGGGGCGTGTTTCGCCGGCGCAGGAGCGTGTTTCGCCGGGGCTGCCTTGACGGGAGCGTGCTTTGCAGGGACAGGAGCGGCCTTGACAGGGGCCTTAGCAGGCTCCACATGCTTCTTGGGAGGCGTCTTTTCAGCCGCTTTGGCGGCCTTTGCGGGAGCACTCTTTTGGGCAGCTTTGGTGGGCTTGGGCGCCGACTCTTCGTCCTCTTCGTTTTCCTCGTCTTCCTCCTCGGCCTCATCGTCGGCGGAGTCTTCCTCATCCACTCTTACTGCCGGCATGTCCTCTTCGTCTCCATCGCCGCGGACCAGGCGTACAGGAGTCTCTACCTCTTCGTCATCCTGGCCCATGTCGTCGAGATCGTCGTCGTCGCCATCGTCCTCGGATTCCTCCTCGTCCTCCTCGAAGGTCTCCTTCACCTTTTCGGCCTTCCGGCCGCGGGTCCGCTTCACGGTAACCTGCGGCGGCGGGGCGGGCGGCGAGTACGGCTCGAGGAACGCCTTCATCTCCTCCGGGGTAGTCAGCTTGCCGTCGATGAGCTGCAGAAAGACCTGGTGCAGGATCTCGTTGTAATTCGCCAGTTCCGGCCGGATCCGCATCTCCTGCATGAGGGCGTACGGCATCTTCTGACGCTGCTCCGGCCACACCTTCAGGAAGTCGTTATAGCGTTCTCGAACCGCTTTGTCTTTGCTGGTAAACCCAAGCCAGAGAACGGCTTCCGGATCATAGCTCGTGAACAACTTGAAAGCTGCCGAGGGCTGCTGGTTCTCCTTTGCGAGCAAGACCTTCTGGAAGCCGGAGGCAAAGGCGTCCAGACTGTTCCACTCTTCCACAAATCCTGGGCGCAGCAGCGTTTTCTTGAGACCGGCCAACTCTTTCGGGTTCATTTTGGCCGTAAGCAACTGCATCTGGGGAGCTGAAATATCGGCGTGCACACCTTGCACCAGGAGTTCCACTGACAGGTCATGCAATGCCTGCAACTTCTCCGTGTCGACCTTGGCGGTTGTCCAGGCGGGACAGAGCACCTTCATCCATCCTTCGGCCTCGTGGGCCTGCAAGACGCGGAAACCGCCGTCCTCATGCCCGATTTGCTCGAGTTCGCGGCTGCGCTGGAAGTCCGACAGGGACTCGATCACGCCTTCAGCCTTGGCGTTTTCGTAGCGGGTCTCGGTCTTTGGGTCCAGTTCCCATCCCAGACGCGTCTTATAGCGCGTGGCTCGAATCAGCAGCGCCGGCTCGTCAAGAAAACCGTAATTGGACACCAGACGCAATGCTCTCGCCTCGATGTCCGCTACCCCGTTCAGCGGGTCCATCAGCAATCCGAACGATCCCTCGTTCAACGAGATGGCCATGGCGTTTACGGTGAAATCGCGGCGCCTGAGGTCCTCCTGGATGGAACCCCAATGGTAGGTAGGGTGGCCTGGCTTTTTGTACTCCACGCGATGCGCGCTCGCCACATCCACCCGCACGGTACCGGGGAAGCAGAGATACAGGGTGCGGGAGGCATCATGTTCACCCCAGACCTTAGCGCCCACCTCCTCCAATGGTTTCTTGAGCTTGAGAGCATTACCATAAACGGCTACTTCAAGGTCGCGCACGGCATGGCCGCTGGTGAGATCCCGGACAGCGTCGCCAACCAGAAACAGGATCATCTCTGCTTCGCGCGCCGCATCCCGCAGTAGCCGCAAGGCGCTTCGTTGGTCGGCCGACAGCCGGTTTTCGAGGAGGTAGATGTAATCGGGCATCGAGTTTCCTCTCGTACTGGCGTCTGGGTCGCCTCCAAGTGCCTCATCCAGAACTGCTTAACGGTCTACTGGCACTCGTTTCAAAAGGCCACCTTATCATAACCACGTAAAAATGAACAGATAAGGAAGGCGCAAATCTGCACCGGAGGGAGTTCATTCGGGAAGAGTGGAATTGAGAGTTACGCAGGGCCAGAGTGGCAGCGTGAGCGAGTGAATGACCGGTATTTGGGTAATTGAGAAGCGCTGTGACTTCGCCACTTTGTAACAGATGCTCTCTTGCCGAGGGCGGCGCCGCATCCTGCGGCCTGCTTTGTGCGACAATGGCAATCCGATGGCCTCGCAGCGCAAGCCGGTGATTGTACGCAAGTTCAGCCGCGACTGGGTAGCCGGATACGCTGCAATGAACTTCGGCCAGGGCGGGCCGGAGATGGAGATCCTGGACCTTGGAGGCAAGGTGGTCTGGATCCGCTGGGAGACGGTGAAGTGGGTCTGCTATGTGCGCGACTTCCCTTCGCCGGCCGATCAGGCCAATCCTGAGCGGCTGAACCATAAGCGCTTTGCGGTGCGTCCCCGGAGCGCCGGATTGTGGATCCGGATGACTCTGAACGATGGCGAGGAACTCGAGGGCCTTGCTGCCAATGACAAGTCGCTGGTGGAGGGCGCGGGGCTGATGCTCACCCCTCCTGATCAGCGCTCCAACACGCAGCGGATCTTCGTGCCTCGCCAGGCGATTCAGAACCTCGAGGTTCTGAGCCTGATTGGCGCGGGGAGACGGCGGCCCTCCAGCGCCTCGCAGCCGGATCTGTTCCCGACCGACAGCGGCAACTAGCTCTGCCGCTCGCGGCCGCGGCATTTACAATTCACCCGATGACGTTAGGCGAATTGGCAAGTGCGCTGGGCGCGGAGCTGCGCGGGAACGCCGAGCTCGAAATCACTGGCGTGAAAGGTATTGAGGACGCCGGTCCCAGCGAGATCACCTTTGTCGCCAATCCTAAATACGCCGGTCTGGCGCGCACGACGGAGGCGGCCGCGGTTCTGGTTGAGCCGGAATTTCCGGAGATCAGCACCGCGACACTTCGGATCAAAAATCCATATCTTGCCTTCTCGCGTGCGCTGGGTCTTTTCTATCAGCCGCCGGCGTATGCGCCGGGCATTCACGCGACCGCTGTGATTGATGCCACGGCGGAGGTTGG
>NZ_DASXYM010000129.1:0-17351 GCF_036502485.1 Occallatibacter sp. | reverse complement strand
TGGTGCCCGGAGGGGGACTTGAACCCCCACGGCCTTGCGGCCTGCGGATTTTAAGTCCGCTGCGTCTGCCAGTTTCGCCATCCGGGCATGGCTGAAATGCGGCTTCAGAACGGGGTCCTATAAAGCCGATTCATCATCATTCTACTCGGGAAATCCATTAGCGTTCAGGCCGGACCGACCCCGCGACCTCCCGGCCTCGCCGTCGACCTGGCAGGTTCCGCAACGCCGTTTTTGAGGCGCCAACGCCTCACACGCATCTCTAAGAAGTAACGAGGGCACCACCATGGCAAAACCTGAAACGGAACACCGCATTCTCGACCTGCCAATTGGCACCGGCGCGACCGGCGAACGCATCGAGAGCGATTCCATGGGGTCGATCGCCGTTCCGGCCGAACACTATTGGGGAGCGCAGACCCAACGCTCGCTGCACCACTTCGCCATTGGCAATGACCGCATGCCGGTTGAAGTCTGCCGCGCTTACGGATACGTCAAGAAGGCCGCCGCCCTGGTGAATGGTGAAGTCGGCAAGCTTCCGGGCTGGAAAGCTGACCTGATCGCCCGCGTTTGCGACGAGATTATCCGCGGCAGCCTCGATCGCGAGTTCCCGCTCTTCGTGTGGCAGACCGGCTCCGGAACCCAGACCAACATGAACGTGAATGAGGTCATCGGCAATCGCGCCATCCAACTTGCTGGCGGAAAGCTGGGCACCAAAAACGCCATCCACCCCAATGAGGACGTGAACATGTCGCAGTCCTCCAACGACACCTTTCCCGGGGCCATGCACATCGCCACCGTGCTCGCGTTCCACGATCAGCTGATTCCGGCAGTAACGGCGCTGAAGGATGCGATCTGGATCAAGGCGCGCGCCTGGGTCGATGTGGTAAAGCTCGGTCGCACCCATCTGCAGGATGCGATCCCCCTCACGGTTGGCCAGGCTTGGTCGGGTTATTCCGTCCAGCTTGAAGACGCGATCGCAGTGCTGCACGATGCACTGAAGCGTCTCTATCCACTCGCCATCGGAGGCACGGCAGTTGGAACGGGACTGAATGCACCCCCCGAGTTCGGCGCAAAAGTAGCGGACCAGATCGCACGCATGACGGGCCACCCGTTCGTCACCGCGCGTAACAAGTTCGCCGCGCAGGCATCGCTCGATGCGATGGTGAACGCCAGTGCGGCGCTCCGCATGCTCGCTGTGGCGCTCATGAAGATCGGCAACGATCTGCGCTGGCTGGGCTCAGGACCGCGCGCCGGCCTGCATGAGCTCATTCTGCCGGATAACGAGCCAGGCAGTTCCATCATGCCCGGCAAGGTCAATCCAACCCAGCAGGAAGCCATGGTGATGGTCTGCATCCAGGCAATTGCCAACGATACCGCCGTCGCGTTTGCCGGATCGCAAGGAAACTTCGAGCTAAACGCCATGCGCCCCATTATTATCTGGAACGTATTGCAGTCGGCACGGTTGTTGACGGATGCTTCCAGCCGCTTCCGCGAATTCGGCGTCGAAGGCATCGAGCTCGATCGCCGGCGCATTGAGAAGTACGTGAGCGAGTCACTGATGCTGGTGACGGCGCTGAGCCCGGCGATTGGTTACGACAAGGCCGCGCAGATTGCCCACCGCGCCATCGAGGAGAACTTGACGTTGCGCGAGGCGGCCGTGAAGAGTGGATTCATCAGTGGAGAAAAATTTGACCGGCTTGCAGATCCGGCGAAGCTGGTGGGAAATCCGCGCGCGGATCTCGGCATATAGCATTACGCGTAATATGGTGCCCCGGCGAACCGGGGCCCCAAGTTTCGGTCAGCCATTTATTGCGGATTACGGTAACAGATGTTTTCGCCACGAAGCTGGTACTCCGCCGAGCAGAAGTCGCCGCCGCAGATCATGGGTTCCACACCGCACAGCTGCCGGCGCGTAATCAGACCCATCGTTCCGCAGCGCGGGCACGACATGACCGCGACGTAAGGGTTTTGGGCATGCCCCAGCGAAGTCTGGTTTTCAAGAACGAAAACCGTACCGGGGTCCATTCTTTCGGGGATCCATTCTTCCAGAAACTGCAAGTCGGCTGTCATCCTGCCCTCCCTAAGGGTTGAGATGCAAGCAAGCCGATGCGATGATCCGCGCCGACTCTGTTGTAACAACAGCTGCAGCTGCGAGAATCAACCCGGAGTATTGGACGATACCGGGTCGAAAACAGTGTTGCCGGACGTCGCCCCTTTCGTCAATCAGAATCACATGATGAGATTGGCGACCTGGGTTCTATTTGTGAAATGTCAACATTTGAAAGATTGTCTCGCAGCCGACAAAGGGCGCGAGCAATGCCTCGCCCGCAGCCCTTCGCTTTGAGCGATTGTGCGAAACTACCGCGAAGCAATCCCCGCCTTGGCCTGCGCACCGGTGGCTGCATCGATGCCCCGGTAGATTTCCTCATTGCGCAGAATGGCCTGCACATAGTCCCGTGTTTGCGTAAACGGAATTGATTCCACAAACTCGTCCATGCCCCGGTACGGCCCCGCGGCCTGCCAATCCACCACGCGCGAATCCCCGGCGTTATAGGCAGCCAGCGCATACTCCTGTACCCCGCCGAAATGGTCCAGCGTCTGGCGCAGATAACGCGTTCCGAGCCGAATATTAACGTCCGGGTTCAGCAACTGATAGGTCTGAAACCCAGAAATTCCCTCCTGCTTCGCCAGTGACTTGCCTACACTCGGCTCGATCTGCATCAAGCCGTAAGCGTTGGCATACGAAATCACCGACGGATTAAACTCCGACTCCTGCCGGATCAGCGAAGCCACTAGATAAGGGTCCAGACCGTTCTTCGCGCTCTCGGTCTTGATGGTGTCCCACCACGCCTCCGGAAACAGAATCCGCCAGTAGGCCAGCGGGATCGACTTGAGAGGCGCCGAAGTGTAATACGGCAACGCCTTCTTCAGCGACCGCATGGCACGGTAAGTCTCACCAAACGATGCGTAGATCTGCGCTTCGGCCAGCGCGCCCCACGATTCGTAATCCGGATCGGCGGCAAGCTCCTGCGCAATGTATTCGTTCAGCCCGGCGTTGGCGATCAACCTCGCCTTCGCGATGTGCGGCGAGTCCGCCGGAAAAGTGTCAACCAGGTGCGGCACCGGCTGCGGCTGGTAGCCATCCAAGTGCTGCGACACAAGCTCCGGCTGGCCCAGCACCTTCAGGCGCTCGCGCGACATCTGCGCGTAAAAATAATGCTGATACCGCGAGACCACCGCGCGATAATTCGCAGCCGCAAGGGCAGGCTTCTTCTCCTGAAGCTCATAAAGACGGCCGCGCCAGTAAAGGGCCGCCGCTCGCAGCGTGTCATCCGGGGACAGCTTGATCTGCTCGTCGAATATGCGTGCCGCCTCCGTGAAGTTCCCCTGGCGGTAAAGCAGCCATCCCGCCCGCCAATGTGCGGCGGCCGAGTTGTGGCCGCTGGGAAAATGCGTCGCAAGATAGGAGTAATAGGTGACCGCCTGGGGATAATCACGCCGCAACATATACATGTTGCCGCTGGAGAAGAGGGCTTCGGCCAGCCACTGGCTTTGCGGGAACCGCGCCTCCAGCTGGCTCACAAGCTGCTGCTGCTCGCCGTCGTTCTGCGCGTTGCGCGCCAGTTCCATCAGCAGATAAAGCCGGCGGGCGCCGTTGTCATCATTCGTATCGGGCAGCGCGCGGGCTTGCGCGTCTGTCAGGCGCTTCAGCTTCAGATCGGAGCCCGCTGCGGCCACGGCAAACCCGTCGCGTGTGTTCGAGTCGATCTGCGTATTGCGCGCGAGGGCATGGTATTGCTCCGACGCAAGCTGGTACCGGCCGGCGTTGTAATAGGCGTCCGCCAGGCTTCGTAGTTCGGCGGGAGTGAGGCTGCTCTCTGCCCCCATGGCAGTAAGCCGGGCACGAGCCACCTCAGCCTCCGGACTCAATGGATGGCTCAACAACAGGTGCTTGAAGAGCCGCAGAGCTTCGTCGTTTTGCTGGATGGCATAGGCGATCTTCGCCGCCGTCAGCTCGTAGTTCGGCTTGTCCTTCGCTTCGTCGGCAATGGTGAGCAGCGCTCTCTGCGCAGCGGTGGGGTTTCCCTGCGCGAGCAGCACGTTCGCCTCCAGCTCCGGCGCTTCGATCTCAAAGATGCTGTCGGAATACCGCTCGTTGAAGCCCTTGAGCAGAGCTTCAGCCGCGGTCTCGTTCTCCTGGGCGTGGTAGCACTCAGCCGCCAGGAAATCCGCATAATCACCCAGGACATCGCTATGCTTCTTCGCCTGCTGCAAAGCCGATATAGCATCCGGATAGCGCTTGTCCTGCTGATAGGCGCGTCCCAGTGCGAGATACGCAGCCGCGGCGGCATCGCCGGTGTGATGCTGTGCGTAGCTCGTCACCCCGCCATATGCGGCCGGCGTGCGCATGGTCTGCAACTGCGCCGCCATGGGGCGCAGCTCTGACGAGGCGACGAAAGCCTGTTTCAGCCGCGCAGTCCGGGCCCGGCGTTGCGCCGGAGTCCCACGATGCCGCGCTCGGTGGGCCGACTTCGATGACTTCTTCTTACTGCTGCTCGCAGGGTGCTTCTTGGTGGTTGCCCCAGACCCGCCTTCCGCGGCAGCAACGCCCTCGGTGGCGTGTCCCATAAGGGGAACCGCGGCAACCAGCAGACAAACCAATCCAGCCAGGCAGGCCTTACCGAACCTGGAGGGGAACCATCGGGAAATCCGTACCCTCATACATCCACTCTATCCCTGATTGGACGCGGGTAACAGCGTCGCGCATCACGCCAGTCACGCCCCCAGCCCTGCGGAGCGAAGAAATACCGCATCGATACCTCACGTGATTCCCCGGGTTCGTCCTTTAGAATGAAGAAAGCGAGATGCTGAACCGGCAAAAGGGTCAACCACCCGCCGAATTTCGCAACCAACTTCCATGGCGACCATCCAACCCATAGCAGGAGAGAACGAGCAGCATCCCGACGTAGCCCTAGTCGAAAGGGTACGCGGCGGTGATGTCTCGGCCTACGAGGAGCTGGTCCGCAAGTACGAGCGGCAGATCTTCCGGATTGCGCAGCGCATTACGCAAAACCGCGAGGACGCCGAGGACGTCACGCAGGACACGTTCGTCAAAGGATTCGAGAAGCTCGAACAATTTCAGGGAAACTCGAAGTTCTACACATGGTTGGTCCGAATCGCAGTCAACGAGAGCCTGATGCGGTTGCGCAAGCGGCGCACAGGCAAGATGGTTTCGATCGACGAAGACGTCGAGACGGAAGAGGGCAGCGTGCCGCGCGATCTGGCGGACTGGGCCCCCGATCCGGAGCAGAACTACAGCCAGGCAGAGTTGCACCAGATCCTGGAAAAGACCATCAAAGGTCTCCCGCCGGGTTTCCGTGTCGTGTTCGAGTTGCGCGACGTGCAGGGCCTCTCCACCGAAGAAACGGCAGAAGCCCTCGGATTGAGCATCCCGGCAGTGAAGTCGAGGCTTTTGCGGGCGCGCCTGCAACTGCGCGAACGTCTGACCCGCTACTTCAAACGGAAGCGGGCGCAAATGGGGTCTCCGCGAACCGGCTCCCGTTCGCGGAGCGTGGCAACTACTTCCTCCGACGGGCGAAAGGGGTAAAGAAATGACCTGCTCTGAGTTTCTTGCCCTGCTCGACGACATGCTCGACGACGCCATCAACCCTGAGCTGCGCGGCCAGCTACAGCAGCACCTCGAGACCTGCGACCACTGCGAGGTCACGCTCAACACCACCCGGAAAACCATTCAGATCTACCGCTCGCATGAGATTTACGACATGCCCTCCGGCCTCCGCGACCGGCTGCACGCCGCCATCATGGCGCGCTGCAAAAAAGGGTGCTGATCCCCATCTGTAAAAGGACAAGGGCGCGAGACTGTCGCGCCCTTGTCTTTTTGGGCTCGTACCTGCTGCTCACACGCGCTGTAGTTCCAGTACTTCGGCCGGCCCGGTAAACGGCACGATCACCCCCCGGGACCACGCTGCCCGGTTGAAGATGCCCAGTTCCCTTCCACCGATGCCCGCACGCACACGGTAGCTCCCATCCGGAATCAATGGCAGTTCGACTCGCGCGTTCGCAGCGCCTGACTTGTTGCGGAACACGGCGACCACTCCATCGCCGCTGCGGGCCAGGCGGGCAAATCCATCCCAGGCAGCGGGAGAGGTTTGTTGCCAGCTCCCCAGCGGGAAGAAGCTTTCGCTCAGCTTCACTCTTTTGCGCAGTTGCTTGAACCAGCGAATCTTCTCGCCGTACCAAGCCCGGTCTGCCGCGCTCAGCTTTCGAAGATCGCCCAGGAGCAGCGGCGCCGATCCGATGGCCGTTGCAAAACTCTCTTGAACCGTCGGCAGCTCGGCATGCAGATTTCCGATCAGCATGGCCTCGGCGGGCATCGAGGCAGCGCGCGCATACAGCAGTTGACGAGCCTGCAGTGGGCCGGCCGAGTCAGGATGCCGGTCGTCCACGTTGCTCATCCAGTCCAGATCGCCGGCCGCCAGCAGCCCCGCATCGATGATGTGCTTCTGCCCCCAAAGCTCGAAGGTCAAGTCCAGAAGCACCTCCGGGTGCTTCGCATACACAGCCGCCGTAGTCTCGCGAATGCCTTCATAGATGCGGTGCAGCGATTCCTGCCAATTCGCGTGATCGTGCCCTTTGGCCCAGCAGCCGGGCGCCTCGCCGTAAGCGTTGAAGATGGTGGTCAGATCAAGCTTCACGTAGGCGAGCCTGAACCGCTCCACGGCATCGGTGACGCGCTCGGCCGCAGATGTGCAGAACCGGGAAGCCATGCACATCACTGCCTTCTGCCCCGCCATTGTCCCGGTGGTCTTAATGTTGCCATCAATATCCCGGGAAACCCACTCCGGGTGCGCCTTGTACGCCTCCGTCTTGGTACCGATGGCGGCCAATGGTATCCACAAACCCAGGCGCATGCCGCGTGATTCAACCGCCTTGAGTATCGGCTCAAGTCCGCCGGGAAAAGCGGAGAGGTTTACCGCGTTGTCGCCGTACTCCTGCTGCCACCCGTCGTCGATGGTGAACACATCCATGCCCATCGCTCCCGCGGCGTCGATCAGGTCCATTGAGATGTCGTGATTAATGCCGCGCTCGAAGGGCTCCCATGTGTTGTAGATCCACAATGGCCCGGTGTGGTCAATGCGCCTCTCCAGCACCGAGGCCGAATAGGCCGGCACGCGCCAGTGTGGGTCGTTCAGGCCGTCGCCTCGCCCGAACGGCACAATGGAAACGCCGGCCGTCGTGAACTCCTCGCCTGGCGCGATCCGCCGCTCGAAAGGCATGAGGTCCGTGTCGTACATGGCGCTCACGCGCACACTGTTCGGCGCGTCCCAGCCGGCAATCTCGGTACGCTTCATGTACCCGGGCACCTCGTTCAGAATGGCAACTCCGATTCCCGTGCGGCCGTTCGCAATCATCACCCCCGCGTCTTCTGAGCGGCCCGTGTAGAAGATCTCGCGCGGCGCCGCTCCGTATTGCGCCGACAGAGTCATCTCGTTCTCGGGCCCCAGCGAGAAGGCCAAGTCGTCGATATGCAGGTGAGTGATCTTAAGGGGCGCAGTCCCGGTGTTCTTAAGGATCAGGTGCTTGCGGCAGGCAGCATTGCCCTCGTAGACGCGGTAGACAGCGCTCACCTCAAGCGGAAGGCCCGCGTGGCGCAGTCTCAACACTCGCGTATGGCAGCCCGCGGCTGAGTCTTCGCTAGTGCCAACAAACTGAAACGCGCCACCGTTGCTGCGGCACTCCTGCCCGTCGCAGGCGAACGAAAACTCTGCCGGCGCAGTGCGCGGATCGAAACCGGCATCCAGAAGATCTCTCTTCATCGCGAGGTCGGCGATCTGGGCGGTATAGAGGCCCACTCCGGGTGTATAGGCGAGAACGCGCCGGATCAGTGAGTTTGCGATGCTCCAGGAGCTTTGCCGAGCTCCCTCTGCGAGCAGGGACTGCCCGCATGCAATGCCGGCGGTCAGGGCCGCTCCAACGTGCAGCAACTCTCTCCGTGTGACACTGTCCCCTGCTTTCACGGGACCTCCGTCCGTGCTCATATTCTCCTGAATCCTATCAGTGGGTGCCGTGATGGTCGCCGAATCTGCTCGACCCGTTGTGGCTCGCGCGGCTATCAGAGCCCACACGACACGCAACATCCAATCGCGTCGCCGATTACACCGTCCATCGCGCCCACGATCGACAGTCCCGTCAGGGAGTTTCTCTTTTTGAGGGATAGCTGAAGCGAGGCATTCCGTCAGCCCCGGACGGTAGAGCTGCGATCAGGCGCGCGGATACACTTCCACCCGCGCGCCTGATCGTTTTCTACTCGAGGAGCGGAACGACTCTCATGGCGAAACGATTCACGCTGGCTCTGCGAAAATCGACGCGACCTGCCGCATGGGTTCTCTTATCGCGGCGCCATGCCGTTCTTTATCGTCCGGCGCCGTCCAGCGAACTTCTCGCGACCTTTCTCAACTCAGCCGAAGTAAGCTGTCAGCGTCAAAATCAGCAGCACCACTCCGACGGTGATCGCCCCAAAACCCACCACCTTCGCAAAGTTCACGAACCAGGTTTGAGGCTTTTCACCCAGCTTGGCCTCCAGCTTGCCTGAGGCCTTCAGCCGCTCATACTCAAGCGGACGTTTATGCTTAAACTCGTCTTCGCTCTCAACGCCCGTGAAGATCACCATGTCCATCGGGAACGAGTCCGGACGTAGATGAGTGTTCACAAAGTGGATCGAGAAGATGAACAGGATCGCGAGCAGCCCCTCTTCACTGTGGATCACGAGCACCGCATTCAGGGCCCAGCCCGGAAGAAAATGCGCGAAGAACGGCGCAAACCACATCGCGTAGCCCGAGAAGCCGATGACCATCATGCCCCAGAACACTGCCCAGTAGTCGAACTTCTCCCAATAGGCGTAGCGCTCGAACTTCGGCTTGGGCCCCAGGCCGACCATCCAGCGCATATGATTCACCATGTCTTTCGCGTCCTTCCAGTTGGCCACCATCGAAGTAGCCCCCCAGAAAATGCCCTTCTCTTTCCTGGCCAGCGAGCGCGTAACGATGTCCTTCACATGCACCAGGAAAGCCGCCGTCAGCGCCAGAGCGCAAAGCTTGTGCACAAAGAGAATGGCGCCAAAGCCGCCCACAAACTTCGCCGCGGCGCGCGCCCAGACACTGTCGCTGAACCGCAGCGGAAGCCCCGTCGCGGCAAGCCCCAAGAACGTAGTAAACAGCGCCGCATGCAGGCTGCGTTGCGCGCGCGAAAAGCGCCGGAAGTAGCGGCCTGTCGTAACGGCCTGCCCGGTTGATTTCTCAGTTGCTTCCAGCAGCTCAGGCATGGTCCCCTCCATTGGAGCCGTGATTCTTGATCTGGTCATAGCGCGCCCGGATCAGCCACAGCACGGTGTGAATCACAAAGAAAGTCAGCACGCTGGCCAGCAGCAGGTTCATGAACAGCCGCACATAGTAGAGGTACGGGCTCAGGTGCCGGTTTCTGGCATCGGCATGCGGCTGATACTGCACAAAGTTCACATTGGCGCCCGCATGGCACCGCCCGCAAGTCTTCACCAGGTTCGCTTTGGCAATCATCGATTGCGGATCGTTCTTCCCTCGCACGTCGTGTGCTGCATGGCAGTCCCAGCACCGCGCCGTCTCCACATAGCCGCCCAGCAGCCCAAGCTGCGAGTGGAACGTGTCGTGGTAGGTCGAAAGCTTGTCCTTGTGGCAGGATCCGCAGATCGGCGTGGACTGCATGCGGAACTCGGACTCGGTGGGCTGCAGAATCTGGTGCGCCGTGTGGCAGTCCGAGCACACCGGCGCCTTCATCTTACCCGCGGCAATGGCCTTGCCGTGCGCGCCGTCCATGTACTCCATGTTGATCTTGGCGTGACACGTCCCGCAGGTGGTCGGGATGTTCGCTTTGAAGGTCGGGCTCTTGGGATTATTGCGGCTCAGGATGCCGTGCGATCCGTGGCAGCTCTGGCAGTTAGCCGCCACCAGCAGGCCTTCCTTGTTCAGCGCGAACCCGTGTATCGAGTCGACATACTGCGGGTACACGCTGGCGAGCCCATGCTTCTGCGCCATGCCATTGTTGCCGTGGCAAGTCCCGCAGGTGCTCGGAATGTTGAGCGGATAGACCCCCGAACGCGCATCCGTCTTCGGAAAAATGCTGTGCGGATCGGCGTGGCAACTGGTGCAAGGATGCTCTTTCGAGTCGGCGTGCACGCTGGTCTTGAGTTGCGCTTCCTGGTCGGCATGGCAGGTGGTGCATTGCACCTTGGCCGGCTTGTCAGGATGCGGATAATCCTTGATATCGGCGTGGCAGTCATTGCACTTCAGGCTGCCGTGAACGCTCTTCCCGAACTTGTCGCCATCCACGCCAATCTTGTGCCCACTGCCGTCCGTCATGCTCTGGTCGGCATGGCACGACAGGCAATCGACCTGCGCAAACAATCTGGCCGACACGCCGGCAAACATCGCCATCAGCGCACACAGCATCGCCATGCGCCCCATCGCCCTCGCCTGCTTACGCCACCAGCCCTTGTTCTCTCTCGATGCTGTCTGCGATCTGAAAACCCTGACCCATCCCGGCACTGCAAAGGAACAGCTCTTGTCTTCTGCGGCTTCAGCCATCTGCCGTCTTCTTTCTCTGGAGCGAACCCATACCGCGGCTCGTGTCTCCGGAACATGCTGAACGTGAGTACGAATATGAGAAGACTCCCTTTCGCCCCTCCACATCAGTGACCCCCATCACAAACGCATCCGAAGTTACTCCATGTTTTTCGCTTCTGAATGCGATAAGAGTCACGTCGATGTGCAGAATAGAGACAAATCGCCGCGGTCCACGCGACGCACATCACGTCCGTGACACAACGGGACTCTGCGTGAGGGGCGGAAAGGGGTTGACCCGGATAGTGATGCGGGCGCGTGGTCGCGGAGGGCAGAGGCGACGGCCAGTGGGCCGCCGATCGGAAGAAATAGCCGCTCGCCGACGCTTCATCTTTTCGTCACGTTTCTGCTGACCAGCCGCAAACTTCGCGGCGGGTAATCTCCCGTTGATCGCCCCACTTCCCGCGCACGTGATGTGAGTCACATTCGGCCGTGCTCCTGCTCAAGCACAATTACCGGCGCTGCCGGAGGAACGCCCGATGACCACGTCTGCGCTGCCACAAACCGCGTCCATGCTTACCCTGCCCACCGACCAGGTGCGCGCCATCCTGTGGCGCTTCGGCGATCGGTTCGACCTGCAGATGCTGGTGCAGTCAGCCCGCGGAGTGGCCCGCGGAACCGTCGCCCATCTCGTCGCCGCGGGCGAGCGCAACACCCACGAGTGGACGCCACTCAAAGACGAAATGATGGATGCCTTCGACAGCGCCGGCCTCACGGCCGTCTTCATGGAGCCGGAAGAAGGAGGGTTCATCGCGGGCCCCAAGAACCTCGCTCTCGCCCTCTCGGCATTCGAACTGGCGTGGGTGGATGGCGGCGCCGCCACCGCCAGTCTCGCCGGATTTCTCGCCCTTTCGCCGATTCATGAGCGCGGCACGCCCGAGCAGGCACAGCACTACATGAGCCTGGCCGCGCCGCCGCAACCGGGTGAGGACCGCAAGCCCTGGCGCGGCGCCTTCGCACTCACTGAGCCCATCCCCTACGTCGGCGTCGATACCGGGATGCTCAGCGGCAAGGTGCGCGTGGTCGAGTGGAAGGAGGGCGAAGAGCCCATGCTGCAGGTGGACAAACGCGGCCGCTTCATCACCAACATCGCCACCGCCAACTTCGTCACCGCCGCCGTCAGTTCCGACGACGAACGCATCAAGGGAAGCTGCGTCATCATCCTGGAAGAGGGCGATGAAGGCACCTTCGACCCTGGCACCGCGACCAGGAAGCTGGTTCATCAGCTCTCCTCCACCGGCGACCCTATCTTCAATCTCAAAGTCCCGGCCAGCCGCATCGTGGGCGGCTACACCGTGAAACACGGCCTTATCGTGCCGAACTTCTCGCACGGTGAAGTCATCGAGGCGGTCTTCCGCCGTACCCGCGTGACGGTGGGCCTGATGACTGCGGCCAAGCTCCTTTCCGCCGTTGAGCCGGTCATCCGCTATCAGCGCTCTCGCTTCCGCGGAGCCGAAGGCGCACGGCCCGGTTCCCTGCGCTACGAACAGGGCATCCAGCAACGCGAAGATGCACTGCATCGCCTGGTGGACGTGTGGACCTCTGGAGAAGCGGCGGCATCGCTCGGCTTTGCGGCCGCGCGCCTTTTCGACGAGCTCGACCCTCTGGAGAAGCAGAAGACTGCCATTCTGGCTCTGCGCGGCATCGCCGGCGGCCGCACCGAAATGAAGGTGCTGCGCGACACCGGGCAGAGCGCCATCGAGTTCCTCACCATGCGCGCCAGCGATCCACGCCGCGCGGAGTATGCTGCCGATCCGCTCGTCCAGTTCGTGCTGAAAGATGCAGAAGCCAACGTGCTCTGCCCTGCCACCAAGCTTTGGAACACTGGACACGGCGCCAACATGATGCGTGAAGCCGTGAGCTTGATGGGCGGTTATGGCATTACCGAGGATTGCCCCGGTTTCCTCGCCTCCAAGTGGATGGACGCGCAGCTTGAGGCGACCTACGAAGGACCCGAGGCGGTGCAGCGCCGTCAGCTCACCGTCACCATGATCAACGAGGTCTTCCTCGCCCAGTTCCGCGCCTGGATCCTGGATATGCGTCACATAGCTTCGATCCGGCCCGGTACCGGCGCTTGTACGCTCGCCTCCGCGATGCAGATGTGGCTCTGGACTCTCAATCATCTGCACGCCTCCACGGATGCCGACGGCAGCAGGCTCTATCACGGGCAGCGCCAGGGCGTGACCTTCGCCATGGCCGACGCGCTCTGCTGGCTGCTTGCGTCGCGATGCCAGATCCTCGATGTGCTGGAACTCGAGTCGCGGGGAGCTTCCGATCCGTCGCTCGCCGACAGTCTGCCGGGCTCCGTACAGTTCCTCAGCGATCTCTGCCACGTGCAGGCCGCCAGCGCCGCAGGCGAAGTGAACCGCATCTGCGCCGAGCTGATCTTCGGCTACAAAAAACATCCGTCGTGGAACGACGCGGCCTGCAGCCTGTGCTTCTCGGCGGACGATCTCGAAGAATTCGAGCAGACCATGCCAGGTATTACCGCCATGGTGTTGGACGTGCTCAAGACCGACGGCTCGCATCCTGACAAAGCCGGTCCCTGCGCCAGTTGCATCGGTGAGACCGACTTCCTGCAGATGCAGAGCAAGCTCACTCGCTGCCTCAGCGGAGCGCGCCTGGCGAAGGATCGCGCCGCCGAAACCGTAAGCAGAGTGACCATCCCGGAAGCCCTGGATTATCCGCGGTAGCCGCAGAGCCCCGCGGCGACAGCTCTTCGTCGATTGGGCTTCCCTGAAGCAGAAAGCGAGATGACTATGGACGCATTAACCCAGGCCGATGGCATTGGAGAAGACACCCGGCAGACTCTCGACGTGGACATCGCCTGCGTAGGCTTTGGCCCTGCCATGGGTGGTTTCCTGACTACGCTGGCGCGCGCGTGGAACCAGAACCCCGCCGACCCTGCGTTTGAAAGCGCTGTAGTCCCGGGCATCCCCATGCAGGTCATGTGCTACGAGCGAGCCGACGACCTGGCCGCAGCCGTGAGCGGCGTCGTCACCAAAGCCCGCGGCATCCGTGCCAGCTTCCCTGACCTGAAACCTGAGGACATCCCCATGTCCGCCGAGGTGCTGCAGGAACGCGTACTCTACCTCTTTGACCCCATCGGCGCCAGCCGTCGTTCGACTGGGATGGTCGTTGCAGAGTCAGCCTTACGTGCTCTGGGCAGACTCGCCGGCATAAAGAATCATGCATTCGAACTCCCCTGGACGCCCGCCTTCCTGCACAAGCATGGCGGTCTGCTGCTCTCCCTCGGGCAGTTCAACCAGTGGGTTGCGGCAAAGGTGATGGAGAGCGGCTTGGTGCAGATCTGGCCGGGCACGCCCGTGGCCGCCCCCCTGCTGGCCAATTGCGCCGTCACCGGCGTTCGGCTCGCTGATCAGGGAGTCGACCGAAAAGGCACCCCTGAAGACAATTACCTCCCCGGCATGGAGGTGCAGGCCCGCCTCACCGTAATCGGCGATGGCCCCATAGGCGCCGTCGGACGCGCCATCGACGAGGCCCTCGGTATGCCCGAAGGCCATGCCCACCGTGAGTGGGCGCTGGGAATGAAGTTTGTTATCGAACTGCCGGAAACCGCCGGGCATCTGCTCGAACCCGGAACCATCTGGCACACCATCGGCTACCCCGAGCCGGAGATCTTCGGATTCCTCTACGCGCACCCTGACCGCCTCGTATCGGTCGGGATCTTCGTGCCGTCGTGGATGCATGACCCCTCCCGCACTGCCTATCGATACTTGCAGCACTTCATCCAGCACCCGGCGCTGTGGCCTTATCTGAAGGACGGCACGCTGCGCTCCTGGGGCGCCAAATCGCTCGAAGAATCCGGCCGCCACGGCGAGCCGTTCCTCTGCGGCAACGGCTTCGCGCGCATCGGCGAGGGCTCCGGCTCCACCAACGTGCTTACCAATTCCGGAGTCGACGAAGCCTGGACCACCGGCGTGCAACTGGGCGAATCGGTAATTGAGCTGCTGCGCGCCGGCAGGGAGTTCACGCAGGCGAATCTCACCGCTACCTACGCGGCCCGGCGACGCGCCAGTTGGATTGAGGAGGGCGCGCGCCAGGCTGAACACGCACGTTCCGGATTCCAGCACGGAGTGATTCGCGGACTCATCGGCATGGCTCTTGCGGGCCTTACACGGGGCCGCGTCTCGATGCACGGCAGCACTCCCGAACCTTGGCTGCAGATGCAACCTCCCCAAGACAACCACGAGAAGCTGAACCGCGAAACCGCCGTGCGGCTCGCCATGGACGATGGTCGCCCGCTGCATGACGCCTTGCTCACAGCCCGCGGCTGGCCTGAAATCGAATTCGACGGCAAGCTGCTGGTCACGCATCAGGACGCTCTGCTCATGGGCGGCAAGGTGCAGGCGTCGCCCGGTTTCGCCGACCATGTCCGATTCCGCAACCAGCATGTGTGCCGCGCCTGCGACGAGAAAACCTGCATCGCCATGTGCTCCGGCCAGGCCATCACGCTGACCGCCGAGGGCCTGCCCAGCTTCGAGCGCGAGAAGTGCGTCCACTGCGGCGCCTGCCTGTGGAACTGCAGCCACTCCATGGATGGCGAACACAGCAATATCGTCTTCCGCGCCGGCAGCGGCGGACTCCACTCCGCGGAGAATTAATTCCAAAACCAATGAGGAACTGAATGTCACACGCTGTACACATCGTCGTTTGCGCCGGAGTGGCGCCCGATCCTCTTCAAACGCTGGAACCGACTATTACGCCAACGGGCCCTGGCCTCAAAAATGAAATGGTGCTGCCGTCGGTCCTCGACCCCTGGGCAGCAAGTTCTCTTTACGAAGCTGCAAACCTCATCGCCAGGAATCCTGGAACACGCGAGAATCCCAGCAAACTCTGGCTCCTCTCCCTCGCGCCCAAAGCCAAGCTGCAGCAGGTCATGATGACCATCGCGCAGAAAGTCAGCTTCGAGCTTGTGCCCGTTGACGGCCCCATCGGGGGCTTCACCGATGCGCACGCAACCGGCGCCGCCCTGGCGGATGCCATCGCCGCCATCCCCTTTCTCGACCGCAGCAGGCTCCTGCTCTTCGGCGGATGGGAATCGGCAAGCCGCGGCGCCGGGGCCACCCTGCAACTCATCGGCGAGCGCCTCGGCATCACCGATCAGTTCCAGGGCGTCGACCAACTCGATCTCCGCGACGACGGCAGCTTTGAAGTGCTGGAGCGCGTCGAGGGCGGCCGCCACCAGGTCAGCGTCTGCGCCGGTGCGCCGGCAGTGCTTGGCTGGGCCACCGGCAATCTGCCCGAGCCGCGCAACAATCCGCAAATCGGCATGGCCAACATGCGCGCCGTGATGCCTGCGCTGCAAAAGGCCAAGCCTGCCACGCTCGCGGCCAACGGCTTGGAGTACGTCTCCGTCAGCCTGCCCAGACAGCAGCGCGAAACCCGCGTCATCAAAAACATGAGCCCTGACGAAATCGCCAACGAGGTCGTCGCCTGGATCGGAGCGGAATGATGGAATCCATACTCGTACTCACACATACCGGCGACGACTCCGCTCTCACCAAGGGCTCCCTCGAGGCCGTCACCGCCGGCCTTGAACTCGCATCGCGTCTTGCCGCGCCGCTTGCCATCGGCATTCTGGCCGTAAACCCAGCCGAAGCGGCATCGGCACTCGCCGCCGCAGGCGCGCGCCTCCTTGCTGTCTCCGGGCAAGCCTTCGCGCAGCCCCGCTATGCCACCGACGCCGCCGCATGCGAAGCCCTCTGCCGCGCCGCCAACGCCACCATCGTGCTCGCCCCTGGGTCGTCCCGCTTTGCGCGCGTCGCTGCCGGAGTGGCGCATCGCCTCGGCGGAATCATCGACACCCACATCACGGCATTCAACGGAGCGAATCCCCTTGAAGCCAGCCGCTGGTTCTATCGCCAGCGCATTGAAGCTCTCTTCACGCGCGAAGCCCGGCCGTGGTTCCTGCTGCTCAACTCCGGCACGCACGCGGCCTTCACCAGCGAGCCCGCGACGGCCGCCGTCGAAAACATCGAAGTGTCCCTGCCTGCGATCCGCACCACCGTTACTGGATTCCGCAGCCCCGAAGCCAATCAGCAAACCATCCGGCCTGACGCGCGCCTGCTCCTCGTCGCCGGCGCCGGCTGGACCAAGAAGCAGCCCGACGGGCTGACCCACTCCACCCAGGCCGGCGAGCTGATCCTCAACTTTCTTCATCGCAGCGGCGCGTCGCTCGGCTCCAGCAAGTCGCTGGTCGATCAGGGCAGCGACGGCAATTCCGTGCTTCCCTTCCTCACCCACATGAACCAGATCGGCCAGACCGGCGCCACGCCACGCCACGCCAAGGGGCTCTCCACCTGTTGCCATGGCGAGGAGCCGCACGTGGTGGGCTGGCGCTTCATTGGCGAGCGCCGCGCCATCTCCCTCGATCCCAACTGCGGCTGGACCCGCGGCAAAGCCGACGTCGTCTACATCGCCGACGCCTTCCAGGTGATGGAAAAAGTGAATGCGCTGCTGCGGAGGTGAGACCGCGCGCCTTCATCATGGTCCCGCAGCCCCTGTGTTAGCTTATTTAGAGCAGTTCCTCGACCGGCGCGCCCTCATTGGTCGCGCCCACTGCCTCTCGCGTGAGGGTGGACAATCCGCGGGGGACCTTCCGGTACAGATCAACTCCAGAAAGCTCCACGAGAGCGAGGAAACGCCATGTCTGAAATC
>NZ_DASXYM010000128.1:0-65383 GCF_036502485.1 Occallatibacter sp. | reverse complement strand
ACGGGCTGGAACGAGCCCGGCGCCGCGCTGCTGATTGCGGCACCCTCTGATCCGCCGTCCGCGAGCGCCGGGCCGCTCGATCCGCAGGGCCCTCGCGCCTATGCCGAGATTCTTTTCCTGCCCACGCGCAACCTGCGTATGGAGAAGTACACCGGCGTCAAGCTGGACGCGGCCACTCCCAACGCTGCGCGGGCGGCGGGCGTTGACCAGGTAATGGCGATGACGGAATTGGCCAGGGTGCTCAGCGACATGATCGCCGCCGACCGCCGCGTGACCGGGCGCGTCTGGTCGCAGGCCGGCAACAAGCAGGCCGATGCGCTCCTCACCCTGACGGGCGCCATTCTCGGCGCCGGCACCGCGCCTGCATTGCATGACGTCGCAACGATCAGCACCCCGCTCCGCGAAGTCAAGGACGCGGGGGAACTCGACCTGCTGCGCAAGGCGAGTGACGCATCCATCGCCGCGCAGCGTGTGATGATGCGCGCCGTCAAGCCGGGAGTTACGGAGCGCAGCGTGGCCGGGCAGATGTACGCATCATGGCTCGAACATGGCTGCGAGCGCCCGTCCTATCCTCCCATCGTGGGCTCGGGCCCCAACTCTACCACGCTGCATTACGCGGAGAACGCGCGCACTATCGAGGATGGGGACGTGGTGGTGGTGGATGCGGCCTGCGAGTACTCGATGTACGCCTCCGACATCACCCGCACGGTGCCGGCGAGCGGCCACTTCACGGCTCGCCAGCGCGAGATCTACGACGTCGTGCTGGGGGCGCAGCGCGCCGCGGCGGAGGCGTTTGTCTCCGGCAAATCCAAGATCAACGACCGCGACCGCCGCGACACCGACTCGCTCGACACGGTGGCATACAACTACATCAACACCCACGGCAAGAGCCTCGATGGCAAGCCGCTGGGCCAGTACTGGCTGCACGGCCTGGGCCATATGGTGGGCATCGATGTGCACGACCCGGCCGGCTATCCGGCCGTTCTCAAGCCTGGCATGGTCTTTACCATCGAGCCTGGCGTCTATATTCCGGAGGAGAAGATCGGGGTGCGCATCGAGGATGTTTTCGTGGTGGGCGCGGACGGCAAGCTGATGGACCTCACTGCCGCTTTGCCGCATAGCGCGGAGGAAGTGGAAGCGGCGATGAAGGGGAAGTGATCAGTGAATCAGCGGGTCGGCGAGTCAGCGAGTGAGCGGAAAGAGACGCGGTTATCGGAATGAATGAACTGGATGTTGAGGCGCTGAGAGCGGCATTTCGAGACGGGCTGACGGCTTGCCTGGAAGAATGTGCGCACGGCCGGCGGGGCCTTTTCGCCGAACACGAGCATCTGGGCGAAGAGCACGCCTGGCCGGAGGCGGGCCGGCTGCGCGAGCTGGCTGCGGCCCTGCAATCGATCCTTTCGCAGAATGAAGAGAACGACTCCCTTGTCGACGAGTTCCTCGATCTCTGCACCATCCACGGCGAATACGATCCGGGGGAGGCGCGGCTGGCCCGCGAGTTCATGAAGCGGATGGATCGCGGCCAGGTGGGCACTCCGACGCAAAAGGAGCAGCCGTGGAGCTGAGCCAGCACTCCGTCCTGTTGCACTCGGTTCTGGCGTTACTGACGGGCTTTGCCGTGATGTTCGGCATCGTGTTTACCACTACGATGGCGCTGATGAAGGGCTGTCCCCGGTGGGTGGGCACGCCCGGCCGGCCCAGCCCGGCTTATGTGCTGGTGAACATGGCTTATTGCTTCGTGGGGGCGGTAGCCGGCGGATTCATGACCGCGATGATTGCCGCGGCCGACCCGCTGCGCACGGTGCTGGTGCTGGCGGTGATTGTGCTGGTGATGTCGGCATTGAGTGCGCTGGAGTGTCGAGGCCGCCAGCCTATCCGGTATCAGATCTTCCTGGCCGTGCTCGGACCCATCGGGGTGGTGTTTGGGGGGATTCTGAGGCTCAAGCTTGTGTCGCTCTTCTAAGGAGGCGGGGTGGTGGGGTTAGTTACTTTTTAGTAACAATTCTGCACATTTCTTCGGCTGGGAAGTGCAGCACTTTTCGCCTGTCATTCGTTTTTTGTTCGGGTTTGGGGCGAAGATCGGCCGACCCATTGATTTGCCTGTTAAATATATGAGTACAATACACTTAACACCAGATTTTTGCGCTGACGTTCTGCAGCGAATGGGGGTGAAACCCTATTAGTTTTCTGGTTAACAGAGGTGGCGGCGCTGCGAGGCCCGGTGTGACGTGCGGCACGGGATTGCGCAGGAGTTTTCATCAGCGGAGGAGTCCATTGTGGGCCAGAGGGACCCCGCCTGACTGTGCCGGCGGTCACAAAACGAGGGTTCAGTCTTCGAGCGCCGGTTTTCCAAGAACTCCGGTGTCACGACTGGGCGATCGATGCCGCCGGCCTTGCATAGCCAGGCCCGGCGACCGAGATCTTTGGTGGTGGGGGCCTGACTTGCCCGCCCTGGGCCGGCCGCCCCTGGGGCCGGCCGCCTCGGGTCCTGCCGCCTCGGTTCCCCTGCCGCCGGGAATTCGTCAGCGGTAACCTTTGCTGCGATAGCGCGAGACCTGCAAGTAGAACGTATTGGCGTCTGTGCCGGGGTTGTGGTGGCTGATATTGGCGTTGGAGAGGTGCTGGTAGCGGTAGCCGAGGGAGACGGACTGGCGCTTTTTGCGGAAGAAAGTCAGGCCGGCGCCGTAGTCGATGGTGTACATGAACTGCGAGCCCTGGGGGGAGAGCACGCGGTTGTTGAAGTAGATAAAGCCGCCGTTGCCGGAGACGAAGGGCTGCACGCGGCTGTCAGGCAAGAACGAGGCGCGGAAACCGACGGGGCTGATGCCGCTGCCGTAGGAGCGCTTGCGCAGGGTGAATCGCGGGGTACCTGTCGGATTGATTTCATCCAGCATGGCCAGGGCGGTGATCTCGGGCGCGTAGCGGAAGTTCCACTTGCCTTTGGGGTTCAGCAGGTAGGAGTAGTTGACGTCGATGGGCATGTACTTGACGTCGGGGGCGTAGCCCCAGATGTGGCCTGTCATGAGGGAGAGGCCCCACCATGCGCCGAATTCGTGCTTGCCGCCGTAGCGGGGCCACTCGGGCAGTTCGGCCGCCGGGGTGCGGACCACGGCCACAGCAGAGGGGGATGGGCTCTCGCCGGCAGAATCCGGGGCGGTGTAGTTCATGTCGCCGGGGGCGTGGGCAGGGCCGTCGGTTCCGGGGGGATCGCTCCAGAACGTATTGGCTTTGACCACGTAGGCATCGCGATACCACGGTGGACGGAAGCGGAGGATGTTGGCCGTGGCTTTGGACGGCGTGAGGAAGCTGATGCCCAGCTGCGTAACGACGCGATGGGGCTTTTGCTGCAGCTTGCGCACGAGGTGCTTGTCGATAGCGTCTTCCGCCATGGTCCAGGCCAGTCCACCGACGGGTGTGGTGACGAGTTCAACCCAACCGGTTTCGTTGGTCTGCACGCCCTTGTCGACGAAGAAGTGGTCGCCGTTGTGGCCGATCGAGGCCTCGCCGAAGGGGCCGAACTTCCACTGCAAGCTGAAGGCAGTGGTGAAGGCAAGGGCGCGCATACGGCTCTTCCAATACACGCGATTGTTGCCGAAATCGACGGTGGCGCCCTTGGGATCGTTCTGGATCCACATGTAATTGGTGATGGCCCCCATCATGGGGTGGCCGATGTAGTCATCGAGGAACGGGTTGTTGTCCTCCCAGTGGTCCCAGCGCCAGCCGGTGACGCTGTCGAACCAGCGATCCATCCATTTGCCGTGGGTGGTTTCCCAGCGGTACCAGTAGCCCGAGTAGAGATTGAAGGCGTTTTGCGCGGCGGTGTAGACGGACGCTTCAATGATGAGCGGGGTCCAATGGATGCGGCACTCGCGGGCGCGGGTCTTGTCATACGGGCACTGATTGAGAGGAACGAAGGCGCGCTGGCCCGGCTCGATGGACATCGAGGGGGACGGTTCGAAGGGGGAGGAAAAGTCCGGCTGAAAGGCAGTCGAGCTGGATTCTGCCAAGGGCGCCGATGCGGTCGTCGCCACGGGGGCGGGCGCAGTCTCGGATGGAACGGACGGGAGGGGGGTGCGGGGTGCATCGGGCGCGTCGGGCAGATCTGCATTGGCCGCCGGGGTGAGCGGAGGATTAGCCGCGATGACCGGCGGGCCGGAATCCGGCGCGGACTGGGCGCGGGCGGGTGCCCCGAAAGATGCCGCCAGCAGCACAGACAGCAACAATAAAGGGAATGATGGCGCCTGCCGAGCCTGGGGGAGCAGTGCGAGCGGTGCGGTCATTCAGAAATAAACCTCATTTTCGATATCAATTTTTTGGAGCTATGCCGAATTTAACCGCATTATCCCATGAAGGCAATTGGGGTCGTCCATTGGGGTGGAAAGGGCCGGGATGGTTTTGGACTTCCCAGGGAGCAGTGCAAAGGCGCGTTCCAATTCTGAGGGCCCGGTTGGAAAAGCTGCCAGGGTGCGCCGGACGGGGCTGAAAACAGGGGCGGACCGGAACCGAGCCCAGGCAGGCGGGTTGGTCAGCGGCGGCCAAATCCACGAGCCCGGACGGGAGAAGCGACGGGGAGGTGGGCTTTGCCGGCCGGATAGACAGCAAGGAAGCGCTCCTGGCCTTCGCCGTTGCTGGCGGTCTCCACACCCTGAATTTCGCGGAAGGCGAGGTGCAGCAAGCGGCGCTCCCGGCTGTTCATGGGGGGGAAGGCATAGGGCACGCCGGTTCGAATCACCTTTTCCGCAGCAGTTTCGGCGGCCATGCGAAGCTCTTCCGCGCGCAACGCTTTGTAATTGCCCGCGTCGAAGCTGACCAGATCGTGCTCGCGCTGATCGAGGCGCAACATCTGGACAGCGAGGGTTTCAAGGGCGCGCAGCAGCTCGCCATTGTGCTGGGTCAGCAGAGGAGTATCGGGGCCGCCCAGTTCGACATAGATGACGCGTGCCTCGAGTGCCTGCGGATCGCGAGCGCCATCGCCGGCGGTGATGCGGTACTTGAGACGGAGTCCGCCAAGCTTGTTGAGAGTGGCGAGTAAACCGGCAATTTTCTGGGCAGCCTGCTGCAGGTCTTCAATAGGCATGACAAACAAGTATCGCAGAGCAGGATCGGAGATGCACGTGTTCCCGTTCAAAACGCATGATTCAGGATGCCTTAAGGTGCTTGCCTGAGACTGAAAACGATGGCTGGCAAGGTAATCTGTCGCTAGCGGGACGCATCTGAGAATGCGAACTGGATGGAAGCGATTTTCTTCTTGATGGCGGATGTATCCATGATCTTGAGTGCTCATGCGCGCCGGATGGCGGGAGTGCGGGCGGCTGCGGTGTGCGGAGTGGTGTTGCCGCTGGGCGCCTGCCTGATGCACGCGCAGTCACCTGCACCGGATGCGCCGGCGCCGGTAATCACGTTGCAGGAGGCGATTCATCGCGCGCAGGCGAATGAACCCGCCTACGCGGCCGCGCAGGCGGATATGCGGGTGGCCAAGCTGGATCGGTCCATTGCGCGTGCCGGCCTGCTGCCGGATGCCATGTATCACAACCAGTATCTCTACACGCAGCCGAATGGAACGGCCAACCAGGCGGGACAGACGGGTTCGCAGGCGGCGCCGAAGTTCATCGCCAACAATGCGGTGCGGGAATACGCGAGCCAGGGCGTGTTCAACGAGAACATCGGGATGGCGCAGGTGGCGGAGTTGAAGCGGGCGGATGCGGCGGCGGCAGTGGCTGCGGCGGAGCTCGAGGTGGGGCGGCGCGGACTGGTGGCCGCGGTGACGGGGCTTTTCTATGGCGTGATTGCGGCGGATCACCGCCTGACCATTGCGAAAGAAGCGGAGACCGAAGCCGCCGACTTTTTGAGCCTCACCGGCAAACGCGAGCAGCAGCGGGAGAGCGCACACGCCGACGTGGTGAAGGCGCAACTGCAGGAGCAGGCGCGATCGAGAGAGTTGAGTGACGCGCAGGTTGGGGCGGAGAAAGCGCGGCTGGAACTGGGAGTGCTGCTGTTCGCCGATCCGCGGGCGGCGTACACGGTCCAGGGTGAAGACAATATTGCGGAGCTTCCGGCCAAGGCGGAGATGGAGCAGGCGGCCGGCAGGAATAATCCTGAACTGAGGAGCGCGCTGGCGGCGCTGGGCCAGAGCGGCGCGGAGATAATGGCAGCCCGGGCGGCGTATTTGCCGTCGCTGGGGCTGAACTACACCTACGGTATCGACGCGCCGCAGTTTGCGGTGAATGGACCGGACGGCGTGCGCAACCTTGGCTATTCGGCGAGTGTGACGCTGGATCTTCCGGTGTGGGACTGGCTGGCGACCGAGCACAAGGTAAAGCAGAGCGAGATACGGCGCGATGCCGCGAGGGTAGCGCTGACGGCAGCGCAGCGCAGGCTGATTGCGCAGATTGACGAGACGTACTCGGAGGCTGGGGCGGCGCGCGAACAACTGGCGTCGCTCGACGCCAGCGTGCAGACCGCGGCGGAAAGCCTGCGGCTGACCAAGCTGCGCTACACGGGCGGTGAGGCCACGGTGCTGGAAGTGGTGGATGCGCAGACGGCATATGTTACGGCCGCCAATGCGCGCGAGGATGGGCGCGTGCGTTATCGCACGGCGCTGGCGCAACTGCAGACGTTAACAGGAACGATGTGATCTCGATGGTGAAAGAACGGTTGGCAGGTATGCGGCAGTGGAGGGTGGCGGTGGTGGCCGCGGGCTGCGCGCTGGCGTGCTTCTCGGGGTGCAAGAAGGAAGCAGCGCCCGCGGTGGAAGTAACGGTACAGGCGGAGAAGCCGGAGCAGGGATCGATTGCCGAACACCTCACGGCCGATGCGATTCTGAGCCCGCTGGCGCAGGCAGCGATCGAGCCGAAGATTACCGCACCGGTGAAGAAGTTTCTGGTTCAGCGCGGCGCGAAGGTGAAGGAAGGCCAGTTGCTTGCGGTGCTGGAGAATGCGGATCTTGCGGCGGCGGCGCTGGACAACAAGGGTTCGTACGAGGCAGCGCAGGCCGCGTATGCGACAGCCACCAAGGCGCAGGTTCCAGAGGACGTGCAGAAGGCGCAGCTTGATTTTACGCAGGCCAAGGCCAATCTCGATCTGAATCAGAGCATCGTGAACAGCCGCAAGCAACTGTTCGCGGAAGGGGCGATTCCGGGGCGCGATCTGGATACGGCGCAGGCTGCGCTGGTGCAGGCACAAGCCGCGTACGACGCGGCGAATACGCACCTGCAATCGATGGAGAAGGTGAGCCGCGCGGCTGCGCTGCAGTCGGCACAGGGGCAACTGACATCGGCCGAAGGCAAGATGAAGGGGGCCAATGCGCAGGTGGCCTATTCCGAAATTCGCAGCCCGATTAACGGCGTGGTTACGGATCGTCCGCTGTTTGCGGGGGAGACCGCGGCGGCGGCCGCGCCGCTGATCACGGTGATGGATACGTCCGTGCTGATTGCCAAAACGCACCTGGCACAGAGCGTGGCCCAGCAGATGAAGATCGGCGACACGGCGGGGCTGCAGGTACCGGGCATTGCCGATCCGGTGGAAGCCAAAGTTTCGCTCATCAGCCCGGCGCTCGATCCGGGCAGCACGACGGTGGAAGTGTGGGTGAAGGCGGACAACAAAAAGGGGGAGTTGAAAGTCGGCACTCCGGTGAAGGTGGTGATCACCGGGAAGACGGTGGACAAGGCGTGGAAGATCCCGCAGGCGGCGGTGCTGACGGCAGAGGATGGTTCCAAGTCAGTGATGGTTGTGGGAACCGATGCGGCGGCGCACAAGAAGGCGGTGACGCTGGGTATCAGCGATGGCGGCGATGTGCAGGTGCTGAGCGGGGTTGCGCCGGGCGATATGGTGATCACGGGCGGCGCTTACGGCCTGGATGAGGGAACGAAGGTGAAGGTCGGCAAAGCGGACGCGGATGACGATGCGAAGCCGAAGGCCGGAGGCGACAACTGATGTCGACGGTGACGACGGAGAAGCCGGCGGCAGACGAATCATTCTGGCTGGCGCGCAGTACGCGGACAATCTTTTTCTTTGCGGCGGTGCTGACGCTGGCGGGAATCTATCTTGCGACGCAGGTACCGATCTCGGTATTTCCTGAGACGAGTTTTCCGCGCGTGGTGATCGGCGTGGACAACGGCGTGATGCCGGTTGAGCAGATGGAAGTGACGATCACGCGTCCTATTGAGGATGCGGTGAATTCTGTGCCGGGCCTCGAGACGGTTCGTTCGATCACCAGCCGCGGGTCGGCTGAGGTGAGCCTGTTCTTCGACTGGAACGAGGACATGGTGCGGCAGCTGCAACTTGTGGACGCGGCGCTCAGCAAGGTGCGTCAGTCGCTGCCCTCGACTGCGGTGATTACGACCAATCGCCTGACGTTTGCGACGTTTCCCATCCTGGGTTACAGCCTGACCTCCGATACGGTTTCGCAGACGCAGTTGTGGGAGATTGCGACGTATGAGCTGAAGCCGCCGCTCAACCGGGTGGCCGGCGTAAGCACCGTAATTGTGCAGGGCGGACAGGTGCCGGAGTACCAGGTGCTGCCGAATCTTGCGCAACTGGCGCAGACGGGGATCACGGTCACGGATCTGGTGAACGCGATTCAAGCTTCGAACATTGTGGATTCGCCGGGCTTGTATGAGGCGAATCACCAGCTGATCCTGGGGCTGGTGGGCGCGCAGGTCCACGACGAGGATCAGTTACGGCAGTTGGTGGTGAAGACGACCGCAGCGGGTGCGCCGGTGCGCGTGGCAGACGTGGCCGCGGTGCAGAAGGCGACGCAGCCTGTGTATACGGCAGTCACGGCGAACGGCAAGGACGCGGTGCTGATCAACATTGCGCGCCAGCCATCGAGCAACACGGTGACCGTGGCGGACGGGGTAGCAGCGGAGGTGGCGCAACTCAAGAAGGCGCTGCCGCCGGCTGTGAAGCTGGAGCCGTTCTACGATCAGTCGCAACTGGTGCGGGACTCAATTTCGAGCGTGCGTGACGCCATCTTCATCGGGCTGATTCTGGCGTGCATCATCCTGTTCCTCTTCCTGCGCGACTGGTCGTCTTCGTTGATCGCGGGACTGGTGATTCCAGTAACGGTGGCGGCGACGGTGCTGGTGCTGTTTGTGCTGGGGCAGAGCTTTAACCTGATGACGCTGGGGGGGCTGGCCGCCGCCATCGGCCTGGTGATCGACGACGCGATTGTGGTTGTTGAGAACATCGTGATGCATCGCGACAACGGCGAAACGCGGGTGGAAGCGGTGCGCAAGGCGCTGCACGAGATCACGGTGCCGCTGGTGGGGTCGACGATTACACCGGTGGTTGTGTTTCTTCCGCTGATTGGAACGACGGGCGTAACGGGCAGCTTTTTCCGCGCACTGGCGATCACGATGGCCTCGTCGCTGCTGACGTCTCTGCTGCTGGCGCTGACGTGGACACCGGGGCTAAGCATGGTGCTGCTGCATCAGCGGCGCAATACGAACCACGATCACGGCGCGGGCAAGTTTCTGCAGAAGGTGCTCGATGTGCACAGGCGGGTGCTGGACTGGTCGCTGGCGAAGCCGATGTGGCTAGGGGTGATCTGCCTGCTGTTGGTGGCGGCCACGTGGTTTGGATACACGAAGCTAGGATCGGACCTGCTGCCGGAGATGGATGAGGGCGGATTCGTGCTGGACTACATCATGCCGGCGGGTAGTTCGCTTACGGAGACCAATCGCGTGCTCCAGCATGTGGAGCGGATTCTGCGATCGATGCCCGAGGTGGAGAGCACGTCACGGCGCACCGGCCTGCAGATGGGACTCGCGGCTGTCACCGAGGCAAACACCGGTGATTTCACGGTGAAGTTGAAAGGCGGGCACCGGCGCCCGATCGACGATGTGATGTCCGATGTGCGCGCGGAGATCAAGCGCAGGGAGCCTGAGCTCGACATCGAAATGATCCAGGTGCTGCAGGACATGATCGGCGATCTCTCCAACGCGCCGGAGCCCATCCAGATCAAGATTTTTTCGCCGGACGAGAAGCTGTTGACGGAGCTGGGGCCTCGGGTAGGCGACGCGATCGGCAAGATCGAGGGCGTGGTGGATGTCGAGAACGGCATCGAGAACACCATCAGCGGTCCGGCAACGAACTTCCAGGTGAATCCGACGATCGCGGCGCGGTTCGGATTTACGCCGACGGAAGTGGCTGAGGATGCGACGTCGATTCTGGACGGATTGCCGACAACGGATCCGCTGATTGCAAACGGGCGGCCGTATACGATTCGGGTGCGGCTGAGCGATGAGCACCGCGCGTCACTGGACGCGATCGAGAACACGGTGTTCACCAGCGGTTCAGGACACACGGCTTCCCTGGGGTCGTTGGCGGCGATTGAGCAACTGCCGCCGCAGAATGAGATTCGCCGCGAGAATCTGCAGCGCATGGTGGCGGTCACCGGCAGGCTGGAAGGATCGGATCTGGGCACGGCAATGGCGAAGGTGAGGCAGACGGTGGACTCGCTGCATTTGCCGCCCAGCGTGCGCGTGACCTATGGCGGCACCTACGAGGAGCAGCAGAAATCGTTTCACGATTTACTCAAGGTGCTGTTGCTGGCGCTGGCGCTGGTGTTTGGCGTACTGCTGACGGAGTTCCGGAACTTCCCTGCGCCTGCGGCGATTCTTACATCGTCGATATTATCGATTTCGGGCGTGATCCTGGCGCTGGGGATCACGAGAACCACATTCAATGTGGCGTCGTTCATGGGGATCATCATGGTCATCGGCATCGTGGCCAAGAATGGGATTCTGCTGCTGGATGCGGATGAGCGCTATCGCGCCGAGGGCATGGCGGCTGCGGACGCGATGATCCATGCGGCGCAGCGCCGGCTGCGGCCGATTGTGATGACGGCGATTGCGGCGGTGTGCGGGATGCTGCCGCTGGCGTTCGCGCTGGGAGCGGGATCGCAGATGCTGCAGCCGCTGGCGATTGCGGTGATCGGCGGGCTGATGATCTCGATGGTGCTGAGCCTGGTGGTGACGCCGGTGGTTTATTTTCTGTTGACGAAGAACCGGGCGGAGGCGGCGGGTTAACAGGTTCGGGTTCGCGGGAGCCCAGGTCTCCAACAACGGGAGACCCTTCGGCGCCCGCGCATGAACGGGGTCCTTCGCTGCGCTCAGGATGGCAAACCTGCGGGCGAGGGGAAAAGCAGATTCCCTTCGGGAATGACAGACCAGAAAAGCGACTGCAAGACCTAGCTGAATACCGCATCATCCCACGATTGCGCCTCGTCCCACCGCGGTGTGGGGGCGAAGTATTCGGTGCCGGGCCTGAGGTGTTTTTTGCACTCATCGTCGTTGAGGGTGACGCCGAGGCCGGGCGCGTCAGGCACTTTGATGTAGCCCTGGTTGACGATGGGCTTTTCGGGGCCGGTGACGAGGTCCTGCCACCAGGGGACATCGAGGGAGTGGTTTTCCAGCGCGAGGAAGTTGCGTGTGGCGGCGGCGCAGTGCACGTTGGCCATGCAACTGACGGGCGTGCCGGCGAAGTGCATGGCCATGGGAACGCCATATTTGAAGGCCATGTCGCCGATGCGGTGGGTTTGGAGGATGCCGCCTGAAGTAGCAAGGTCGGGATGGATTTTATCGACGGCGTGCTCGCGGCAGAGGGTCTCGAAGTCCTCAAAGCGGTAGATGTCTTCGCCGGTAAGCGTGGGCGTGGGGCTCTCCTGCGTGATCTCCTTCAGAAGATCGGTGTAGAACCAGGGGATGACGTCTTCCATCCATTCGAGATTGAACTTTTCGTAGGCTTTGCCGAGGCGGATGGCGGATTTGACGCCGACGTGGCCGAGGTGATCCATGGACAGGGGCATGTCATAGCCGATGTTTTCGCGCACCGCAGCGACGTACTCGCAGAGGCGGTCGATGCCTTTGTCGGTGACCTCGATGGCGGTGAAGGGGTGCGGCTGTTCGCGCTGCTCCCACTTGCTCATGCCGGAGGGATGCATGACGGCGCCGGGAATGTTGTCGAGCACATTGATGCCGAGGTCCATCTTCATCCAGGTGAGGCCCATGGCTTTGCGCTCTTTGGCGCGGCGGCCGTATTCGGCGGGGTCGTCGGACTCCGTCGTGTCCGCGTAGATGCGGATGGTGTCGCGCCACTTGCCGCCGAGCATCTGGTAGACGGGGATGTTGTAGACCTTGCCGGCGATGTCCCAGAGGGCCATTTCAACGGCGCAGACGCCGCCCGCCTGGCGCGCGTCGCCGCCGAACTGCTGGATTTTCTGGAAGAGATAGTCGATGCGGAGGGGATTCTCCCCCAGCAGGCGGCTCTTGAGCACCATGGCATATTGCGGGCCGGCGACGTCGCGCACTTCGCCGAGGCCGTAGACGCCCTGGTTGGTGTCAATGCGGATGAGCACGCAGGGGCTGGGACCGGGTTTGACGATGACGGCGTAGCGCATGTCCGTGATCTTGAGTGTGGAGGGGCTGGATGCCGTGTTGACGTTCTTGATTTCGGCTTCGAGGGGCGCTGCGGAGGCGAGTGCGCCGCCGGCGAGAAGCGCGGCGGAGGATTTGAGGAGGTTGCGGCGATTCAGAGGGCGAGAGTCGGACATTTAATTTGGTCCCCGGAGTTGGAGTTAGCGGGTTAGCGGGTTGGCGTGCGACGGTTCGTGGTTTCCCACCCTGTTGTCGCCGACAAAAGGCGACAGGATGGGGCACGGGAGGTTCGTGGCGGATGCTCAGCGGGGGGTTGGGGTTGGTGGTTTCCCGGGTCTCAGAATCGAGACCTGGGGCACCCGCAGAGTTGGCGAGGCCGAGTTTCATTTCTCGGCGCGTTGTTTGGCTTTGGTTAGCAGATCGTCGAATTCGGTGCGCGCCATTTTGAGTTTGTCCGGGTGGTCGTCGATCCATTTGGCGAAGGCGTCGTACTTGGCGGTGGTCCAGCCGCCTTCGAATTGCGCGCCGTTTTTGCCCTGCTTGTTGAGCTCGAAGTTGAAGTCGTCGGTGAGGGCGGTGAACTCGGCGTGGGCGACGGCTTCTTCCGCGAGGATGGCGGGGATGAAGAGCACGCCTTCGGGCTTGGCGAGGACCAGGTCACCGGGGAGCACCACGGCGCGGCCGATGCGCAGGGGGACGTTAATGCCGGTCATTGTCATGTCGGCCCAGGCGGAGGGGTCGTAGCCGCGGTATAAGCCGTTGAAGTTGGGGATTTCGCGATTCTCGGCCTGGTCGCGGATGCCGGCGTCGAAGACGAAGCCGGTGTGGGTGTGGGCGGCAACGGCGTTGCCGAGATTGGAGCCGATGAGGGTGCCCTCGATGATTTTGCCGAAGCCGTCGGCCACGTAGACGTCGCCGCTCTGGAGCTCGGCGATAGGCCAGGAGTTGGTGTCGCCCACGCGGCCCTCCTGCTTGCCTTCCGCGAGAATGGCCTGCCGCATGTCAGGGCGGGTGGGCATGTACTGCGCGGTGAGAGCGCGGCCGGCGAAGGGCTTATCGGCGTGGAGAGCCTGCCAGCCGGCCTCGAACTGGTTGCGGTAGCCATGCTCGCGGAGGTATTCCCATACGTCCTCGACGGTCATGTCGACAGCGCGCTGCAGCAGCGAGTCAGGGAGTTTGGGACGGCCGTCCGGGAAGCGATCGCCCGTCCACTGTGACGTGTAGAAGAGGACCTGGTCGCGGGTCATTTTGACTTGCGCGTGGATGGGGATGGTGAGGAGGGTGGCAAATGCGAGCAGCGCGGGTGCAAGCAGGATGGCGAGGGACTTGCGCAACGGGGCCTCCGGTTGGTGAGCCGGGAAATGGGATTTCGAAGAGCAGGGAAATTGTAGTACGTGGGGCAGCGGAGATAGCGGAGTCAGGGCGGGCGGGGATTGTGGTTTCCCATCCTGTCGCCAGAAAGAAGGCAACAGGATGGGGCACGGGAGAGTCGTGGGGGATGCTCAGCGGGTGTCAGGCACGGATAGAGGAAAGGACCTCTTCTCGGGCGGTGCGGAGGGCGGCGACCGGGTCACCGTTGGGCTTGAATTCCATCGCTACCACGCCCTTGTAATGAAGCTCGGCGAGCTTGCGGTAAACGCTGGCGAAATTGATTTCGCCGGTGCCGGGCTGGTGGCGGCCGGGGACGTCGGCAATGTGGAGAAGATCGATATAGTCGATGTTCTTCTCGAGCTTTTCGATGAGATTGCCCTCGGCGATCTGCTCGTGGAAGAGGTCGTAAAGGAAGCGGACCTGGGGATGGTTGACGGCGCGGACAATCTCAAGGGCTTCAGCCGCGGAGGTGAGGAAGTATTTGGGATTCTCTTCGGGGTCAATGCATTCGAGGAGCAGCTTCACGGGCTTGCCGTCGATCTGGCGGCCCTCGACCATGGCGGCGGCGCGCTTGAGGCCGTCGATGCAGGATTGGTGCTGCGCTTCGCGGGAGAGGCCGGGGACCACGTTGCCGGAGAGGACGATCATGGCCGGGCAGGCGAGGGTCTGCATGGGAGTAAGGGCCTCCTTGAAGCCGGCGAGCAAGGCGTCCCGGTCGGCAGGATTGCCGAGGCCGTGGCGGAGGCCGGCAGTGGCGTCGAAGCTGATGCCGAGGCGCTTGCGGGCGGCGTTGGCGCGGTCGAAATCGGCCGGGGACCACTTGGCGTACTCGCCCACCAGCTCCACATTGGTGTAGCCGGCCTCGGTGATCTTCTCCAGGCGCTGCTCGAAGGGCAGATCGTTGAAGACGGTCCAGAGCATGACGGAGAGCGGGAAGGGAGCACTGCCTGAGGAGGGGGCGGGCGAGTGGACGGGGGGCTGGGCAGCGGAGCGGAGCGGGGAGCCTGCGGCCGCGGTGATTGCGGAAGCAGCGAACGCCTGGGCGAAGGTGCGGCGGTTCATGGGGAACTCCTTCAGAGAATCTCCGCCATGCTAAATGGTCGCCTGCCGGCATAACAAAACCCCGCCTGTGGGGGCGGGGTTTTGGTGGATCGGGGAGCCGGGAGTTGAAGCGGGGCCCGTACGAGACCTGAGGGGGCTGTGCGCCTAGCCCTTGGTGACTTTGCCGCTCTTGATGCAGCTGGTGCAGACGCGAATGCGCTTGGACGCTCCGTTGACGAGGGCCTTGACGCCCTGCAGGTTCGGGTTCCAGCGGCGGCGGGTCACGTTGTGGGCGTGAGAAATGTTGTTACCGAACTGCGGACCCTTGCCGCAAATGTCGCATACCTGTGCCATATCGTTGCTCCAAATCTCAGATTTTCCTGGTCGCCGCGGCCTGAACCAAAGAGGATGCGAGTCACTCGCGGGTTCGAGGAGATGCCAGTCCGCCTCCAATCAAGAGGCCTGTTCTGCAGAGGCGCGCACACGTGCGCAATCCCCACGGCTTGCCGAATTCTCAGTATACCTGAGCCGCGGGTTTCAGCCAAGCCGGCGGCAACTCCCGGTGGTGTTGAAGAGGCCAACTCACGGCGGCGGAGCAAAAAAAGAACCCCTTCCACGAAGGAAGGGGATGGAAGGTACACAGTCAATGAACAGGAGAGGTCCAGAAAGGGAGCCGGCCGGGCAGCGATTACTGGCCGGAAGCAGGTGTGCTGGTGAAGGTCAGGGTGGCGTCCTTCAGCTGAACAGCCTCGAGGGTATTGGCGCCAGCATTGCTGGTGGTGGTGAGCTGCGTACGGTCGTGCTTCTCCGAGATGAACTTGGCGGGAGCTGTGACGGTGACAGGCTTGCCGGCGTTCTTCTGCTCGAGCGTGACCTGAACATCGGGAGCGGTGCCGGTCCATGTGAGCTTGTATTCACCGGCGGGCAGCTTGGTGTTGCCTACCGTGGTGGTTTCAGCCAGGGTGATGTTCTGAGAGCTCTTGGCTGCAAACGAAGGGATGGACAACGCGGAAAGGATAAGGGCAAGGCCGAAGAAACGCTTCATGTATGCACATTCCCAGTGCCCCAGGAATTCTCTTGCGAGAGAGGCACAACTCGATTACACGCCTTTGGAGATGATTTCGACCTTAAGAAGTGTTAACTGCTCTGCTGGGTCCGGTAATCAGGAATGTATTGCAGGGAAACTCACGCGGCCTTTAGGGATTGACTTCGGGGACGAGCGGAATGACGATGCGCACGCGCAAGCCGGGCGAAGCATTCTCAGCGGAGATGGAGCCGTGGTGGGCCTGCACCGCGCGTTTGGCGATGGAGAGGCCGAGTCCGGAGCCGCCGCCGTTGACATTGCGTGCTTCTTCCACACGGAAAAACGGATCGAAGAGGCGGGTGAAGGTGTCTTCCGGGACGCCCGGGCCGTGGTCGCGCACCACGATGATGGCGTTCGTCTCCTCACGTTCAAGCGACACCTGGATGGTGGATTTATCGGGAGAGTAGCGGATCGCATTGCGCAGCACGTTCTCAACCGCGCGGCGCAACAATTCGCGACTGCCGAGAGCCTCGCCGTCGAGCTTTTCTGTCACCTCAATCCGGCAGCAACGCGCCTCTGCTTCCACCGTGCAGTCACACACCACGTTGCGCACCACTTGTGTGATGGGCACGGCTTCGGCTCCGCGCAGAGCGGGATCGCCTTCAACGAAGGTGATTTCGACAATGTCGGAGACCAGCGAGGCGATGCGATTCACGTCGCGCTCGATGCGATCGAGAGCGGCGTTGCTGTCTTCTGAGGTGCGGGCCAGTTTGATGGCGAATTTGAGCCTCGCCAGTGGGGAGCGCAGTTCGTGGGATATATCGCCAAGCAGGCGGCGCTCACTGACGATGAGGCGCTCCAGGCGCTCCGCCATCACATTGAACGATCGCCCCAGCTGGCCTATTTCGTCGGGCCGCCGGGTGCTGATGCGCACGGACAGATCGCCGTGGCCGAACTGCGCAATGCTCGCCGCGACGCGGCGGATGGGCAGGATTACGCCCACAGCCGCAATCCAGAAGATGACAGCGATGGTTCCGATGACGAGGAAGTAATAGGGGAGGAAATCCCACACGTGGAGCCGGCCGAGGGGTCCAACGGCGGCGAACCAGTATTTGCCGTCGGGGGCGCGGTGCGCGATTGTCCAGTAACCCTGATGGCGAATGCGCGCGATGGTTTCAGGGGGCTTTGGCAGGAACCCGGATCGGTCGTCACCGGTCACCAGGTCAATTCCGCGGGAGTCGAGCAGGTAATGCGAGCCGTGGAACGTATGGTCAAGGCGCCCCATGTAGTCCTGCAGCGCCTGCCTGCCGTGTTGCTCGTATTCTTCCCGCGCGCTGTCGAGCTGGAGCTGATCGAAGCGATTGAAGGTGGGATCGATGGTGAGCCTCTGCATGCGGTCGGAGATGGCGCGGAAGACGAGGAACGAGACCCCGAGTATGCAGAGCATGGAGAGCAGAGTGGCGATGAAGAGGGACTTGAGCCGCACGGATCAGTTGCCCCCCGTGAACATGTAGCCAACGCCGCGGATGGTCCGAATGAGACGAGGGCCGCCGTCGAGCTTTTTGCGGAGATGGCTGATATGAACGTCGAGAAACCGATCGTAGGGCGTGGCTTCGCGCTCAAACAGCGCGGCGGTGATCTCATCGCGGGAGACGATGCGCCCGGCGGAGCGAATGAGCATCTCCAGCAAATCAAATTCAGTGGAAGTGAGATCGATGGGACGGTCGCCGCTAAAGGCCTCGCGCGTGGATGGGTTCACGCGGACTGAGGCGACAACGATGGATTCTGCCAGGGGCTGAAGATTCAATTCGGTACGGCGCAGCACGGCGCGGACGCGCGCCAGGAGCTCGTCGGGATCGAAGGGCTTGGGCAGATAGTCGTCCGCGCCCGCGTCGAGGCCCTGGATCCGATCCTGCTGCTGCACGCGGGCGGTGAGCATGATGACGGGAGTCTGCCTGCGGCGGCGTAACTGACGAAGGACCTCAAAGCCGTCGAGGACCGGGAGCATGACATCGAGGATGACCAGATCGAAGGCGCCGTTGAGTGCGGACGCCAGGCCTTCGCGGCCGTTGTGGAGACACTCGAGGCGATGGCCGGCCTGGGCGAAGAATTCGCGCATCATGCCGCAGAGTTCGGCGTCGTCGTCAACCAGAAGCAGTGACAGGGATTTCGATCTCTCCTGAGGGTCCATGATGCGTTTAATTCGTGCTCCGGTCCCAAGTCTCGCATACTCTGCGGGGGCGGTTCTCTATTTAACAAAACTTAAGGTGGGCGCGCGCGAGGTCAAAGGAGCGCGAGCGCGGGCGGAAGCGGCCACGAAAGAGGAAATTCCGTGCGGCGGCGGCAGACTCGCTGCGCCGAAGGCCGTGCGGTTCCCGGGGCGTGCCGACTTAGAGCTCGCCCACCAGTGCTGTAAGCCTTGGCCTGTAGGTACGGCTCATCACAACCGCGTGTCCATCGCGCAGTATCAACTGATAATTGCCGCTGAGGCTGGGGCGAATTTCGCGAATGCGGGCAATGTTCACAATCGTGCAGCGGTGAACGCGAACAAACGCCTGCTGATCGAGTCTCTGTTCGAAGTCCGACATCGTCTCGCGGATCATGTAGCCGTCTTTTCCGGCATGAACCTTGACGTAGTTGCCGGCTGATTCGATCCAGTCGATCTCCGCCTGGCGAATGAGCAGCGCATTTCCATCCACCTTAAGCATGATGGGCCGGGTGCGTTCCACCTGCCCCTTGATGGAGCGCACCAGCTCGGCAATCTGGGGATCGATCTGTCCTGTCCTATGCGCGAGTTTGCGACGCACGCGGTTGAGAGCCAAATCGAGGCGATCGGAACTGAAAGGTTTGAGAAGGTAGTCAACCGCGTGTACATCGAATGCTTTCAGCGCAAACTGGTCGTAGGCGGTGACAAAGATGATTTCCGGTACGTCTTGCTCGCCCAGCCTGCCCACCACGGCGAACCCATCCTGCTCAGGCATCTGCACATCGAGAAAGACGAGGTCAGGCTTCCTTGTCTGGATAGCGTGGACCGCCTCGTCGCCGTTGGCACACTCTGCGATGATCTCTATGTCCGGGTGACGGCTCAACTGGCGAACAAGCCTTTTGCGCGCCAGTTCCATATCGTCAACGATAACTGCACGAAGGTCCATCCGTTAGTACCTCCCGGTAGGGGATAACTATAGAGACGATGAAACCGGCATCAGGATAGGCGGTGATGCGCATGGAGTGATCTCCTGCGTATAACTGGTTCAACCGGGCGCGCAGGTTGTTCAATCCAATTCCGCCTGATGCGCTGAGTTCCGCGACCTGTCGGCCAGTGCCATCCCGGGCCGCGCCTTTCCCGTTGTCCTTGATGATGATCTCCACGTAATCGTTATCGCGCCGCGCATACACTGAAACTTTTCCGCCCTCGGTCCGATTTCCTATTCCATGTTTGATCGCATTTTCAACCAGCGGCTGAATCAGCATGGAGGGGACCATCGCAGGGAGCGCCTCCGGATCAACGTCGTAACTGACCTGAAGCCGGTCCTTCAGCAGTTCCTTCTGGATGTCGACATAGTGGCGGACGAACTTGAGATCGTCGGCCAGGCAGGCTGTAGGCGAGTCCTGGCGGAGTGAACTGCGCAGCAACTCGCTCAGATTTGTCAGCACACGGTCGGCGGCCTCGGGCCTGTCATAGACCAGCTCCGTGACGGCGTTGAGGGTATTGAAGAGGAAATGCGGCTGCAGTTGCCCCTTGAGCATCTGCAGTTGCGCCTCGGTGAGCCGATGCTCCTGTTCTTCGGCCTCGCGGAAGTACCGGATTCCCTGCCCGACGCCCACGATGGACCAGTACACCAGCAGATCGAAGCAACCCGCGAATGCGAGGGTCAGATAGAACGGCGCAAGTTCCTTGGCCAGGCCGGACCATAGATAGAGTGCGCGAAGCAGAATGACTTCAAGCACCGCAATCGGCAGGCTCGCAACCAGGTGAATGGCAAGGTTGCGCGGCCAGAGATTGCGCGTGAAGGGATACCGCTTGCATAGCCACAGGACCAGCGGCGAGATCAGGATCCAGGGATAAAACGCCAGGACATTCTCGATGAAGGCCTGGGGGATAGTGATGTGCCGGCGGGGTGAAGAAAAGTAAGTCTGAGGAATGAAGACGACCGCGAAGAATGTCCAGACGATGAGTTGCAACAAGGCCATCCGCCAAAAGTCAGTCGCCTGCCGAGCTTTGAAGATGCCGCGGGGAGGGGCGCTGGTACGGTCGAGAGCCGGGACGGACGCTAGCATGACTGGGACCGATTCTACAGAGGCAGGGACCGATTGCGGCGGGAGAATCGACGCCTCAAGGACGGCGGCGCACTGCCAGTCCTGTGGCGCAATGCGTTCGTCCCTTTTTCGCGTTGTTTCGTCACAAGTTTCCCTCGCCGGCAATTACAAGCGCAAGAATGACAGAACCAGAGCGCGGCCGCCGCTTCCGGCTCCTTTTGGGAGCCTGTGATGGAATTATGCGTTCCAGCATTGCTGCTGATAGATTTACCTCACTCTGCTCCTGTGGGAGCTCACGCTTGATTGAAAGCAGCTCCAACCCAAGGACCAAGCCGCCAGGCTCAGGACATGATGACCAACTTAGGACGCGATCTCAGGTATTCTCTGCGCCAGTTGCTGCGCGCGCGGGTATTCACATTGGTGGCTGTACTTACCTTATGCCTTGGAATCGGATGTAATACGGCTATCTTCAGTGTGGTTTATGCGGTCCTGATCAGGCCGCTTCCCTTTCGCAACGCGGACCGCCTGGTGTTCATCTCCGAACGCGCGGCCAAACTGGGCGCCTTGTCTGTATCCTTCCAGAATTATCGCGACTGGAAAGCGCAGAGCACGTCCTTCCAGGAATTCGGCGCGGTGCGACCCGTCACCATGTCTCTGACCGGCATGGGGGACGCGGAACAGATTCCCGGCGAGATGGTGAGCGGAGATCTGCTGCATCTTCTTGGAGTGAACGTAATTGCCGGACGAAGCATCTCCGCGGGAGACGATACACCAGGGTCGGCCCAGGTGGCGCTGCTCGGATACGGAATGTGGCAGCGGAAGTTTGGATCGTCGCCGGGCGTGGTGGGGCAAACCGTCATGCTCGACGGGAAGAGCTACACCATCATCGGTGTGCTTCCCAAAGAGTATGAAATGTTGCAGCAGCGTCCGGATGCTGTGATCGCCATGGCGCCGTGGGCTACGACGCTGCCGGATGATCGCTCGTGGCATCCGGGCATTTACCCGGTAGCACGTCTGCGCGATGGTGTTTCGATTCAGGCCGCGCAGGCCGAGATGACCAGCATCGCCAAACGCTTATTGAAGCAATACCCGGACACGGAAATCGCGCTGGATGCAGTGGTAACCGGAATGCATGAGCAACTGGTCAGCTCGTCGCGCGCCGTGCTGCTGATGCTTTCCGTAGCGGTGGGGTTTGTGCTCCTGATCGCCTGCGGGAATGTGGCCAACCTGTTGCTCACGCGCGCCACGGCGCGGCGGCGTGAGATCTCCATCCGCCGATCGCTGGGTGCAACCACGTGGGCCATTGTGCGCCAGCTCATGGTGGAAGGAGTTCTGCTGTCAGGCCTGGGCGCTATCGCGGGAGTTGCACTTGCATACCTCCTGCTGCCGTGGCTCATTCGACAGGCCGCGAGCGCGTTGCCTCCGAATGCCCACGTTCAGATCAGTGTCCCTGTGCTGATCTGCACGGCTGCGGTTTCCATGCTCGCGGGGATACTGTTCGGCCTCGCCCCTGCGGGGCAGATACAAGGCGCGGACCTTCGCACGGTGTTGAACGAAACCGACCGAGGCGCGGTGAGCCCCGGCGCCAAGGCGCTGCGTGACGCCCTCGTGATTGCCGAGATCTCAATGGCGCTGCTGTTGTTGATGGGCGCCGGGCTGTTTCTGCGGACGCTGTCGCGGCTTTCCGATGTGAGCCTCGGATTCTCAGAGGATCACCTGCTCGTCGCAGATCTCCCGGTCACGTCGCAGTTGACGGCCGGACCCGCACAGACGGTCAACTTCTACGAGAACACCCTTCGCCAGCTTGGGTCGGTTCCCGGCGTAACTGCCGTGGGAGCTGCATCGTTTCTGCCGGTAAGTGGCAATGGATCGATGCTGCACTTCAACATCCATGGGCGGCCGCCGCATAACTCGTCGGAATACATTCTTGCGAACTATCGCGCGGTGAGTGCCGGATATCGCGAGGCGCTGCGCATACCCCTGATCGAGGGTCGCTGGATCAGCGATGATGATCGCGAAGGAACCCAGCCGGTATTGGTGATCAACCAGGCGATGGCGCATGCATTTTTCCCCAACGAGGATGCGGTGGGCAAGACCATGCAGGTGGGTGCGATTCCGGATGACTCCGTGCCCTGGATGACGATTGTGGGCGTGGTGGGCGACATGAAGCAATCGCTCGTGTCCGACTCAACCAGCGAAATGTATGTTCCGTTTCGGCAGGCCAATGTGGTGCTTCCAGTACGCGCCATGAGCGTGGTCCTGCGCACGGCGTACGATCCGCATGCGGTTGCCCAGGCGCTCACAGAGGCTGTGCATCGCGTCAATCGCAACCAGCCGGTGGTGCGGGTGAGGACCATGGAAGAGAACGTGGCGCAGAATTATGCGCAGCCGAAGTTCCGCAGCCTGTTGCTGACGATCTTTGCGGGAATTGCTCTCGTCATCGCCGCGGTGGGAATCTATGGCGTGATGGCGTATTCCACGGTTCAGCGCTCCACAGAAATGGCGATCCGCATGGCACTCGGATGCAGCACGCACCGCATCTTTCTGATCGTGATAAAGGACGGCATGCGGAAGATTGCGTATGGCCTGGGGATAGGACTTGCTCTTGGCCTCTTACTCGCGCGGTCGGTCAAGTCGCTGCTGTTCGGCGTCTCGTCTGCGGACCCGGCAACGCTGGCGTTATCGGCTGCGGTGATTGTCGCGGTGGGCCTGCTGGCGTGCATCGTGCCCGCTGTCCGTGCAGCCAGCCTCCCGATTGTGGAGACAATCCGCGAGAACTGATCACACCCAACCAACGCGCCGGAGGAAAGCCTTCAAACCCTGGGCGGGTGACCACCAGCCGGCTGGGGCGCGGCAGCTTCGGGCGAGTCCGGGTTGCCGAGAGAGCCGCCGATCGTCATGTCTCCCGTTGCGCTGTTCACTATAAGGAAGAGCGGTGGGTGACTCTTCGCCCACGCAACCGCGGTATCTGCGATCTGACCCGCTCTCTCCGGAGATATCCTGGCAGCAAGCACCTTCAGGTCCGGCCCGAGCAGCTTCAGTGCACTGTCTCCGCCTTGCGCGACGGCCAGCCTGAAGTAATAGAGCGCCTTCTCCGGATCTTTGGCTACACCGTCTCCATCACGGCTCAGAATCCCGAGTACCGCGTCCGCTTTCCAAAAGCCGGCCTCTGAGGCGGCGTCAAGCCATGTGCGCGCCTCGTCGGATGTTCCGAAATCCGGATGACGCGCAATGAGAAGCCCCAGACAGTATTCAGCCGGTACATAGTTCACCTTGGCCGCCTTCCGCAACATGTCCGCAGCCCTGGGCAGGTCCGGTTTGTGACCATACTCGCCCGTGTTGAGAATTCCGAGATCATAGGCGGAGACGGGGTCATGCTTCTTCATTCCCTTCGTAAACCAGTCTTCCGCCGCCTTGCGGTCGCGCGCCACACCGGTTCCCGCGAAATACATCTCGCCCAGATAGGCTGCAGCGGCACCATAGCCCATTTCGAATGCCTGGTGAAACATCTGCAGCGCCATGGCGGAATCCCGAGGAACGCCGTTGCCTCTTGCGTACAAGGTTGCCATGTTTACCTTGGCGGCCAGACCGCCGGATGCGGCGGCGAGCTGATACCAGTGCATAGCCAGACTGAAATCCCGGGAAACGCCAGTGCCCGTCTGATACATCATGCCAAGGCGCGTCTGCGCTTCCGGCACGCCTGCTTCCGCCGCTTGTTGCAAGAACTGCGCAGCGCGGACGGGATCGCGAGGCACGTTGTGGCCAGTCAGGTAATCGAGGCCCAGCTCCAGCGCCTGACTCGGGCGTACCTTCGAAGTGTGCGTTTCCCGATCGGGAACAACGGGATCAGGAGTAGCTGCGTGAGGTGCACCGTACATCGTCGTACTTACAAGCAAGCACCCGGTTGCGAAACTATGACCTAAGAGAGAACGCATGAGAGACAGCATGATTGCTCCTTTCGGCGCGGGACAAGGCGAATGTCAACCTGGAGTGCCGCGGGGAAACCGGGAGTTACATATCTCACGTAGAATGTAGCGCGATTTCAACGGGAACGCAGCTCGACGGGAGGGACTTCATCACGGCTGCGACAGGGTTTGCCCGGATATTGACGGCGCCTGCACCCCGCTGTGCGCATCTCGTCACAAAGGTAGAGATGTTATCTAAGCTAAGCGCTCGGGCTGCACCGAGCCGGGGAAGCCCCGCAATTTTTGACTCTGCAGCCTTCGACCAGGGATTTCAAGCGCATTATCGAAAGATCCCAGAGGTCTCGCAACCAGCAGTATTCGGGATCTGTCATGACTCCGGTGTGAGTGAGGATCAGTGTCGTGAAAGCAAAGTTCCCGTTAAGCTTGATGGCTACGACGCTTTGACGTGTCGAGTGGAAGCTTCCTCTGCGCCAGGTTAAGACTACTTTGTCGCGGGATGATGCCCGAAACACACCTTCAATGGTTATGGTCTTTCCGGACAAGTCGACATACTCAATTGCATAAGCGGTGCCGCATCGCATCGCAACCCGCTCACCCGCATCGGCGTCGCCATCGGCGGGTGTTATCCACGCCTCCAGGTATTCTGGGAGGGTGAGCGCGTAGAGTAATTGTCTTCTATCGGCCAGAATGTCTGCCGAAACCGAAATCACGCGCTCCCTCGATTTGCGACCCGGGTTCTCGGGGAAAGTACGGTTACACATCGAGCTAGGGACTAGAGACGCCGTCATGATTTTGCCCCCGAGTGGGATGGAGCGATGTGGAATGCCGGCCAACGCACAGTTTGTTGGCCGGCTGCTGGTATGTGGGCGCTTAGAACCGTATCTTCCCGCCTAGCTCAATGCGCCGGCGATCGATTCCGGAAAAGACTGAGTTAGTTTGTCCCGCGCCGCTGGAATTGAAGAGCGTGTTTCCAAATGTGCCGCCCGCGTCGGCGAAGTTGCCTCCATCGATGTCGGCGCCCGGAACCCCGCGGTACTGACGGTTCAGCACGTTGTAGGCTGTGCCGCGCATCTCGACAGACAGCCGATCGTTCAGCTTGAAGGTCTTCAGAATTGCAAGATTCGCGTTGTTGATGGTCTGTCCGCGCTGCTGATTCCTGCCACCGCCGGCAAAGGGTGTTCCATAGTACTGGGCGGAGACGTTGTCATTTCGGATCCAGTGGACTGAATTGGCCGCAACCGGCTGCCCGGTGTAGTAGTTCACCATGCCGCAGCCCGCGGCGCGCGGATCGGTGCATTGACCTACGGTGTCAATGGGCGCATGCCTGTTGTTGATGATGGGGCGGCAGGTGGTGGAACCGGACACCTGGGTGGGATCGCAAAGCAGATTGTCTGCTCCGGCGCTCTCGATAACCGTGTAGGGCTGTCCACTCGTGTAGCGCCACACCGGGTTGATCTGCCACCCGCCAAGCAGCCTATTCGCGAACGAGCTAGTTCCGCCGAAGCGCGGTAACTCGAAGAGTACGTAGACCGAAGCTAACTGCGGGTAATCCAGGCCGCTGGTTCCGCGCTCCCCATTCACCAGTTCGAAGGGGCTTTGCGAGTAGTTCGTTGTATTGCCGCCGGTCAGCGTTGCATAGATCTCGCTGACGTTGTCAATGTTTTTGCTCCAGGTGTAACTCACACCGGAAGTGACGCCATGCCAGTGCTCGATGCTGAGGCGCGACTGCAGTGAGTTGTAGTTCGAGAATCCTGTGTTCCCCAGGGTGGTGAGGTTCGTTCGGCTGCAGTCCGCATAGCCGGCTGTAGCGCCGGGCGCGCCGGGCGTCGTACACGGACTAAGTCCTGCGGGAATGACATTTGCGAATCCAGCGTCGATCAGCGGCTGCAGAGCAGGGTTGCCATTTCGGTTTTCCAGCAGGCCCACGCCATGATTCCCCACGTAGCGTATCTCGCTCACTACGTGAGGCGTAATTGCCTGCTGCACGCCCAGCGACCATTGCTCCGTGTAAGGGTTGTAGAGATTTGGATCCGTATTGGATTGGGCGCGGAAGCCAGGATCGCCTCCCAGCGGCAGCTGCGGGTTCACAAGCTGGCGCATCGAGGCCGCCGAGCCATCCGACGGAATGCAATTGTTGCATTGCTGCAGCTCGGCGAAATTTACCATGGGCGTGCTCTGGGCGATGTTGGCGAAGGGATTGTTGAACGTCGCGTCGTAACCGATGTGGAACCCGCCGCGAATGATAGTGCTGCTGTGGCCGTGAAACTCCGGCTGCCATGAGAATCCCGCGACCGGGCCGAAGTTTCTACGCACGATGGGCAGAGACTGCACGGTGCGGGCGCTCAGAGGGAGAGAGGTATCCCACAGAGCGGTGTCCGGATTGGACTCGCGTTTCACCGTGAAGTCGTGGAGCCCGTTGATCGGCTGGCTTTGAATTTCATATCTAAGTCCCACAGACAGGGTCAGGTGCGGTGTCGCCTTGAAATCGTCCTGGGCGTACAACGCGCCGGCCTGGTAGGTGAGCCCGTAGACGGGATCCCCATCGGCATAGACGCTGAGCGCTGGAGTTCCCTGGATGAACTGGTCAAAGCTTGTGAAGATGAACTCGCCGTTGATGTAAGGAATTCCGTAGTCCGTCTCTGGAAAATGATTGAACTCGCCGCCGAACTTAATGGTGTGCCGGCCGCGTTGCCATGTCGCGTTGTCCTGAATCTGCGAGCTCTCAATCACCCTTCCCTGAGGCCACGCCGCATTCCCTCCAATTGACAGGTTCGTGCCATCCACAAAGGCGATACGAATTGGACATCCAGTAGCGATGGCGTCCGTCGTGCAATCGGAGAAGCCGCCGCCGCCAAAGGTGATGGAAGAGTGTGAAAAGCTGTATCGCACCTGGTTGAAAAAGTGGTCGCTGAAGGTGTGCGTCCAGTCCGCGCCAATGTAGTGGCTGGGCCCGCCCACGTTAACAAAGCCTCCGGTGACCGCTTCAGCCTGCGAGAAGTAGTTGTAGTCATAGGTAAAGTTTGTCTGGTAGATATACCTCGCGAAAAAGTGGTCATGTTCGCGCGGTTGGTAGTCAACGCGTCCCATCCACTCGGCATCGTTGAACGGAGACTTGATAGTCCTGCGAGCCGTCGCGAACTCAATGGGCACACCCAGCACGTCCATCGTGGTAGGCGGGCCGAACGTCAGGTCACCAGTGTTGATGCTGGCCGGCCCAACCGCGGCAAGGGTGCCGACCGATGGATTATTGGGGAACGCACTCTGCAGTTCCGCAATGCCGTTGGCCGTAGGGGTGACCAGCGGATTCGAAAACGACGGCGCTGCGCCGGTGCGCGCATGCTCGTAGTTCGCGCTGGCAAAAAACCAAAGCTTGTCTTTCAGAACAGGTCCGCCAACCGTGCCGCCCCAACGATTATCGACATACCTTGGGAGGGTAGGCTTGATACAGCCCGAGGCGGGATCCTGGCCGGGCGTGCAGTATCCGAAGAGCGGACTCTTTTCCTGGTTAGCAAGCGAGTCGGCCCAGCTGCCGTTGTAGAACTCGTAGGCCGTTCCATGCAGGTCATTGGTGCCGGCCTTGGTGACGTAATTCACCACTGCGCCACTGTTGCGGCCGTACTCTGCGCTTTCCTGTGTGATGATCTGAACTTCGGCAATGGCGTCGGCGTTGCCAAAGAAGATGGATGGCCCGCCGATGTTGGTGTCGTTATTAGCCTGGCCATCCAACTGAAAGTTGTTATTGCGGTCACGTACGCCGTTGGATGAAAACTCCGCGCCATTGTTGTTGGTGAATTGGTTGCCGCCGGATGGAGCCACGCCCGGGGTAAGAAGCGCCACCACGTCAAACCCATTGCCAATGGGAAGGTTGGCGGTCTTCTCCGTGTCAAACTCCTGGCTGATCTGAACGGAATCGGGCTGCAGCAGTGCCGTTGCCGCTTCCACAGTCACAGCCTCGGTTGCCCCGATCTTCAAGACCAGAGTTCCCAAGGGCGTGGTCTTCCCAGCCTGGACCAGAACGTTGGTAATGGTGAGAGGAACAAACCCCGGACCCGTGATTACCACTGTGAAAGTTCCAATCGGCAGACCCGGAATGGAGAAAGTGCCATCGCCGCCGGTCGCGGCATGCGTTGTGGTGTTTGTTCCGTTCTGCGTAACGGTGACCGCAGCAGCCTGCACCACGGCCGAGCTCGTATCCTGGACGGCGCCTGCGAGGGTGCCTGTGACAATGCCCTGGCAGTAAGCTCGAGTTCCCACGGCGGCTATCAGCGCAGGTACAAGCAACAACGCAACGAGGAAGAGCTTTCCTGATCTCATGATTGGCTCCTGGTCCGGAATCGGAACGAGACTTGCCATGCAGTTAACCTGCCGTAAGCCGTTCAGGGGTCATGGATGTGACGATCCCCTGCCATCCCGGGATGAGTTGTCATGAACTGCGGATGAAGCTCGGTTGCATCCGCCACCAGCCGGAGGAGGCGCGCCGGATTCTACATGGGTCCATATCTTCGTTGCCATGTAGTATGCGAATCTGCTTCCGATGATGAAGGGCCGGCATGCGGGGTCAGATTCACCGTTTCTGGGGGTGAATTGCGGATGGAGGGGAGTTTCGCACTTTAGTTGACTTCTAAATTTTGTATATTTCCTTGAGGGGGTCGTCTGAAAGCGTCTCAACTTATGACCGGAAAACATTTAGCCGCGCCCGCGTATTGCTTGCGGGCGCGGCTAACATACATCCCTGGATGGGTAGATGGTTATGGATTGGTTGCGCAGTAGCCCTGGACTGATCCATAGCCGAATGCGGCCGCCAGCGTATCCGGTTCAAAGGCCAGCACCAGGCCATTGAAGAGGGTCTTGGAGACAGCCTGGGTTTCAAAGTAGCGCTGGAAAGTGAGGTGGGCGAGCGGCATGAACTTGGCACCGGCTGCGGGATGGTTCGACTTGCATTGTGGCAGCAGCGCATATTCGGTAACGTCGCCTTTTTTGCTCAACAGGTTGGCGGCAGTTCCGAAGTCGAGGGAGATTTCGCGATTCAGGTGGCACGAACGGCAGGTGGGGCCGACGACTTCCAGATAGAGGTGCTCCGAACCTGCCGGCGCCGTTCCATAGGGAGCTTCACGCCAACCCGGCGGGATCCACGCATCGTTTTGGGTTGTTCCGGACATGGACTGATCGTCCGAGTAGTTGCCGCCGGGCGCGTACCAGCCATGGATAAGTTGTGCAACGTGCGGCGGCCTCTTCACCTGGCCATCGCTCTCGGCTCCCTGGCTTACGGTCATCAACACGTCCTGGTTATATCTTTTGATCTGCGGCTCCTGAGCGGCCAGTGAGAGAGGGCCGTCGCCGAAGAGCATGTTGGCCGTGTCAATGGGCAGGAAGCGGAAGCCGCTGATCTTGCCGCCATTGGGATAAGCACCGGCGCTGAGCGACTTGATTGGTGCGCCGCCATGGCAGATCAGGCAGAGTCCGGGCATCGGCTTGAATCCGAGGCCGTCGAGGTTGGGTGGAAACTTATCGCCGGCCACGATGGTCGACATGGTTTTGGTGCTGTAGTCGACAATCGGCTTTCCAATTTGCGGAGGGGTGGCGTTGATGGTCTCGGTAATCCCGCTGCCATCGTGGAAGAAGACGTACGCGTAGAGCTGCCCATAACGGCTGGTGGAGGTTGGATTGGTCTCGGCAGGCGCCCACTCGAACGCCACGTCGGCGATGCGCTCAATACACATCGCGGACCCATTGCACGGGCTGGCACCATCTCCGCCCAGAACTCCCAGGGGACGGGTAATAGCGGAGGCCATTGCAGCCGCAGCTTCAGCGTCCGTGGGATAGGCGTCGCCGCCAGATCCGAAGTTGGAGCCACCCACTGCGAAAGGAGCGACTGGATAGTTTTCGAGGTACGTGTAGATGGTCGGATTCTTGGCCGAGCAACTCGGTTTACAACGGATGAACTGGTTGCGGACGAAGCCGAGGTCGGCTGCATTCAAAACGATCACGTGCGTGTCGGCATTGACGACGTTGTCGCCATACACGCCGGCTGGCTGACCGGTGACTATATTCTGCGTCCCGTTGGTGTGCCACTGGCTGGCGTCGCCGATAAATCCAGCATTGACCAGCCACTGCGGGAAGCTCGTTTTCGACCCCGAAGGGTTGATGGCCTTGTAATAGGCCGTGGCTGAAGCGGCATTTTCTCCGCTCCCGCCGGGAAATGCGAGGAAGTGCGTCTCGTGCTGAAATTCCGTCTCATTGGGGTTGAATACATTCGGAACTCCCGGCTGCGCCGTCAAGGCGATAGGCATGAGCAAGCTGGCAAGCCCCAGGGCTAACTTCGCCATTTGTTGGATTCGCATCGATCGATCTCCTGTTGACACGTACCGGCGCAATCACTTTGGGAGCTGATCTCGCGGGTACAACCGCACATTGCGGCGCTTTGGGCCGCGCGCACGCAGCCCGGTTGTTCTGGCCCCTTGTGGGCGCAGCAGGTGACTGCGACTCCTCACATGGCTTTGTGATTGAGACGCAGCTGGATGCAGTTATGCGCGCGCATGTCCGCGAAAGCAGATCGTGGTACACCTTATGGACTTGCACCACGCAAGCTGACACCTAGGTTCGGGATAAGTGGCCCTGGAGTTACCGGTTCATTGCGATGTGACCGAGGCACTAGCCACGTGTGAGAAAGGCTCAACGGCACGGTGGCTAAATTGGCGAGCCTTGCATTCCGGTCGTCCGCAGGGCGCGCAACAGCTGGACATCCTGAGCCCTCAACGGCCGGATTGGTTGGGCGGGGAAGTAAACAACCTGGATCGAGCCAGATCCAAGACCCACAGAGACGGCTGAGAGTACCTATTACCCAGCTCTACTGTCTCCTTTGCTCCGTTTGATTGCTGACGTTAGCACGCTCACGGCACAGATGCAAAACTGAATTCATCAATTCTGGTTGAGCGGAACCAAAACCGGATGTTTGTTTGCGAGTTGAATGATTGCTTGGGTCGTGGGCTGGTTGTGCCCATGTTATATGACGATTTGTTCATGCACAGCTAAGGTCGACCGTTCCTGATAAGAAACAGATCTTTAGAGGTACCTTAGTCAGAGAAACACGACTGGGCATGCGCAAACACCTCGGCGGCTTCCGTTTCGTAACTTGGTTAGTTACTCCTGGAAGAGTTTGTCACTGTTTAATACAAGGCGCTTCGACACTCCAGCCACTTGGATCCTTCTGAGTACACATGGCTGAACTTCCGTCGGGCTTCACATGGATGCGGGTTACCGCCACAACCGCACCATCTCGCTTGTAAGTCTCTTCGAGGGTGCTCTTGTCCACCAGCTTCACCATCACGGTGCTTGCCCCTATGTTCCCCGTGACTGGCGCTTCGGGCCCATTCACCTTTGCTCTGTAAGACGAGCCCCTGGAGCTAGCAGAGGAAAGCTCAGTCCCATTGAGATTGAAGGTCCAGCTCTCCGGCTTGGTTGGAAGTTCATGCAGGGCCGACCCTCCCCACGTTCCGGCTATCAAATGCGCCCCGAAGGTTTTCTTCCCGATTCTCCTTAGCTGATTGCTGGCATGGAGTGGCGCGCCATTGGCTGGATAGATCGTAAACGTGCGGTTCAGCATATTGCCATCAGAGGAAACGGTCGAGGTTCCCTCGAAGACTACCTTCCCATCTTTCTTGATCGTCTCAGCGACCTCGTGCTCATCTACCACTTTGATAGCGATAGAGTCCGCGTCTTTCCGGCCGGTAACAGGCTGATCCTTGCCATCGGCATCTACCTTCAAAATGGGATTACAGGAAAGGCACTGAAATACCCCGAATCTCAACGTGAACACTTCCGGCTTCGCGGTCACGATGGCGTGTTGCACGTCCATCTTCCAGGTGCCGTTGAAGACGCTTTGTGCCGCTAACCCGGGCACGGACATCACAAGCGGAAGGCCCAGCAGGATGCCAGCTAGTTTCCTCATTACCAACCTCCAGGGAGTCTACCTTGGAGCTTACGAGCGAAATCGGCCGTGCGGAAGCAGAAATCTTGCTTCTGAATGTCTGCTCTTTGATTTGGGGACTAAGTCGGGCGACCGCCGGTATCTCTACTTCCGCTCATTTTGATGAATTACACCCCTCGGTTGTGAGTACCGACATTTATGCAGTGAATGTCTGCTTTGCGCGGTAAGTCATGCCTCATGAACTGATGACAGATATGTGATTGCACCTCGATCACCACCTGGACTTCACTGTCAGGAGAATTCGATTGACAGACTCTCCCGGGCAACTCAGAATCGCAACACCACGCAGCTGTCGTTCGATGCCGAACGCGTATGCCTGCCGAAATCTGTTCACCTGTATGTGTCCTCCCCATCCGCATTCCCCTGGGCAATAAGGTCGAAGCGGAATAAGCTGCAACAACCCACATCCATCAGAGGTTTGGCCCATGATTTCAAGACTCTGTTCAATTTCCCTTGCTCTGGCCGGTTGTTTCGCCACTCTTGTGCCTGCTCTCGCTGCTCAAACGTCCACTGAGTTGTATTCGCCGGTAAGAGTTCGCGGCTCACTCACATCTGCCGGCTACGGAACCCCAATCGATACGCGCGCGCCAAATATCTTCACCACCCTGACGCTCGAACTCGCATGCCCGGCGGCCAACATATCGGCCGTTTTGTCCGGGCCTCTCTCTTCCGGCAATTCCGGTGGCAACCTGCTGGTGGACAACAACGTTCTGGTCACGGTGACACCTCTGGGCGGAACGCCCGGGCTGCCCGTGAATGTCTGCAGCGGAGGCGCCTCCTCAGGGTCCGCGTATGGTTTGTATAACCAGAACTGCTTCCAGAGTTCCTACAGTTCTCAGGCGGGCAATCTGTTAGGAGTCGAGCCGGATTCGCTCGTCGCCAGCAGCGGGGTCCCTCCCATCGACATCGGAAACCTGCTTATACCCGGCGAAAAACAGATGGTCAAGATAGACCTGACGGATGAAGGCGGTTATCTCGCCACGTCGACTGTCTTCCTGAACAGCAACTGCACTGAGGTCGGCGTAACTGGACCGACACACCTGAACGGGAACCCGGTGACCATTGAAAATGCGCCGTCTTTGACGCAGAGCTTCAACTTCGATCGCAACCCGGGAACACAGGTGACCTTCACGTACGACCTTAGCCGGACCGCGAACGACGCCGGTGGCACGCTCACCGTTCCCGCGGGGAGCACCCCCTGGGTGAACAACGCGGCAATTTCGCCGGCTATCTTCAACGCACAGTTTCGCCCATACACGTCTTTTGCCACCTCGCGATGTCTCATTCACTACGGCGAGGTGGATGCGCAGGGCAATCCCGCCTGCAAGCTCTACACTCTGGAGTGCGTGCTCGGATCGAACCCCGCAGCGGCCGGCGCGAACTGCCCTGTATCATCGCTGCCCAACGAAAGAATGACGGACACATTCGATGGCCCGGATTTCTACCTGAGCAATATCCACACTCCAAATGATGGAACCTTCTCTGAAGGTTTTGGGTTCCTGATGGCCAACGACGTGTGGGCGGGCGGAGCCTGCGCCTTCGCGCCCGCGGCCAATCTGAACGAGCCCTGTCCGCAGAATTTGATGGACAGCTTTGTCGGTCCGGGACTCACCACCGGCCGCGGCACCACAACTCATCCCAATTCCACGTTCATCAGTGTGTCCGGCGTTCCGGAGCCTCGCACATCCCTGCGCATGAAACGCGGACACGACGACGAAGGAGAGGACGACGATGATGCGCAGACGATGTGGATCAACTCAACCACTCTTCCGGTGAGTTTCCACAGCGTCTCGCCTTACCTGTACGACCTTCGCGGCAAGCTGACCGGCGCCGACACTTACATCGCGCAACCCATTCGCAGCATCACCTTCGGAATCTCACCCGCAGGGCAGGTGCCGGATCCAGCGGATAACCCGATCTCCAACGACAGAACTCTCGCGAACGGAAGCTGCCCAGTGCCAACGCCATCCAGTCCGGGATCCCCAGCCCTGCGACAGCCAGCGTTTGATCCACCCGCAGTTGGCGTCGCATTCCCGGGCGACGGCCTCTTTGCGCTGCACTATTTCGCGCAGGACTGTGCGGGGACCAAGGAACTGCAATTTAGAAAGGTAAAAGGAAGCTGGACGACCAGCTTTCGAACTCGGATCATCGGGGTGGATACGACCGCGCCCGCGGTTTCTATCGCCGGTTCACCCAGCACGCATTACTCCATCGGGTCTCACGCCGCCCTGAGTTACAACTGCTCGGATAGTACCCCGGGGTCCGGGATCGTGCGCTGCGGATCGCAACACTTCGCCGGCAAATCCTCCACGGGCAATCTCTCCCTCAACCTCGACACCAAAGCGCACGGCACGCATCACATCACGCTTTGGGCAGAGGACGCCGCCGGAAACAAATCCTCCACGCAGTTCACCTACACGGTTCAGTGATGTCTGGTGGAATGCGCGGCCGCCGTCATTCAGCGGCCGCGCGTCCGGTCATTCCCGCGGCGCCATCCATTCATCACTTTATCGATGCATCTTCAAAGACAGGAGCAGTCACCGACATGGACGCTGTTTCTCCGGCTGCAAGGCGGGTCAGCGTCAGCACCGTGATATCGTCCTGCTGGCCGTAATCCACGGCACGCTGCGCCGCTGCACGCGCTGCCGGCTTGAGCGCCATCAACACGCGAAGGCGATCGAATCCATACATCTGCTTGTTCTCGTCCTGGGCTTCAACGAGCCCATCGGTGTAGAACAACAGTTCATCTCCCGGATGAATACGCAGCGTGCTTTCCGAATAGAAGATATCGGGGACCATCCCCAGCGGCAGCGAGGGGTCGATGGGATGTTCCTGCCCATTCAGAAAGGGAGGCAGATGCCCGGCATTCGCGAGGGTGATGGTCCCATCAGGGTCCAGCCGCAGCAGGATCGCAGTCGCGAATCCTCCGTTCATGCGCCCCAGCAGGCAGCGGTTGACTCCGTCCAGAATCGCGGCGGGTCCTGAAGTGGTTGCCGACTGAGCTCGCAACGCGCCCACAATCATTGACACACTCATGGCGGCCTTGAGCCCCTTGCCGCTCACATCGCCGATTGCAATGATGGACGAACCGTCGGGATGCGGAAGGATCTGAAAGAAGTCTCCTCCTACTTCCTGCGCTGGTATATAGGCGCTGCTTATGGCGAACCCGTCAATGGCCGGCAGAGTCTCCGGCATCAGCACGCGCTGAATCTCGCGGGCGCTCTGCATTTCCTGTTCCAGCGTTGTGCGTCGCGCCTGCTGCTCAAGCAAGTAGCGGAAGACGGCAAACAGGATGATGGCGAAGAGCGCCAGCGATCCCACCTTGTCGATCGTGAATTCCACGCCCTGGATGGAGAGAATGGGCGCGTCCATGACCTTGTCGTAAAGGCTCCAGTGCGTGAATCGCTGTCCCACGGCGCTGATCGACGCGACAGATTCGAACATCTTGAGCGCGAATGCGGCCAGAGCCACGGCCCAACGGGAGATATGATGCTTCCGCCTCAATCCCAGGCCGACGAGCACCAGTGGATACATCTCCAGCAGAAGCATGGAGCCCACCAGAATGCCGTCTGCCCATTGCATTGCGGGTCCTGCGTGAGCCCATTGACTGGCCAGCACAGCATCCGCAGACGCCAGGCCCAGGCCGATCCAGGCCAGGCGCTTTGTCAGCCTGCGCAGGCCGGCGTTCTCGTTCAGTTCCAAGAGGTGCAGCAGCAAAAACCACAGCGAAACGGAGTACAGCATGTATACCGGCTGGTTGATAAAACGTGCCAGCGGGTACGGGAATGGGATGAGGAACAAATGCTCAAGCATCTCCAGTGCAATCGGAGTGACGGTAAAAAGCGCGAGCCACACGAAGAGCTGTTCGCGGATCCGCCGCCACAGCAGCAAGCACAATGTCGCAATGAAAACGCGCAGCAGTACCAGCGAATAGTCGAACAGCTGCGCGCGCACCACTTGCCATGTTACAGAGTCCTGGTTGAGCTGAATGACCTCTGGCGCTCCCAGAAGAGGGGTCGCATACAAGCCCCCCAGTTCATCTGTGCTGAAGGTTTCAAGCGGCGCCTTCCAAAAGCGGATCGAAAGCACACCGGCTCGCTCGCCGCTCAGCGCAAAAGATCGCGGGAAGGTGCTGTAGTACCAGGAGGGACGAGGTGGCAGCTTGCCATAGCTCCCAATCAGCTTGCAGTTCCAGTAGAGCTCGTACGCATCATCGGCCGCAGGTATCAAGAGGCGGTACTGACGGTGTTGGTTCTGAGACGGCTCGATGGTGATGTGTTTCCGGTACCAGGCGTAGCCGGTGTAAGAGGGGTACCCCTGAGAGCCCCAGGATTGGTCCGGCTGGATGACATCCCAGGCGGTGTCGGAAAGTTCGGGGCGGCACCAGTCGGAGTTGTCGCCCGTATGAAACCGCCAGCCGCCATCCAGCTCTATCGCGCCTTCTCCTACTACATCGACGACCAGATTCGCGGAGACACGACCTCTCGCCGGCTCGCTGCCAACAGCGCACGCGAACTGCAAGACAGCCGCCACTAGGCAGGCTTTGACGAGGAAGCCGCGGAACACGAGCACAGCATACCATTTTGTGAGTCGCTCGCAGAGACTTTGCGCTGCGATTGCGGGCCACTCCGCACTATCGGTGGCCAGGAGGCTTCCGAGGCGCCTGCGCAGCCGCGATCGTTCCGGCGCATTCAGCGGCCGGAGCAGGCACACCGCCCAGCCCTCAGGACTCGGCCAGCGAAGGCGCTTTGAAGCCGTCCACATGCCAGATCAGCCGGCTGTAGTCACGGATCGAACGGTCCGATGAGAACTTGCCCGATCTCGCCGTGTTCAGGATCGACATGCGGCTCCAGCGGTCGACGTCGAGATATGCCTCGCTGACGCGTGCCTGGCAGTCCACATAGGGCTGAAAATCGGCGAAGAGCATGTATTCGTCGCGGTCAAGCAGAGAACGGAGCAGGGGTTGAAACATCGCGTTGTCGCCACGCGAGAAGACGCCGTTCGACACTGCGTCGATAACCTCACGCAGTATGCCGTTGGAGTGGTAATAGTCAGACGGAGAATATCCCGCCGCTTTCCTGGCCATCACTTCCTGCGTCGTCATTCCGAAGAGGAAGAAGTTTTCAGGCCCCACTTCCTCGCGAATCTCGACGTTGGCGCCATCGAGTGTCCCAATCGTCACCGCGCCATTCATGGCGAACTTCATGTTGCCTGTGCCCGAAGCCTCTTTACCCGCGAGCGAAATCTGCTCTGATAGATCAGCCGCCGGGTACACCCGTTGCCCGAGCGAGACGTTGTAATCGGGGAGGAACACCACCTTCAACCGGTCCCGCACCTCGGGATCGTTGTCTATGGTTTCTCCGACTGAGGTGATCAGCTTGATGATGAGCTTGGCCATGTAGTAGCCAGGCGCCGCCTTGCCGCCGAACAGGAATGTACGCGGCGCGATGGCCAGCCCTGGATTCCGCTTCAGATGAAAATACAGAGCGGCGATGTGCAGGACATTGAGATGCTGGCGCTTGTACTCGTGAATGCGCTTCACCAGAACGTCAAACATGGTTGCCGGATTGACCAGCGCGCTTGTCTTCTCGCGAATGTAAGCTGCCAGGCGAACCTTTGTGGCGTACTGAACTTTCATCCAGTCGGAGCGGAACTCGGCATCGTCGACATGTTGTTCAAGATCCCGCAGCCTTTCCAGGTCGCCGATCCACTTAGCCCCGATCCGGCTTGAGATAAGCGCGGTGAGATCCGGATTGCTGAGCGCGACCCATCGGCGCGGGGTCACGCCGTTGGTCACATTGACGAATTTTTCCGGCCAGAGAGTATTGAAATCGTGAAGCACCTCGGTCTTCAGCAATTGGCTGTGCAACGCCGCGACGCCGTTGATATGGTGGCTGCCCACACACGCCAGCTTGGCCATCTGGACGTAACGCTCCCCCCTCTCGTCAATCAGCGACACGCGTTGAATCAGTCCTTCGTCGCCGGGAAACCGGCTGCGCACCTCTTGCAGGAACCGGGCATTGATCTCGTTGATGATTTCCATGTGCCTTGGCAGCAACTCGGAAAAGAGCGGGAGAGGCCATCTTTCCAAAGCCTCGGGGAGCAGTGTGTGATTGGTGTAAGCCAGGGCCTGGCGGGTGATTTCCCACGCCGCCTCCCAGCCCATGCCGTGCTCATCCATCAGGAGCCGCATCAGCTCCGCCACCGCGATTGAAGGATGGGTGTCATTCATCTGTATGGTCCACTTCTGGTGGAAGGTATCGAGGCTACGTCCCTGGCGGAGGTGGACCCGGATCATGTCCTGCAACGAGCAAGACACGAAGAAGTATTGCTGCTGGAGCCTCAACTGCTTGCCTTGAATGCCCTCGTCGTTTGGATACAGGACCTTGGTGATGTTTTCAGAGAACACCTTCTCGGCGACCGCGCCCTGATAATCGCCGGTATTGAAGCGGTCGAACTGGAACGATTCAGCCGCTTCGGAGGCCCACAGGCGGAGGTTTCCCGCGGAACGCCCCTCGTACCCGAGCACGGGGGTGTCATAGGGGACACCCTTGATTTCTACAGCGGGAATCCATCGCACGCGGTACTTGCCGTCGACGCCCGTGCCCGCTTCGGTATGGCCGGCGAAGCCGACCTTCACTGCCGATTGCGGACGCCGGATCTCCCACGGATTTCCCAAGCGAAGCCACTTGTCCGTGATCTCCACCTGCCATCCGTCGCGAATCTCCTGATCGAAGATACCGAATTCGTAACGGATTCCGTAGCCCACGGAGGGGATGCCCAGGGTCGCAAGCGAATCCAAATAGCACGCGGCCAGACGTCCCAATCCCCCATTGCCCAACCCCGGTTCTTCCTCCTGGCTGCTGATCTCGTCCAGATCGAGGCCCAATTCCGTGAGCGCCTGTTCCAGTGGCTCGCCGATCCCGAGGTTCAGGATATTGTTCTTCAGGTGAGGCCCCATGAGGAACTCGGCCGAGAGGTAACAGACCACGCGGGCATCGCGGTCCAGGTTGTTCTCGAGGGTTTCAAGCCATCGGCGCAGAAGCCGGTCGCGCACCGTGTAGGCCAGCGCCGTGTAGTAATCGAGCGAAGTGGCGTTTGCCGGGAACCTGCCGGCGATGTAAAAGAGGTTATCCAGGATGGCGCGCTTGAGGGTCTCCACGTGCGTGCCGGTACGGTCGTCCTCCACGATGATTTGCTGCTGCAGGACATCGCTCATAGTCTTCTCCTTATCGGGCAGACCGCCGGCAGGTTGTTCTTCAACTCAGGTGGATGAGCGCGCGCGGGAAGTATCCTTTGAAACCTCGTGCGTCCCCACTGTTTCCGGGGCCGCCGCCCTCGGCGGTTCGCAGCAGCTCGTAACTGCCGTCGGACTTCATGACCCAAGCTAGCCGCTGGTCACGGAGGTTCGCATCTAGCACTTCCCACAGTCCTGTCTTCAGCGGGGATCCCAACAGGAGTGACGATCTCAACGCAGCTGGAGAGATTCTTTGCATCCAGTCCGCGAGGCGACGAAGAACTCGCGAATGACTAACTGCTGATTCTGCCAGGGATGGCAATTTGATGACGACAGGTCCGTCTCTTTCGAGCCAAAACCACACGGTTTACTGAGCTTCGCGGTGTTTACGAGGAAATTGCGCCTTGATGACGACCCCTTTGGCGGGCGCGGTCTCGAGGAAGAACTTCCCCCCTGATCGCTCGATTCTCTCTCGCATCCCTCGTACTCCGAAATGATGAGCCTGACGATCGACGTGAGAGTCGGGCTCGAAACCGCAGCCATCGTCGATGACGCGCAGATTGAAATCGTTGGGCCCGTAAATCAGCGAGACCTCCACGCGCAACGGGTTGCCGTGGTTGAGCGCATTGAAGACCGCTTCGCGGGCCACCATGAGAACGTCGTGAGCCCGCGGATGGGTGAGCGCGAAAGGCATGCCGGTCACGGTGAAGGTAACGGGCACATTGAACTCTCTGCTCAAGTGCTCGGTCATGCGTCTGATCTTTGCGTCGACATCGGAGGCGTCACCATTAGATTCGCGCAGGTTCCAGATCGCCTCCCGGGCTTCGTTGATGGTGGAGCGCAATTCGGTGCCGGCGAATTCAAGTATGCCGGCACGATCTGCTGTCCCATCCATCGAAGCGGCTTCAAGGAGCGCGGAGACGCCGGTGCACCCCTGAATGACGGTGTCGTGCATCTCGCGCGCAAGCCGGCTGCGCTCTTCGAGCACGGCTTCAAAGCGGGAACGCATCTGACGGATGCGATAGCGATACACGCCGAACACGGCCAGCGCAATCAGCAGCAGGCTAGCGGAGATGAACCACCAGGTGCGATAGAAATGAGGCTTCTGTATCACCTCCATGGCGGTTTCGCCGAGGGAATCCGGGTTGCCGATTTCAAACACCTGTACGCGGAAGAGGTATTTGCCTGGCGGGAGATTGGTGTAGTCCGCGGTGCGAGCAGAGGTGGGAGGGCTCCAGCTTTTGTCGAACCCATCAAGGCGGTAGTGGAATCGCAAGCCGTCCTGAGAACGCAGGCGAATGGGCGCAAAGCTGAAAGCGAGGCGGCTGTTGCCGGGCGCCAGCACGATTGGACCGGTGGTCACGGAGGTGCGGCCTTCGGCAAAGGTCGCCTGAAGCTGCAGGGGAGGAGGCGATAGAAGAGAACGCCGGACCGGCAGAACGTGGATGGCTCCCCGGCTGCTGGGAAACCACGCGTCGCCTTGCGCAGTCATGGCGCCGGACGACTGCGTTCCTCCGTAGATCTCAGTGTTGCCTTCCATCTCAAAGACGGAATGGAATGTCAATGCGAGACGCGAGTTAGGAGAGATTGCCTTAGCATCGAGATCTTTGCGGTTGAGGAGGGATATGCCATTGGGACCACTCATCCATAAATGGCCGTCGCGATCTTCAAGAATGGCGTAGACAGCGTTGCCGGCGAGCCCATCGTCCGTAGTGAAGTGGGTGAGCTTGCCGTCCCGAAAACGATAGAGGCCGCTGTCGCGGGTACCAAACCAGAGTCCGCCGTCCGCGTCCTCATGAATGGCCCAGATCTTCATTTCTGCAAGGGGCGCGAGAACCGGGTCATGCAGGAAGCTGGTACCGCGCATGTGGCTCAGGCCTCGTTCGGTCCCGACCCATTGATCTCCCCGCCGATCGATCAGCAAGGCACGAATACTCTGGTACACCAGGCCGTCCGCAACAGAATAGGCCTGGACGGAGAAGCGGCCGTGGTCGACGACCAGGTGATTCAGCCCTCCGTCCGTACCGACCCACATGCTGCCATCGGGAGCCTGAACGATAGCACGGATATAGTTATTGGCGAGGGATGTGATGTGCGTGATCTGCCCGTCCGCGATGCGGAAGAGCCCGTCGCCGTCGGTCCCGATCCATAGCGCGCCGGAGCGGTCGCGGAACACGTTGCGCACATGCTCGCCGCGCGTGCCGGGCAAGCTTTCGGGCACAATCACGCCGTCGCGCAGATGAAACAACTGCGCCGAGGCAATCCAGAAGCTTCCGTCGCGATCCTCATAGATGGTGCCGAAATCGGCGTCGTTCTGAACGGGGAATGGGACGATGCTGACGGGGGAGCGCGTGAGACGGAGCATCCCGGTCTGAGTGCCGATCCAGAAGTTCTTCTCGCTGTCTTCATAGAAATTCAAGACCGTGTTGCTGGGCAATTGCGCCGGGGCGGTGATATGGGTCAGTTGGCCGCCGCTCAGCTGAAACACACCCTGCCCGATGGTTCCCACCCAGAGGACACCATCCGGAGTCTGGCGAAGCACGCGGACGGTGCTGGAGATGCCGCGCACCGGCTCGAAGTGGTCCTTACCTGGAGGCATGGCATTCAGGCCCACCACCGTACCAACCCAGAGGGTTCCGTCCTGTGTCTGGGTGATGGACTTAACCATGTTCTGGCTGAGCTCCGGGCCCAGAGGAATGCGGCGCGCAACCATGTGATCGATACAGACGAGAGGGAAACCGCCAACCCATAAACGTCCGTCGCGATCCTGGTAGATGGAGTGGACGGAGATGTTGGGAATGGCCGCGGTGCCGTCGACGCGTCCGAAGCGGCCTTGGCTGAACCGCATCAGTCCGTTATCGGTGCCGGCCCAGATTGTTCCCGCGGCGTCCTGAAAGATGGCACGGACGAAATCGTTGCTCAATCCGTCCTTCGTGCTCCAGGAGCGGAACTGGCCGTGGTCATAGCGGACCACGCCTCCGCCCTCGGTCCCGATCCACAGCGCGCCGTCGCGCGCAACGGTAAGGCAAAAGATGCTGTTCTCATGCAATTCCGGGGTGTTCTGGCGACTGAACACAGCGAAGTGTGCGCCATCGAAGCGGACAAGGCCCCCGGTGGTGCCGATCCACAGGTATCCGTCGCCGGTTTGGGCAAACGCCTGAACCGTCTGCTCCGGCAGCCCTTCGAATCCCTGCCAAACCCGCCGCGTGTAGCTGTTGAAAGCCTGACTGCAAGCGATTGCGCAGAGGACTGAACAAAGGATGACTGACGCGGCAATGCTGCGGAACCTTGGCATGGAATCGCTCAGTATACGCTGGGGGATGCTCCTGTCGAACTCTTCCCGGCCGAAAGGTGCGCAGGGAGACCATTTTTGGTTCTAGTCCGACTTTGGTCGGATTCGCCACAAGGCGAGGAGGCATAAGGTTATCTTTCTTGTCCTGGAGAGATACGCAATGTTTTTTGTGTGCCGAACGAAATCTATAGGCCTGCGCGCAGCGGTCCGCAGTGTGTGCATCAGGTTTTTCGCCTTTGCTGTGGTTGGCCTGTTTTTGCTTCAGGTTACCCGTTTGTCTGCCCAGGTGGCCACTCCCATTGCGATCGACGCCAGCCAGCCCTACACCGAGCCGGGGCCAGCACGCTATGACGGAGGCACCGCGAAATCACCTTCCGGCAGCACTTTGGCCGTAAACAGCCGTTATCTCCTGCGCGACGGCAAGCCCTGGCTGCCCGTGGTCGGCGAGTTTCATTTCTCCCGCTATCCGGAATCGCTGTGGGAGGAGGAGATCCTCAAGATGAAGGCGGCGGGCATCAATGTGGTCGCCACCTACGTATTCTGGATCCATCACGAAGAGATCGAAGGGCAATTCGATTGGCAGGGACGGCGCGACCTGCGCCGGTTTGTTCAGCTATGCGCCAGGCACAAGATGTATGTTGAGGTCCGCATTGGCCCCTGGGACCATGGCGAGGTGCGCAACGGAGGATTCCCCGACTGGCTGCTCAAAAAGAGTGTGAAGACCCGCGCGAACGACCCGGTGTATCTCTCGTACGTGCGTCGGTGGTACGGGCAGATTGCTGAGCAGGTGAAGGGCCTGTTGTGGAAGGACGGCGGCCCAATCATCGCGATCCAACTCGAAAACGAGTACGGCTATCGCAGCCCCGGGACCGGGGAAGCGCACATCCTGGAGCTCAAGAAGCTTGCGGTCGACGTCGGCTTCGATGTGCCGTTCTACTTTGTCACGGGGTGGGACCACGCCGTGGTTCCAGCGGGCGCGGTCATCCCGGTTTACGGCGGCTATCCTGACGCCCCGTGGGACGCTTCGACGACGAAACTGCCGCCGTCGGAAGTGTATGCGTTTCGCTTCCACAGCCGCGTGGCTTCGAATATGGGAGTGATTGGCGCAGCGGCCGGGGACGGCGAGGATACGTCGGCGACAGCGCATTTGCCGTACTTCACTGCGGAGATCGGCGGCGGCCTTCAGAATACGTATCACCGCCGGCTGGTGGTTCATGCCGACGATATCGCAGCGATGTTCCCGGTGATGCTGGGCTCGGGTGTCAATCTGTACGGCACGTACATGTTTCAGGGAGGAGAGAATCCGGATGGGAAACTCTCCACGCTCCAGGAGTCGCAGGCGACCGGATATCCCAATGACCTCCCCATCAAGTCCTACGATTTCCAGGCGCCGCTGAGCGAGTTTGGCGAGGAGCGCGAGTCGTTCCGGAAGATGAAGGTGTTCCAATATTTCCTGAACGACTTCGGCGATTATCTTGCCCCGATGGTGGTGCACGCTCCCGACCGTCAGCCGGATAATCCACGTGATTTGTCTGTGCCTCGTGCCGCGGTCCGCTCGCGCGGAGATTCAGGGTTCATCTTCTTCAACAACCACGTGCGCAACTACGAGATGCCGGCGCGGGCTGCGACGCAGTTTGAAGTTCGTCTTCCGCAAGGAATCCTCCGCGTTCCGAACCATCCCATAGACATTCCCACCGGCAGCTATTTCATCTGGCCGTTCAACCTGCACGCGGGTGGAGTCAACATCCGCTACAGCACTGCGCAATTGTTTACGCGCATTGCGCGCGAGGGGGAGGACACGCTCTATTTCGTCGCCATCCCGGGCTTGCCGGTTGAGTTTGCCTTCGATTCGAATACCGTGAAATCGCTGCGCTCCACTAGCGGCGACGCAAGCCGGGACCAAGGCATCCTCGTGGTGAGTGGCCTGAAGCCGGGTGTGGATTCGTCTATCGACGCGCTGGACGCGAAGGGTGGCAAGGTTCACCTTGTGGTGCTCACGCGGACGGAGGCGGAAGACGCCTGGAAGGTGGAGCTTGGCGGCAATTCAGCAGGCATTGGCGCGAGTCAACACCTGCTCATCACGGCGCAGGATTTCTTTGCCGACCCGGGAGGGGGGCAGGAGCGAATTCTCCTTCGTTCCCGCGGAAGCGCGGATTTCGCATTTACGATCACGCCGCCCGTCGACTCGACTCCGCAAGGCAGCCTTCCGGTGATGCGAGGTGAAGCAACGCCGCAGTCGGCTCGCTTCACCGCAGACGCCGGAGCGCGCAATCCGGAACTGAGATACACCTTAGTTCAGCCCGCGAGCGAGGCCCCGCCGGTGAAACTCGGACCTCCACCCGGGTGGCGCTCCCAGGGGGTGGCCGAGGCGCCGGGGCCCGACGATCCGCCGTATGCCGGCCGCTGGTCCATCGAGGTTCCGCCCGATTCGCTCCAAGGGCTAAGCAATATATATATGGAGGTAACATACCAGGGAGATCTGGCCCGCCTTGACGCGAGCAAGACACTACTTACAGATAACTTCTACAACGGTCAGACATGGTCGATCGGGCTGCGTGAATTCCTTGCATCAAACGCTCATTCCTTTGGGTTGACCATTATGCCCTTGCGACGGGATGCTCCTGTCTATTTCGAGTTGCAACACGCTCCCGCTTTCGGATCGAACGGCCAGGCTGCCGGCATCGAAAGGATGCGTCTCGTGCCCGAGTACCAACTCGTTCTTACAGACGGAGGGGCTAGCCGGTCAGGCAAAACGAAAACGTCAGATCGCCAACGAAACACATCTGACGGGCGCTGACGGCAGCGGCAGCGCGGCTTCGCGGAAGTCGTCGGTCGGCTCACCGCAGCGCTAGCTCTCTAAGCATGCCTCCGTTGCAGAGGGAGCGCAAATTATTTTGCGGCCAATCCGACTTTAGTCGGATTCAAGTCGCACAACGGCGGGACTACTATCCGATCCGATCATCCGGGGAGCCGCGACATACGCGTGAAAGTTCTTATGGCGATCTCATTGCGCCTTCGGACTAGAAGAATCGAACGACAAAAGCCGTGAATTTGGGAGTGCCAGAGGAAGGTTCAAAGATGAAACAGGTAATTCGCATCGCCATCGTCATTACGATGGCTGTGCTGCTGGTGGGTGGCATGGCCACAGCCGACGCACAGAGCAACACCGCCACCCTGACGGGCACCGTCAACGACAAGAGCGGCGCGCTGATTCCCCATGCAACCGTGGTCATCACCGATGCGGCTTCGGGGATAAAGCGCACCACGAGCAGCGACGATCGCGGGTACTTTTCGCTCGTCGGCATTCCGGTGGGCACGTACGATGTGGCGGTGTCGGCACCAGGTTTCAACACGCTGGTGCGACAAGGGGTCGAAGTTCATATCAGCGACCAGATCGAGTTGAAGGGGATCTCTCTGCCCGTGGCCGCGGCCAACCAATCCGTGACCGTGACCGCGGAGAGTGCTGAACTGACCCCGGCCACGACCGGCGAAGTGAGCTACACGATCAGCGATACCCAGATCCATAACATGAACATTGAGGGACGGAGCGCGATTGAATTGCTTGGCCTGATCCCCGGATCGGGCAACACTGGCAATTTCAATGGCGTCTACAACGGCGCTTCCGCCGGCTTCACCCAGAACGCCAGCGCGTTTACCGTGAACGGGAACCGCTTCGACCAGGTGTCAGTGGTGAGCGACGGCGCGTCGGTTTCAGACTTGAATACCGCAGGAGCAGCGGCGGTTACGCCGAACGTGGACATGATCGCCGAGCTGAAGGTGCAGTCGGCGGCCTATTCGGCGGCGGAGCCGAACGGGCCGGTGGTAGTCTCCACCGAGACTAAGTCGGGCGGGCGGGAAATACATGGGCTGGCGGAGATCACGGTCCGTCACCATGCACTGAACGCTTCGGACTGGCAGGAGAAGGCTAACGGCTTGCCGGCTCCGAACACTTCGCTTTACTACCCGGCATTTCAGATCGGCGGACCGCTGAAGATTCCGCACGCGAAGAGCCTGCAGGACAAGCTGTTCTTCTTTGCGGCTACCGAGATTTCGCAACAGCACGTGGACCTGGTGCCGCGTTCAGCCGTGGTGCCCACGGCTGACATGCGCAATGGCGATTTCAGCGATTCGGCTTATCTCACTGCGCTCTCGGGGCCGGAGAACAACTGGCTGAACTGGATGGTGGGCAGCAACCCGTGCGACAAGATCTGGACCCAGTGCGGCAATGGAGCGCATGGATGGGGGCAGATCAACGCCGACGTGATCGATCCCGGCGGCAAGATTCTTATGAACGCGTTGCCCTTGCCGAACGTGGATCCTGCCACGCACGGCGGGTTCAATCTCATCACCGACTTCGTGGTGTCGCAGCCGCGCAATCAGGAAATCCTCAAGCTTGATTTCGCCGCAAGCGAGAAGACGCATGCCTACGTACGCTACAACCACGAGAACGAGAGCGTGCCTTCTCCATACGGACCTTGGAACCAGTGGAACCAGGCTCCCTATCCGGTTCCCCAGAACCAGAAGAACGCCTCAAATTCAGTGAACACCACGCTCACAAACGTGCTTAGCTCGACGCTCACCAATGAGGCTTCGCTGGGGTACACAAGATTCTCTCTGTTCACGGTGATCGACAATGTCGAGGCGGTTTCGCGCACGGCGACGAATTACCCCTACGCGAATCTCTACGACACGAATAACGATCTTCTGCCCAACGTGAGCTTCGAGAAAAATCTCGGCGGAATGTATATTGCGGGCGGCGAGGCGCCTCCGTACCTCGGCGCGCAGAACAACTATACCTTCAATGAGGGTCTGACGAAGCTGAAGGGCGTACACCTGATCAAGGTGGGCTTCTTCTGGCAGACGGGGCGCTTCAACAACCGCACCACTGGTAACGACAACGGCTCGGTGACCACGCAGAATTACACGACGGTGACAGGCAACGACTGGGCCGACCTGTTGCTGGGATACGTTTCCAACTATAGCCAGTCGAGCAACAACATCGAAGCAGCCATGCAGCTGAACCGCTTCGACTTTTACGGTGAGGATGCGTGGAAGATCGACTCGCACCTGACCCTCAACTATGGCCTGCGCGTGGATCACATCGGCTGGTGGTACGACCGTGGCGGCCACATCGCGGTCTTCAATCCGGCGGCCTACGATGCCAACTCGAGCTACACCGATTACACCGGCTTGCAATCGCATCGCACGAATTCCTCGGTGCCGCTGTCGGGCTCCAAGCCGCTGGGCTTCCAATGGGCGCCGCAGCTGGGCTTCGCCTACGACCTGTCCAGTCAGGGCAGGACGATCATCCGCGGCGGCTTCGGCACGAACTATTACAGCGATCCGGGTATAAACGCCTACTCGGCAATCATGGCGCCCCCGAACTTCCAGACCGTGAGCCTGTGGGCGGGATCGACTCCGTACACCCTAAGCGGTCTCTCGAACCTGGACGTCTCTACCACGCTTCCCAGTGTGTGGGGAACCGCTAACCCGAGCGATCATCACGCGCCGGTCACTTACTCGTGGAACCTTGCCGTGTCGCATCAGTTCTGGGGTGCCAACAAGGTGGAAGCCAATTACGTGGCTAACTCCAGCCACGACCTCGTCGGCTACGGCGTTCTCAATCCCGTACCCGAGGGCTGCGAAACAGGTCCATGGTATGGAACCTGGTACGACCAGCAGTGCCGCCCGTATAAGAACTACGGCGACATTTCAGTCCATAAGCACAACCTGAACTCGAATTACAACGCGCTGCAGTTGACGATCGCGCGCCAAAGGGGTTGGCTCAACTACTGGGGCAGTTACACATTCGGAAAGACCCTGGCCTACAACGCCGAAGACGCATTCGACATGACGCGCTGGTACGGCCCGGCTCCGTTCGATCGCACGCACATACTGAGCCTCTCGTATTACCTGAATCTTCCCAGCGTGAGCAAGAGCCATCTTGGCAATTCGCGACTCGGCAATGCGGCGCTGGACGGCTGGCACTTCTCCGGAATCTTCCAGGAGATGTCGGGCGGTCCGATCGGCAACAACTTCGGCTCGGAATACGCGGTGAATCAGAACACCATTGGCATCTGGGGACCCGGCAATTACGGCGCGTTCGCGACCGGCACTCCCAACGAGGTCGCCGTTCCCAAGCTGATCTGCGATCCGCGCAAGGGGCTGGGTAAGGACCAGTATTTCAACCCTGCCTGTTTTGCCGGTCCGACGCAGCTCTCCAACGGTCAGTATCGCCTGCCGTACATTCACGGCCCCGCGTACATCAACGATTCGACCGGCGTGTTCAAGACGTTCAAGGTGGCAGAGAGGAAGACGCTCGAATTCCGCGCGGAGGCATTCAACTTGTTCAACCATCCATGGAACTGGTTCAAGCCGTACGATCCGAACATGTACATGGGTTTTGACACGGACGGCAAGATGGTTAGCACCAACCCAGCGGGCACGATCGATAACAAGACGGGACACCGCGAGTTCTCGCTAGCGGCGAAGTTCAACTTCTGAAATCATTTGAACTACATCGGTTGAAACTGCCGGCAACGAGAAAAGCGCAAACCGCTCTCGTTGCCGGAACTTTGTGCACCTCACTCATTCAGCATGCGCATTCTTCGTAATCTTGTTTTCCTGTGCTGCATCACTGCAGTGCTCGTGCGGTACCTGCCGGCGCAGACCTACGCGGTCGGGGCCGATATCTCGTTTCTCGCCAAGTGCGAGAAGGACGGGGCTGTATTCAAGGAGAACGGCCAGCCCTCCGATGTGCTCGCCATGCTGCGCGAGCACCATTACAACTGGGTGCGGCTGCGCGTGTTTCACGACCCCTCGGTTGATGGGGACAAGTTGCCGAACGACCTTGCTTACACGATCGCGCTCGCTCAGCGTGCCAAGGCGCAGAATTTCCATCTTCTGCTCTCCATCCACTACGCGGATGGATGGGCAGATCCGGGCAAGCAGCCCACGCCCGCGGCGTGGCGCGAATTGAAGCACAAGCAACTTGTACAGCAAGTCTTTGAGTACTCTCGCGACGTCATCGGATCGATGGCCAGGGCGGGAGTCATGCCCGACATGGTGCAGGTTGGAAACGAGGTCACGGCGGGCATGCTCTGGCCCGATGGCAAGCTGCCCAATAACTGGGACAACTTCGCGGACTTGCTCCAAGCCGGCATCCGCGGCATCGATGCGGGCCGCGGTCCTTTCCGAATGCCACGCATTATGATCCACATCGAACGCAGCGGTGACTACGATGCGGCGACGTGGTTTTTCGACAACCTGATTGCACACCACGTACGCTTCGATTTGATAGGACTGTCGTACTATCCTTTCTGGCACGGCAGTATTGCGAAGCTGCGCGGTAATCTGCACGATCTGGCGCTACGCTACCGCCGCCCCATCATCGTCGTCGAGACAGCTTCGAATTGGACATCGATGGCTGCAGCAGAGAAGAAGTATGATTTTGCCGAGAGCCCCGCCGGGCAAAGGGCCTTTCTGCAGGCGGTGGATGCCGCCGTTCGCGCCGTTCCCTACGGATTGGGCCAGGGCGTCTTCTGGTGGGAACCCGCGGCCGAGGGCCCGCTGCGGGGGCGCAGCTTCTTCGATGAGAATGGCAATGTGTTGCCTGTGATTTCGGCTTTCGATGATACATCGGGCCGCTGAGCGGCATCGGAGGTTTCAGGGCTGCTCGCCCCTGGCGCGGCTCAGAGGACGATGAATATGCAGCGAATGGTAAAGGAAATCGGGAAGATCAGGGTCTTGGTGGTGGACGATCATCCGATTATGCGTTTCGGCATTGCCACCATCATCGACGCCACGCCGGATATGGAAACCGTAGCGCAGGCGGGAAGTGCGGAAGAAGCGATTGAACTCTACGAACAATTCCTTCCTGACATCACCCTGATGGATCTGCAACTGCCAGCCATGAGCGGAGTAGATGCCATACGCAACATCATTGCCCGCCATCATGACGCGCGCTTCGTTGTGCTTACTACCTACGAAGGAGACGAGGACATTCACCAGGCTCTGGAGGCGGGCGCGCGCAGCTACATTATCAAGGGCATGCCGCACGACGCGCTGGTGAGCGCTTTGCGCCGGGTGAATTCAGGAGGCAGATTCCTGCCGCCGCCGGTATCGCGCGCGCTTTCATCGCGCACGCCGAATTCCGACCTGAGTGCTCGTGAACGTGAAGTGCTCAAGCTGATCGTGAAAGGCAAAAACAACAAAGAAATTGCAAAAGACCTCGGCATTACCGAAGCCACAGTGAAATGCCACGTCGGCGTGATCCTGTCGCGGCTGAACGTATCCGACAGGACGCAGGCCGCTGTTGCCGCGCTGCAGCGAGGACTGGTTCACCTGTAGCGCCGGACGAGCGCATCAGTGTCGGCCCGCCTTATCCAGACACTCCACGGTGATGATTGAAAACCCAGTGGGCCGCAACAGGTCCACAACCATCCGTCTGACTGCCGGAATGGAAGGCTTGATCTTGTATGTCTGGGAGGAGCCGGGATGAAGGTCCGGCAGCTCCGTCTTGCCCCCCTCCATGGGCAGATCGTCATAGCCATAAACCAGCCATCGCAGGCTATAGCCGCGCAGCGTGTAACCGGGAAGCTGCTGCCGTGTGCCAATTTCGAACTCATAGCCGCCTTCAGCGGATTCGCGCAGAATTGCGCGCTCAACGGGACTTGCTTGCAGACGCAGCGCCTCAAAGGATGGCTTTCTCCTCCCGTACAGATCCACCACGCCGTGCACTCTCTGCCGCAGGGCGCCTGCACCCTTGTCGCCAACAAGCGTGCGGTAATCGTCGTAGTCGAAGTAGATGGCACCCGCTACCTCTGGAAATTTGCGGAAGACCTCCGTGTGCGAGTTCACGATGAAAACTCGATTCTCATCGCCCGGCATGATCGCCGGCTGGCATTCGCACCAGCCATATTCAGAAACCACAATAGGTTTGCCTGGGAACGCCTTCCGAATCCTGTCGAGATGGGATTCGACATCAGCCGGCCCACCGGGTGTCCAGCTGCCGTAGTACTCGTTGGTAGAGACGAAATCGAACTCGCCGGCCATATCGCTCGCTGGATCGGTGGCCAAGGTATGGGAAGCATAGGTTTGCAGACGCGAAGCATCGAGGCGCCGCGCTTCCGCGCTGATGGTTCGGGCGAATTGCCGGGTGCGCGGGTTTTTTCCGTCCACTTCATTGCAGAGGCCCCACACCACAATGCAGGGATGATTGCGGTCGCGCTGAATCATCTCGCGGAGCTGATCGAGTCCGTTCTGCTCGAGTGCGTGCTGAACTTCGTTGGAAGTCTTCCAGAATGTTTCAGGACCCCATGCCGGCACTTCCTGCTGCATGAGAATCCCGTGCCTGTCGCAGAAGTCAAGCACGCGGCGATCCTGCGGCCAGTGCACGCGGGTAAAGACGCAGTTCAGCTCCTTCATGTCCCGGTGATTGCTGTCGATCCACTCCGTGGTTTCCGCAAAGCCCATCTCAGGATGGCTCCCCGCCATGCGCTCCACGCCGATAAGTGAGACCTTCTCTCCGTTGAGGTAGAACGCCGAGCCGCGCACCTCGAATTTGCGAATGCCGAAGTGTTCCGCGAACTCCTGGATTTCAGACGCGCTCTTCAACTCGACGCGTGCCTGGTATAGATGAGGCGTATCAAAGTGCCACAGCGCGGGATTGCGCAGTGCCACGGGACCGAGGTCGACGAGCTTGCAGCCATCAGGTTCGAGAGATGCGGATAGCGGGCCGAGGCGCAACTCTTCACCGGCGCTGCCATCCTGGCGAATGCCGGCGTGGAGAGTCGTTGCCTGGCGTTGCTGAGAGGTGTTGCGCACGAGGGCTCGAATTCGGATCTCGGCTGAAACGCCGGTAGGGTCAGGTACTGCATCAATCTCGACTCGCTCAATGAAGACGCGTGGTGTGATGAGCAGGTTGACGGGCCGGATGATGCCGCCATCGTCGGGCCAATCGTAGCTTTTGTTGCGCGGAAGCATGCGATCCTGAGGTCGATTGTCGACGCGCACCAGCAAAGTGTTTTCGTCTGCAGGCTTCAGTTGAGGGAGGTCGAAGGTAAAGGCGGTGTATCCCTTGCCGACGTGCTCGCCGATCGGCTTTCCGTTCAGAAAAACGTGCGCCGTATGGTTCACGGCTTCGAACTCGATCCGCACATGCCGCGAGGACCACTCAGCCAGCGCCTGAAAACGAAGCCGGTACCACGCCACCCCGCTATACTCCGGCGATCTGCCTAGAGATTGCCATGTATGCGGCACCTGGATGGAAGACCATCCAGACATTTGCGGGAGAAGATCGGAAGGCTGCTGCGCCGCAGAGGGGTCCATCCGGAATTCCCAGCCGTCCCGGAGTGAAATCGTGTAAGGCGTCAGCGGTTCATCGGAGTTGGCCAGCGTTTTCGCCGTAAGGCGTTCCGCCGCCGCCAGGCAGCCTCCCGCGGAAATGGCATGAAGGAACTGGCGCCTGCTTTGCACATTCACCTCGAAGCGTGGGTATACTTACGGGTACGTACACGGAAGCATAGCCACAGTATGCAATGCGCTGCGGCAATGTCAACCTGAATAGCAATACCGGAATGATATGAAGAAGCAGGAGTCCAACGGCCCCGCCGGCATTCGGCAGATTGCTCAGGCGCTCGGTGTCTCCATCGGTACCGTCGACCGGGCTCTGCATGGGCGAGACGGCGTGAGCCCCAAGACCCGGGAGCGGGTGCTGAAGCTGGCGCAGAAGCTAAACTACACGCCCAATCTCGCCGCCCGGAATCTCAAACTGAACCGCCATTACCGCATTGGCGTTTTTCTGCCGGAACAGATCGAATGCTTCTTCGACCCGTTGCGGGCCGGCATACAGGCTGCCGCACGCGACGCCAGAGGCGCAAACCTGGAGGTGGTCTTCCATTCCTACATCCGGCTGGGCGAGGGCGATACAGCGGCCATGGAGCGGCACAACTGGCGCGCGTACGATGGGATCATTCTTGCGCCCGGGCTCGCTGGGAAGCTGATCTCCGCCTGCCAGGCGGCAGAGATGGAGAACAAACCGGTCGTATTCGTGGCCACCGATGCGGCCCGCGTGCCCAGGCTCGGGTCCGTCTCGGTGGAATCGGCGATTAGCGGCGGTATTGCGGCGGAACTGCTGGGCCGGCTGATTTCAACCCGTCGCGAGGTGGTGGTGATTACCGGCGACCTGCGAATCCAGGATCATGCGGACAAGCTTCGCGGCTTTGCGGGCGCCCTGGCCACTCTTGCCCCTCATCTGGCTATGCTGCCCGCCGTCCAATCGCACGAATCAGCACGCGAGGCCCGGAAGGCCACATTGCGGTTGTTGGAGAAACATCCAGATCTGGGCGGCATCTATATCAACACCGCAAACAGCGCGCCGGTGATCGGCGCACTTGCTGATTCCCGCAAGCCCGGACAGGTCCAGGTCATCGCGACAGACTTGTTCGCGGCAATGGCTCAGTGGATCGAATCCGGGCAGGTGTTTGCGACGCTGCATCAACGTCCCTTTACACAGGGCAGAATGGCTTTTGAAATGCTTCGCCATTACCTGCTCCAGGGCAGTGCGCCCGAGTCCTCGGTTCGGTTGGCGCCCCACCTGGTTCTCCGCAGCAATCTGCCACTGTTTCTGGATGCGTACAACTCGGGTAGCAGCAGGCGGAAATCTGAACAAGCGATCTGAATGACGACACTTGACATAGGTACCTTGGGCGCGTAGCTTTTGCGTGTACGTTAACGTTAACGGGAGCTAAAAATGTCGAGCACTGGGGCACTTCCAGCAGCGTCTGCCACGCGCCACATCACCCTGCCGGATGCCCCCGCTGACCAGCATGGACCGGTAAAGGCATGGCAGCAGGATGTGGAGATCCTGACTTATCTTCCCGAGGGGCCGGATCGCAATCCAATGTTCCTGGAAAAACGTGTGTATCAGGGCAGCAGCGGAAGAATCTACCCGCTTCCCTTTATCGACCGCATTGCGACCGAGCCTGCGCCGAAGATGTGGAAAGCCATTCATATTGAAAATAAGTTCCTGCGCCTCATGATCCTGCCTGAGATCGGAGGTCGAATTCATGTTGGTTACGACAAGACGACCGGCTACGATTTCTTTTACCGGCAGAACGTCATTAAGCCAGCGCTGGTGGGTCTGGCGGGTCCGTGGATCTCGGGTGGGGTCGAATTCAACTGGCCTCAGCACCATCGGCCGGCTACGTTCATGGCTGTGTCGACGCAGATCGAACGGGCAGATGACGGGTCCGTGACGATCTGGTGCAGCGATCACGATCCGATGCTGCGAATGAAAGGGATGCATGGAGTTTGTTTGCGGCCCGGTCACGCCGCGGTGGACCTGCGAGTTCGCCTGTACAACCGGACGCCCTTCACGCAGACGTTTCTCTGGTGGGCGAATGTCGCTACGCGGGTGCACGAAAGGTATCAGTCCTTTTTCCCACGAGACGTGCGGTTCGTCGCTGACCATGCCAAACGTGCGGTGACGTCGTTTCCACTGAGCGGCGGCCTCTATTACGGTGTGAATTACGGGGAGCGCGCGCGAACGGGAGTTCCCGTGAACGAGAGGCCGCAGCACTTCGTGCCGGACGAGAGCTATCCGCCGAACGACCTCAGCTGGTACGCCAACATTCCCGTTCCCACGAGCTACATGATCACCGGAACTGAACAGGATTTCTTCGGCGGCTACGATCATCGGGCGGCAGCCGGCATAGTGCATGTCGCCAACCATCACTTTGCTCCCGGAAAGAAGCAGTGGACGTGGGGCAACCACGAATTTGGATATGCCTGGGACCGCAATCTTACGGACCATGACGGCCCTTACATCGAGTTGATGGCAGGCGTGTATACCGACAACCAGCCGGACTTTTCTTACCTTGGCCCGTGGGAGACCAAGAGCTTTACACAGAGCTGGTACCCGATTCAGGCCATCGGTACTCCCATGGCGGCTAACGTGAACGCCGCGCTGAGCCTCAGCACGGAAGGCGGTACTGCACGAATTGGCGTATGCGTGACGAGTCCTCTCGACTCCGCAACCGTTGTCCTGACGAGGAGCGGCATTGAGGTTGCGCGATGGGAGACACCCATCGGCGTTGCCCATCCCGCTCTGATTGAATCGCCCCTGCCGCCCGGTAGCAATGACGCGGAGTGGGCGGTGGCCGTGTACGCAGGCAGCCGGCTGCTCATCGAATACGATCCTGCACGCGTACAGCCCGCCGTTCCGCCGATCGTGGCAAAGGAACCGAAGCTGCCCCAGGAGATCGAAACCGTCGAGGAACTCTATCTCACGGGATTGCACCTTGAACAGTATCGCCATGCGACCCGCATGCCCGAGCTCTACTGGGCCGAAGGACTGCGGCGTGATCCCAGGAACGCTCGCATCCGCAATGCCATGGGACTGCGGCATCTCCGCCGCGGCGAGTTTGAAGCGGCAGCCACGCACTTCCAGGCCGCCATTGCCCGGCTCACGGCGTTGAACCCCAATCCGCGGGAGGGGGAGCCGTATTACAACCTGGGCCTTGCGCGCAGGTACCAGGGCCGTAACAAGGAGGCATACGATGCTTTCTACAAGGCAGCCTGGAACGCGCCCTCGCGCGCAGCGGCATATCTTGCGCTCGCCGAACTCGACGCGGCACAGCATGACTGGCAGAGCGCCCTCGCTCACGTGCAGCGCAGTCTGCGAGCAGATGCAGACAACCTGAATGCCTTGAATCTGCACGCCAAAGTACTGCGCCGCATGGGAGAAGGTCTGGCCGCGGACCGCGCCATCGACGAATGCCTTCGCCTCGATCCACTCGACATCGGGGCTCGTTGGCAAAAGGGAATTCCGCCAGCAAGCGGCCAGGAATGTCTTGACCTCGCGTTCGATCTCGTGCGCGCCGGCTTCCTCCAGGATGCGCAAGAAGTGCTGCATTCTGCGGACGTCAACGCTCAGGACGGCTCTGTACCGATGATCCTTCTTACGCTGGCCTGGGTCGAGGAGAACCTAGGCACTTCAGGCGCGGTTCAAACCCTCGCCAAAGCCACTGATGCCTCTCTTGACTACTGCTTCCCCAGTCGCCTGGAAGAGCTTCTGGTACTCGAGTGGGCTCTCGCCAGGAGCCTTCACTGGGCGCCGTCTTACCTGCTCGGCATACTGCTTTACGACCGCAGGCGGTACGACGAAGCAATCGGGCAATGGGAGAAGGCAGCCGAAGCAAACCCATCATTCGCAACTACCCACCGCAACCTGGGCATTGCTTACTTCAACGTCCGCCATGACGCTGCCCGGGCATTGTGCAGTTTCGAATCCGCTTTTGCAGCCAATCCGCAGGACGCCCGCGTGCTCTACGAGCGGGATCAGCTCTGGAAGCGAGTAGGACGCGCGCCAGAAGAGCGGCTGAGCGAGTTCCGGAAATTCCCGCGGCAGGTCGAAGCCCGCGATGATCTATCGGTGGAGTTGGCGACCCTCTTCAACCACGTGGGCCGCTCCGACGAAGCCTTGAAGGTCCTGTTGAATCGCCGTTTCCAGCCTTGGGAGGGTGGCGAGGGTCTTGTGCTTGGCCAGTACGTGCGCGCTCGCCTTCTTCTGGGTGAACGCGCTCTCGACCTCTGCAATTTCTCTGCAGCGCGACGCGAGTTCTTCGCCGCCCTGGAACCACCCGAGAACCTCGGCGAAGCGAAGCACCTGCTCACCAACCAAAGCGATATCTTCTATTGGATCGGTGAATCATTCCACCGCGATGGGCACAGCGAAGAAGGCCGGAGTTGGTGGGTCCGGGCAGCCCAGCAGAAAGGCGACTTTCAGCAGATGTCTGTTCGGGACATCTCCGAGATGACCTTCTGGACCGCGCTCTCTCTCGAACGTCTGGGGAGGCAGGCAGAAGCGACGGATTTGTTCAGCCGCATGATCCAATACTCCGCGGAACTAGAGCAGAGAGAACCGACGATTGACTACTTTGCTACGTCGCTGCCTGCCATGCTGCTCTTCAACGACGACCTAGCGCGGCGGAATCGAATCGAAGCCCTCTTTATTCGCGCGCAGGCTTCGGCTGGACTTGGACGCGATGAGGAGGCTCTCGAATTGCTGCGGAGCGTGCTCTCGATGGATAGCAACCACTCTGGGGCTCGCGACCTGCAGCAGCGATTGAGCCAAATCAACAAGAGGGCGGCGGTGCGCTGACATGTATACGCCATCGTCTGCTTCCCTGCCCCAGTCTCTCGATCGTACCGATCTTCATCTCGGCTATCTCTGGACCATCGCATTCGTTGCCGCGCTGGGAGGATTGCTCTTCGGCTACGACTGGGTGGTGATCGGCGGAGCCAAGCCGTTCTACGAAGTCTACTTTCAGCTCAGATCAGAGGCCCTGATCGGCTGGGCCAACAGCTGCGCACTGCTCGGCTGCTTCGCCGGGTCCATTCTCGCCGGGCCTGCAGCCGACCGGTTTGGACGCAAGAAAGCCCTCGTCTGCTGTGCCCTGCTGTTCGCCATCTCTTCCGTTCTCACCGGATGGGCCCATACATTCAGTGCGTTCATTGTGTGGCGAATCACGGGGGGAGTCGCCATCGGCCTCGCTTCGAATGTGTCTCCGATGTACATCGCCGAGATCAGCCCAGCGGAATGGCGGGGCCGGCTCGTCAGCCTCAACCAGCTTGCCATCGTCATTGGAATTCTGGCAGCGCAGTTGGCAAACTGGCGCATCGCCGAAATCATCCCATCCGATCTGCATGGACAGGTGCTCGCTTCGTCTTGGAACGCGCTGTTCGGCTGGCGATGGATGTTTACCGCCGTGGCAGTACCTGCAATCCTCTTCCTCTGCTCGGCTCCGTTCATCCCTGAAAGTCCGCGTTGGCTCGCCGCACGGCAGAAGAGCGATGCCGCACTGCTCGTGTTACGCAGAATCGGCGGCAAGGGGTATGCGCACTCCGAGTTGCAGGCCATTCAGGCGTCGCTCGCTGGTTCGCATGAGCGCGCGGGCTGGCGCGAGTTGCTTGTATCACCCGGACGCAAGCTGCTCGCCATCGGCGCCGCCCTGGCGATCCTTCAACAGTGGAGCGGCATCAACATTCTTTTCAACTACGCTCAGGAGATCTATCGGAGCGCCGGATATGGCGTGAGCGAAATTCTCTTCAACATCGTGATTACGGGGGCCATCAATCTGGTCTTCACCCTCGTTGCCATGCTGCTAGTCGACCGCTTTGGCCGTCGCCGGCTCATGATCTTCGGGTGCATCGCTATTGGCATTTCTCACCTTGCCGCCAGCCTCGCATATCGCGCTCACATGCATGGCACATGGGTACTCGTTCTCACTCTCTGCGCGATTGCGAGCTACGCCATGTCGCTCGCCCCGGTCACTTGGGTTCTCATCACGGAGATTTTTCCCAATCGAATGCGCGCATCGGCCGTATCGGTGTCGATCGCCACGCTGTGGGTGGCTTCCTTCGTTCTCACCTACACGTTTCCTCTTCTCAATCAGTCGCTCGGGACCTCGGGTACATTCTTCCTGTACACTCTCATCTGTTTTGCCGGGGCCGTATTCGTGTCGTTCGCTGTACGCGAAACAAAAGGACGCTCCCTCGACTTGCTGGATCAGACTGCTACCAGGCCATGAGATTTCCCCGGTCCTTTAAGTGCTTTCGTTTTTGTGGGCGAAGCACGAAAGCAACTCTTAGACAAATGATTCTTCTGGCCCAGCATGGAGATCGCATCGTTGGAAGTTGTCCGCTCATCCCCCTTGAAACCCTCGAATGCCTCCCGCACGATCGCCTCGCTCGAAGTCACTTCGGTGTCAGTCAGCTCGGCAAACTCACCCTTTGACGGGGGCTCGGCTGAGACATGCGTGACTACGTTCGAATCCGAGGAGGCTCTGATCTACCGCAATGGTGAAGCAGACAAAGCGGGTCATTGTCGTCACGGTGGCAAGCACATTTCGTAACGTGAGTCCGGCCTCCATCTGGTCAGCAAAGAAGATATCGACGGTTATGACGAGTCTCGGTCTTTCGTCAGACCTGGTGGTCGCGTTCGGAAGACAAGGACTAGCCATCATCCAACGCTTGAAGGTCTAGATCTGGGCGGACCTACGGAGGTCGCTTACTCACAGTCAACGAAATCGGCGGATGAAGAGGGAGTGGCGATCTGATCGATAAAGACCGAGCACGTATAACCCAGGCTTGCCCGTTGTGGAGTAAATCTTTTGGCGAATCCGAAGAACTGCGCCACCCAGGGGAATATCCAGAAGCCGAGCCGTGTGAGCATCCGCTGTGGTCGCGTCTACTTCTTCGTCTGCATGCGCGATCTGGATCCCGTAGTCGTGTTCCAGCACGGAGAACAGCGAGAGTCGGTCGAGCCGAGCTTGCGTGATGCCCGCACAGTCATCGGCAGATAGGTAGCAGGTCTCGATCGCACACGGTTCATCGCCGCTGAGCCTCAGGCGTTCGAGCTTAACAAGAGGGCCAGTCGCAGGCAGCGCAAGTCGCGCAGCAATCTCATGCTCCGTATGAACGATGCTGAACGAGAGCACTTTTGAAGATACAGCCAAGCCGCGGCCGGACATCTGCTCCGTGTAACTCATCAATTTGTTGAAATGGATCTTTGGTGGAGCGACAAAGGTCCCGGCGCCTCGGCGTCGTACCACCAGGCCCTCGCGTTCGAGAGCGGTGAGGGCATGCCGCGCAGTCATCAGACTGACGCCGTTAGTCCGCGCCAGCTCGCGCTCGGAGTCCACAAGATCACCTGGCTTCAACAGGCCGAGCTCCAGCCGTTTCACAATTGCACCCTGGATCTGCTTGTACGCGGGCAGCCCGTTCTTTCGGACTTCTGCCATTACGAAATGCTCCCTACGCAGATGCACCTTACTACAAAGTGCTCTAGTGCTTCAAAGACAATCGTACCTGCGTGCCGCCAGCCGCCCCGATCTGGATACGCAGCACGGAGAAACTAAGAGGGAAGCGGGCTTGCGGAGCAAGCCAATCTGGGGGAGTATGACAATTAGATAAGTAATCGATAGAAAATACACGTGTTACGGGATATTACATCTCGAACAATTGAGATCCAGGCCTCTTTCCACCAACCTGGGCGCAACCGTCGAAGCGCTAAATCGCTAAAGCTGCTCACGAGAGGTTGCAGTGCAGTTTTTGCTTGACTCGCGGGCTCAATCCGCTATATAGCATCGGCTATGACGTTTTGTTGAATTTCCAGGAGGCATGTGATGGGGAGTTTTTCCGCGTTGTCGCGTTCGCTCCTACTATTTGCGGCTGTAGCCGGAATTTGTCATTACGGCTGGAGCCAAGAGGTAACGGCTTCCATTACCGGCACAGTGACCGACCCAGGGGGAGCAGCAGTGCCTGGCGCTCAGGTGACGGCAACTTCACAGGAGCGTGGTCAAACGTACACCACCCTCACGAACGACACCGGTCTCTATCGGATCGCTCAACTTCCCGTTGGCGCATATAGCGTTAAGGTGGAAAAAAGCGGATTCGCTTTGTCCTCCTACCCAGCGTTCGTGTTGACCTTGAACCAGGTGGCTCGCGTCGACGTGTCGATGAAAGTCGGTCAGGCGAGTGAGACAGTGGAGGTAACCGGCGCCACCCCTGTGCTTGCAACAGAAACGACACAGGTCGACACCGTCATGAACGCCGTAACCAACGACAATCTTCCTCTGGCTTCGCGTAATTACGTGCAACTGACGTTACTTGCGCCGGGCGCGGTTTCGACCGATCCAAGCAGTTTCAACAATGGCAACAACACTGGGGGTTACGGTGGCCGCCCCCTGATCAACGGCAATCGCGAGCAGGCGAATAACTTCATGCTCGACGGAATGGACAACAATCAGGTATCGGATAACTTGCTAGGCTATACGCCGGCCCCGGACGCGATTCAGGAGTTCAACCTGATTACGAATAACGCACCGGCAGAGTTTGGCAATTTTGAAGGCGGAATCGTCAATGCGACGATCAAGTCCGGCACCAACGCCTTTCACGGCGATATTTGGGAGTTTTTCCGCAACGACGTTCTAAACGCGAACAGCTGGTCGAATAAGCTGGTTAGTCCTGCGCTTCCTACGGCTAAGCTGCGCTGGAATATGTTTGGCGGTACCGTAGGCGGGCCGATCATCAGAAACCGGCTCTTCTTCTTCGCCGACTACCAGGGCCAGCGATTCGATATTCCAAGTTCATCGAGCGAGACCACGGTCTTCACCGCTGCTGAGCGCGGCGGTGACTTTGGTGCTCTTTGTCAGGGCGGATTCGCGAACGGCGTGTGCAAAGGAGCAGGCCAGTTATACAACCCGTGCGCATCGTTCACGGCGCCGTGCACTTCTTCATCAACGCCCGCGGCGAAGCGCCAGCCATTTCCAAACAATGTAATTCCAACGGTGATGATCAGTCCCGTAGCGACCGCGCTATTCCAGTCAAGTCTGTATCCAGCCGCCGTCAACACCTCGCTGCAGCACAATGCAGTGAATACGAGTAACTCAGCGCAAAACGTGGACCAGGGCGATCTGAAGGTAGACTACAAGGCTTCGCAAAAGGACAACATCTCCTATCGCTTCACCAGGGCTTATCAAAACAACCCGTCTTTTAATTCGCAGGTCTTGTTGTCCAATGGCTTCTCAACAACGCCAATTTACAACACAGTCGGCGATTGGACTCGCGTGATAGGAACCAATCTGGTGAATGACGCCCGCATCGGCTGGAGCCACGTCACCCTGAACACTGGCAATTCCTGGGACTCGAGTGTTGGGCAGTTTGGCAACACGCTGGGCATCGGGAACGGCAATCCTGGAACTCTCGATGGCTTGCTTGCGCTCAACTTCAGCAATTCGGCGCTTAACAACATAGGGACGCAGGAGTCGACCCAAAGTTTCGATGACCACGTCTGGCAGTTCGAGGACGGGTTGAGCTGGAATCACGGGCGGCATAACTTCAAGTTTGGCGGTCAGATGTGGCGCCAGATTATCAAGACCTTCTATGCCGGCAACAACGGTCAACTTGGCCTCATGGACTTCGACGGAAGGTATACCAGTCCCAGCGTCGGAGGTTCTGGAGGGGATGGTGGCGCTGATTTTGTTCTCGGCCTGAATTTTCAATATGGCCGCGGCGTGAGTACCGGTAAAACGTGGCAGCAATCCAGCAACGTTTTCGGGTTTTATGCGGAAGACACATGGCGCGTGACGGATAGCCTGACCTTGAATCTAGGTCTGCGTTACGACGCGCACGCCCCCTGGGTTGAAGCCAACGACCAGCAAGCGAATTACAACATCGCCACCGGCAACATTGACCTCGCAGGCAAGAACGGGGCAAGTCGCGCTCTCTACAACGGCTTCTATGGAGGCAGGGATTTCCAACCCCGCATCGGGTTCGCGTGGACTCCGAGAGTATTGGGCGGTCGCACCGTGATCCGCGGCGCCTTCACTATCTCGTCGTACATGGAAGGAACCGGGACGAACCTCCGCTTGACACTCAACCCACCCTTTACCCCGGCAGAAATCAACGCAATTTATAACAACACGGCGCTTCCTCTAACCGATACAACGGATGGCATCGCGGGTTCGGCGTCGTCCGCCTCTTGTGACCCACCCGCTTATGCTTGCTACGCTCAGGCCTACCTGCGGGTTTGGGATCCCAACGTGCAGCCTGCGATTGCTGATCAATGGAACGCGACGGTTCAACACCAATTCGCCGGCAATACAACGGTTCAGGTGGGATACGTCGGGCAGAAGGGGACTCATCTGATGGTGCCCTTTGATTTCGCCCAGAGACAACTGATGTCGGATGGCTCTACTGCCCCGAGCCCCTACTTCGCAAAGAACATGGCCCTCTACGACGTGTTGGGCGACCCTGCTCAAGGCGGCGAAGGCGCAACTGTATCGGGCACCAAGTCCAATGGCAACATGACATACAACTCATTGCAAGCCGTGCTGCAGCAGACGGCCAATCATGGTTTGCAGTATCAGGTCTCGTACACCTTCTCCAAGTGCATGTCTGACAGCACCGGGTATTATGGCGCGTGGAACAACGCCCTGAGCGCTTCAGCGTACTGGCAGAACGTCTACGATCAGCGATCGGAATGGGCCCCCTGCTACTACGATGCCACACACGTCCTGTCATCCTACGCGGTTTACGATCTTCCCGTTGGACGCGGGAAGATGTTGGCGAAGAACGTCAATGGTGTAGTCAATCAAGTGATCGGAGGATGGGCGGTTAGCCCGATCGTCTCCTTCCGTACCGGCTGGCCCTTGCCGGTTTATGGAGCCCAGGATGTCTCTGGTACATTTGGCCGCGGAGCGCGAGCAAACTGCAGCGGCATCCCGCCGATCACGAAGACAGCCATACCCGGAATTGGCGTTCAGTGGTTCACCAATACTGGACAGTTCACCAACCCAGCGGTCGGCACCTTCGGTAACTGCTCACCTCAACTCGACAACCTGCGTTCGCCTCGTTACACCGACATCGATATGAGTGTGCACAAGGACTTCCCGGTCACCGAACGATTCCGTTTGCAGTTCCGAACCGACTTCATCAACGCTTTCAACCATGTCCAGTGGAACGCACCCAACATGAGTTTGGGGGCCACCATGGGCCAGATTACCGGCGCACAACCACCAAGGAACATACAGTTAGCGCTGAAACTCTACTATTGAAAATGGCGCGCGTATAGTGACGCAGGCGAGGAAATCGCCTGCGTCACTTTACATCAAAAGGATTTCGACATCCATTTCCAGATGCGCAGACACTTGGCGAAGGCCGCGGCAATTCCCGCTCTACTGGGATGTTTCTGGCACGGGTCGATTCTGACCGCTCAGCAATCCCAGGTTCACAGTTCTCGAACCCTTTTAACTCCCGAAAAAGCAATCAGTCTCGCGGAGCAGGGACGCTGTGGTGAAAGCATCTCTGCACTGAAACATGCAATGGCAGCGACCGTCCCCGCTGAGCTGCGCAAGCAGGCTGGCGTGCTGGGCATTCGCTGTTCGCTGGCCGTTGACGACCGTGATTCGACGAATGAGTTCATCCACTTATTGACACGACAATTTCGCGAAGACCCGGATGTCCTCTTTGTAATCATTCACGCTTATTCCGACCTTTCCACGCGAACAGCACAGGATCTTGGCCGCGAGGCTCCGCAATCCACTGCCGCCCATAAATTGAACGCCGAAGCCCTCGAAATGCAGGGTAAGTGGGAACCAGCTCAGCATGAATACGAGACGATCATCGAAAAAGACCCCAACGCTCGCGGGATTCACTTCTTATTGGGCAGGCTGCTTCTCTCCCGGCCGGACGCGGGACCCGAGGCCGCAGAACGTGCGAAACAAGAGTTCCTGAAGGAGATTGCTATCGATCCGAGTAATGCCGGCGCGCACTACATTCTGGGGGAACTTGCACGTAGAGTTGAAAAATGCCAGGAGGCAATTCCGGAATTTTCTGAAGCAATCAAGTACAACCGCAACTTTGCGGAGGCCTATCTCGGCGAGGGGCTGTGTCTCGTAAATTTGAAAAGATATGATGAGGCAGTCCCCCCCCTGCGCGCTGCGGAACGCCTCACGCCTGGAAATCCGGAGATCCACCACACGCTCGCTACGGCACTCGAGAGATCCGGGCACAAAGAGGAAGCAGAGAAGGAATTCTCCATCCACCGCAGTCTCACTTCTGGGCAAGGACCTGAAAGCCAATGACGGAAACAGGGCACATTGCCCAGCAGACTGACCGGCTTGCTGTTGGATGCCTGCGGCAAATCTGATTCGGCTGCCACTTCGTTCGTACGCGTCCAACGAACCACAGTCTTTCGGATTTCTTGTTCGCGTGATGGACTCAGTGGATGAGCGAGTCGATCAGTGGAAGGGTTCGCCGGAGCCGTGCAGAGGCGGACCGGCTTGTATTGGAGTACGAACAGAGCG
>NZ_DASXYM010000127.1:0-70994 GCF_036502485.1 Occallatibacter sp. | reverse complement strand
TTGTTGAGGTGGCGGAGGTCTTCGGCTTCGACGACGAATTCAACGGCGGCTTCGCCGTCTTTGTCGTGCTTGGTGTCGACGCCGCGAATGTTGGTGTCGTCGTCGGAGATGACGGCAGTGAGTTCCTTCAGCATGCCGGCGCGGTCGTCGCAGAACACAGTGATCTTGACCGGGTAGCGCTGCTGGCGGCCGGGTAGCGCGTCGCCTACGCGAGACCACTCGACGGCGATGCGGCGGTCGCTCTCATAGAGCAGATTCTGCACGTTGGGACAACTGCGGGCGTGGACCGCTACGCCTTTGCCGCGGGTGACGTAGCCCACGATCTCTTCGCCGCGGATGGGATTGCAACATCGCGCGCGATAGACGAGGAGGTCGTTCTGGCCCTCGACCTGGAGGGAGTCGGAGCCGGTGAGGTGGAGTTTGCGGACGGCCTCGGACATGGAGCCGTCGCCGGGCTGTGGTTCGGCTGAAACGTCTTCGCCGGGCTGATGAACCATGCCGGGCGCCAGCTTGGCGAGCACCTGATGCGCGGAATGCTTGCCTTGACCGAGGGTAGCGAGCAGATCGGCTGCTGTAGCAACGCCATATTCATTGGCGATACGGCCGAGGTCCTGATCATCGATCTGGTTAAGCGGGACCTTGTAGCGCCGAGCTTCCTTCTCGAGCAGCTTGCGGCCGATTTCGACAGCGCGGCGGCGGGAGTCTTCGTTGAGCCAGTGCTTGATCTTGTTTCGAGCGCGCGGGCTTTTGACGAAGCTGAGCCAGTCGCGACTGGGCTTGTGGTCTTTCTGCGTGATGATCTCGACGATGTCGCCGGTACGCAGCTTGGTGCGGAGCGGCACCATGCGGCTGTTGAGCTTGGCGCCTACGCAGGTGTGGCCTACTTCGGTGTGAATGGTGTAGGCGAAGTCAACGGGCGTGCCGTCGGCCGGGACGACAACGACTTTCCCCTTGGGCGTGAAGGTATAGACCTCATCGGGATAGAGATCCATCTTCAGGCTGGAGAGGAACTCATTGGGATCCGTCATCTCCTTCTGCCACTCGACGAGCTGGCGGATCCAGTTGAGTCGCTCTTCGTCTCGCGCAGTGACGGCGTCGCCGGACTTGTACTTCCAATGCGCGGCGATACCTTCTTCGGCGATGCGGTGCATCTCCTCGGTGCGGATCTGGACTTCGAACTGGTGTCCCCCTTCGCCGATGATGGTGGTGTGCAGGGACTGGTAGCGGTTGGCGCGGGGGATGGCGATGAAGTCCTTGATGCGGCCGGGAACGGGACGCCACAGCGAGTGGATGAGGCCGAACACCGCGTAGCAGGAGCCGACGTCCTGGGTGATGACGCGAACCGCGAGGAAATCGTAGACCTGCTCGAAGGAGCTCTTATTGCGCTGGATCTTCTGGAAGATGGAGTAGAGGCGTTTGATGCGCCATTCCACGCGGGCTTCGACATTGTTCTCGCGGAGCTGCTCGGCGAGAGCATCTTCTACGCCGCGAAGGAATTGCTCGCCTTCGAGGCGCCGGGCCTCCACGGCCTCGGACATCTTTTCGTAGCTGACGGGGTCAGTGTAGCGAAAGGCAAGGTCTTCGAGCTCGCCGCGCACTTTGCCCATGCCGAGGCGATGAGCCAGGGGCGCATAGATGTCCATTGTCTCGCGGGCAATGGCCTCCTGGCGGTCGGGTTTCAGGTGCTCGAGAGTGCGCATGTTGTGAAGGCGATCCGCCAGCTTGATCAGCACCACACGGACGTCTGTGACCATGGCGAGGAGCATCTTGCGGACGTTCTCGGCCTGGCGGTCTTCACGATTGGCGAACTGGATTTTGTCGATTTTGGTGACGCCCTCGACGATGTGGGCGACCTGGTCGCCGAACTCGGTGGCGATGCCCTCGCTGGTGGCGGGCGTATCTTCGACTGCGTCGTGCAGCAGGCCGGCGGCGATCGCCGTTGCGTCGAGCTTCATCTCGACCAGGACTTCAGCCACTTCCAACGGATGGATGATGTACGGTTCACCGGAAGCGCGCATCTGGCCGGCGTGGTGCTCCACGCAGAATTTCCAGGCTTTGCGGATGAGGGAAACGTCTTCATTGGGACGGTTCGCCAACACCTGACGAACAAACCGCTCAAAGCGCTGGTCGATATCGGACTGGGTGAGGAGGGGGCGTGGTTTGGCGGCAGAAGTCCGGAGTTCGGGGCGCACCTCCGGGGTGCTCTCGACTACAGGTACAGAGGGGTCGGGTATGGTCTGCCGGACCGTCGCCATACTTCATTATAGGCTGAGCGTGTTTCAGACGCATCTCAGGACCATCTTGGCCGCGGAGACAACCAGCCGGCTTGCCAACAGGCACCCGGGGTCAAAGCCTCCAATTCCACCGGAGAATGGGCCTTATGCCATTAAATCGTACCGTTCCCGGCATGGGTTCGTCGGTGCGCGCCGGCGCACTTGAATGTGTCCGCAATCACAGCCCAGGCACCCGAAACGGGGCGTAGAGTACCGTGCGGACTACGGCTGGCCCAGAGTCCGTTCTGTATTCGGATCCCGCAGGCGTGCGGCTTCACTGCCGGAAACACCCGCCACTGGGATCTACGCGGGACGCGCTCACCTGGCCAAGCTCCAATGTCCAGAACTGAGGAACTTATGTTGAAGCGCTTTATGTTTACGGCAGCGGCGGCCACACTTCTCCTGACCGCGGGCTACGCCAATGAATCCAAAGGTAGTAAGATCATCGTTCCCGTGGGGAAGGTAAACCCCACGAACGGCAAACTGATGTACAGCAGCTATTGCGCGCCCTGCCACGGGGCCGATGGCCGAGGCAACGGACCGGTGGCGGGTGCTTTGAAGGCGCCCCCGACCGATTTGACCACCCTGGCGAAGGCGCACAAGGGGAAATACCCGGACACGCACGTGGTGTCTGTGCTGCAGTTCGGCTCGACCACTGCCGCGCACGGCTCGGCGCAGATGCCGGTGTGGGGTCCGCTGCTTGGTAAGATAAGCAACGTCAGCAGCCAGGAGGCGCAGCTCAGAGTCAGCAACCTGAGCCGTTACCTGGAGAGTATTCAGGCCAAATGACGGCCGGCGGCTGCTTTGCTCCGGCGGGTTTTTGAGGAGCGTATGGCGAAGCCGCAGAAGAACTCTAACCAGAAACAGAAGGCGCCCAAGGCAGAGCGTGCCGGGGCGCCTTCCAATCCGCAAACCACAGAGAGCCATAGAAAAACGGGGTCTGCCGACGTGTCCCGCAGGGACGGCAGGGTCTCGGCTCCGCCTGCGGAAAGAAGGACCCCCGGAGCGCGCATCAGCCGCAGGGCCGCGGACCGGCTGCGCAGCGGACATGTGTGGGTGTACGCCTCCGACATCGAGAATCTGGAGACGGGAAACAGCGAAGCGCCCGCACTGCTGCCGGTGGCAGACAATCGCGGCCTGCTGCTGGGAACGGCGCTCTACAGTCCGTCTTCGCAGATCGCGCTGCGGATGGTGTCGCATGAGGCGATCGACGAGAGGCAATGGCTGAAGTTGCTTGAAGGCCGCCTGCGTCGTTCCATCGAGCGAAGGATCACGCGGCTCGAGCCGCTCGACTCCAATACCGATTCCTGCCGCCTGGTTTTCAGCGAGGCCGACGAATTGCCCGGGCTGGTTGCCGACAAATACGGGGATCTGGTTGTCTTGCAACTGCTCGCAAAGGGTCTGGATTCGCAAGATGTGCGCTCTGCCTGCGTGCGGGTCTTCCGCGAGCTCGTCGCGCCGGCCGCCATTGTTGAGCGCCCCGACCCGCGCGTACGGGAACTCGAAGGGCTCTCCGCGCCCGCTGCCGCGCCTCTTTGGACCCGGGATCAGGAGTCTTTGCAGACGAGCACGGTCTTTCGTCTGAACGGCCTCAAGTTTCACTATGATGCCAATGCCGGCCAGAAGACCGGCGCGTTTCTCGACCAGCGCCTCAATTATGCCGCGGCAAAGGAGTGGGCCGGGCGGCTGGCGCCGGGAGGCAGGGCCCTTGATGTTTGTACGTATCAGGGTGGATTTGCTCTGCACCTTGCGCAGACCTGCCGTGAAGTCACCGGAATCGATGCTTCGAGAGCGTCTCTCGAAGTTGCGGAGCGCAACTTCGAAGCGAATCGCGCGCAGCTGACCGGTGCAGTGGACTGGGTCGAGGCGGATGCGTTCGCGGTGCTGCGCGACTGGTCCGATGCGAAGCAGAGCTTTGACGCGATCGTGCTCGATCCGCCGGCGTTTGCGAAGAGCAAGCGGGCGGTGGAAGGCGCGCTGCGGGGGTATAAGGAACTGAACCTGCGCGCGTTGAAGATGCTTCGTCCGGGAGGGCTGCTGGTGACGTGTTCGTGCTCGCATCATGTGGGCTGGAGCGACCTGGAGGGGGCGGTGGCGTCCGCGGCCGGTGATGCGCATCGGCGGGTGCGGATTCTGGAGAGGCGGGGTGCGGCGCTCGATCATCCCGTGGTGCTGAATCTGCCGGAGAGCGAGTATTTGAAGTGCCTGGTGCTGGAAGTGGATTAGAGTCCCGCCGCACCGTCGCTGCGGCGTCTCCATGCGAACAGGCGGGTTAAGGGGCGCTTCAGGGGCGGGGCAGCCTCGGCCTGACGCAGTTCGGCGATGGTCTGCTTTACCTGTGCGCGCAGAGACTCCACTTCAAATGCGCAGGAACGCAGATAGGCCGATAGGGTCAATCCCGCCTCGGCCGCGCGGTGGCGTAATTGTTCATCTTCGGCTCGCGTGAGGCGGACGGTGATGCTCGCCAGCTTGCGCGGTGCGACTGACTGCGCGGGAGCCGAAGGATTGCCGGCAGGCAGGGCAGCCGTGTTGATGGCAGGTGGCGAGGTCTGCGGGAGAACCTCAACGATGCGCGGCAACTCCGCGGCGGGGGGGAAGGTGGGCCGATAGCGCGCGTGTGTTTTCAAAGCGCTTTCATAGCTGAGGGTGGCGATGTCGTCGGCGAGGCCGTCGAGGTCGCGTGCGGGAGGGAATTTTTTTTCAGGAGCGGCGAGTTCAGCCAGCAGGCCCGCAAAGCTTCGGTCTTTGGGGGAGGGCTGCGCCTGTGCGGAGGCTGACATGAATTCGAGCGTACGGCGGGGGGCCCGCAACTTCAGCAGAAGAACGGCTCAGCCCGGCCACGAAATTCCCAGTCTGGAACGATGGCGTTGCTTTTCCGTTTTGGAATTCCGGGGCCGGCTGCGGTTGGCGGCGCTTGAGGGCCTATGCCAGGTAAGAGGGCGCCGCGTTGGGATCCGGCAATACGCGACCGGGAAGACGCAGCAATTGGGAGACGTCTTCGGCGGGCAGGGGTTTGGCGAACAGGAATCCCTGGCCATAGCGGCAGCCCATCTGCCGGAGCAAGGTGTACTGCTCGCGGGTTTCGATGCCTTCGGCGACGACGTCCATGTTCAGCACGCGCGCCAGTTCGATGATGGTGCGGACGATCTGCAGGGGCTGGTCGCCGTCGGTCATACGGCCGATGAAGGAGCGGTCGATTTTGAGCACATCGAACGGGAAGGAGTGCAGGTTCGAGAGGGAGCTGTAGCCGGTGCCGAAATCGTCCATGGAAAGCGAGATGCCGAGGGTATGCAGGCCGGCGAGCACTTCAAGGGCGGTGTGCACGTTGGGGATGAGGCTGGACTCGGTCATCTCGAGGCCGAGCTGCCGGCTGGACGTGCCGGACTGCTGCAGCAGGGAGTCGACGTGATCGGCCAGGCCTTCGCGCAGGAACTGGCGCGCGGAAAGGTTGACTGCCACCCGGAGGGAGGCGTGACGGGGGTCTTCTTCGCGCCATAGCCGGATTTGGGAGCAGGCCTCGGCGAGGCCCCAGTCGCCGATGGGGAGGATCATTCCGGTTTCTTCAGCGGCGGGGATGAAGTCCATAGGGGGGATGAGCCCGCGTTCGGGGTGACGCCAGCGGATGAGGGCCTCAAGACCGACGATGCGGCGGGAAGCGAGGTCGACCTCCGGCTGGTAGTGGAGGACGAATTCGCGCCGTTCGAGAGCCCGGCGCAGATCGGCGCCGCGGGGCCAGTTCGCTGTGGATTTGCGGGCTGCCTCGGCGCGCCTGGTCTGCTGGCGCGCGGTGATGCGTTTCAGTCGTTGCAGTTCCACCTGTGCAGAGGCCATCTCGGCCATGTTTTCGAGGGTCTGCAGCTCCGAAGGGGAGAGGGCTCTGCCCGCCTGCCGGCAGAGGATGGTGAGCGAACCGAGCACCAGGCCATCCTGGGAGCGTACCGGAACGATGGCGGCCGAGGCGAAGTCCCGGACCGGCACATGCCGCCAGCACCCATGCGAATCAGCCCACTCGGTAAGATTTGGAATCTGGCAGGCAGCATCGTGCGCGAGGGCCAGTTCAAACAAGGAGCCCTGCCTGGGTACTTCGCGCAGGACCTCGCCCCAGTGGCTTTTGACCCAGAAGCGTGTCTCGTCGGCAAAGCCGATCAGAGCGGCGTCGGCGTGGAAGTGTTTGGCCGCGAGGCGGGTAATGGCATCGAACGCGGAGTCAGGCGGAGTATCGAGAATGCCTGTCGCGTATAGAGCGGCCAGTCGCGCGCTCTCCTGCTCAAACATGACTTCGCTCGGCAATGTCTCCTGAATCATCCCTTTCGACCCCTCCACCGGGACGGCGCAACTATGGCCCGGAACCCGCAGGACTATGCATTTACGAGGAAGTTATCGGAGGGAAAAGGGGATTCGTTAGGTTACGGCGGAACAGCCTACCTTGGTAACTTGCGCCTCTGTTCCGATTTTGAGCCTGGCCCGCTTGCGCCTTAGTCACGGCGCGCGCATGAGTTCGATGCGAGACAGGCGCATGGGTGGTGACGTTTGCTCGACAGTTGCGGGAGTCCTGAGGGCTCAAACAACCTTCGCAAACGGCTGTGCCTCCGAAGGGAGCAGAGCCCCCGGCGCCGCAAGTGGCGCGGGCGGCAGGTTTGGCGGCGGCAGAGCGCGCCGCAGCCTGGGAGTAGAGGTCATCTGGTGGGCTCCGCAGGGATGCATTCTCGCCCGTCTCTTAGTCTGCATGGCGCCGACCCGCAGGTGGGCGCCCGGGTCCGGCAGATGGGAAGCGCGCACGTCTATATCGTGATCCGAGTGAATGAGGAACGCCGACTGGTTGACCTTCTTCTGCTGACGGGAGTTCCGCGGATCAAGTTGCACATTCCGTTTGAGTGCGTGCGGGAACTCGGCAGGCACGGGCCGGTCTTCGCGCCGCAACGCCAGGATCTATTTCGCAGGCCCACGTGAGGCCTTCGCGGGCCCGGTCTCTGTCCATAGGAAGGCGAGCTGGTCGGCATCGTCCTGGATTTGCTGTTCTACGCTGACGCCCTCGGAGTGGCCACCCTTCACGCTGTAATGCAGGAGGATGGGCCGGCCGCTTGACGAGGCGGCCTGCATCAACGGAGTCATTTTGCGCGCGTGCAGAGGATCGACGCGGGTGTCGTTGTCGCCGGTAAAGAACATGATGGCGGGATAAGCCGTGCCCTGCTTCACGTTCTGGTAAGGCGAGTACTTCAGCAGATAGAAGAACTGCTTGTCATCTTCAGCGGAACCGTATTCGGTGGTCCACTGCGGACCCTGCTCGAACTTCTGGTAGCGCAGCATGTCAAGCAGCGGATAGCCGCACCAGATGGCAGAGAAGAGCTCGGGATGCTGCGTCATGGAGGCACCCATGAGGAGGCCGCCGTTGGAGCGGCCAGTGATAGCGAAGTGCTCGGCCGAGGTGTATTTGTTGTCGATCAGGTCGTGTGCCGCGGCAAACCAATCGTCGAAGACGTTCTGCTTCTTTTCAAACATGGCCTGCTGGTGCCATTTTTCGCCGTACTCTCCGCCGCCGCGGAGGTTGGGCTGGGCGAACCAGCCGCCCTGCAGCATCCACCAGGCCCACGCGGGGTTCCAGCGCGGGGGCATGCTGAGATTGAATCCGCCGTAGCCGGTCATGAGCAGGCGCTCGCTGCCGTCCTGCTTCAGGGCTTTTTTACCGGCGATGAACATGGGGATCCTGGTGCGGTCTTTGGACTGGTAGAAGACCTGTTTGAGCTGGTAGTCGGCGGTGTTGAAGGGAACCTTGGGCTGCGCGAAGAGCTCGCGCTTGCCGGTCGTGGTGTCGAGGCGGTAGAGCGTGGGCGGCTGGATGAATGACTCGAAGCTGAAGAAGCCGTAGCGCTCGCCGGGATGGCCCTGGATGGAGGAGGCTGAGCCGATTACCTCGAAATCGATGGTGCCGGCGGGCTTGCCGGCGAAGGTGTAGGCGGTGATCTCGGTCTTCACGTCTTTGAGGCGCTTGACGTAGATTTTGCTGCCGATGATGGAGAAGTCGTCGATGACGTCAGAGCCTTCAGGGACGATCTTTGTCCATACGTCGGGCATGATGCCGCCGAGGTCAGCTTTGAGAATGCAGCCGTTGGGCGCGTGGTAGTCGGTTTTGACGTACCAGGCGTTGCCGGCGTGAATAGCGGAGAAGCGGTTGTCGATGCCCCACACGATGAGATCGAACGGCGCATCTTTTTTGGTGAGGTCGCGGTAGACGATGTCGACGCGTTTAGCGGGGACGCCGCGGTTGATAGTGATGACGAGATAGCGCCAATCTTCCGTGACGCTGGCGGTGAACAAATCGATGGGCCCGAGCGCCTCGCCGCGGAATTCATTGCCGAAGATCAGCGCGTCTTTTGAGGGGCGCGTGCCGATCTGGTGCTCGTACAGGAGCGTGCCTTTGCGCGTCTGCCTGCAGTAGAAGATGCTTTTGCCGTCAGGCGTGAAGCTGATGGAGCGATAGAGCGCGGCGGGCAGTTCGTCTTCAAGGGTCTTCTTCTGTTTCAGGTCGTAGACGTGGAGCACGGTCTCGTCGGCGCCGCCCGCGCGCTCGCCGAAGGCGATCATGGAGGCGTCACGGGAGACGGCCGCGAGGGTGAGCGAGGTGTTGGGATCGCGGCTGAGCTGCGCGGGGTCGATGAGGCGCTCGTCTTTGCCGGCCCAAGTGTGGCGCACGTAGATGGACGACTGATCTTCGCCGGCGATGCGCTTGAGGAAGAAGAGGCTGCCGTTGCGCTCGACGGGCAGCGACCAGCGGGAGACGTGCTCCAGGCCGTCGAGGTCGTCGAGCAACTGGGTGCGGATCTTCGCCTGCTTGAGGTAGCGCTGGGTGTAGACGTTCTGCTCGTCGATGAACTGGCGGGTTTCGGGACTCTTTGCATCTTCGAGCCAGCGGTAGTCGTCCGTGATTTTGGTGCCGAAGTAAGTGTCGACTACTGGCTGTTTGGCGACTTCAGGAGGCGGCGGGAGGGTGATGCCGTCGCGTCCGTGGATGGCCTGGGCGTGAGTGAGAGCGGCGCACTGGAGAGTGGCGCACGCAACCAGTGCCACGATGAGAAGACGCCTCATGAGTTCCCCCGGGGACAGGATACGCGAGGGGGCGGCGCCGGCGATGCATGCGGCTTGCATATGGCCTTGAATCGGGCGTTGTAAGGGGCGGACCTCGAAATCTCCATGCAGGATCCATCCCTGTCCATTGATCGCGTCTTTCGGAACCCCAACATGCCCGAGAACAACCGCAGTCGGGCATGGAACGGAGTTCCACCCGAAACGATGAAAATGCAACAGCGGGTCCTTCGCGATGCTCAGGATGACAAGGTGAGGGGCTGCCGTATTATTTTCGCGACAGGTCCTTCTGCTACACGTCAGGATGACAGCTTGCTACGCGGAAGGATGACAGCTTGCTACGCGGAAGGATGACAGCGCATTTTGGGGATGGCGCAGGTTTCATGCTGAAGGGTTACTTCGCCGGATTCACCGTCAGGATGATGCGGCGGTAGGAAGTGAGACGCGGCGATCCATTGTCAGTGACGGCGAGGATGATGTGCATGACGCCTTCTCCCTTGCAAGGGATGAGCGGCAGCCAGGGAGCGCGGCAGGGCGAATTCACGGTCACTTTGGCGACGGGGCCATCCTCTCCGGCGAGGGATACGTCGGCGCCGCGGAAGCCCATCAGGCCGGCTTCCGGGTAGAGGAACCAGTGGTACTGAAGCGATTGGCCGTCGGGGTCGCGGCTGCCCGCCGCATCCAGCGTGATTGTCTGGCCGGCCGTGGCCTCGACTTCAACGGGGCCGGCGCCGGGGTTGCGATTTACCACGACCTGAGGATTGTGATTGGCGTGGGCGAAGTCGTTGGTGGTCCAATCCATGCGCGCGGCGAAGTCGTTCTGGAACGCTTCGCGCCAGCGCCAGATGGTCGCCTGGTCGGAGACGTGCGTGCGGCCGTCGGCACCCGTCACCGTATCCTGTGAATTGGCGCGCATGAACTCGTCGCCGCCCTGCGACCAGATGGGATGGGTTTCGCCGTACGGCTGCAGGTAGACGTAGCGGCCGCCCCAGCCGCCCCAGTCAGGGCGACGGTACGCATTCAGGCCGTTGTCAATGAGCGGGAGAAAGCTGGGCGTGTCGCCCTCCATGATGAACATGAACTTGGGATACACCTTACCCATAGAGCCTTTCGAGCGGATGTTCTTGTCGAGCCATTGGTTGGTCACGGTGGTGTTGTCGGCGCCCTCGCCGTTGCGGTAGTAGACGTCGCCGCTGATGCCTGTCCACGTGGCGGCATAGTAGTTGTCGGAGTTCGCACGACTGGGGGAAACGATGTAGAAGAGGCCGGGGAACTGGCTGCGAATCCAGGGACCGGCATCGTCCTGATCGGATACGGAGTACACCCGCACCTGGGCGATCAACTTGTTCAACTCGTCGGGTGATCTCTCCGCGCGCAGATCGAGGAGGGTCTGGGCGAGGGTGTTGGCGCCGCCCCAGATGCAGATCCAGAGAGGCCGCGGGTCGTCGCGTTCGATCGCCTGAGCAAGCGCTTTAGAGCCAGCAGAACTCTTTCCTGCGCCGGTAGCCGCCAAGCCGTAAGCCGGTTGGCCGGTGACGACACGCTGATCGAGTTCCTCCGCTGTGGGCCAGCCCTTGGCGTGCAGCAGCAGATTGGTCCTGACCTCGCTGTAGGAGTGGATGAGCGTGTGCATGGTGTCAGCGTGGGTGGCGGTTTTTTGCCAGGTGGAAGTGGCTGCGATCAACGCCTCGATGTCGAACTGATTGGAGTAGAGAAGCAGCCGCACCAGGGACATCTGATCGTCGGGCTCGTTGCCGATGTCGCTGATGATGGCGACGCGCGGTTTGCCCGTGAATGTATCCACGAGTTGCGGGGCTGCCGGCATCTGCGCAATCAGTGCCGGGGAGAAGATGGCCTGCCCGGCAAGCAGCAGGAGCGACACCGAGAGCATGCGGGTAATCTTCCGGCGGCGCAGGAAGCCGCGAGCGCGCGGCGGACAGCGGGCGGCGGACAGACCAGGGCAGGAATCTACAGTACTTACCATTGCACACGATGCTAACCCGGCCAATCGCAACTCGCCACGGGCTTTGCGCGTGCCTGGGGCGCGCTTGAGGGACTGGCAACTTTTGTAGTTCCCCGCCCGGCGGGTTCAGGGGACAATCGGCTGGCCGGGGTGCGCGCTGACGGCTGTTCCGGCGGGGCGAGCGGCAACGCTATGACGTTGAAAGTCCCTGAAACCGATACGGGAGCGAAGGCCTCCCGTGAACCTGACGGGACCGCTGCGGCGCCCGATCAGATGCCGAACCAGCGCATTCCGTTCCGCGAGCAGCTTCAGGTTCCCAAGCCCGAACATAAATCCGGACTGCGCCGCTGGATGGCGAGCGGCGAGCCTCTGGAAGAGCACGCCGGCAAGAATATGCACCGGCATCCGTGGTGGAAGGTGATCTGGCTGACGGGGGTGGATTATTTCTCCACGCTGGGTTATCAGCCGGGGATTGCCCTGCTTGCGGCGGGAGTGGTGGCGCCGATCGCCACCGTGATCCTGGTGCTGGTTACGCTGCTGGGCGCGCTGCCGGTTTACTTCCAGGTGTCAGGGAGAAGCTTTGCCGGGCAGGGTTCGATTGCCATGCTTGAGAATCTGCTGCCGCGCTGGAAGGGGAAGATGCTGGTGCTGGTGCTGCTCGGATTTGCGGCTACGGATTTCATCATCACCATGACACTTTCAGCCGCAGATGCTGCCAAACATGCGATCGAGAATCCGTTCCTGCACAGCTATCTGGGGGGGCATCAGGTTCTGGTCACGTTGCTGTTTTTGACGCTGCTCACGGTTCTGTTCCTCAGGGGCTTCAACGAAGCCATTGGGCTGGCTACGTTCGCCACCATACCTTACCTGCTGCTCAATCTGGTGGTGCTGGGGCGCGGTGCATGGGAGGTCTTCACGCATCCCACGCTTCTGCCGGCGTGGAGGACAATGTTGTCGGCCAAGGGCGACTTCTCGCTGGTGATTGTGGGCGCGCTCATCGTGTTTCCAAAACTTGCGCTGGGGCTGAGCGGATTCGAAACCGGCGTGACGGTAATGCCGCTGATCGACGGAGGAGCCGCGGACCAGGACTACACGCCGCGCAGCGGTCGTCGGCCGGAAGGCAGGATCGCCAACACGCGCAAGCTCCTGGTCGTGGCGGCTTCGATCATGAGCGTGCTGCTGATTCTGTCGAGCTTTGTGACTACGCTGCTCATCAGCCCGGCAGACTACAGCCTTGAAGGCAAGGCCAGCGGACGCGCGCTTGCGTTTCTCGCGCACAAGTACATTGGGCCGGGCTTTGGGACGGTTTACGACGTTTCCACGATCGTCATCCTGGGGCTGGCGGGCGCTTCAGCCATGGCAGGACTGTTGCACCTGGTGCCGCGGTACCTGCCGCGTTTTGGCATGGCGCCACGCTGGGCGGGCCTGGCGCGGCCCCTTGTGCTGGTGCTCTTCGCGATCAACATCATCATCACGCTGGTATTTCGCGCCGATGTGGAGAAGCAGAGCGGCGCGTATGCGACCGGCGTGCTGGTGCTGATTCTGTCGGCTGCATTCGCGGCCACGCTGGCTTCATGGCACGAGCGGCGATGGTTTCTGGCCTGCTACTCAGGGATGATCTGCCTGGTCTTTCTCTATACGCTTGGGGATAACTGCCTGGAGCGGCCGGACGGGCTGATTATCGGCGCCATTCTCACGCTGCTGCTGATGCTGGCCAGCGGACTGAGCCGGTCATTGCGCTCGGTCGAGTTGCGCATCAGCGAGGGCTACTTCGCCGACCAGGAGAGCTGGCGGCTGGGTCCGGAGCTGCGCGGCAAGAAGTTGCACCTTGTTCCGATCAAGAGCTCCAGTGTCGAAGCCCGCAACAAGAAGCGCGAGGAGATTGCCCAGCACTACAATGTGCACGGGCCATTCGCGTTCGTGCACGTGAACCTGCTGGATAACTGCAGCGAGTTCTCAGCCCCGCTCGAAGTGAAGATCCGGTGCGAAGGCAGCGACTATTACGGCGAAGTCTATGGTGCGATCGCTATCGCCAATTCTCTGGCATTCGTAAGCGAATGCATCGATCCGATCTCGGTGTTCATCGGGCTGACTCGCCGCGATTTGATGACGCAGGCACTGCGCTACATTCTGTTCGGCGAAGGCGAGACCGGGCTGATGTTCTATACGATTCTTCTGCGGTTCTGGGATGCCACGCCGGAAGAGGATATTCGCCCGCTGATCTTTCTGATGAGCGACTGAAAAGATCAGGCCAGCGTGAGTCGCGGGTGCCTGGACGCCGCTTTCCCGTTGCCATGCGAACTCCGCGCAGTGCGACGGCTGCCGGAGTTCGCATGACGAGGCTTCTGTGATCAGCGGCCCGCTGGAGCCTGCCCGAACCCACGCACCATGCAGTGGATCAGTTCGTCGATCTGTGCGGGTTTGAGCTGGTTGCTGAAGGCAGGCATCCCGTGGTCTGTGCCATTCCTGAGCGCCTCAATGAGCGCGGCATCGGTGCGGCTCGCCTGCCACGCGGCATCGGTAAAGTCCGGCGAGCGCCCACCGGCGGAGCCCTTGCCATTGGGCCCGTGGCACTGCGCGCATCGCTGGACGAAGAGGGTTTTGGTTTCGCCGCACTCCGGCACGTAGGTGGCCACCGCGGCAGCAGCATGGGACACGACCGGTGCGCTCGATGCCGCGGGGCCCTGCACAACGTTGGTGCGAACAGCCGGCGCCCCTGCCTTGCGCAATGCGAAGGCGTACACCACGCCATCATGTGTGGTTACAAAAACTTTGCCATCGGCGACCGCCAGGCCGGAGAAATGTGTCCACCCGCTGATGGCATCGCCGCTTGACCACAACTGCTTGCCGGTGGCCGCGTCGAGTGCATACAGGATGGCATGGCCTGCGGCGCGCGCTTCGCGGCCTACAAGAAGCTGGTTGATGTCGCCATTGTTGACCTGGCGCGTGTCTTCGCCGGTTCCCAGCACGAACACGAGTCCGCCCGCAATGGCGGCGGGATCCGGCACGGTGATGTTTTGCGAGATCCACGCGGGGGTGAGCGAAAGCTTGTGATCAGCGCCGGCTGACACCTTGAACGCCATCAGGCTGCCATCGTTGGCCGGTCCATACGACAGCGGGAATTGCGCATCCCTGGTGGGCGAGCCCCACGAAGGGACGTAAAGCCACCGCTGCCCTGCGCTGTCGCGATAAGAACTCATGGCGCCCCAGATGCCGTTGCGCTCGAAAGTCTGCGCGGCGTTGGTATAGCGCGGCGAGATGAAGGCGGTGGTGTGATGGTCAGGGCCGGACATGGCGGAGGTGTCGGTCAGGTAGATTGCGCCTTCCTTGCCGCCCACCGCGGTGTATGCATGCGATCCCATTCGAAACACGATGGGTGTGGAGGTGCCCATGTCCAGGTCGCGCCGGGTGAGATACTGCCAGTCCGCGGGCGTGTAGTAGCCGGCCAGTTGGAGGGTGCGGGGCGCGAGGCGAAACACCGTGTCGCCGAATTCGTTCGCGGGGGGATCGAAGGGGGCATCGCCGGTCACACCGTAGATGTTGTCGTCGAACCCAACGGAGAGGCCTCCGCGGCCCCACACGCCGGCGCCGTTGGCAGCCGTGTAAAAGCGGGTGACGGGCCGGCCCGGGGCATCGGGATCCATGGCAGCGGCGCCGGACTGGGCCTTGGCGCAGCCCTGCGAGATGGACGTGTACACCACGCCGCCGACATAGTTGAGGCTCCACATCTTCGAGTAGGCGGGGACAAACTGCGCGGGGGGTTGCGCGTCCTGCCCGTCAGTCAGGTTCAGGATGTGCAGCACGCCGTCGCTGGACACCACAAAGACGCGCGCCTTGCCGGGATCGATGACGGGTGTGGCGTTCAGGGCGTTGGGACAGAGCCAGTCGCCGTTGCCGGGGCGCGGCTCGCGGAGCTTGAAGTCGACCTTCCAAGCGAGTTCGCCGGTCTCGGCGTCAAGGGCCCAGATGTGGTCAGAGCTGCCCGCGACAAGGACGAGGTTCTTCTCGCCGTGCGCAGACTTCACTCCGCGTACGACCAGCGGTGCGGTCAGGCCGGCCATGGAGAGCGGCTGATTGGGGACGGTGGTCTTCCACTCGAGGCCCATGGCCGCGACATTGGCCGGCGAGAACGCATGCTCTTCCTCGGTATAGCCGGAGCGCTGCGGGTCATGCCCGAAGGTGGTCCACTGGCCCATCTGGGCAAGCGCTACCGCGCCGAGGGAAACAACGGAAGTAGAAATGGCGAGGAGAATTTTTCGCACTGGCGCTCCTGATTCGTTGCCGGTTGGTTGCTGACTGCCGCAGCATTGCACTCGCCGGAGCCGAGATCATCCGAGCGGCCCAGGCATGCGCCCGGCAGGCTTTGACAAGGGAAGCGGCGGGCAATTTCCGGGTGGTGCGTTGAAAGGTTTCAACCGGCTGGCACGAATCCTACCGACGCCCCGCTCCGGCTGTCAACGTCCGCCCGCGCGCGGCCGCGTTTGTTTGCGATCTCTCCGGGAACTCGGAGGCAATCACCTCGCCGCCCTGGGACGTTAGAATGCAGAGTGATTCGAACCTCCACGACAGAACTCACCAGATCAGGCAGAGATCGAACTATGGGGATGATTGCACAGGTGCGATATGCCGCGGCCGCGTGTACGCTGGCTGCCTCACTGAGCCATGGGCAGGCGCAAAAAGCAACGGAGACGCCGGCCACCGCGACGGTTTCCGCCGATCGTTGCGACCTGCACAACCAGCACCTGACTGCGGGGTTCGTCACCACGGGCGGGCATGTGAGCGGCTTTCTGATCACCGATCGCATGCACCACATGGCCCTCCCGATCTCGCAACCATTTGCCATTCTGCTGAAGAGCGGCGGCAACTATCGCGCGTCGGATGTGGTGCTGTCGGGGCCGGTGTCACAGCACGAGCTCACGGCTCGTCCGGCAGCATCGCGGATGGCGGACCGTATTCGCGGCGAGCAGATCGAGGTTCCGCTGGAGACAGCCGATCACGCACTGCGCCTCACGTGGTCACTGATCCTGCGCGACGGCTCATCTTATATACGCGAAGCTCTCAGCATTGCGGCGGTCGATCAGGATGCCGAGATCAGCCGCGTGCAGTTGATTGACCTGCCGCTGGCGGGCGCCCAGGTAAGCGGCTCGGTGCAGGGATCGCCGATCGTCGCGGGCAACATCTTCGCGGGATTCGAGCACCCCATCGCGCGCAGCAAAGCCACGGCGGGGCGCGCCACCGCCTGGATCGATCGCGAGTTGCCTCTCAAGGCGGGGCAGTCCGTCACTTACTCGGCCGTGATCGGCGTGGCGCGCGAGGGGCAGATGCGCCGGGATTTCCTCGACTATATCGAACGCGAGCGGGCGCATCCCTATCGTACTTTTCTGCATTACAACTCGTGGTTCGACCTCGGCTTCGGCAACGACTTCAATGCCGACGGCGCGCTGGACCGGGTCAACGCCTTTGGCCGTGAGCTCAAGCAGAAGCGCGGCGTCACGCTGGACTCCTATCTATTCGACGATGGGTGGGACGATCACAACGCGCTGTGGAAGTTCAATGCCGGATTTCCGCAGGGGTTTGCACCGGTGAAGCAGGCCGCCGAGCAATACGGCGCCGAGCCGGGGGTCTGGATGTCTCCCTGGGGCGGTTACGGCAAGGCCAAGCGGGAGCGCATCGCTTTCGGCAAGTCGCAGGGTTACGAGATTGTCGCGGGCGGGTATGCGCTCTCCGGCCCCAGGTATTATGCGGCCTTTCGCGATGTGGCGCTGGATATGATGCGCACCTACGGAGTGAACCAGTTCAAGTTCGACGGCACCGGGAACGTGGACTCTGTATTTCCCGGCAGCCAGTTCGACAGCGATTTTTCCGCGGCCATCCACCTGATTGACGAGCTGCGTGCGGCCAAGCCGGACGTGTTTATCAACCTGACCACGGGCACCTGGCCATCGCCGTTCTGGCTGCTTTATGCCGACTCCACATGGCGCGGCGGGGAGGACGACGATGCGACCGGGGTGGGGCCTTATCGGGAGCGCTGGATCACGTATCGGGACGCGCAGACTTATCAGAATATTGTGCAGGCGGGGCCGCTTTATCCGCTGAACTCGCTCATGCTGCACGGCATCATCTACGCGAAGCAGCATCCGCATCTCAATGTCGATCCTGACAACCGCTTCCGCAATGAAGTGCGCTCGTACTTTGGCACCGGCACGCAGTTGCAGGAGATGTACATTACGCCCTCGCTGCTTTCGGATCAAAACTGGGACGATCTGGCGGAGGCCGCCAAGTGGTCGCGCGATCACCAGGACATTCTCAAAGACACGCACTGGGTGGGCGGCAATCCGCAATGGCTGGAGGTCTATGGGTGGGCCGCATGGGACTGGGGCAAAGGGACGCTGGTCCTGCGCAATCCCAGCGACAAGCCTCAAAGCATTAAGCTGAAGCTGGCAGATGTGTTTGAAATGCCGCCCGGGGAAAGGCAGAGCTGGACAGCGAAGAGCCCATGGAAGAGCGACGCCCGCAAGCCTGCTCTGGACCTGAACGCGCAGCAAGGGCATGAGTTTCACCTGGAGCCATTCGAGGTGCTGACCCTGGATGTAACCCGGCGTTGATGCCGCGGATCACCACACGACGCAACAAGAGCAGACGCGAAACGCATCACATACACGTCACGATTAAGGAAAGGAAACGATGCAAGCACCCACTCTTCTTGTGATGGCGGCCGGCATGGGCAGCCGCTACGGTGGACTCAAGCAGATCGATCCCGTTGGCCCGGCGGGCGAAACCATCATTGACTACTCGATTTATGACGCCATGCGAGCCGGATTCGGCAAACTGGTGTTCGTCATCCGCAAGGACATTGAAGAGCCTTTCAAGCAGACTGTCGGCTCGCGTTTCGACAAGCGCATCCATGTGGAATACGCCTTCCAGGAGCTCGACAAGTTGCCTGCCGGCTTCAGCGTTCCGGAAGGCCGCACGAAGCCCTGGGGCACCACCCAGGCGGTGCTCATGGCTGAGGATGTTATTCAGGAGCCCTTCGGCGTGATCAATGCCGACGACTTTTATGGCGGGGAGAGCTATGGGGTGCTGGCGGAGCACCTGAAGTCCGGCTCGCCCGACTACGCGATGGTCGGGTTCATCCTGCGCAATACGCTGTCGGACTTTGGTTCGGTGGCGCGGGGCGTGTGCCGTGTGAGCTCGGACAATTACCTGCAGCGCATCGAGGAGCTCACCAGCATTGAGCGCGACGGCGAGGGCGGCAGGAACACGGCGCCCGATGGAACGGTGACCAGGCTCAGTGGCGACGAACCCGTCTCAATGAACTACTGGGGATTTACCCCGCAGATCTTCCCGCAGATCCGCGAGGTGTTCCAGCGCTTCCTTGAGAAGAACACAGGGGAACTGAAGGCGGAGAGCTACATTCCCATGGCAGTGGGCGAACTCGTATCCGACGGCGAGGCGCGGGTGAAGGTTCTGCAGTCACGCGATCAATGGTTCGGCGTCACGTATCGCGAAGACCGCCCTCGGGTGGTAGACAGCATCCGTGCGCTGGTGGATGCGGGCAAGTATCCGAATCCACTGTGGTCATGAGCTCCGGGGCGAGTGAAGACTCAGCAGTTTCAGAAGCGATTGCGACTGTGGTTCGCCAGTTCGAGATAGCTGGCGAACCGCGCAGCGCCGAGCCGTTCGGCAAGGGTCTCATTCACCGCTCGTACCTGATCAGGCTGGACACGGGAGCGCGCTTCCTTCTGCAGCGCATCAACACACGGGTTTTCTCGCGACCGGTCGAACTGATGGAGAACATCGACCGGGTCACCGGGCACTTGTCGCGGATGGCCGCGGAAACCGGCGGCCAGGCTCTGCAACTCGTTTCCGCAACCGGCGGCGGCTCATGGAGTGTCGATGATGAAGGCACCTACTGGCGGCTCTACCACTACATCGACAAGACTCGCACGGTGGAGCAGATCGAGTCGGCCGAACAGTGCTTCACAGTCGCCCGAGCGTTCGGCGACTTTCAGCGCCTGCTCACTTCCCTGCCTCCTCCGCGGCTGCACGACACGATTCCAGGGTTTCACGACACGCCCAGCCGGATTGCAGCCCTGGATCGCGCCATTGCCGCCGACGCTGCCGGCCGCGTCCGACCAGCGGGGGCGGAAATCGATTTCGTCGAGGCGCGGCTGCCCCTCGCCCGCGTCCTGCTGGACCGCGGGATGCCGGAGCGCGTCACCCATAACGACACTAAGATCAACAATGTCCTTCTGGATGCGCGAACCGGAAACCCGGTCTGCGTGATCGATCTGGACACCGTCATGCCGGGTCTGGCGGTCTATGACTTCGGCGACATGGTTCGGACTGCGACCTGCCCGGCCGCTGAAGACGAGCAGGACCTCAGCAAGGTGCATGCCCGGTTCGACCACTTCGAGGCGCTCGCCCGCGGGTATCTGGCCGGAGCGGGCGGCTTCCTGACCGGCGAGGAGAAGCTCTCCCTGACGGCCGCGGGCAAGCTCATCACGTTCGAGCAGGGCGTCCGGTTCCTTACCGACTATCTTTCGGGGGACACCTATTACCCTGTGAGCCGGCCCACGCATAACCTGGACCGTACGCGAACCCAGTTCCGCCTGCTCGAATCGATCGAGGCCCAGGAGCGTCTAATGGTACAGGTAGTACGTTCACTCACATAACGTGAGTGTCCGACTCACCTGCGGCAAACGACGTCCGCTGCGACATAAAATGGGAATACGGGCTGTCCTCCGCGCACGCGGAAGGAGCGATGCCCGGCGAAAACGGGAGTTTACAGATGCCTTTGATGAAGACTTCGAATCCGGCCCTTGGTGAAAACACGTTTCGTAACGTGGGCGGCGGCTACGGCGGCGGGCTGATTGATGCCGCTGCGCGGATGACCCTGAGCGGCACGGTCAACAAGACCGGGGTGCTGCTGGTGCTCACCTTTGCCACGGCGGCATGGACGTGGTTCAAGTACCTGTCGTACGGCTCCCCGGCGGCAGTGGGCGGGCTCATGGCCATTGGCGGCATTGGCGGATTCATCTGCGCCATGGTGACGATCTTCAAGAAGGAGTGGGCGCCGGTGTCTGCGCCGATCTACGCTCTGCTGGAGGGGCTGCTGCTGGGCGGAATTTCCGCCATGTTCGATCAGCGCTATCCGGGCCTCGCCATTCAGGCGGTGGGTCTCACGTTCGGCACGCTGTTCGCATTGCTTTTCCTCTACAGCACGCGCATTATCCGCGTGACGCAGAAGTTTGCGCTTGGCATCGTGGCTGCGACGGGCGGCATCATGCTGCTTTATCTGGCGCAGATGGTTCTGGGCTTCTTCCACGTGCAGTTTTTGTCCAGCGTCAACGGCTCCGGGCCGATCGGCATTGTGTTCAGCCTGATTGTGGTCGCCATTGCCGCGCTGAACCTGGTGCTCGACTTCGATTTCATCGAGCGGGGCGTCAACTATGGAGCTCCCAAGTACATGGAGTGGTATGGCGCGTTCGGCATCATGGTCACGCTGATCTGGCTGTATCTCGAGATCCTGCGCCTGCTGGCCAAGACGCGCAGCCGCGACTAGCGGCAGCGCCGCCTAACAGCAAGGCCCGCTGTCAAGCGATCGCGGGCTTTGCTGTTTCAGGGCGGCAATGGGAGGCGAGACCTGGCCGAACGAGGCCGGTCATCGCGTAGCGCTGTGGCTCATCCGAGGGATCAACGAGTGCGTTTCCGTATAAGCGAATGCCCGCCATCGCTGCGCGATAGCGGGCATTCGACCTGTCTCCCCGGCGGCCCCAGACAGCCGGCTCGGAGACATCTTGTTACCGCGGGCTGACAGTCAGGTGTCCTCCGCGGGGGCGCCAGGCTGCTCGAAGCGACCGTCACGCCTCCGGGTCGGCAGCGGTCGCGTAAGCGCCGGCAGCATCGTTGGCTGCGTTCTTACACTCTGGATTGAGCACGTATCATGCCAGATGGTAAAAACACGAGAAATGACTGCCGGTGAAGGAGTTAGCCCCCGGTGCTATCGAGGGCGGCGCAAGGGAATAATGTCGCCCATCGGGCAAAACTTACCTGCGAACCAGCCCAACGACGGCGCGCAAGCTATGGTTTGTATCCCGCTCCGCGCAGGACCTTGCCCGGAAGGGCGCCCGTCATTTTGCCATCCGCGATAACCGGAACCCCGTTCACCAAGACGTATTCCATTCCCTCGGAGAGTTGGTTGGGCTGCTCGAAGGTGGCGAGGTCACGGATGGTAGCCGGATTGAAGATCACGATATCGGCGGCCATGCCCGCCTTCAGCACACCGCGATCGTTGAAGTGCAGGCGCTGCGCCGGCAGAGCGGCGAACTTGCGGATGGCATCTTCGAGTGTAAGTGCGTGCTCCTCACGAACATACTTTCGCAGGATGCGTGGGAATGTTCCGTAGGCCCGCGGGTGCGGATGCTCGGCGCCCAGGAGACCGTCGGGGGAGGTGCCCTGAGAGTCGTTGTCGACTGAAACCCACGGCTGCTTAAGGGCGAGAACCACGTCCGGCTCCGACATGGCGAAGACAGCTACCTCGGTGAACGCCTTGTCCTTGATGAGAATGTCGCAGAGCGCATCCATGGCGTCCTCGTGCCACAGGGTGGCCACATCGGAGAGTCGCTTGCCTTGCAAGGGGACTAGTTCGGGATTCTGCACCACCGCGATCTGAATCGCCTCCGGACCGGGGATTTCCTGCCACTCGTTGTCCCAATCGCCTTTGGGGTCGAGCATGTCTTTGCGGATGCGGGCGCGCGTGGCGGGATCTTTCAGGCGCTCCACCAGTTTGGCGTCGCCGCCATCGTGCGCCCAGGGAGGGACGAACGCGGAGAACGTGTTGAACCAGGCGGTGTAAGCGTAGGTGTTGGCGGAAACGTCGACCCCGGCATCACGGGCTGCCTGAATCTGCGCGACGATCTGCGGCATTTTGCCCCAGTTATTTTTACCGGCCACTTTCAGGTGCCAGATCTCGACGGGGATGTGGCCTTCGCGGCCAATGCGGATGGCTTCGTCAATCGCGGCGGGCTCGGCATCGCCTTCGCTCCGCATGTGGGTCGCGTACACGCCGCCGTACTTGCCTGCGGTGGAGGCGAGCGCGATCAGCTCTTCTGTCCTGGCGTAAGGCGCGGGGGCATACTGCAGCGAGGTGGACACGCCGACGGCTCCATCGCGCATTCCCTGCTCGACGAGCGACTGCATCTGCGCGAGCTGGGCCGGCGTGGGCTGGACATCCTCGTCGCCCAGAACCATGCGGCGGACGCTGGTAGCGCCTACGTAGCTGGCCAGATTAATGCCCATGCGCTGCTTTTCCAGCCGCGCGAAGTACTCACGGAACGTAGTCCAGTCAGGCGTGATCTTCAGGTGCTCGTAGCTGGCTCGGTCAGCCTCAATCATCTGCGGGTTGAGCGGGGCAGCAGAGCCACCTTCCCCCGTGACCTCGGTGGTGATGCCCTGAAAGATCTTCGAAGGCAGGCGCGGATCGACCAGGATGGTCAGCTCGGACTGGCCGAGCATGTCGATGAATCCGGGGGCGACGACCTGGCCGTGCGCATCGATGGTCCGGGTGCGCGGCGCGTCCTCAAGACTCCCGATGGCCACGATGCGGCCGTTGCGGATCCCGATCTGGCCGGAGTACCAGGGGGATCCGGTGCCGTCGATGATGTGGCCGTTGGCGATGACGAGGTCGTAGGGCTGTGTTGATTGCGAGGGCAGCGCCAGCGGCAGTGCGAAGAGTGAGGCGGCGAGGGTGAGTGCGCGCATGTGTCTCATAAGCATTGAATTGGTGATCGACGGCGTGGGTGCATCGTAACACGCCCGCGCCTGCGGCACGCGCTTTGATATCGAATCACAAAGCGAACGGATTGTGGAGAGTACGCATCTCACTCAGCGTTGAGTAGTGCACAGGGCGAGGTGAAGAGATGAAGTGGCTATCAGAGGACTTTCAGAATCTGCGCGATCTTTGGGTGAACCAGCTTCGGGTGCTGCTTTCAGCCGAGGAGCAGATTGTGCGGACGCTGCCCACTATGATCACGCATGCCAACGATGAGCAATTGCGGCAGGCCTTCCAGTCGCATCTTCAGGAGACAGAAGAGCACATCAAGCGGCTGGAGGAGATCCTGGCTGAACAGAAGCGCAGTGACGCGGGCCTGGACAATACAAGCCCTGCGAAGTGCAAGACGATTGCTGCGATGAAGACCGAGGCTGAAGATCTTTTCGTAGATGCCCGCGATGCCTGGGTGCGGGACGCGGCGCTGATCGCCGCAGCCCAGCGCGTGGAGCACTTCGAGATTGCCTCCTATGGAACGGTGCGGCAATGGGCAACGCTGCTGGGCGAGACCCGCGCGGCCGAGTTGCTGGACCAGACCGCCAAGGAAGAAGGGCACGCTGATCACCTGCTGACGGAGATCTCGGTTCGGGTGAATCCGAAAGCTAAAGCGGCCTGAGGGGCCAGTGAGTCCTACCTCATCCTGAACGTGAATGCCTTGTTCAGGATGGGGTACTTGTGTCTGTGCAGGGGCAACTTCACACAAAAGCTGGGAATCTGACTGAAAGAAAAGGAGGTTCGAGGGTGGCGCGTCCGTTCTGGTCAGGACAGATACAGATTTCGCTGGTCAAGTTCGGCGTGAGGCTGTTCCCCGCCGTGGAGGCCAAGAGCGAGATTCATTTTCACCAGATCAGCAAGAAGTCTGGCGAACGCGTGCGGCACCAGAAGGTTTCAGGCAGCGCTTCCGGCGAGGAGGAAACGGTTGAGAAGGATGATGTGGTCAAGGGCTACGAATACCGCAAGGGGGAATACATCCAGATCGACCCCAAGGAGATTGCCAAACTGCGGATTCCCTCACGCCGCACGCTGGAGTTGCAGCAGTTTGTAGATATGAAGGAACTTTCGCCGGAGTACTTTGAAAAGCCGTACTTCGTCACGCCGGACGGAGACTCGCAGTCTGAAGCGTTTGCCGTGGTGCGCAAAGCGCTGCTGGATACGCACAAGGTGGGGCTGGGCAAGATTGCGATGAGCGGCCGCGAACACGTGATGGCGATCAGCGCACCGGAGGATGAGTCGTTACCCGGGCTGATGGCCTACGCGCTGCGGTATGAAGAGGAGTTGCGCAAGCCGAAGGGTTACTTCGCAGACATCAAGACGCCGACGGTGGATCAAGAATCGCTGGACCTTGCGAAGGAACTTATCAAGCGCAAGAGCGGCAAGTTCGCGCCCGAGAAATTCAAGGATGAATATGAGACAGCGCTGCGCGAGATGATTGAAGCCAAGATGAAGAACGAGCCTTTACCGAAGGAAGAGAAACCGGGGCCGCGCGGCAAGGTGGTGAACCTGATGGATGCGCTGCGGGCCAGCATCGGAAGCGGCGAGAAGAAGCCGGCGGCGCACGCGACCTCTCATAAGAGAACGAAGGGGTCGGTAACGGAAATGCCGCGCCGGACGAGTCGAGGGGAAAAAGGAAATCACGAAAAGCGACGGAAGTCTGCTTAGGCGAACGCTATGGCACAGGCGCGGCGAGCAGTCTCAAAAAAGCGACCGGCAGACGAGCAGCTGAGCAAGTATCGTTCCATGCGTGATTTTCAGGTCACACAGGAACCGAGCGGGCACAAGGCGGCTACGCCGAGGAGCGCGTCGGAGCTGCCGTTTGTGATCCAGAAACACGCTGCGAGCCGTCTGCACTATGACTTCCGGCTGGGCTGGAACGGCGTACTGAAGAGTTGGGCCGTAACCAAAGGCCCCAGCTACTTCCCAGGGGACAAGCGGTTGGCGATGGAGGTGGAAGATCATCCCATGGAATACGGCGGCTTCGAGGGCATTATCCCCAAGGGGCAGTACGGGGGCGGCACCGTGATGCTGTGGGACCGCGGTACGTGGGAGCCGCATGTGGATGTGAACGAGGGCCTGCGCAAGGGCTCGCTGAAGTTCGCCATGCATGGCGAAAAGATGAAGGGCAACTGGGCTCTGGTGCGCATGCATCCCCGCCCCGGCCAGCGCGCCGACAAGCCCGCGTGGCTGTTGATCAAGGAGCATGACGAGTTTGAGCGCGCGCGGGACGAGATGGCGATTACAGAGGAAGAGCAGAAGAGCGTGCTGACGCAGCGCGACATGGATGCAATTGCGCGAGCCGAGGATAGGGTGTGGCAGTCAAATCGTGGCGCGGAAGATGGCAAGGGCGGCGAGACGAAGGCCGCACGGAAGAAGCCGGTTGAGCGCGAGTGGTCAAAAGAACTGCGGGGCGCCAAGAAGGAGACTCTGCCGGATTTCATCGCGCCGCAACTGGCGCAGATCGCCAAGGATCCGCCCACGGGGGACAAGTGGGTTCACGAGATCAAACTCGATGGCTATCGCATCCAGGTGCGCGTCGACGCAAAAAAGCGCGCGGTGCAACTGCTCACGCGCAACGGGCTTGACTGGACGCATCGCATGAAAGAGGTGGCAGATGCGGCACTCCGGCTGCCGGTCAAGAGTGCGCTCATCGACGGCGAGGTTGTGGTGCTCAGCGCGGAAGGCACCTCAAGCTTCGCGGAACTGCAGGCGGCATTCCAGGAATCGACGAAGAGGCCGCTGACCTACTTTGCTTTCGATCTGCTGCACCTGGACGGCTACAATCTGCGCGGTCTCCCCCTTATCGAACGAAAGCGGATTTTGGGGGAAGTGCTGGAGGCAAGCGGCGAGAGCGAGACCATGCGCTTAAGCGAGCACCTGGACGGCGACGGGCGCGCAATCTTTAGCAAGGCATGCGAGCTCGGCACCGAGGGGATTATCTCCAAGCTGGCGGACGGTAAGTACTCCGAGGGCCGGGGCGGTGGCTGGCAGAAGATCAAGTGCTATCGCGAGCAGGAACTGGTGATCGGCGGATTCACTCTGCCGACGAATGGAAGCTATGGAATCGGCGCGCTGCTGCTGGGATACTATCGCGAGGGAAAGCTGATCTTCGCCGGCAAAACCGGAACAGGCTTCACGCAGAAGACGCACCGCCTGATGCGCGACAAGCTGGAGAAGCTGCGCTGCGCGAAGACTGCGTTTGCTCAGATCCCGCGCGATGCGGTGCGGGACGCCATGTGGGTGAAGCCGGAATTGGTGGCGCAGGTGAACTTCACGACGTGGACAGCGGACCATCTGGTGCGGCAGGCATCCTTCAAGGGCTTGCGGGAAGACAAACCGGCAAAGAGCGTAGTACTGGAAGACGTCGAGAGCGAAGCAGAGTCATCGGTGGACAAGCAGGTGCGCAGCGCGGCGGCACACAAGACAAGGGCGCCCAAAGCGGCCAAGAGCGCGGGCAAGTCCGTGGCAAGCGACGGCTCCAAACCGCTGCCCATCAAGTTGTCGCATCCTGACAAGGTTCTGGACGAGAGCACCGGCGTGAGCAAGGAGCAGCTGGCGCGCTACTACCTGGAGATTGCCCAAATCATGCTGCCGCACATTGCCGATCGGCCGCTCACGCTGGTGCGTTGCGTGGATGGCAGCGGGAAGCCGTGCTTCTATCAGAAGCACCGCAACCAGATGGTGAGGGGCCTGGACAGGGTGGACGTGCTGAATCGCAAGACTGGCGAGCGCGAGCCCTACATCACGCTCAGCACGCCGGAAGCCCTGGTGCAGCTTGCGCAAATCGGCGTACTCGAAGTGCATCCGTGGGGCTCAAAGAACGAGACGATGGAGCAGCCGGACCGCATTGTGATTGATCTCGATCCTGATCCCTCGATTGAATGGGCGACTGTAGTCTCAAGCGCGAAGGAAGTGCGCAAGCGCCTGCAGAAGCTGGGCTTGAAGAGCTTTGTGAAGACTACCGGAGGTAAAGGGCTGCACGTGGTGGTACCGATCCGGCCGGAGCATGAATGGCCTGCGGTGAAGGACTTCACACATCAGTTTGTGCTGAACATGGAAAGAGATTTTCCCAGCCAGTTCCTGACCAAGATGAGCAAGGCGGCCCGGGTGGGCAAGATTTTTCTGGATTACCTGCGCAACGATCGCGGGGCAACGGCGGTGGCGCCGTACTCGCCGCGGGCACGCGCCGGGCTGCCGATAGCCATGCCTCTCCGTTGGAGCGAACTCGATCAACAAGGGCCGCCACGTTTTCTGGTTTCAGACATCCAAGACTGGAGAAAGCGGCTGGCGCGCGATCCGTGGAAGGAAATGCTCAGGCTGGATCAACCGCTCAGGCTGGGCTGATTCTCTTCCGTAACTCGGCATGAAAATGAAACATCCCACGGGCAGGCGTGAAGCCGATGCTCTCTTTGTGACCCAACCAGGTGACTCGATGCGACGTGTTCCTCAATCGACATACCGGCTGCAGTTGAACAAGCAGTTCAAGTTCAACGATGCGTCCGCCATTGCCGGTTATCTGAAAGATCTCGGCGTAACTCACGTTTATTGTTCTCCCTATCTGCAGGCCGCGCCAGGCAGCATGCACGGCTATGACGTCGTGGATCACGAGAAGGTGAATGAGGAACTGGGCGGCGAGGAAGGGCACCAACGTTTTTGCGAACGGCTGCGGGAACTGAGCCTGGGCCAGGTGCTTGATATCGTGCCTAACCACATGGCCATCGGCCCGTGGAATCGCTACTGGTGGGACGTGCTCGAGAACGGGCCATCGAGCTGTTACGCAACATGGTTCGACATTGACTGGAACTCCGCCGAGGTGAAGCTCAAAAACAAGATTCTCATCCCGGTGCTCGGCGATCAGTATGGCAAGGTGCTTGCGGCGGGCGACATCAAGATCGAGCAGGAGGGAGAGAGTTTCCGCGTCCGATACTTTGACCATTCCCTACCGATTGCGCCCCGCTCTCTGGGAAATGTTCTCAAGATGGCGGCCCAGAACCTGCAGGAGAACACAATCGGATTTCTCGCGGACAGCCTGGCGCGATTGCCCGTGCCGGATTCTACCGATCCTGCGCTGGTGCAGGAACGGCAGCGCGACAAGGACGTGATCTACGCGATGCTGGCGCGTGCGTGCGCCGAAAAGCCGGCGACCTGCGAGGCGATCTCGAGAGCCATTGCAACCATCAACGCTGACGTCAATCTGCTGGATGATCTGCTGAATCAGCAGAACTACAGGCTCGCGTACTGGCGCACAGCGGATCAGGAACTGGGATACCGCAGATTCTTTGACGTCAACACGCTTATCGGGCTGCGCATGGAGCGGCAGCATGTATTCGATGCGACCCACGCCCGCATTCTGGAGTGGGTGCGGAGCGGCGTGCTGGACGGCATCCGCGTCGATCATCCTGACGGGCTGCGCGATCCACAGCAGTATTTCGATCGTTTACGCGCACAAGCCGGAGACGCGTGGATCATCGGTGAAAAGATACTGGAGCCGGGAGAATGGCTTCGCGAGCAGTGGCGGATCGATGGAACGAGCGGCTACGACTTCCTGAACGTGTGCAACAACCTGCTGATGCATCCTGAAGGGCTGCGCGAGTTCAGCGCGATATATGGTGAGTTCACGGACAGGACGCTCAGTTTTGAAGACATGGTGCACGATAAGAAGCTCAGCGTAGAGCAGGAGGCGCTGGGAAGCGACGTGAACCGGTTAGCGAGTCTCTTCGTGGAGATATGCGAGGGCAATCGCGACCGGCGCGATTACACGCGCGCGGAGATACGGCGCGCCATTCGCGAGGTTGCGGCGGCGTTCTCGATTTATCGAACCTATGTGGTGGCGGAGCGGAACGAGATCACGGATCAGGATCGTGAGCATATCCACGCAGCAGTGGTCAGGGCAAAGGAGAACCGCCAGGACGTTGATGCCGGGCTCTTTGATTTCATGGAGGACGTTCTGACCCTGCGATACCGTGGCGTGCTGGAAAGCGAGTTTCTGCTTCGGTTCCAGCAGTTCACGTCGCCGGTGATGGCCAAGGGAGTGGAAGACACGGCGTTCTACTGCTTCAACCGCATGATCGGACTGAATGAAGTGGGGGGCGCGCCGGCAATCGATGGCATGAGCATTGATCAGTTCCACGGGTACTGCGAGCACATGCAGGCGAAACATCCGTTGAGCATGACGACGCTGGCGACGCATGATACCAAGCGCTGCGATGATGTGCGCGCACGGCTCGCGGCTCTGACGGAGATACCCGCGCGCTGGAAGACCGCGCTGCAGCGGTGGGCCAAGATGAATGCGCGCTTCAAGACGAAGGGTTTGCCGGACAGAAACACGGAGTATTTTCTTTACCAGACGATGATTGGCGCATGGCCTATCTCCGAAGAGCGGCTGCAGGCTTACATGGTGAAGGCCGTGCGCGAAGCCAAGGAGCAGACGACCTGGACGCAGCAGAACAAAGAGTTCGAAGACGCGCTGCAGGCGTTCATCGCGCAGATTCACACGTGTCGCGAGTTCCTTGCCGATCTCGAAGCACTGGTGGGCCGGGTGGATCACCCGGGGCACATCAACAGCCTGGCGCAGACGCTTCTGCATTACACGGCTCCAGGGGTTCCCGACACGTATCAGGGAGGCGAGCTCTGGGATTACAGGCTGGTCGATCCCGATAATCGCACTCCGGTGGATTATGAGCAGCGGCAATCGATGCTCAGTGCTCTAAAGGCTGGAATGCCGGTGGAAGAGATCATGAAGCACGAAGACGCGGGCATGCCCAAGCTCTGGGTAGTGCATTGCACGCTCAGTCTGCGTCGCGAGCATCCGCAGTGGTTCGGTGAGGAAGCAGCCTACGAGCGGCTGCTCGTGAGCGGGGCAAAAGCGGAACATGCGGTGGCGTTTATGAGGGGTGATCGCGTGGCAACGGTGGTTCCGCGCTGGCCCATCAAGCTGGGTGACAGCTGGGCCGGAACCACAATTTCGCTTCCTCAGGGAAAATGGGCCAATTTGCTCACAGGGGACGTAATAGATGGCGGCCCGATTCGCATCCAAGCGCTGTTGCGGCGTTTTCCCGTCGCACTGCTGATAAAAAATTCGGAGTGAGCTGATGCACAGGTTTAAAGTTTGGGCACCGCTGGTAGGGAAACTGGAGGTGGAGGCGGGAGGCGTGCGCGCCGCGATGCAAGGTCCTGATGAGCACGGATGGTGGGTGGCAGATGTGGAAGCGGCGGGGCCGGGTTCTGACTACGGCTTCGTCATAGGCGAGGATGAGAAGGCGTATCCCGATCCGCGGTCGCAGTGGCAGCCGAACGGAGTGCATGGGCTCTCGCGTGTGTACGATCAGAGCGCGTTTGGGTGGACTGACGCTGGGTTTCAGGCCAAACCGCTGGCCAGCGCCGTCATGTACGAGTTGCACATCGGAACGTTCACGCAGGAGGGCACGCTCGACGCGGCGATTGAAAAGCTGGATGCGCTGAAGGAGCTGGGAATCACGCATGTGGAGTTGATGCCTGTAAATGCCTTCGAGGGTCGACACGGCTGGGGGTATGATGGCGTGGCACTATTCGCCGTGCAAGACTCTTATGGCGGGCCCGACGCACTCAAGCGCTTCGTGAACGCGGCGCATGAAAAGGGTCTGGCCGTGCTGCTGGACGTAGTCTATAACCACTTTGGGCCGTCAGGAAATTACACCGGTAAGTACGGCCCCTATCTCACTGAGGCGCACCAAACACCGTGGGGCGGCGCGGTGAATTTAGAGGACACGTGGGCCAATGAGGTGCGTCGCTTCTTCTGCGATAACGCGCTGATGTGGATGGGCGCCTTTCATATCGATGGCCTGCGGCTGGACGCTGTCCATGCCTACGTGGACCGCTCGGCAATTCACTTTCTTGAGCAGCTTGCGGTGGAGACCGAAGCACTTGAGGCGACCGCGGGCCGCCGGTTGGTGCTGATTGCGGAGAGCGATCTCAACGATCCGCGGGTCGTGACAGCCCGGGAGGCCGGCGGCTACGGACTGGATGCGCAGTGGAGCGATGACTTCCATCACGCGCTGTTCACGATGCTCGAACCGGGACAAGGTGGATACTACGGCGACTTCGGCACACTGGCCCATCTGAAGAAAGCGCTCGAAGAGACGTTTGTCTACGACGGCATCTACTCGAAATACCGCAAACGCGTGCATGGAAGGCCCACGCGCCACCTGCCGCAATATCGGTTCCTTGGGTTCATCCAGAACCACGACCAGATTGGAAACCGCGCCGTGGGCGATCGGCTGCACGAGTGCGCGGGTCTTGCGCGCGCCAAAGTAGCGGCGGCGCTCGTACTCACCGGCCCGTTCGTGCCAATGCTGTTTCAGGGCGAGGAGTGGGCTGCATCTTCGCCGTTCCAGTACTTTGCGGATCACAGCGATCCGGAGCTGGCGCGCCTGGTCTCTGAAGGGCGCAAGCGTGAATTCGAGGCCTTCGGGTGGGATCCCTCTGAGGTGCCTGATCCGGAGGCGAAGGAGACCTTCGAGCGCTCAAAGCTCAACTGGCAGGAGGTCACGGAGGGCGAGCACGCCGAAATGCTGGCGTGGTACCGCGAACTCATCCGCGTGCGGAAAGCGACTCCGGCGCTGAACGACGCCGAACCGGGGCATACACGGGTCACCGTCGGTGAAGAAGGCCGATGGCTGGAAATGCAGCGCGGAAACATTCGTGTGCAGTGCAACCTCGGAACTCAGGCGCATCGGTTTCCGGCACCTGCGGGATCGGTGATTCTGCTGAGTTCAGGGGCCGGGCTGGAAGTGAAGGACGAGGGCGTGCTGGTTGAGCCCGACGGAGTCGTGATTATCCAGTCCTGAAGTGCATGATTGGCGGCCGGGTCCGTTGCCCCCTCAGCGCGCGCTCTGGGGCTCTGTCGGGCCGCCAAATTGGCGTCGAATACAACTCAGGGGACGGCAGCGCATCCTACTTCAAGAGACGCGAACCATATTGAGTGGTTTCAACCTCCGTTTATCTATTCCGGGGTGGTAAGTTCCTCGTGATCCAGGATTTGTATATGGCTGCATCTACGGTAAATATCGCTGATTTCCGCTGCCGCGGGCTGAAGGAACGCTCAACGGACACTCCGCAGGGAGCGGCGCAGAACCCGGGCGGGCTAAAAATCGTGGACCGTCAGACGGCACCCGAGGAGCGCGAGCCTGCGGTGAGCACTGCAACCGGGGACAGTCCGGCCGTGCGCGAAATCGGCGTCGGGCGCGAACCTCAGCACATGCAGCGGTTGATTCTACGTCCTGCGTTGATTTCGAGGAACCGCTCGAATCTGGTGCGCTTCAACGAGCCGCATGTAACCGTAATGAAGGTCAAGCAGCCTTATGCCATTCAGAGCTGGGCGGAGCTTGCCGATGACTACGATCACCCGCCCGCCGCGTAGAGCGCACCGTTAGAGACACAGGAGCCGCCGATCCAACTGGATCGGCGGCTCTTGTTTTAGGCGAATTCAGCGCTTGCGCAGGAAGCTACGTGCCGCGCGCAGGTCCTCAAGAAACTCCGCCGTCTGGCGGTGGCGATCATCCTCCGTGCGGGCTCTAAGTATGGAAGCGGGGTGCGCAGTGGCGAGAATGGGCGGCCATCCTTCCGCATGCTGCACCTGACCGTGGGACTTGGTGACACGAAACCCGGCGCCTAGAAGCGACTGCGCCGCCGTCGCTCCAAGGCATACGAGGAGTTGCGGTGCGACTGCGTCGACCTCGGCGCGCAGCCACGGACTACAGGCGAAGATCTCCCTGGAGTTCGGCTTTTTGTGGAGGCGGACCTTGCCGCGCGGTTCCCATTTGAAGTGCTTCACGGCATTGGTGACGTAGACTTCCTTGCGGACAATGCCGGCCTCATCCAGGCAGCGGTCGAGAAACTTGCCGGCTGGGCCTACGAAGGGATGCCCTTCTCTGTCCTCGCGGTCGCCGGGCTGCTCGCCCACGATCATCATGCGGATTTTGCCGGAAGCCGAAACATCGGCTTCACCGAAGACGGCCTGGGTGGCGTTGCGGTAAAGGTCGCATCCTTTGCAGTGCTGAACGGCGACTTGGAGGACCGGCAGGCTATGCTCGGCGGGCAGAAACTCCGCCGCACCGGGCACTTTGATCTTCTGAGACTTGAGAGTAGCCATGCAGGCGCACACCAACTATGGGACTGGGATGCGTGAGGAAGCGAGCAAGGATGCGCGAGAGGCGTTCAAGCTGCGCGCGGAATATCGAGGTTGAGCTTGCGCAGGCGGTTGGCGGAGCCCAGGGCGGCACGCAACTTGTCCTGGCTGGTGTCGCGGAGATGATCCAGGATGTCGCGATCGGCCGCGGGATCGAGACATTCTTTCGCAAGGCTGTGAAGTTCGAGCCAGTCGTGCCACTCACCAGCCTTGTCCTTGAGCTCGCCGAGAGCGTCCATGCGCTGCCGGGTGGTTTCAGGAAAAAGCTGCAGCATGTAGCGCAGTTCCTTGGCGTGGATACGGAAATCGTGGAGGTTTGCGGCGTGCAGTTTGGGCCATCGGTCCAGTTTCTCGGCCAACACCTGAGGTGCGGCGGGGCTGAGGTAGCCGTCGCGTGATCCAAGCCAACGCACGTATCGCTTGAGCACGCGGCGGGTCAGTTTAAGCTCGCTGGCGATGATCAGGTGAAGACGCGCAAGGCGTTTTTGGCGGAGCTGCGCGATGTGTTCCGTAAGGCGCACCAGGCCGTTGCTTTCGGGTTCGATTTTCAGTTGATGGAGCCGAGCGATAAAGACGTCCATGTCGCGGGCTTTTCCGGCAGCTTTGCGTATCGGCTTGATGAGTTTGAGGAGGGTGTGGGCTTGGCGATCGGACTCAGAAGAAAAGGTGTGAACGATGGCTTCGAGCTTGCGCGCGTTGGTACGCAGGCTGTGCACCTGCTCTGGGGATGGATGCGGAGGGAAATCTTTGAGCAATTTGCGAAGCTTACGCAGCGGCTTGACGGCTGACTGGGTATCCACGTCCATAGGGGAATTAGACCTCGGGACCCATCCCGGAGTTGCTAAGCGCGTGAAGGCGGGAACGAACGGCCGCACCGGCAGTTCCGGGTGTGGATAAAGAGCATATCACCGCCGATCCCAGGGCGATCAGCTTTGAGACGGAAGCACGGTGTAGCGTCGGCGAATTACCCAGAGAAGGATTCCACTGAAGGCCCAGACAGTGCCGACGATTTTGGCTTTGGGATCGAGGTTCCACCAGAGCAGGGCGCAGGTTGCGAATCCGCCGAGCGACAGGAGGATGGGGAACCACTGGGCGGCGCGTCCGTGACGCCAGCCCCAGAGCATGGAGGCAAGGTTGACTCCCATGAAGGCGAGAAGCGCGCCGAAGTTGAGCAGGTCGGCTCCCAGCGAGTAACTGAAGATCATGGCCCCGGCGAGACAGATGACGCCAATGAGGATCACGTTGTTGCGGGGAATGCGGTTTTTGGGCGACACACTGGCGAAGAAGCGGCGCGGGAGAGCGCCATCCTGGCCCATGGCGTAAAGCAGGCGTGCAGCGCCCAGTTGCGAGGCCATGCCGGAACCCACATTGGCGAGCAGAAGCGCAGCATTGACGACGGCGAAGAGGAGCGGACCACCGACGCGGCCGGAGACGTACACATAGGCGGTATTGATGTCAGGAAAAGCGGCTCCGCGCGGCCAGACGAGTTGGGCGAAGTAGACCTCGACTACCGCCAGGATGCCGGTGATCAGGCAGGTGAGAACGATGGCGCGGGGCACGGTGCGTTCAGGGTCGCGCGCTTCGTCCGTGAGTGTGGAGATGCCGTCAAACCCGATGTAAGTGAGCACGGCGGTGGCGGTCCCGCGGAGTACGGCGCTGGTGTGAAAGCTGGAAGGATTATAGAGCGGGTCAAGGAACAGTGCGGCCGACGGGTGTACGAGTGCCAGCACCCAGCGCACCGACGCAGCGAGCACCCACACAATAACCAGGCCGAGGGCTGCCGCCAGCAGGGCGTTGATGCGCGCCGAGGTTTCGATGCCGTTGCAGTTGAGGGCAGTGAAGAGGATTGCGAAGAAGGCGGCCCAGGCGACATAGGGTACCTGGGGAATGAAATTCATGGCCGCACTGGAGCACCAGATGGTGCAGATGAGCGGATTGATGATGTAGTCCATCACCAGGCACCAGCCGGTGATGTAGCCGAGGCTGGAGTGAATCTCCTTGCCCACATACAGGAACGCCGAACCACCGTGCGGGTATACACGCGCCATGCGGCCGTAGCTGATGGCGGTGAAGAGCATGGCCACAAGGGCGAGGAGGATAGTAGCGGGCACGTGGCCGCCGGACTTGTCGTAGAGCACGCCGAAGACCGGCATGGGCGCCGTTGGCTGAATCAGGATGATCCCGTAGAGGACTAGATCCCGGAAGCGCAGGCTGCGCCTGAGGCCGAGCCTCTCTGAGGTTCCGTCAGCCGCGGCCACTACTCGCCACCATGCGCTGCCGCAGCAATGACTGGCGTGAGGACGAGGGGGCTGATGTTCCATCCATCCACGTGAATCACCGTAGAATCGGGCGCGCCGTCAGGCAGGTCGGCAGTGAGAGTCGCAGATTCGCCGGGGCCGAGTTCAATCCAGTTGTCAGACCAGAGCACGGGGGCGATGAGGCCGCCGTCTGCCGTACGCGGTGCGACGCTGACCTGGAAGGCAAGCGTGTTGGATGGATTATTGAGTTGCACTGAAACGCGGCGGCTATGTCCGGCGCGTTCCAGGGTTGCGTCTGCCTTGATCTGCGCTTTGGGCAGATTCGCGAGCGCGGTGAGATCTTCATGGCGTTGGGCGGCGGTGTGCGTGTAATCCGTGCGCCCGAAATCAAACGTGGTGAGCGTGTATGGCACCCAATAGAAGTTGCGGCTGACGGTGCGGCCGCCGGAGTCAGTGAGTGCGAGTTCGATGAAGAAGATCTTCTCCGCTCCGGTTAAGAGGCTCTCAGGCAGTTCGAAGACCGTCTGCGAACTGTCGGCGCCGGCATTCAGACTGGCTTCGGCTTTGTACAAGTCTTTCCAGCCCATCCCACGCACGTGCAGGCTGGCATGCAGCCCCTCGATCGGCATGTAGGTGCTGTTGACAACCACGATGGAGCGGTCATCGTAAGAATATTGGATGTGCACCGGCTCGCAGGCCTTTTTGGCGGCGTAATAGCCGGCGCCCGTGTCGAGATAGTAGTCGTAGAGATGCCAGATCATCGACGGCCAGGCGTTGTTCAGCATCCACTGAATGACCCCGGTGGACACGTACTTATTCTTCGAGTAGGCCTCGAACATGGCGCGTTCCGAGTCATACGCCATGGTCTGCGCGGTGCGTTCGTAATCCGCGGCGGAGCTGGGCTTGGCGTAAACCGCGGCCATAGCCTCATCGAGCACCCTCAAATTGGTGAATTCACCGCCGCCGTTGTGATACGACCAGTTCGCCGAGGGCGGCCACGCTTCAGGATCGGGCAGAAATTTCGCGCGGCTCGCGAGCGAGGTGATTGCCGGGCCGGGGCTCGTCTCGGTGTTGTAGCCGAAGGCGCCCCCGTTGTGCTGATCGACATACCAGTAGCTCGGCGCTACGTAATCGTAGGGCCCCGTCATCTTGACGCCGTTAGGTCCAGCGCCGGCGGTGTTTTGCGCAGACGCCGCAGAGAGAACCGGATTGGGCCAGTGCACATCGCTTTCAACCTGCAGGTACGCGCGCTCGACGTTCGGGGGCGGCGCGTTGTCACTGCCGTTAAGCCACACGAGCAGGCTGGCATGCGAGCGCAGACGCAGCAGTTGATCGCGTAAAGACGCCGTCGCAATGGGCAGATCCTGCGGACCCCATTCGTTCCAGTGTTCCCAGTGATCGCAGCAGCACCAGCCGAGCATCACCAGGATTCCCTGCTCGTCCGTGAGGCGGAAGAAGTCCTCGGTCTCGAGCTTGCCTTCAAGGCGAATGGTGTTGAGGTGCATGTCCGCAACCATGCGGATCTGATCGCGCAAGCGGTGCCCGTCCGTGCGGAGCAGCATGTCCTGCGACCAGCCCGCTCCGCGGATCAGGATGGGCTTGCCGTTGATGCGGAACAGCCGTCCGCCGGTAGCGCTGAGCTCGGACGTGATCTCGCGGATGCCGAAGGCCACGGATTTCTCATCGGTCTTTACGCCGTGGTCGGCGAAGCTGATGTTGAGCTGCTCGAGGTGAGGCTCGCCCATCTGCGCCGGCCACCATGGCCTGGGATTACGGATGCGAAGATTCGGGAACTGCTCTGGGGAGAAAGCGACGGTTCTGTCTTCATTCGCCGCAAGGCGAACCGGCTGCTCGATGCGCACGCCGGCGACGGTGGCGCTCACAGCGCCCTGGATGTCGCGACTCGTGGCGTTGTGCAGTTCGGCGTAGACGGTGAGTTCGGCCGTGGCCAGCGACGAATCGGTAAAGTGCGTGACAGCCATGGGCGAGCGCAGCGTGACAGCACCGGTTTCGACCAGATTTACTTCACCCCAGAGGCCCATATCTTTGTCGGGCGGACAGGGGTTCCAGTCCACCCAGTTGATGCCGAGGTCTTTCTCGGTGGGCGCAAAGGTTTCGACGGCGAGGATGTTCTTCGCGCCGGGCTTCAGGGCGTCGGTCACATCGAAGTCATAGGCGCGATAGGCTCCCGCCACCTGGGTAGAGTCCGCGATTCGATGGCCGTTCACCCAGATTTCACCGCGATAGTTGATGCCGCCAAAATGCAGCCATACGCGCTGGTCGCGCGTTGCGGGGGGGGCCGTGAACTCAGTGCGATACCACCACCCACAGCGATAGGGGCTGTCTTGCGGCATGGGAAGATTGGAAAAGTTGTGGCCGATGGGATAGTTGCTGCCCGGAATGTTGCGCAGGTTCATCCCGAAATACGGATCGGGGTAGACCTTGCCGGCCACCTGCGCCGCAAGAACCGTGTTGGGAACCGTTGTCTCCAGCCAGTCGTTGGAGGCGAAACCCGGCGTCGAAATTGCAGCTCCGTCCGCCTTGACGGAACATGCTGACTGCAGCCGCCAGCCGTCATGCAGCGGAGTCGGGGTTCCCGCATGGGCGCAGGCGATGGAAAAAACGGATATCACGGCAAGGATAGGAGTTTTGAAGTTCATCGGCGCGTTCATTTCTGAACCCTCGCGAGGGCCGGACCTCTGACCGAACCGCTTGGGAACGGCATCCTCCGTATTCAGGGAGATGAAGATCGCAGCCTGGGCTTTTCACGTGGTTCGTTGTTCCTGATCAAAATAGCATAATCCAATCAACACGTTGCGCATTTTCTGGTTTTCTGCGAAGCTTTGACACAGGAAAGCCAGTTCTTCACCATGTCTCCAGAGAAGCCTACGTTCGAGCTATGTGCACCGACTCTGGCGGCCGCGGTGGCCGCAGACCGCGGGGGCGCAGACCGCATAGAGTTGTGCGCGGAGCTGCCTCTGGGCGGGATCACGCCCGGGCACACGTTGCTCGCGTCTGTACTCGCTTCCGTCTCGATTCCGGTGCATGTGCTGATCAGGCCGCGAGCGGGAGATTTTGTATTCACATCCGAGGAGTTCGCCCACATGCGCCGTCAGGTGGGAGCGGCCAAGGCCGCCGGTGCGCACGGGGTCGCGGTGGGAGTGCTCTTGCCCGAGGGCGGAGTGGACGTAAAGAGGAGCCGCGAACTCGCGGAACTGGCGCGCCCGATGAAGGTGACTTTTCATCGCGCCTTTGATGTGACGCCGGATCTGAATGAGGCTCTCGATGCCGTTATTGAAACCGGCGCTGACTATCTACTGACTTCAGGGGGAGCCGCCGACGTGGCCACCGGTGCGGCGTCGATTGCGCGCATCCGAACGCAGGCGGCAAGCCGGCTCGAAGTGATGGCGGGCGGAGGACTGCGGCTCAGCAATCTGCGCGAAGTGGTGCGCCGGGCCGGCGTCTCGTGCCTGCACGGATCGCTATCCACCCCTGTCAACGGACACCCCCGCGAGACGGATCGCCTGGAGCAGGATGTGCGTGAGGCGGTGCGGCTGCTGTGCGAAGCGTGCGCTCAGATTGCCGCTGACGCGGCGAATGAGCTGAATCATCAGCATCATTAAAAGTTGTCAGAGGTATTTGTGCTCACACGCGCAGGATCTTTGTTCCCTGGCGCTCGAAGGGGGCCAGCAATTCGGGGCTCGCTCCTGAATCGGTGATCAGCACCTGAACTTCGCCGGCCGGGCAGATGAACGCGGGGCTTACCTTGCCCAGCTTGCTTGAATCAGCCGCGATGATCACGGACTTCGATTGTTTGATCATCTTGCGATAGACCAAAGCTTCATCGGCCTCGAGCGACGTCGCTCCGCGCTCGGCATCGAAGCCGGTCACGCTGATGAAAACCTTGTCCATATACATATTGTCGAGGAAGCTGAGCGCGGCATTGCCTGCCAGCGCAAAGGACCATGGCCAAAGAACGACGCCGCCGGTGAGATAGGTGCGGATGGCGGTCTGGTTGCAGAGTTCCATGCCGATGTTGATGGCGTTGGTGACAACCTGGATCTTTTCGCGATGGCGCAGGCTGCGGCCGATATGCGTTGTGGTGGTTCCGGCAGAGAGGCCAACGGTTTCACCCGCTTCCACGAGTTCGGCGGCACCCAGTCCGATGCGGCGCTTCTCAGCGGCGTGGCGCTGCTCGCGCGCGAGGAAAGAGCTGTCGTATCGGAACGGCTCGTAGAGCAGAGGCTCCACAAGTTCTGCTCCTCCATGGGTGCGCCGGATGAGTCCGCGCGCTTCAAGCCGTGCCAAGTCGCGGCGAATGCTGGGTGCGGAAGAACCCGCGACCGCCAGCAGTTCCTCGATGGTTGCCGAACCGGAGCGAAGAAGAAGCTTGACGATTTGCTCGGAACGGCGGGTTATCGACTCGGACATGATGCGACGCGGCGTTCTCCCCTCGCTTTAAAAGGAACTGCTGCCTGGGTCGCCTAGAATCATACATGAGCGTCATCGTTTCAATCGATCTCTTTCAACGAACTGATCATTCCGAGCGGATTTTGACAGCTCGCTCCCGCACCGAGGGTCTCCGTCGTGATTTGGCGGGGCGTACCTGTAATGCAAGAATTGGCATGCTGCCAATACATCCCTCGGGAGAACAACGTGGCAAGTGCTCTACAGATGCTCAGAACTATCTTTGCGTGCGCACTGTTTGCGACTGCTCTCAGCGCCGGGTCGCAGGAAGCCCCTGCGACGATAAAGATGGATCAGGACCTGCTCGAAGTCACCGTTCCGCAGCTTCAGCAGTTTTATCGCGATCACCGATACACCGTGACGGACGTGGTGGAGTGGCACATCGCGCGCATCCGCCGCTATAACGGCACCTATGGAGCTATCGAGTACGTCGACGTGCAGGGCGCCCTGGCAACCGCGGCGCGCGAAGATGCCGAGATGAAGTCCGCAGGCACAACGACGCGCGGGCCGCTGTGGGGCGTGCCTATCGTCATCAAGGAGAACACCAGCGTCCGAGGGCTCGCAACCACCGACGGTTGGAAGGGCTACGTGATTCCCGGGCACGAGCTGATGGCGCCGAAAGATGCCACCATCGTCGCGAAGCTGCGTGCCGCCGGCGCCATCATCCTGGGCAAGAGCAACATGCCTGACTTCGCCGGTAGCGATACGAACCGCAGCACATCTTATGGCCGCACCGGCAATGCCTATGATGTGCGCTTCAGCCCCGGGGGCTCATCGGGCGGGACCGTCACGGCCGTCACCTCGAATATGGCTGTGCTGGGCAACGGCACCGATACAGGCAATTCCATCCGCATGCCCGCCGCTACGAGCGCAGTGGTTGGCGTGTTTCCCACGCGCGGACTGGTGAGCATCGCCGGGATTGCACCGCTCGACTGGCTGCTGGACAACACTGGTCCCATCGCCCGCAACGTTACCGACGCAGCCATCGCTCTCACGGTGATGGCGGGCCCCGATCCGCTGGACCCGGCGACGCTTGGATCGGCCCAGCAGGCACAGCCCGGCCCTTACACGAAATACCTCAAGCCGGACGCGCTGAAGGGAAAACGCTTCGGGGTTCCCGCTTTCATCCTGGCGGGAGCCGGCATTCCCTTTCAGGGCATTCCCGCCGCAGAAACGCCGGAACAGGCCGCGGCAGATCGTAAATCAGCGGTTCTCCCCCTCCAGCCGGAGACTCGAGCGGCTTTTATGAAGGCGGTGGAGGCGCTGCGCGCGGCCGGCGCAACCGTGGTGTTTGATGACGCCATCCTGCCAGAGAGCTTCGCAGAAACCGCCTCGCGCATTGGCACACTCCCCTACATTCGCGAAGGCACCGAGAAGTTTCTCGCGGAGTTCGGGCCGGCGCAATATCACTCGCCCGCGGAGTACGAACGCGTAGTGGGATCGCCCCTGCCGGCAACGATCATCGGAGGCGATAAGCCGGGTACGCTCTCTGCCGATTTGCGGCCCGTGGTCAAGCAACGGAGGTTCGAAGGCAATCCCCAGGCTGAAGCCGACGTGCTTGGGCCGAAGCGCCGCGCGCTCGCCATGTATGACGACACGCTCGACCGCCTGCACCTTGATGGGTATGTTTATCCCGCCATCCAGATGCCGCCGCCCGACGAGACCATGCCGCAGGATGGCGTGCTCAGCACCGGCCCGCACAGCGACACGGGCTGGGTGAACATGCTGGGGGTGCCGGCTGTTGTCGTTCCCGGAGGGTTCTATCCGAGCGGGCTCCCATTCGGCCTGGAGATCTCCGCGCGCCGCTGGCACGACGGCGACCTGCTGGGCTGGGCCTATGCCTTCGAGCAGGCTGCGCACCTGCGCAAGCCTCCAGCGCTGGTCGAAAGGGGTTTGCTGCCCATTCATCCTAAGATGTGACGCGCCAAGCTTACGCGAGGCTGAACCCGCTCTGGGTAATCGGTAGCGAGCGCACGCGCTTGCCTGTCGCAGCAAAGATTGCGTTGCACACCGCCGGAATGGCCGCGGGCATCACCGGCTCCCCAAGTCCGGTGGGTGGGTTGTCCGTGATCCGCCACGAGATGTGCATCTTCGGCGTGTGACGCATGCGGGGCAGATGGTACTGCCAGTAGTTGGTCTGCTCCACGCGGCCGCCGGCCAGCGTGATTTCCACGTTCATGTGACCGAGCGCTTCGAGGATGCCACCTTCCGCCTGTGCACGCGCGCCAGAGGGATTGATGATCTGTCTGCCCACGTCGGCAACGGCCCACACCTGGTTCACGCGTATGCGGTTCTCTGCATCTACCGCGACTTCAGCCACCTCAGCGCAATAGCCCGAGTGACAGGAGTAGGCGGCGATACCCATGCCCCTGCCGGGCGCGCGGACGCGGTTGCGCCAGTTGGACTCCTCGGCCACCTGCCTGAGGACACCCGCTAGACGCTCCGCATTGAAACCCGAAGGGCGGCCGGATCCGTTCGCGACGGGCGTGGCGAGCAGCTCAAGCTGCAGATCGAGCGGATCGCGGGCGGCCGCCAGCGCTACTTCATCCACGAACGACTGCCCCACGAACGCATAGGCATTGGCTCCCGGCGCACGCATTGGCCCGGTCCGCAGCCACAGCGGCATGGCGGAGTGACCGATCAGGTAATTGGGAACGCGGCCGGATGGGAACTCGTCCCCGCTGATGTCCGCAGTAGGCGCCGTGTGCTCGCCTTCCCCATAGGTGACGAGGTGCTGGCTCCACGCCGTCACGTGCCCCTGCGCATCGAGCCCTGCCTTGAGGCCGTGCCATCCGCCTGGGCGGAAGGCATCATGCGCAAAGTCGTCCTCGCGTGACCACATCACCTGCACGGGCGACTTTGCCTCGCGCGCGATCCACGCCGCCTCCACCATGTAGTCATTCATGAGCCGGCGGCCAAATCCCCCGCCGGCACGCACCAGGTGAACGGTGATGTCGCTCTCGGCGATTCCGAGTTGCTGCGCAACATAACGGCGCCCCTCGCCGGGTGTCTGGCTGGTGGTCCATATTTCCAGCTTGCCGCCGTTGAAGCGGGCGGTGGCGTTCTGCGGCTCTAGAGTCGCGTGATTCAGAAACGGATAGGAGTAGCTGGCTTCCACGATCTTCGCGGCATTCTGGAATGCGCTGTCGAGGTTTCCGTTAGAGCGGATGGTGTGCGCGGGAGACTGCTTCAACAGGTTCTGCGCCTGCGCTTCGAATGCCGCGCTGCTCTGCGCCGCAGCCGATGCCGAGCCGGCCACCTCATCCCACTCCACCTTGAGTGCCTTGCGTGCGGCCTGCGCCTGCCACCAGCTATCGGCCACAATGGCAATCCCCGGCTCAATGCCTGGATCGGAGCCGACGATCGGTGCCTGCTTTACGGTCCCCTCCACCACAAATGCGTGGCGCACGCCGGGCATGGTGCGGACGTGGTCGAGATTGGCTGTTTTCACCTTGCCTGCGAACACCGAGCACTTTTGGAACACGGCGTACAGCATTCCGGGCAGCTTCACATCGACGCCAAAGATGGGCTTGCCGGCGAGGATCGCGGCGTTGTCGACGTTGGGCAGCGGCTTGCCGATGATGCGGTAGTCACGCGCGTCCTTCAGCTTGATGGACGACGCATCCGACAGGGGAAGCGACGAGGCCTCTTGCGCCACTTCGCCATAGCTGACCGAACGCTGTGATGTTGCGTGATGAACCTTGCCCGCGGCAGTAGAGCACTCGCCTTCCGGCACTCCCCATCTGCGCGCCGCGGCCGTAATCATCAATTGGCGCGCCGCGGCGCCCACTCGGCGCAGAGGCTCCCAGTTCATAGGCGTCGACATGGACCCGCCCGCGAACTGCGGCCCAAAGGCGTGTTCATCGAGTTCAGCCTGGGCCACCCGCACTTGGCTCCAATCCACGTCGAGCTCTTCGGCAATCAACATGGGGAGCATGGTGCGAACGCCCTGACCGATCTCAGGATTTTTCGACTTGATCGTCACCGTGCCGTCGGAGTGGATCTCAAGAAATGCGCGGGGAGAGAGTCCCTGGCCGGCGGCCTGTTGGCCTGCTCCCATGGCGCGGGCCAGTGGCCGCTCGTAGAGTGCGAGCGCAAACCCGCCGCCCGCGAGGGCCGTCATCTGCAGAAAATGGCGCCGATTCATTGCCACGCGTCCCCTCCACTTACAGTCCAAATTCACGCTGATCAGTCGCGCAGGGCGGTCTGGCCCGCGGCGCGGTGAATTGCGCTTCGAATACGCGCATAGGTTCCGCAGCGGCAAAGGTTACCCTGCATGGCCGTGTCAATCTGCTCGTCGGTCGGGTTCGGAGTGCGGCTTAGCAGGGCGACTGCGGCCATGATCTGGCCCGACTGGCAGTATCCGCATTGCGGAACGTCCTCCTGCTGCCACGCCTTCTGCACCGGGTGGGCACCCTCCGCGGAGAGACCTTCAATGGTGGTGATCTTCGCGTTGGCTACGGCTGAAACCGGCGTGATGCATGACCGCACCGGGCGCCCGTCCACCAGAACCGTACAGGCACCGCAGGAGCCCACACCACAGCCGAATTTGGCGCCCCTCAGGTCGAGCGAATCGCGCAGTACCCACAGCAGCGGCGTGTCGGGGGAGGCCTCCACCTGGACGGTCTTTTCATTCACCGTAAGTTTCACAGACAGGCCCTCCTTGGCGGCGCTGCAACCCTCCGAGTGTCTGCGAACTGCCTGAGGATCATCAGTGACGTGGGTCACTACGAGTCTCGGTCGAGCCTGCTCAGCCAAGATTGACGGGTTTGCGTCCGCCCCAGAAGAACAGGCGCATCATGTCTGGTTGCTGCAGATCCCCGGATGGGCCCACCCCAGGATTCCACGTGGCGCATTGCGCACAGAAAGGCTCAGCCATGTCACTGGCGCTATGAATGGATGCTTTCGGAAAGGGCGCCGAAATCCCCAAGATGTACACCTGCTCCGGCAACGATGTTTCGTCGGCCGTGAGTTGGAAAGTAACGCCGCGGAATACCCAATCGCTTGCTCTGATCCTGGATGATCCCGATGCGCCCGGCGGTACGTGGACACACTGGGTTATCTGGGATATCCCGGCAGACGCAGGCGGCCTGACGGAGAGCGTTCCCACCCGTGAGAGGTTCTGGAGAATGGAGCGCGCCAAGGCAAAAACGGCTTCGGCCGCATGGGCTATGCGGGACCATGCCCGCATCCCGGCAAAGCACACCGCTACTTCTTCCGGCTCTATGGGCTGGACAAAGCACTTGAGTTGAAGGCGGGCAGCGAGCGCCGCGACTTGGAGAATGGCATGCAGCGGCACGTGCTCACACAAGCAGAATGGATGGGACTTTCCAAGGCTGACGTGATGAGTGGAGGAACTGCTTACTGGGCAGAACGCCAGGCTCGCGGCTACACGGCCGTCACACTCTTCGATGTGACTTTAGAACGCAAAAATAGGCGCCCCAGCCACACCACTCAACCCAAGGAGGAAAAACAGGAACATGAATGCCACGAGCCTGCGTGCTGCCGGCGGAGCGCCCGCGAACTCACGCCATACAAAGACGCCCCAGACCGCTGAGACCATCGTGGCGCCCTGCCCCAGAGCGTACGCAGCGGCCGGCCCGACCATCTGTGCGTAGGAGGCCACGAAGTTCGAAATCATGCCTATACCCCAGATGGCGCCCCCAAGGATTCCCCAGAAGTGGAACGCCATGGAACCGCGGAAGTAGTCGCTCATCGCGACGGGCTGCCCTGAGATCGGCTTGCGCATAAAAAGGTAGTTCACCGGGATGGTGCACGCCAGCACGCCCAGGGAGAACACAAACGCAACCGTATAAGGCCCAAGGTGATGGGGTCCGGTGGTCGCTTTGGCAACGAACGGATAGAACAGACCCATGCCGGTTCCGGCAAGAAGACTGAGCAGAATGCCTTTGCGAGTGACGCTGAGATCCTTCACCAGCTTGCGATAGGCGAAAGCATCGAGCACGATGGCGACAATCACCAACAGGATCCCGCCGAACAACAGCACTGGATTGCCCTTGGGGAGAATGATGTAATTGAGCACCGAGCCGATCACCAGCGCGAGGCCGATACCAATGGGGAACGCTACAGCCAGGCCGGCGATCGCGATGGCGGCAACCAGCAGGATGTTTGCCACATTGAAGACCGCGCCGCCCAGCAGAGCGAGGCAGAGATGTTGTCCGTCGGCTGCGCGGAGATTGGCAAGGAAGCTGTCAGGACTAGAGGAATCGGTGTTCCCCATGGTGAAGCCCAGCACCACGGCCATCAGCACGATACCCAGAACGTAATCCCAATAGAACAGCTCAAAGCGCCAGCCCCTGGCCAGCTTTTGGGTGTTGGCCCAGCTGCCCCAGCAGATCATCGTCACGATCATCATGAACAGCGCAATGGGATAAAGACTTGGTATGTACATGCCGTCCTCTTAGCGATGGATCAACTCGGCAACGCGGGTCATCGTCGTCACCTGTTCTTCGGGGATTCGTCCCGTGTTGTCAGGCGTGAGATTCAAAAGCAGGTTGGCGTTGCTGCCCATGCAAATCTCGTAAGACTTCGCGATCACTTCGGCGGGCTGTGTCTTGTACCAAGGATGCCAGAACCAGGTGTGCATCCACGGCATGGGCGGATACACCGGCCCCGTAGGCAGCCACGTCTCGAAGGGCATGTAGTACTGCTTCCCCTCAAACTTGACGTGGGGATCATGACCATCCAGCGGCGGCAGCGTATCCTCTCCGTTGATCACATCGCATGGCCAGCTTGCCTTCTCGGAGGAGCGCCCCTGGTTGACCCGGCTCTGCCTGAAGCCCTGGTTCATCACGATGATGCAATCCGGACTATGCTGCTTCACCAGGCTGTAGAGTTCGGCGCGCTGTTCCGGTTTCAGCTTCCACGTTATGTCGAATAGCTGATAGAACGTGTTCGGATAGAGGGAATGCAATTCGGCCACGTGCCGCTTTATGGTGTTGAAATACTGATCCGAGATCAGCGAGTCCCAATCGAACTTCTCGAATGTGCCCTCGTTATGCGGATCGAGGATGCAGTAGTAGAAGCCGGCTTTGAGTCCGAACTCGTTACAGGCATCCACGAACGCGCGCACCACGTCCGTCTTGTTGCCGCTGTTGGCAACGCTATAGTCATAGCCCTTGGACGGCCAAAGTGTGAATCCCGACATGTACTTTGCAACCAGGATCGCGTATTTTGCGCCGAGGCTGTGCGCTACCTTGATCCATTGCCGGACGTTGAGGTGCGTGGGATTGTAGGTGCTGGCGGGCACTCTGCCAACATCGTAGTCGTCGCCCGTAAAGTTGGGCATGCCGAAGTGGAAGGAGCAGCCGAACCGCAGCTTCTGATAGGCGTCGAGGGCTGGGGTCAACTCAGTTGCGGGACCAACCGGCGGCGCCACAGTTGCAAAGGACGGGGTCATTCCATTCAGGGCCGCTCCGATTGCCGGGGCTGTGATGAACTTGAGCACGCTGCGTCGATTCACCAGAACTTCTCCTTGCGTGCACCTTGATTCTTCTCTCTCAAGAAACCCGCCAGCATCCCGGCTCACCCTTCAGTTCGTCCCAGTGAGATGTGCGAACGCACAGTGTTGCCGCAGGCTTGAAAGCTTTCAGAGAACGGGATGAATCTACATGCTGGCGATTTGCATGTCAAGACAGGTAAAGGGACGCTGTCGAGTTTATCCCCAGGTCGGTCATCCGACGCGCGTTCACGCCAGTGCAGCTGCTTCCCGAGCCTTGCGCGATCGAATTCGTTCAGCTCCGAGCGGCGGCGCCACCGACTCGCGAATGCGAAGCTCTGTGTTGAGCACAACCTGACGTACCGGACTGTCAACCTTCGCCAGCCGATCCAGCGCCAACTGCACGGCGGTCGCTCCAAGCTGATAGGGCGATTGATACACAGAGGTGAGTTGCGGGGTGGTAATGTCCGCAAGATCAAGACCATCAAAACCGATCAGCGAGATATCCTCCGGACAGCGCAGCTTTGCCTCTCGTATGGCCATCAGCGCTCCCAGCCCAATCAAGTCGTTGCAGGCCAGAATCGCGGTTGGCCTGGGCACCATGCGCATCAAAATCTTGGCCTTCGCGTACCCGCCGGCCCTATCAAAAGTGGTCTCTTGCAGGTAGCCCGGAGGCAGTTGGAGACCTGCCTTACGCACCGCTCTCTTGAATCCCTTCAGCCGATCCTGCGAGTTGGTCAGGTGCAGAGGGCCTGTGATCGCCGCCAAATGGCGATGGCCAAGCCCGATAAGGTACGAGGTTGCATGAAACGCGCCGCCGTCATTATTGATCGTGACGCTGTCGCCATCCCAGTTGCGCGGAGTTCTGTCGACGCATACCACAGCCGATCCCGCTTTGCGGAAAGAGTCGGTCTCCCCCACCAGTTCGCTGAAATCCGAGGGAATGACGATCAGCCCCGAAGGCAGGTACGCCAGCAGTGCCCTCAGATGGGCCACTTCTTTGTCATGATCGTTGTCTGTATTGCACAGCACCAGGCGATAGCCGTTTGCAAATGCGATATCTTCCGCTCCCCGCACCACGCCGGGAAAAAACGGATTCAGGATGTCAGGAATGATCATTGCAAGGATGTCGGTCTTGTCCTTGCGCAGGCCCCGCGCCAGTTGACTCGGCTGATAGCCAGTCTGGCGAATCGCTTCTAGAACCCGGTTGCGCAGCGGTTCGCGCACCTTCACCGTGTTATTCAAAACATGGGATACGGTGCCGAGGGAAACACCCGCGAGCTTCGCAATCTGCTTCATGTTGGCCATGGCTGTGCCTCTTTTCAGTCCTGCAGTGCGCTGTTCCTGTTCGCGAACAGCACGCGGGCCCATGGACAGTGCCTTGAATGCTTTCACGAAAGCATACCAGAGATGCAGATTCCGTCATGCAGCAGGCGGCCGCTAAATCTTCTCCAGGTTCGCGAACTTCTCAATCAGCTTCTTCATGCCATGGCGCGTGAACATCACCGTGATCTTTGCGTCCTCGCCGTCTCCCTCGCGCATCAGAACCGTGCCTTCGCCGTATTTCGAGTGCCGCACGCGCTGGCCCTTGTTCAGCCCGCTTGCTCCCCTCGACTCGGGAATATCCATGGCCGGCCGAGCGAACGAACCCGGCTTCACCACTCCCTTGCCACCGAAAAAACGGGCGATGTTGTCAATGGAATCGGCGTTGGGTGGCGGAGTCGACGACGCCTTGTTGCCAGCGCTTACGCCCTTGCTGTAGGTCAGCCGGGGAGTTTCCTGGCTTTCGTTTTCATAGTCGAAATGGCGATCGCCGTATTCCTGCGAGGCGCGTCTCTGCTGGCCATAGGCTGAACTTCCGCCGGCCCAGGCCAGTGCGCGATGGCTCAGATTCTCGACCAGCGCCGGGGGGACCTCTTCAAGGAATCGCGATGGAATACTCTGCTCCGGCGCATCGTTGCCATAGCGCCGGCGGTACTGCGCCCGCGTCATAACGAGGGTATTCATAGCCCGCGTCATGCCCACGTAACAGAGACGCCGTTCCTCTTCCAGTTCCTCCGGATTGTTCAGCGTGCGGGAGTGCGGGAACAAGCCTTCCTCCATGCCGGCGAGAAACACCAGCGGAAACTCCAGGCCTTTGGCTGCGTGCAGCGTCATAAGGGTCACGCGCGCGTCCGGGTCGAACTGGTCCGTGTCCGATGCCAATGCGGCGTGATCAAGAAATTCCGCCAGCGTCTCGCCGCGCACCTCGGCATCGTGCGCTGCATTCGCAAGTTCCTTCAGGTTTTCAATGCGGCTGAACGCCTCGGGCGATCCCTCCGCCTCAAGCGCTTTGATGTAGCCGGTGCGATCGTTCAGAAATCGGATCAACTCCGGCAGTGTAGCCGCATCGCCGGGCGCGCGGAATCCCTCCATCCGCTCCCCGCCGCCCGCCTCTCCGCCATTCGCGGGCTCCGGATTCAGCTTCGCTGCCTTCGTCGTCCAACCCTTCGAAGCCGACGCTGTCTTCTCCTCGGCAGCGCTCGTCTGCTTCGGCATCTTCAGGAACGGCTTCTTCGGCTCTGCAGCGAAGGGAGAAAAGCTCGTGAGATCGAGCAGCGACATCTGGTTCTCATTGCCGCCAAAGTTGAAGTCGACCGCCTCCGCATCCGCGAGAGCCTCGTTCGCTTCGGCGTCCGGCTCAGCTGCCCCAAACGAGAAGTCCGTATCCACATCCTCGTCGTTGCTCGCCGCAATGTCAGCCGACAATTTGCCCGCGAAATCGGGATCCATCATGGCCTGCGCATCGGTAATGAGAGTGCGGAATGAATCGAGCGCCATGAGCGCCCGCGTGGGAATCAGCTTGTTCTGGACCGCCGCCGCAATGGCATCCCACGTGGACGTACCCGTTTCGAGAGCGAGCCGTTCCAGTGTCGCCAAGGTCGTCGCGCCGATGCCGCGCGCCGGCGTGTTGATCACCCGCTGCAGCGCCATGGAGTCATGCGGATTGCGCACCAGACGCAGATAACCCATCATGTCTTTAACTTCAGCGCGCTCATAGAAACTGAATCCGCCCACCATGGTGTAGCGGATGTTGTAGCGCCGTAAGGACTCTTCCACCAGACGCGACTGTGAGTTGGTGCGATAGAGAACGGCGCACCGGCCCTGCTCGCCCTCTTCGTTGACTTCGCGCAGAAATTTCTGGATGCGGTTGGCGATGAACAGAGCTTCATTCTCGCCGTCCGGCGCTTCGTAGTACCCGATCAGCGAGCCGCCCTGACGATCGGTCCATAGCTTCTTGCCCTTGCGCCGCAAATTGTTTGCGACCACCGCCCCCGCTGCTTCAAGAATGTTCTGCGTGGACCGATAGTTCTGTTCCAGGCGAACGATCTTGGCATTCGGGAACTCCTTCTCGAAATCGAGAATGTTCTTGATGTCGGCCCCGCGCCATGAGTAGATGCTTTGGTCCTCATCGCCCACCGCGCACACATTCTGCTTCTCGCCGGCAAGGAGTTTCATGATCTCGTACTGGGGACGATTCGTATCCTGGTATTCATCCACCAGCAGGTAGAGATACCTGCGCTGATAGCGCTCGCGAACCTCGGACGAGACCTTCAGAAGGCGGACCGCCTCCAGCAAAAGGTCGTCGAAATCCAGCGCGTTGTTCTTTTTCAGATCCGCCTTGTACCCCTGGTAAATGTGGGCGATGCGCTCGTTGTTCGGGTCCTTGGAGCCGAGATAATACTCCTGCGGATCGACCATATGATTCTTCGCCCAGGAGATCCGTCCTAACACCGTTCGCGGCGTCAATTGCTTCGTGTCGATCCCCATGCGGCGCATGATCTGCTTGACGATGTTCGATTGATCGTTCTCGTCGTAAATGGCGAAACTCCGCGTAAGCCCTTCATTCCCCACCTTCAGCGCCTCGATGTCGCGGCGCAACATGCGCACGCACAGCGAGTGAAAGGTGGAGATCAGCGGCTTTTGCACGGATGCGTGCCCAATCAGCCGGTCCACGCGCTCCGCCATCTCCGCGGAGGCCTTGTTGGTAAACGTGACAGCCAGAATCGAGTCGGGCGCCACGCCCTTCTCGGAGATGAGCCATGCAATACGCGCCGTGATCACGCGGGTCTTTCCTGACCCCGCGCCGGCAAGAATCAACAGCGGCCCTTGCGTCGCTTCGACGGCCTCGCGTTGTTGAGGATTCAGCTTTGCAATGAGTGATGACAAGAATACAGATCCGGAGGGAAACGCCCTTCTCCCAGTTTACCTGCTGGCGGATTCGTTCGCCGGTTGGCTTATGCCGCCCTCACTCTTGTCAGGAGACAATAAGACATGTTCGATCTGTTGCGCGGACTGGCGATCATCGTAGCCGTCTCTTTGGCCGGCGGCTGGCTGCATGCGCATGGCGCCCCCATACCCGGCGGCGTGCTGGGCCTCCTGCTCTTTTATGGAGCGATGGTCACGGGCGTGCTCAAGCTGCGATGGGTCGATCGGGCCGCCAACCTCCTGCTTCGCCATATGGTCCTTCTCTTCGTACCACTCACGGTCGGTCTGATCGAGATTGGGCCGGTTCTGTCGCGCCAGGCTGTGGCCATTGTGGTGAGCCTGATCGTGAGCTTTTTAGCCGTCCTCCTCACCACCGGCCTGCTGGCGCGCTGGCTGCTTCGTCCGGTAGAGACCAGGGCCACGGAAACTGCCGAGGTGAGCAGGTGAAGTATCTCTCCTTTCTCCTCTCGAACCCGCTGTGCAGCCTGGTGCTCACCGTCGTGTGCTACGGACTGGCTGTGAAGCTCCATCAAAGGTGGCGGTGGATTCCCCCCATCGTCGTGGCGTGCCTGCCCATCGCTGCGCTGCTCCTGGTGGCTCACCAGCCCTATGCTGTCTACAACCGCGGAGGCAGCCTGCTGACCTGGTGCCTGGGTCCGGCCACAGTCGCGCTTGCCGTGCCCATGTATCGCAATGGCCTCGTCCTGCGCAGTTCCCTTCCCAGGCTGGCTCTCATCGTGTTTATCGGCGTGGTGGTAGCCATGGCCACCGCCGGAGGGACGGCCTGGCTGCTGGGGGCGCCCTTCCCTGTAGTCATGTCGACCGTCCCAAAATCGGTAACAACGCCCATCGCCATCGAAGTGTGTCGCCAGCTTCACGGCATCCCGCAACTCACCATCGCCCTGGTAGTTCTAGCTGGCGTCTTCGGGGCGACCTTTGGGCCGTTCCTCCTGGGGCTGTTTGGAGTTTGGGAAGACCGCGCCGTTGGCGTGGCTATGGGCATCTCTTCCCACGGCATCGGAACCGCCAGCCTGGTGCGCCGCTCCGAGATGCAGGCCACGGTCTCCTCCTGGGCCATGGCGGCTACCGGCGTGTTTACATCGCTGCTGGGAGCTCTGCTGTCCGTTTTTTTGCGCTAATCCGGTCGCTCTGAACTCGCCGTTCGTTTTCATCATCCAACCCACCGCATCACCGGGCTGAAAAGGCTGAGGCGCGCGCATGGCGCCTTGACCCGGCTCCGGTGGATACACTGATAAATGGGAACACTATCGATTTTCGGCAATCAGCACCGCGTATCGGGCGGCCGCCCGTGAGCAGCGGCGACCACACCGCCGTGGCCGGAAACGCCGAGTGGGTGCCCTCGGCGAATCCCTGGGCCATCGCTGCCGCCGTAATGACCGCCACCTTCATGGTGGTTCTCGATTCATCGGTGGCGAACGTCGCGCTCCCCCATATCGCCGGAAACCTTTCCGCCTCTACCGATGAAGCTACCTGGGTACTGACCAGCTACCTCGTTTCGAACGCCATCATGCTTCCCGCGACCGGCTGGATCTCGCGCCGGATCGGCCGCAAGCGCCTGCTCATGCTCTCGATTTTGCTGTTTACCGGTGCCTCCATGCTGTGCGGAGCCGCCCTCACTATGCCCATGCTGATCGTCGCCCGCATCCTCCAGGGCATCGGCGGCGGCGGCATGCAGCCCCTTGCGCAATCCATTTTGCTGGAAAGCTTTCCGCCCGTGCAGCACGGCAAAGCCATGGCCGTCTACGGCACCGGCATCGTCGTTGCCCCGGTCATCGGCCCAACCCTGGGCGGATGGATCACCGACAGCTACTCCTGGCGATGGATCTTCTACATCAACCTCCCCGTCGGGATCCTGGCGTTCTTTCTGGTTGGCATGTTCGTCGAAGATCCTCCGTACCTGAAAGTCGCGTTTCGCGGAGTCATAGACGCGGTGGGTTTTGGGCTCATGGCCCTGTGGCTGGGGAGCCTCCAACTCGTGCTCGACAAAGGGCAGGAAGCCGATTGGTTTGAAGCTGTCTGGATCCGGTGGACGCTGGCGATTTCCGTTATAGCTTTTCTGGGCTTCATTCTGCGCGAGCTGACAGTGCCCGAACCCATCGTCCAACTTCACGTACTGCTCAACCGCAACTTCACCGTGGGCACACTGGTCACGGGGGTTTACGGGTTCGTCCTGTACGCCTCCACGGCCCTGCTGCCGCTCTTTTTGCAGACCCTTCTGGGATATCCAGCACTCGACAGCGGGCTGGCCGTGAGCCCGCGAGGCTTTGGGTCCATCGTATCGATGATTGTCGCCGGCGCGCTCGCCAGCCGCATCGATGGCCGCTGGCTGCTGATGTTCGGCTTCTTTGTCTTCGGCGCATCCACGCTGATGCTGAGCCATCTGAATCTTGGAATCGGCATGGGCTCCGTGGTCGTGCCCAACATCCTCAACGGTTTCGCCGGGGGATTTGTGTTCGTCCCACTGACGACCATGGCCATGGGGCGGCTGCAGCGGCAGGAAATCGGCAACGCCGCCGGCATCTACAACCTGGTGCGCAACATCGGCGGCAGCGTCGGAATCGCCACTGCAACGGCCCTGCTGGTCCGCCGCGGGCAGGTTCATCAAAATTATCTCGCAGGTAATGTGGGAGTAACCGACCCAGCCGCAAATGCCGCCGCGGCCGGGCTGGCGAGTACCCTGCACGCAGCCGGCGCCGACTCCGTGACGGCACATCAAATGGCGCTCGGAGCCCTTTACCGGAGTTTGCAGCAGCAGGCCTCCCTCATGGCCTATGTGGACGGTTTCCGGCTGCTGGGCTACCTGGCGCTGCTGTGCATCCCCTTCATCTTGTTTTTTCAGCGAGTGCGCAAGCCATCGGGACGAAGCATTTCGGTTGAGGAGTAGACCTACTATCCTGAAGCCATGCCCGCCTCAGCCGCGCCTTGCCGCGTTGCCGTTTACTGCGCCTCGTCGGAAGGCACAAACCCGCTTTACCGCGCGGAAGCCCAAGCCCTCGGCCATGCCATTGCCGCGGCCGGCCTCGGCATGGTCTACGGGGGCGCCAACATCGGCCTGATGGGCGCAGCCGCCGACGCCGCGCTGGCCGGCGGAGCCGAAGTCATCGGCGTTCTTCCCGAATTCCTTGCCGGCCGCGAGATTGCCCACACCGGCCTGACGCGCCTTGAGACCGTCGCCACCATGCATCAGCGCAAGGCACGCATGGTTGCACTGGCCGACGCATTCCTCATCCTGCCTGGCGGCTATGGCACCCTCGACGAGATGTTCGAGATCCTCACCTGGTCGCAGCTCAAGATGCACGCCAAGCCGTGCATTCTCATCAACACGGCGGGCTACTGGAACAAGTTGCTTGATTTCCTTGATAGCGCCGTCGCGGCCGGTTTTCTCCCGCCCAGGAGCCGCGCACTCCCGCAGGTGGCGGCCGACCCGGAGACCGCACTCGAAATGATCCTCACCCGAACCTGGCGAGGAACTTTCCGCAGGTAATATACTTCCGCTTCCGTCGCCAGCTTCACAGTCCCTCTAGAATTGAAGAGAAATGCTCGTCCTCGACGCCGCACACCCCGTACTTCACTGGCGATCTCTGTGGCTGATCATCGCGGCATTCATCGCAGGCGTGCTCAACGCCGTGGCTGGCGGAGGCTCCTTCCTCTCCTTCCCCGCCATGCTCGGCACCGGAATTCTCCCCGTGCAGGCCAACGCCACCAACACCGTCGCCCTCTGGCCGGGACAGCTCACCTCCGTCGCCGCCTACCGCGAAGACATCCGCAAGAACATGCGGCTGGTGTTCCCCATGACGCTCGCCGGCCTCATCGGCGGAACGTTCGGCGCGGTCGTGCTGCTCATCACGCCACAGACCACGTTCATGAAACTGGTCCCCTGGCTGCTGCTGGTCGCGGCCATCATCTTTGCGCTCAGCCGCCCCATCACCCGCTGGCTTGACCAACGCGCGGCCACCCGCCACCAGCTTGCCGGAACCCGGCCCCAGCCGCCGCGCCGCCGGCTTGTCTTCCTCTTCACGGTCGTGGTCTGCTTTTACATCGGCTACTTCGGTGCAGGCGCGGGATTCCTCATCATCACGCTGCTCTCGCTCTTCGGCATCGAAGACCTGAACGAGATCAATGCGCTCAAGGTCGTCTCCACCACTGCCGCAAATGGCGTCGCATTTCTCATCTTCGTGGTCAGCGGCAATGTGGCGTGGCGCTACTGCCTCATGGCCATGGTCGCCTGCGGCATCGGCGGATATACCTCCGCCCGCTTCGCCCGGGTGATTCCCCAGCCGGTGCTCCGGGCCATGGTCATCGTCATCGGCTTTGGAATGGCAGGCTGGTACTTCTGGAAGACGCACTGAAAACCCGCGAGCTGCTACCCGAGGCTGTGCGAGTCACATAGCAGACAACACCGTTGTACGGGCTGGCGCTGAGACCGGTTCAGCCCGCTCTCGTGCCTAAATTCCGAAGAGACTGCGCGGGCTGCGGTGGCTTCTTGGAAAGCGTCATGTTCCCCGAGCCCCCCACCTCCGCCTGCGATACATGCAGCCATCCCTGCACGTACGCGCCGTCGTCTGCCTGGCTGACGGTGGCAAACCGGTCGACCTCGATGCGGTTCGGCTGCGCATAGCGCGCCATCGCCGCGGCGCGATACGACGGTTCCATCGAGGCAGAGTCCAGCGCTTTCGACTGCTCCTCCGACTCTTCCACTTCCCATGTTCCAACCACTAGAGACTTGCCGTTCCTCACCACCGTCAGCGTGCCGGCCGTCTCTTCATCCTTGACCTCGTCGGTGAGGCGGCAATCCCCAATCAGCTTGAAGATCTCGGCCAGCGACTGCTGCGCCTTTTCCATATCCACTCGGATGACAAGCTCCATGTGCAGTTCCGCCCCTCCCCGCCTCACGCAGATTTGCGCTTCCCGGCAGCCTTGCCCGATGCCTTTTCCAGTCCCTTTTCTTGCCCTTTGACCAGACCGATCTTCCCCTTCTGCGGTTCCTTCTCACTCTTGGGCGGCTTCTTCCCGGTCTGGTTACCGGCCTGGCTCTCTTCCCCGATGCTCTTTCGCAGCGCATCCATGAGGTTGATCACCTTGCCCATCTTCGGCCTTGGCTCTTCCTCCACCGGCACCGGCATGTTGTTCACCTTGGCATCCACCAGCGCCTTCAACGCAACCTCGTAGGCGTCTTCGAACTTGCCTAGATCAAACTTAGCGCTCATCTTCTTGACCAGCGTCTCGGCCAGTTCCAACGAGTCCTGGTCCACCGCCGTCGACTTGATGTCACGAAAGTAGTCGGCATGGTTGCGCAACTCGGCCTGGTAGCGAAGCGTGTAAGCCATCATCCCGCGCTCGCCCGCCGGCACCACCGCGATAATGTTTTCGCGGCCTGAGAACGCGACCTTGCCAATGGCTACCTTGCCGCTCTTCACCAGCGCCTCGCGGATCACCCCATAGGTCTCGGTCTGGGAGTCATTCTCCGGCAGCACGAAATACGGCTTCTCCACGTACTCGGGATTCAGATCGGCTTTGTCGACAAACTGTGAAACCGCGATCGTGTGCTTGGTCGGCACCCGCAGATTCTCCAGCTCCGAGGGCTCGATGATCACGTATTGGCCTTTGCTGTACTCGTAGCCTTTGACGATCTCATCCTTCTCCACCGCGGTGGTCGCTTCGTTGTTCTCCACAGCGCTCTCCAGCACCTTCTGGTGGCGGATGCGCTCGCCGGTGCGGCGGCTCAGCTGGTGAAAGCTGATCTGACTCTTCGTCTCCGTGGCGACGTATAAACTCACGCCAAAAGACACAAGGGATATCTGCAGATTCCCCGTCCAATAGGGACGTGCCATTATGACCTCACTGGGAACGCATCCGGGATGTGCGCTCAAGACCTCGTAGATTGAGGAGTTTATCTCAACTTCAAGCTCGCTGAAAGCAAATTCCGCATGAATCCTGCAGCTTTCGCCTTGTATTCGCGTGACAAACTGTCTACTTCTTCACGCCGGCCAACGCCAGCATCTCCACCGTCAGATGCTGTCTGTCCTGAAGCATCTGCTTCCAGGGATCTCGCCCTAGCCGCGCCCGCCATCCGCTGAAGTCCGAAACGTGAAACACCGGGCGCGCATTCACCCGAAGCTCCTTCCATTCGAGCGGCACCGCCACGGGCACACCCGCCCGGGCACGCGTGGAGAATACCCCAATCGCCGTCGCCTCCCGGTCATTGCGCAGATAGTCGAGATAGATCCTGCCACGGCGCACCGCCTTGGACATATTGGTCGTATAGAGCTGCGGATTGTCCTTCTGCATCTGAGCCACCACGCCATACGAAAACTGCTTGATCGTCGGCCAGTCATGCTCCGGCTCAATAGGAACAACCACGTGCAGCCCTTTCCCGCCCGTGCTCTTCAGGTAGCTCGTCAGGTTCAGCTTTTTGAGACGCGAGCGCATCTCCGCCGCGGCTTCTGACAACGTCCCCCAGGTAACCGCTTCATCCGGATCCAGGTCGAAGATGATGCGATCGGGCTTGTCCACCGCGTCGTTCTTCGATCCCCACGGGTGAATCTCCAGCACCCCCAACTGCGCCATGCCCATGAGGCCCTCGGCAGAATTGACCGTGACAAACTCCTCCACTTTGCCGGTCTTTTTGTTCGCAACCGGAACCGTGTGCACCCCGGCGGGCAGCCCTGAAGCGATGTGCTTCTGAAAAAATGCCTGCTTCCCGATGCCATCAGGGCAGCGCAACACGCTCAGCGGCCGATCCCCCACGTGCGGCAGCATATGCTCGGCAACCGCAAGGTAGTACTCCGCAATCTGCTGCTTCGTGGTCCCGCTCGCCTCGTCCAGCACTTTGTAAGGCTTCGTCAGCGCAAGGGTCACGCCAGCCTTGCGATCCTGCTTGAGCGGGGACTGGGTCCGCGACGAAGTTTCCTCCTCCGCCGCCGCGCACTCCCGCACCACTTCCGTCGGCAACTTATCTTCGCGCAGGCTCTTGAAGGACGACTGCCGGATCAGGTTCTCATTGGTCCACGCGGAAAACGCCACCTGCGCCACCAACTCAGGCTTCACCCACGTCGCATTCTCTCGCGCCTCGCGCGGCAGTGCCGCAAAGGCCGGCGCCTTCTGCGCCAGCGCATCCAGCCGAACCCGCAGCGTGCGCTCCACCTCCTGCGAGAAGCCCGTCCCGGTCCGCCCGGCGTAGATCAACCTCTCGCCATCGTAATAACCCAGCAGCAGCGCGCCGATTCCCCGCCCGGTCCTTGCAACCGGGGTGAATCCGCCAATCACAAACTCCTGCTTCTGCGCCCCTTTTCTCTTCAGCCACATGCTTCCACGCCCGCAGACGTAGGGTGCCGAAATCAGCTTCGACACAATCCCCTCAGCGCCCAGTTCGCACGCCTTGCGAAACACCACGTCAGCGTCCGCTTGGATGTGCTCGCAAAATTGCAGGGCGTGATCTGCACCCGAAAGCACGGCCGCCAGAATCTCTTTCCGCTTCAGCAGCGGCAACCCACGCAAGCTGTGCCCGTTCAGATGCAGCAGGTCGAAAGCAAAGTACGTCAGCTCGGCGCGCGTGCCGTTCTGGAATGCCGCCTGCAAGTCCGAGAAGCTGCTCCTCCCCGAAGCATCAAGCACCACGACTTCGCCATCGAGGATCGCGCTCTCCACAGGCAGCGCCGCCGCGACCCGCGCCAGCCCCCGCATTCTTGCCGTCCAGTCCAGCCCTTTGCGGGTGAACAGCCGCACCTTCCGAGGGCCGCCTTGTTCCGCGGCGCGAATGTGCAACTGCGTCCGGTAGCCATCCAGCTTGATCTCGTGAACCCACTCGTTTCCCTTTGGCCCTGACCGCGCCTCCTCCGCAAGCTGCGGCGCAACAAAGCTCGGAAACTCCTCCACCGGCGCCCCACGCAGCAGCCGGTCAAGCAACTTGATCCTCTGCGCATCGGCCTTCCCGTCAGCTCGTACCGGAGGCTTCTCCGCGTCCCGCAAACCTTTTCCCGAATCCCACACATGGTCGCTGCTCGCAGCAATCTCTTCCATGCTCCGCTGCGTCAGCGCACTGTCTGAAGCCAGATCCGTGATCTCCTCGCTCCCGTCCGGCTGCGCCCACTCATCCCGTTCCTTCAGCAGCAACCAGCTCGGCTTGTCTCCTCGATCGCGATCCGGATTGCGCTTCATCCGCACCAGCGCCCACTTGCCTTTGAGCTTTGTCCCACTCAATTGGAATTTGAGATTTCCCTCAGCCAGTTGCTTCTCCACATCGCCCAACGGCTGCCACTCGCCAAAATCCCACACCATCACGGTGCCGCCGCCATATTGCCCCTTGGGGATCGTGCCCTCGAAGCCGCCATACTCCATGGGGTGATCTTCCACCTCTACGGCCAAGCGTTTCTCCGCCGTCGAGTAACTCGGCCCCTTCGCCACAGCCCAGCTCTTCAGCACGCCGTGCCAGCCCAGCCGGAAGTCATAGCGCAACTGCCGCGCCGCGTGCTTCTGCACCACAAACGGCAGGCCGGCCGCCTTCTTCGTAACTCGCGTCCTCGACCCGCCGCGCGGCTCTGCCGTCATTTCGAAATCGCGCATAGCGCGATAGCGCTCGAGCTGCCCATCAACAGCCTTGGCCGAATCAGAAACGGATTTGCTTCGCGCCGGCATCAGCCCAGAGCCCGCGCAAACGCGAGGAATCGCGCAGTGACCTGCTCGATGAATTGCTCCCGATTCTTCTTCAGCAGCTCATGGCCCGCGCCCTCCACAGGCAGAAGCTCCGTCCGTGCCGGAATCAGTTCCAGGGCCGACTGCATCTCCGCAGCCGTGCCGAACCCGTCGCAGGTCCCATGCACGAAGAACGCCGGCACGCGCAATGACGGGAGATGTTGCGTACGTAAGTTCTCCGCCTGCTTGGGCGGATGCAGCGGATACGAGAGCAGCAGCAGAGCCTCCACCAGCTCCGGCTCGCCTGCCGCCAGCATCGACGCCTGCCTTCCACCATACGAATGGCCACCCAGAAACACGCTTCCCGCTCCGCCGCGCCGCATGGCCTGCGCTGCCGCTCTCAGTCCGGCCTGGTCGCGTTCCGCGCTGCCCCGCATGGGAGGCCCGTGGGGCCGCGCTTGACGAAACGGCAGATCGCAGCGCAGCACCGTCACTCCCGCCGCATCAAACGCCTCCGCCAGCGCAGTCAGCAGCGGCGACTGGCAGTTCGCGCCCGCACCATGGGTCAGGATCAGGCAGTCCCGCCCGCCTCCCACCACACCGTGCAGGTAGCCGCGCACGGGCGCTTCCTTATGCGACAGGTCAATGAACTCCGTCCACGCCTGTATCGTCATGCAGCCCCGGTCACCTCTGCGATTCTCTTCGTCAGACTCACCGCGTCATGCGGCGCACGTACTTTCACATCATCATCGAAATAAACAAACACATCGCGCGCTGCCTGCCTCGGAGCAAGATCCGGATGGATGTGCACGCCATCCATCACCTCTTCCCCGCACGACCACTTGAGCACCCGCTGCGCCCACGTCTCGATTCCCTCCGCGTCATAGCCGATGGGATACACCTCTTCCATCCCATGCAGCCGGCAATACACAAAATCCGCGGTAATATCCATCATGCGCGGCCACTTATCGGTGTCAGCGACCACTAATGCAATATTGTTCCTGCGCAGCAGAGAAACATACTCCGGATCCGCAAAGCTTTTGTGCCGCGCCTCCATGGCATAACGCAGAGGCAGGTCTTCCTCCACTTCCAGCCAGCACCGCTCTGCCATCCACTCATCGCGCTGGCGCGCATATGCCGCAGCCTGCCTGTGCGTGCGCGGCAGCAGATTGAAAAACTCCTGCAGCCGCTGCGCATCGAACTTGGAAACCGGCGGCAGCTGCCAAAGAATAGGTCCCAGTTTCCTGCCCAGCCGCAGCAAACCCTGCGCCAGAAAATTCGCCAGCGGTGTCGCCACGTTCTCCAGCTTGCGTATGTGCGTGATGAACTGCGTCCCCTTCACCGCGAACACAAAATCATCGGGCGTCTGGTTGTTCCATTCCAGATAACTCTTCGGTTTCTGGAGCGAGTGAAACGTGCCATTCAGCTCTATCGAGTTAAGCTGCCGTGACGCATACTCAAGCTCGCGCTTTTGCACCAGCTTCTCGGGATAGAAGCTCCCGCGCCAATCATCAAAGCGCCACCCGGACATGCCAACGCGGATTCGACCCTGCTCGCTCATCGATGCACTCACCAGCGAAGTGCCACGAGTCTATCAAAGGACAAGTCACGAACGCGTCAACTTCACCCCCGTCCTGCGGACCGATGTTCAGCCGCCGGCGAATACTGAACACCTCCGGCGAACCCCGCCACGGCGCACCCGTTCCCGTGGTTGTTGTGGCGCAACTCCACCCAATTCATACGCATAGAGAGGCCATAATTCCTTTGCTGCGCTGCCGGTTGCGTGTTAACCTTCCCGTCAGGCTTTCCCCCCATCTAAATAACGCCACCAGCATCCATACAGGGAATCGACTTGAGCTCACCCTTGCTGCTCCACCTGCGAAAGGCGTCCGTCGCTGCCACGCTGCTGGTGCTTGCCACCTTTGGCGATGTCCGCGCGCTGGCGCAAGCCGCCCCGCAGTCCCCCGGATCTCCCAACATCGGTGCCGGCATTCCCGTCGTCGAAAACTACACCAACAAGGAGTACAACGCCTCCGGCCAGGTGTGGACGATCGCCCAGGACAAGCGCGGCATCATGTACTTCGGCGTCTCCGCCGGCATGGTCCTCCAGTTCGATGGCGTCTCCTGGCGCAAAATCTTGCTGGGTTCCAGCGTTGTGCGCTCCCTCGCCGTCGACCCCGATGGCCGTGTCTGGCTCGGCGCCAATGCCGACATCGGCTACCTCGCCCCAGATGCCGCCGGCACTCTCCAGTTCGTCTCCCTGCTGGACCAGATCCCCCAGGCTGACCGCGGATTCACTGACGTCTGGCAGACCCTCGTCACGCCCCAGGGCGTGTTCTTCCGCAGTTTCGAGCGCCTCTTCCGCTGGGACGGCAAACGCATGCAGGTCTGGCGCCCCGCGGACAACTCGCGCTTCCAGGCTCTTTCGCTCGTCCGCGACCGCGTCTACACAGACCAGGAAGGCATCGGGCTCCAGGAGATCGTAGGCGATGAGATCCGCAACAGCCCCGGCGGCGACGGCTACCGCACCTCCATCAAGCTCTTCCTCTATCCCTACGACGACAACCAGATCATCGTCTCAGAGCGCAACGGTCTGCTCAGCCTCTATGACGGCCAGAAGGTCACCCCCTTCCACACCGGGGCGGACGACTACCTCAAGAAAAGCAAAGTCTATGTAGCCACCCTCCTGCGTGACGGTTCGCTGTGCGTCAACACGCTGAACGGTGGTGCCGTCATCCTCAACCACGACGGCACCCTCCGCCGCGTCATCGACGTTGCCGAAGGGATCCTTACCTCGGACGCACTCTCCGTATTCCAGGACCGCGAAGGCGCTCTATGGATCGGCAGCGACGGCGGCGTCTCCCGCGTGCAGATGGATGGAACTTTCTCCATCTACGTCAACGCATTCGTTGAAGACATGACTGTGTTCGAGAACACGGTCTATGCCACCACCGTCTCAGGCAACACAGCTCTTGCCCGCGTCGTGCTCGATCCCCAGACGCACCGGCCCAATCTGCAGCCCATTCACGGAGCAACGCAAGGCTGGACCCTGGTCGATTTCAAAGATCCCGCCGGACACGCTCCGGAACAACTGCTCGTTGGCACCAGCGAAGGCGTCGTGCGCGTCGCCGGAGACCAGATGGTGCCGGTCATTCCGTCGCTGCACGGGCTGCAGGAGCAGACTTATTTCATCGGCCAGTCGCACGCCGATCCCATGCGGATCCTGGTCGGCCACTCGGATGGCGTGCAATCCATACGCTGGACCAACGGCCAGTGGGTCGATGAAGGAAGACTCCCCGGCATTGTCTTTGAATCCCGCAACATGGTCGAAGATGGGCACGGCGATGTATGGGCAAGCGGCGGCGCCGGCAAGGTCCTCCGCATCCACATGGCGCCGACGGGCATGCGCGATTCCAAAGCCGATTTCTTCGGCGCGGCGTCGGGCCTTCCCTCGGGGATTCTCGACGCCGAGGTCATCGACAACGGCGTCTACGTCGCCGCCCAGCATTCCAAACACATGTACAGGCTTGATGAGGGGGCCCGGAAATTCGTCATCGACGATCGCTTCCTCCTCCCCATGGATGTGCCTGCCTTCAACGCCACCCTGCAGCCGGACGGCAAAAACCGCGTCTGGTCCGAGACGGTCTCCTTCGATGGCCGCCGGCTGGGATTGTTTCAGCACGGAACCGACGGCGCCTGGCATCTGGATGAAGACAGTTACCGGCCCCTCACGGAGTTGGGAACAGGCGTCATCTACACGCAACCCGACGGCGGCCTCTGGATTGCCGGCGAAAAACTCGTACACTTCGTGCCCCGCTCCGCCAGCTCTGCCACCACGGCTTTTGACACCATCGTTCGCCAGGTGTCTTCAGGCAAACAAACCCTCTTCGGCGGAACGGCCGTCGGCTCCGATCTCCATCTGCCCGCCGGCTCCAATGGCCTTCACTTCAGCTTCGCCGCCCTCACCTTCTCCAATCCCAAGGCGACCACCTATCAATACTTCCTCGATGGCGCAGACCGCGACTGGTCGGATTGGTCCAAGCAGACGGATGCGAACTACTCCAGCCTGGGCCCCGGCAAATATGTCTTCCGCGTGCGCTCCCGCGCCTTCGATGGCCGCACCGGCAACGAGGCCGCCTTCCACTTCGTCATCGCACCACCGTGGTATCGCACTACCGCGGCCTACATCATTTACGCCGTCCTCTGGCTTCTTCTCTGCCTCGTCCTCTGGCGCCTGGTGATCCGCCATGAACGCAACAAGGCCCGCCGCAAAACCGAGATTCTTGAGACCCAGGCCCGCGCCCTCGAAGCCACCGTCACTGAGCGCACCACCGAGATTCGCGCCCAGGCCACCGAAATCAGCGCCCAAAAGGAAAGCATCGAGTTACTCAGCCAGATCGGCCGCGAAATCACCGCGTCCCTCGATCTCAACGTCATCCTGTTCAAGCTCTACGAGCGCGTCAACCAGATCGTCGACGCCACCATCTTCGGCGTCGGCCTCTACCGCCCCGAAAAGCAGCTCATCGATTACACGCTGGCCATCGAAAGCGGCAAGCGCTACGCGCCCTACTCGCGCAGCACTGCCGATAAGGACCAGTTCGCCGTCTGGTGCATTGAGCACCGCGAGCCCATCCTTATCAACGATGTCGCCACCGAACACGCACGCTACATCTCCCAGTACACCCACGGCGCGCGCGTTCTGGAAGACGGAAGCGCCGCCCAGCCGCCGGCTTCCATGATCTACCTGCCCCTCATCGCCCAGGACCGGGTCCTCGGCGTGCTCAGCGTGCAGAGCTTCCGCAAAAATGCCTATACCGAGCAGCACCTGCGCCTGCTCTCCAACCTCGCCTCTTACACCACCATCGCCCTCGACAACGCCAACGCGTACACCGTGATTGCCGACCAGGAGCGGTCGGTTCGGGAGCGCGCCGCTGAGCTGATCACCATCAATCGCATCACCAATGCACTCTCTACCCAGCTCGACCGAGACCGTCTCATCCAACTCGTCGGGGAGCAACTGCGCGAGCTCTTCAAGGCCCCCATCGTCTACGTCGCGCTGCTCGATCGTGCCACCATGATGCTGCACTTTCCCTACGCATGGGGCGAAGAGGCGCCCTCACGGCCTTTCGGCACCGGCCTCACCTCGCAGATCCTCCGCAGCGGCGAGCCCCTCCTCATCAACGAGGATATGGACCGTAACCGCGAGCGCCTTGGCGTGGAACACGTCGGCCGCCAGTCCGCCTCCTACTTGGGTGTTCCCATCCCCTCCGGCGGCGAAATGATCGGCGTCCTCAGCGTCCAGACCACTGACCAGGAAGGCCGCTTCACTGAAGCCGATCAGCGCCTGCTCTCCACCGTCGCGTCCGCCGTCGGCGTCGCCTTCCATAACGCCCGCCTGTTTGAAGAAGCCCAGGCCGCCCGAGCCGCCGCCGAAGAAGCCGACTCCGCCAAGAGCTCCTTCCTCTCCACGGTCAGCCACGAGCTGCGTACGCCGCTCACCTCCGTCCTCGGCTTCGCCAAGATCATCCGCCGGCGACTCCACGAGCGCCTCTTCCCGCTCATCCCTGAGTCCGACGCCAAGATCGCGCAGTCCAAGCGCCAGGTGCTCGAAAACCTTGACGTCGTCGTCAGCGAAGGCGAGCGCCTCACCAAGCTCATCGATGATGTGCTCGACCTCGCCAAAATTGAAGCCGGCAAGTTCACCTGGAACATGGCCAGCGTCTCCGTCAAGGAAGTCATCGAACGCGCCGTCGCTGCTACCTCATCGCTCGTCGAAGCTCGCCGCCTCAGGATCGAGACGTCCATCGGTGAAGGACTGCCCGACATCAGCGGCGACCACGACCGGCTCATTCAGGTTGTCATCAACCTCATCTCCAATGCCGTCAAGTTCACGCCCGCCGGAACCATCACCTGCTCAGCCATTCGCCGCGACGGTGAAATCGTCGTCAGCGTGAAAGACTCTGGCATCGGCATCGCGCCGGCCGATCAGCCCAAGGTGTTCGAAAAGTTCAAGCAGGTAGGCGACACCCTGACCGACAAACCCAAAGGCACTGGCCTGGGTCTCCCCATCTGCAAGGAGATCGTCGAGCACCACGGCGGCCGCATCTGGGTCGACTCCGCCGTCGGCGAAGGCAGTACCTTCTCCTTCACCCTCCCCGTCACCGAAGCGGCAAAGCAGCTTGAGCTGCTCCCCGTCCGCCGCTCCGTCGACATCGAAGCCATCGTGCGCCGCCTCCGCGACACCGTCGCCAACCAGCAGACGCACTCCAAATCCATCCTTGTGGTCGACGACGACCCCAACATCCGTACCCTCCTCCAACAGGAACTCACAGAGGCCGGCTACTCCGTGCGCCTCGCCGAAGACGGCCGCAAGGCTCTCGCTCTCATCCGCGAAGAGATCCCCGGCCTCGTCATTCTCGATGTCATGATGCCGGAGATGAACGGCTTCGACGTGGCCGCGGTCCTCAAAAATGACCCCGCCACCATGCACGTCCCCATCATCATCCTGTCCATCCTTGAAGACCGCGAGCGCGGCTTCCGCCTCGGCGTCGACCGCTACCTCACCAAGCCCATCGACACCGGCTCCCTGTTCCAGGAAATGGATACCCTCCTCGACCAGGGCAAGTCGCGCAAAAAGGTCATGGTGGTCGACGAAGATGCTTCCACCGTCAGCACTCTCGCCCAGGTTCTTGAAACTCGCGGCTACCAGGTCACTGAATCCAACGGGCCAGACCTCGTGGCCCGCGCCGTCGACTCCAAACCCGACATCATCATCCTTAATTCGCTGCTTTCGAATAACGAGGCCGTGCGCGCCCTCCGCTTCGAGAAAGGCATGGAGAACGTTCTCTTCCTCATCTACCAATGACCAATAAAAAAATACTGATCGTCGACGATGAACCGCACCTTCGTACCCTCATCCAGCAAACCCTGGAAGACCTGGAGTACGACGGCGTGGAGTTGTTCACCGCTACCAACGGCGAAGAGGCCCTCGAGTCAATTCGCGCCGAGAAGCCCGACCTCGTTCTGCTCGATGTCATGATGCCCAAGATGAATGGCTTTGACGTCTGCCACACCGTGAAGAAGCAGATGGGCTGGAACCACGTGCACATCATCCTCCTCACCGCCAAAGGCCAGGAGTTCGATCGCAACCGCGGCCTTGAAGTCGGAGCCGATCGCTACATGACCAAGCCCTTCGACCCCGACGCCCTCATCGCCAACGCGCGCGCAGCCCTCGGCTTGGCCGCCGCCGGGAGCTGATCGCGCATGCCTGCTCTCACCCTCAAATCTCTCCTCGGACGCCGCTCGCCCGCGCATGCCGTCGTGCTTGCGCTCATCGAGAGCATGGGCAACACCGTCCACATCACTGACCCCAACGGCACACTCCTCCTCGGCTCGCCCCAGAACCTGGGTGCCCCAGGTCTCGATTCTGAGACCTGGGATCCCGAGCGCTTGCTCAGCCGCATCCCAGTCCTCCACGACGACTCCATCCTCGGCTGCGTCATCGGCCCCGCCCCCCAGGCCACCCCCGTCGCCGCCCTCATCCACCACCTCTGGTCGAAAGAAATTGAAAGCCGCTCCCTCGGCTCCGAGGTCCTGCACCTCTACCGCGAAGTCCACCTCATCGAACAGCTCTCTGAGCAGCTCGCCCAGGTTCTCGATTCCCCGGCCGTCGCCGCCTGCGCGCTCGACCAGGCACAACGCCTCATCAAGGCCACCTTCGGCATCATTTACCTCCACAACAGCACCGGCGCACTCGACGCTATCGCCACCTTCGGCAGCCACGCCGGCGCCAGCCTGCTCCCACTCGTTGCCACTGTCCTCGAAAAAGGCTCCGCCGAAATCGTCAACGACTGCGCATCGGATCCCCGCATCGGCCACCCGACGCACTGCGCCATCCTCTGCGCCCCTCTCCGCTCCGGCGAGAACACCCGGGGCGCCATCGTCCTTGGAAACCAGGCCCACGGCGCGTCCTATTCCTCGCCTGACCTCAAGCTCCTCAACACCATCGCGCTGCAAACTGCCGCAGCCATCGACAATGCGCTTCTCGTATCGGACATGGTCGAAGCCGAGCGCCACCGCGCCGCCTATGCCGCCGAACTCCAGGCTGCCAGCACTGTCCAGCAGTTGCTTCTGCAGGGCGCCTCGCGCTCCATCGCCGGGTTCGATGTCGAGCCTGTCTACGTCCCCGCCAGCGAAGTCGGCGGCGACTTCTATCTCGTCTACCCGGCCGCCGACGGCGCCCTCCTCGCCATCGTCGGCGACGTCTCCGGCAAGGGCCTCACCGCTGCCATGCGCGTCGCCCTCATCCTCGGCGCGCTCCGGCGCGAAACCTCCACCGAGCCCGCCGACATCCTCGCCGCGCTCAACAACGCGCTCGTGGCCCAGGGTCAGCTCGGCTTCACCACCGCCCTCTGCGTGCGCATCAACCCGAGCGGCGAGTTCTGCCTCGCCAACGCCGGCCACATCCCGCCTTACATCGACGGCCACGAATTCGAAACCGCTCCCGCACTGCCCCTCGGCCTTGTCGCTGACCAGGCATACCACACCAAGTTCTCGCGCCTCGATCCCGGCCAGCAGATGGTCCTCATGTCCGACGGCGTCCCGGAAGCCCGCTCCGCCACCGGCGAGCTCTACGGCTTCGCGCGCCTCCCATCCCTCACCCGCCACCCAGCCGCCCACATCGCCGAGGCCGCCCGCCACTACGGCCAGGAAGACGACATCACCGTACTCGCCATCCGCCTCGCCAGCGCAGGCTCCAGGCAATCTTCAAACGCGCAGATCGAAACCACCGCCTGATCCTCTCGATACCAATAGAAATGCCGGTTCGACACACCGCATCAGGAGCCCTCTGTTTCTCCTGACGGCGCATCGAACCGGCCATTCATTAATTTAGGAAAAGTAATGTACTGCCGAAATGTAGGCCGCGCCTCGCTTTTGTGACGGCCTCTCACAAGTTTTCTGAGATTTTTCTCACTTACCGTTCCATTGCGAGACAATCTATCCCTCCCCGTTCCCCTTCAGGCGATCGCCTGTCTTAGACTGCTTCCATGCCGTTCCTTCGCCGAATCTTGGTTTCGTCCTTCCTCCTCGCGGCAGCCGCATCCGCATTCTCCGCATCTCCCAGATCCACCCCCCAGATCGTCGCTTACATCTTCCCGCAGAACGCCACCCTCACCAGCGGCGAGGTGGACCCGCACAGCGTCACCCGCCTCAACTACGCCTTCGCCAACATCCAGGACGGCCGCATGGTGACCGGCTTCGCGCATGACGCCGAAAACTTCGCCTTCCTCACCGCCTTGCGCAAAGAGAACCCAAACCTCACCATCCTCGTTTCAGTTGGCGGCTGGCTCTGGTCCACCAACTTCTCTGACGTGTCGCTCAACAGTGCAACCCGCGCCACCTTCATTCACTCCGTAGCGGAGTTCATCACCCAATATCAACTCGACGGCCTCGACATCGACTGGGAATATCCCGGCCTCCCCGGCGCCGGCCATCCTTTCCGCCCGGAGGACAAGCAGAACTTCACCGCACTGCTCCGCGAACTGCGCCAGCACTTCGACCGCGTCTCCAGGGAGACCGGCCGCCGCCTTTATCTCACCATCGCAGCCGGCGCGTCGCCTGAATTCCTCGCCCACACTGACATCGACAAAGTGGCCCGCATCGTCGACACCGTGAACCTCATGTCGTACGACTACTATGAGCCCGGGAGCGGCCCCCTCACCGGCCATCACGCCGCGCTCTTCACCAACCCTGCCGATCCTGAAAAAACCTCCGCCGATGCTTCTGTTCGTGCCTTCGAGAAAGCCGGCGTCCCCGCGGGCAAGCTCGTCCTCGGCATCCCCTTCTACGGACATGCCTGGACCGACGTCCCCCCCACCAGCAACGGCCTCTACCAGCCGGGCAAGCCCGCACCCCGCACCGGCGCGCCCTTCAGTCAGATCGAAACCACCATGCTCGGCCACGGCTTCACCCGCTACTGGGATCCAACTTCACAGGTCCCCTCGCTCTACAATCCCGAGACCCGCACCTTCGTCAGCTACGAAGACCCGGAATCCATCGCAGGAAAATGCAAGTATGTCCGCGCTCACAAGCTCGGCGGCATCATGATCTGGGACCTCGAAAGCGATGACCCCGCCAGGACGCTGATCAAATCTGTGAATGCCGGCCTGCACTGAGTCACCCCCACGCACACGAGGTGCCCCTATGACCGAAACTGCACACATCAACCTCGCATCCACCTTTCTGCGCGCCACCCGCGAGATGCTGCTCGATCAATCCTGGACACGCCTGCGCACCTGCGTCGAGTCCCTCACCGACGAGCAGATCTGGTGGCGGCCGAACTCCTCCTGCAACAGCATCGGCAATCTCCTGCTGCATCTCAACGGCAATGTCACGCAGTGGATCATCACAGCCTTCACGCAGTCTCGCGACCACCGCGACCGCCCCGCCGAATTCAGCCGCACCGAGGGCATCCCTCGCGATCAGCTCATCCAGACGCTCTCATCCACCATGCATCGCGTCTCTGAAGTACTGGCGCAGCTCACTGAAGCCGATCTGCTCGCTGCCTGCGACATCCAGGGCTATCACACCACCGGCATGGAAGCC
>NZ_DASXYM010000126.1:0-59816 GCF_036502485.1 Occallatibacter sp. | reverse complement strand
GGGCCTTCTCGTTTTCGGCGGCGGTGCGCTCGGATTTGGCGGCAACCTGGCGCAGGAGATAACCAAGGATGATTCCAGCGATGGCAGCGAGGGCGGCGATGAGAGCCTGCATGACGTTTCCTTCCCTTGTTCGCCAAATATACGCCTTTTCGCTTGTGCAATTCTGGACGAAATCTTCCCCGGTTCTCGATTTGGTACGCCCCTGACACGCCGCCAATCCGGTCTCCGGACCCCCATAAGACTGGCCCGCATCTTCAAGCCTTGCGCAGCTTTACCGCAGGCGGGTGCGCCCTATAGACTTGGTACTTCGGGGGTTTGCGCAATTTTTGCGCAGCGCCGGTTGTGCTAGCGGGCCGCAGACCGGTATTCTCGGCTGGCATAGCATCGGCGCCAGTGCCCGGAACGGGTTTGAATCGCCTAACAGAACTGAGGAGAGACACGCATGGCCGTGGAAGAGAAGGTAAAGCAGATCATTGTGGAACAGCTGCAGGTGGATGAGGCGGAGGTAACGCCCAACGCCAGCTTCCAGGAAGACCTGGGTGCGGACTCGCTCGACGTGGTCGAGCTGGTGATGCAGTTCGAAGAGGCGTTCGATCTCGAGATTCCCGACGAGGACGCGGAAAAGATCAAGACCGTCAAGGATGCCATCGACTACATCGAGAAACACGAAAAGACCGCGAAAGGCAAGTAGCCGGTGAATCGTCGAGTCGTCATCACCGGCCTCGGGCTGGTTTGCGGTGTGGGCAACACCGCCCCCGAAGTGTGGCAGAAATTGGTGGCAGGCGTCAGCGGTGCGGGGCCCATCCAGGGCTTTGACACTACCGGCTTTCCCGTTACCTTCGCCTGCGAGGTCAAAAACTTTGACCCCCTCAACTTCGTCGACAAGAAGGAAGCGCGCAAGATGGGGCGCTTCATTCACTTTGCCTTTGCCGCCACCCAGGAAGCCATGGCGCAATCCGGCCTCCAGATCACACCCGACATTGCGGAACGCGTGGGTGTGTTCATCGGGTCTGGAATTGGCGGCTTTGAGATCATCGAGCGCGAGCACGCCAGCCTTCTGGCCGGCGGCCCGCGCAAGATCTCGCCCTTCTTCATTCCTTCCACCATTGTGAACATGGCGGCAGGTCAGATCTCCATTCGTTATGGGGCCCAAGGGCCAATCTCCGCCACCGCCACTGCCTGCGCCACGTCAGCCAACTCCATTGGCGATTCGGTGCGCATGATTCTGCACGGCGATGCGGATGCGATGATCGCAGGCGGATCAGAAGCATCCGTAACCGCGCTTGCGGTGGGCGGATTCGCAGCCATGCGCGCGCTCTCCACGCGCAATGACGAGCCGCAGAAGGCCAGTCGCCCGTTCGATAAGGACCGCGACGGCTTCGTCATCGGGGAAGGCGCGGGCATCCTGATTCTCGAGGAGCTCGAGTTCGCGCAGAAGCGCGGCGCGAAGATTCTCGCCGAAGTGATTGGCTACGGCATGAGCGCAGACGCATATCACATGACTGGCATCGCCCCTGAAGGCGCGGGCGCGCAGCGCAGCATGCGTGCAGCGCTCAAGGACGCGGGCATCGCGCCGGAAGAAGTAGGCTATGTAAATGCGCATGCCACTTCAACGCCTGCCGGCGACGGCAATGAATCTCTCGCCGTCGAAAAGGTTTTCGGCGAGCACGCGTTGAGCGGCAAGCTCAAGGTGAGCGCCACCAAATCCATGACCGGACACCTGCTGGGCGGCGCCGGGGGACTGGAAGCCGGCATCACCGTGCTGGCTCTGCAGAACCAGATGCTCCCTCCCACCATCAACCTGGAAAATCCGGACCCCGAGTGCCGTCTGGATTACGTGCCCGATATGGCCATCCCCTGCAGTTTCGACGTAGCGCTGTCGAACTCCTTCGGGTTCGGCGGAATCAATGCTTCGCTGATCATGCGCCGCTGGACGGAGTGAGAGAGACAGGGATCAGGGATTAGAAGCGAACGGCGCGCATCCTGCGATGCGCGCCGTTTGCTTTTACGGGTTCAGGAGTGTTGGTTATGAGAAGGCTGCGCCGATGCCGATGGAGATCATGAGGTAGATAGCCCACCAGCCAAACACGGCCACGTAACCTGAGGACGGCTTGGTCCCGGCCACCTTCGCCAAGCCCTTGGAGAAGAGAATCAGAGTCCATAGGAAAGTGATATCAATGGCTGCGCAGAGCGACCATAGGGCAATATTGGTCTCCGGCGGCGGAGCGAGGAAGTAGGCCACGTTGGTTCCCGCGGGGTTGGCCGGCATGAAGGACTCAGCAGCCACTCCGGCAAACAGACCAACAATGCCCAGCAGTAATTTGATCAGCCCGGGGAGTCCTGCGTACCAGCTCACGGCAAGCACCTGCCCGAACTTTGCGCGCCCGCCAAAGCCGAAGTTGATAGTGCCGAGTAAAACTCCAGCGGCGATCAGGTTCATCAGCAGCACAAATACGGGCGCCACCAGCCAGATGTACTTCTGTGCAACCGCGGAGATCTTTTTCTGTGCTTCCTGTTGCTCGGGCGGAAGTTGCTGCAGGCGCTCAGCCTGCTTGGGAGACATGCGCAGACCGTTCTCAACTACTGTCGGCCAGGTAACTTTGGAGTTCACTGTGAACCACAGTCCGGTGCCGACAATCACGAAGAGCAGAAACGGCAACCACCAGCTGGTGTGTCCTTGCTTGATGTCTTCAAAGGTCTTGGATGGCGCAGCAAAGGCGTCGATGACGCGCTCCACTTGCGACAGTCCGGGGGTAGATTGAGTTGCGGGTTGAACGCTGGTGTCAGTCATGAATGCCTCACAGATTTCGGTCGTTTGCCTCGCGAGCGGTATGCAATCAAACCGCAATGCGCGGATTTCCTTGCATTTTTCCGCATTGGTGTACGCACTTTTCCCGGTGAACGTTCCGGAGCGAGTTGAAGTGCGTTTGCCCGCGATTGTATCCCGAATCCGCGCTGAAGCGAAACCACAATTCTGTGAAGAGAGATACTGCCAAAGCTAACGGCCGCGGGAAGCCATTTCGGCGGCGGGTGGCGCATGGCGGCGGTGGTGGATGCCGGGCGGCGGAGGCGCAGGAACGTAAGCCTTGTACACCGTGATGTGGAAGCAGGCCTGCTGGAATTCCTCTTCCACATCAATAGCGCCGGCGAGCTGCAGAGGAAGCAGCCACGAGCGCACCCAGCCGAGTTCCTGACGGCTCATGGCGCCCTTGGCAATGTCGATTGTGGCGCCCGTGAGGTGGGGGCTGACCACATCGCCCTCGGCCGCGGCAGCGTTGCCGTTCACCAGCATGAGCTGCTTCTGGTACTCCACCGTGCGCACCGCGGAGGTGACCAGCAGGGGGCGATGAAAGCGCGCGGTATGGGCCCGGCCCAGGTCGATGAGGAAGCGGGTGGTCCAGGGACGGCAATAGCGGCGATTCTCAGGAAGGTTGCCGTTGATCTGGAGCGAGCCCGACGCGGGCACGGGTACAAGCAGGTGCTGAGCGATCCGGTCGTTCAGATCCGCGTCGTCGAGGATGCGCTCCAATCCCTGCTCTTCGTTGATCCGGTTTTGGCGCGCCAGCGATACAGAGGAACCAAGCAGAGGTGGCGGCATGGGAAGCGCGCCGTGTCGAGTGAAGGAAACGGCTTCGGCCGTCGGACCCGCGACAACCATGGGCTCAGGAATTGACCGCCCGCGGTGGATAAACGGTGAGTGACGCGTATCCAGCCGGTGGCGCCGGCTTTGCGCCGCGGAATGGCTATGGCCGGAGGCCTTTGGCGCGGAGTCATGAGCAGTTGCCGGTCTGCTGGATGGCAGACCCGATGAGCGCCTGGTAGATCGGTCGAATGCGTGGGTTGCACGGGCTCCCGCGGCCGCACCGGATGCAGCCCCGGACGCCCCGCGGCGGGATGAAGCCGTCCGGTGCGCAGAGGTCAGCGCGTGGGCCGGCACGCCGGCGCGGGTCACGGACGAGGCGTGAGAATGCGGCTTCGCACGACGGACCGAAGCCACGGCGCGCGTGGAGGTGGCGGCCAGGGCTCCCGTCGAGGAGACTGCCGCCAGCGTCAAAATGAGGAGAAGATTCCGCGACACGCAGGAGTGTGCGGAGAAACCAGAGCAATCCCAGTGTAGGCCCGGGCCGGCTCTACGCGAAGTATCAACACGGGTGCGGATGAGTCTGATAATGGGACACCCCGATTCACAGCGGCGAGGCCAGACATGACCGCCCAGGGCCTTCAATTCACACCGACCCGCAACATTCAGGAAAGTTGCGCGAGTGCGGGAACGAAGGTGGGTCCGGAGTTCGTATCCAATCGGGATGCGAATGGTGAGCTATGAAAACATGATCTGAATGAAGCTCAACCCGGCTGAACCAATTTGGCGCAATACGCTTCCCCGACAACTTCCTCGATTGCCCTCATCCGCGCTCCGGCACGGTGCAGCTCCGCCAGTAACGGCAGGCCTCCAGCGGTTGCGCTTTCATATCCGTGATTCTGCGAACGCTCCGCTCCAAATGGTGGCTCCAATCACTGAATCAACGTTCCCTGTTCGTCATCCTTCACGGCTTCCTCAGGCGGAATCACCACCGCCGCGGCAATCTTGTCGTCCGTATCGAGGTTGAGCAAGCGAACGCCCTGGGTCGCGCGGCCCGCGGCACGAATCGTCTTCGTATCCACGCGGATGATCTTGCCGAACTGGCTGATCACCATCAGTTCGCTCGTGTCGTCCACAAGCTGGATGGTCGTGACCTTGCCGATGCGATCGGTGACGGCCATGTTTTTTACGCCCTTGCCGCCGCGCGTCTGCAGACGATATTCCTCCACATCGGTGCGCTTGCCAAAGCCGTTCTCGCTCACGGAGAGAATGCGATAGGCGCCCGGTTCGTGCTCCTTGGGAGTGATAGCCACGCCCACCACGTAGTCGTTCTTGCCCAGGTCCACGCCGCGCACACCGTAGGCCGGCCGCCCCATGGAACGCACGTCGGCTTCATCGAAGCGAATGGCCATGCCGAGTCGCGTGGCGAGGAAGACGATCTGCGAACCGTCGGTGATGCGCGCCCTCACCAATTCGTCTTCCTTGTCGATGCCTATGGCGATGATGCCCTTCGCCATCACGTTGGAGAAGTCCTTTAGCGGAGTCTTTTTCACCGTGCCGTTGCGCGTGGTGAAGAAGATGAATTTTCCTTCTTCTTCGAGATTGCGCACGGGCAGGATGGCGCGGACGTTCTCGCCGGGCTGCAGGTTGAGCAGGCTCTGCATGCTTTTGCCCTTGCCCGCCGCGCCCACGTCGGGTACCTCGTAGACCTTCAGCCAGTACATGCGGCCGGTATTGGTAAAGCAAAGCAGGTAGGCGTGGGTCGAATCCACGATAAGCTGTGCGACAAAATCTTCTTCGCGGGTCTTCATGCCCATGCGCCCCGTGCCGCCGCGGCGTTGCTGGCGATAGGTGCTGATAGGCGTGCGCTTGAGATATCCCTGGTGGCTGACGGTTACCGCAACCTGCTCATCGGCGATCAGGTCCTCAAGCTGCAGTTCGGCAGACTCGTCCACGATCTGCGTGCGGCGCTCGTCGCCGTACTTGTCGCGCACCTGCTCCAGTTCCTTGATGATGACCTTGCGCAACTTCTTCTCGCTGGCAAGGATCGACTCGTACTCGGCAATCTTGTCGCGAATTTCGCCGAGCTCCTTCAGAATCTCATCCACCGAAAGCTGCGTCAGGCGATAGAGCTGCAACTCCAGGATGGCATCCACCTGGCGCAGGGAAAGGCCGCGTTCCTCATGCGGCAGAATCTCGCGGCCCAGATTGATGACGATCTCCGTGCCCTTGCCCCACGCATACAGATTCTCGCGGGCCTCGGCGCGCGACCCCGATGCACGGATAATCCGGATGACCGTGTCGAGGTTGTCGATCGCGATCTTGAGGCCTTCCAGGATGTGCTCGCGCTCGCGGGCCTTGCGCAGCAGGAAGGCGGTACGGCGCTGCACCACTTCAACCCGGTGATCGATGAAGGCGCGGATGGCGTGGTCAAGAGGCAACTCTCGCGGCTGGCCGTGCAGCACGGCCAGAAAGATCATCGAGAAGCTTTCCTGCATCTGCGTGTGCTTGTACAACTGGTTCAGCACAATCTCCGGCTGCGATCCGCGCTTCAGCTCGATGACAACGCGCATGCCGTCGCGATCAGATTCATCGCGCACGTCAGAGATTTCGTCAATGATCTTCTCGTTAGCCAACTCGGCAATGCGCTCAATCAGCCTGGACTTGTTGACCTGGTAAGGAATCTCGGTGACGATGATCGCCTGTTTTTCCTTGGTCAGGTTCTCGGTGGCCACCTTGGCGCGCATCATGAAACGGCCGCGGCCCGTCTCATAGGCCCTGCGAATGCCGCTCTTGCCGTAAACAAAACCACCGGTCGGAAAATCCGGTCCCTGCACGTGCTGGAGCACCGCATCCAGGCCGGCGTGCGGATCGTTCACCAGGTCGATGGTGGCGTTAATGATCTCGGTGAGATTGTGGGGCGGAATGTTGGTCGCCATCCCCACCGCGATACCGCTCGATCCGTTGACAATGAGATTGGGAATGCGCGTGGGCAGAACCGTAGGCTCGAAGGTGGACTCGTCGTAGTTGGGCGTGAAGTCGACCGTATCCATTTCGATATCGGCCAGCAGTTCGCCCGCAAGGCGCTCCATCCGGCACTCGGTATAACGCATGGCCGCGGGCGGGTCGCCGTCTACGGAACCGAAGTTTCCCTGCCCATCCACGAGGGTGTAGCGCAGCGAGAAAGGCTGCGCCATGCGCACCAGCGTGTCATAAATGGCGGAGTCGCCATGGGGATGGTAGACGCCCATGCACTGACCCACCACTTTGGCGCACTTGGTGTACTTCTTGTTGTGCTCCAGACCCATCTCGCTCATCGCATAGAGCACGCGCCGATGGACCGGCTTCAGGCCGTCGCGCGCGTCGGGGAGGGCCCGCCCAATGATGACCGACATCGAGTAGTCGAGATAGGAGCGGCGCATCTCCTCTTCGATATTGATCGGGATGAGATTCGAGCCGCCGGGGGGAGTGCCGCCGTCGAGGGGGAGCGTGGGGTTCTGATCGTCTGCCATAGGTTTTACGAGCCCGCCGGAGGGCGGCAGGAGCACACAGTAAGAAGAGGCCGGAACCTGGTGCGGGCTACCCTTCTATTTTAGCGGCTCAGAGCGCTTTCAGCAAGGCAGAACAAGCTATTTAAGTTGCGATTTTTCTATAGTTTAGCGCGTCCTCTGTTTAGGTTGGATAGACCCCTCGCCACGCCCCCTCGCAACAACCAGGGAATCGGCTCGAAAGGCGTTTCGAATCAGAGCAATCCGGGCAGGCTCAGCACGCAGAAAACCGCCTGCAGCAGCACAATCGCTCCCCCCGCGGCCAGAGCCAGACGCGGTCGCGGGCTCTCATACGCGTCCGCGAAAACGCCCCCCACAAACGTCAGCAGAAAGGGCTGCGCCCACAGCCATGGCGACGATCGAACCCCGGTAGTGACCAGCAGAAACAGCACCAGCGCGCACACCAGCGGAGCCGTGTTGCCAAAGTAACGCGAACGGCGGACGCCCACGTAAAGGATCGACGACGCCACGGTAGCGATGGTGATCCCGGCGTTGGCGAATGAGGAAAAGAAATGCTTCGCCGGAACAAACGAGAACCCGACAAACCCCGCGGCGGAACGGAAGAGATAGCTGAAGGCGTCCGGAGAGAACCCGTAGCATGCGAAGACAAGCACGATGGAGCCGGCACAGGTCAGCAGGATGACCGGGAGAATCTGGCTGCGGCGTCCCTCCGCAATCCACAACATAAGCACCAGGCCAAGCAAGCCAACTGTCGGCAACGCCGCTATGTGAGCGGCGGCGGCCAGCCCAAAGCTCAGGGTCAGCAACACGATGCGGGGACGCCATCGGCGCCGCGGCCCCTGCATGGCATGGGCTACGCCGATGCACGTGTAGACGCCTGCGTAAATTCCCAGCGTGGCCAGGATCTCCGCATCCGGCGCGACGCACGCCTTGAGCACGGCAGGGGAAAAGCAGTAGAGCGCCAGCGCCGTGTATCCGCCAAAGTTGCCGAACAGCCGCCGCGTCACCCACCAGAGCGCCCCGCCCAGAACGCATCCTACAAACAGGAACGGCAACCGCATCAACAGCAGAACATGCGGCATCTGGTGACGCAACTCCCACGTACTGATCTCCGAGGAGCCTGCTTGACCGCTCTGCATCACGCGGTCCTCAGGCTTGCGAAACAGATCGATGCCGCGCTCGGCCAGCACATTCAGCGTGAGCGGCAGGCCCGCCACACGATACGCCAGCACGCCATCGTGAATGTTGCCGCAGCTGGTGTAGTAGCCGGCCAGGGGCGAAGGCTTTTCCCACATCTCGCGTCCGCAGCGCGCGAACTGGTAGTCCCGGTCGCTCAGCGTCTGGTGCGCAGTGATCCAGAAGCCCTGCGCCAGAAAAAGCGCGAGCAGCGCCGCGGCAACACGCTGCGGCAGATTGAAGTGGAAACGGCGTAGACGAGCAAAACGATGAGTCATCACGAAAAAGGGAGCCAGATCCCAGTTTAAACGGCAGTTCCGGATAAGCTGACTTTGCGCCTCGCATGTCGCATTGCTTTACGCGCCGGACCGCTGGGCCCTACACTGGCCGGTCATGCTCACACGCCGTCGTTTTCTCGGCAACAGCGCCGCTGCCGTTGCCTTGCCGTCCGCGTCCTCTCTACTGGCCGCCGCTGAAGTCCGCAACCGCTATCGCAACCCCCTTCTCGCGGGCGATCACCCCGACGCCAGCCCCATCCGCGTGGGCGACGACTTCTACCTCACCCATTCCAGCTTCGATTACGCGCCGGGCCTGCTCATCTGGCACTCGCGCGACCTCATCAACTGGAAACCGGTGGCCGCGGCCCTCCCCATTTACAGCGGCGGCGTGTGGGCGCCGTATCTGTGCGAGTACCAGGGCCGGTTCTACATCTACTTCCCCTCGAACCAGCGCCTCCACGTGGTCCACGCGGACAAGCCTACCGGCCCCTGGAGCGAGCCCATTGACCTCGCCATCAACGCCATCGACCCCGCTCACGTGGCGGAAAACGGACGCCGCTTCCTTTACATGAACGGGGGCCTGATGGCGGAGCTCGCCGCCGATGGGCTGAGCGTGAAGACGCCTCCGCGCAAAGCATTCGAGCCGTGGCCCATGCCCACTCCACCGCGCATGGAGTGCACCTGCCTGGAGGCTCCCAAGCTCCTTGAGCACAACGGCTACTTCTATCTCACCGTTGCCGAAGGTGGCACTGGCGGCCCCGCCACGAGTCACGGCGTGGTTTCGGCGCGCAGCCGCCATGCAGATGGCCCGTGGGAGTTCTCCCCACACAATCCAGTCGTGCGCACCACCTCGCGCAAAGACCGCTGGATGAGCGTAGGGCACGGTCGCCTGGTCGACACGCCCGATGGCCGCTGGTACATGACCGTGCATTCGTACGAAAACGGTTATCGCACGCTCGGCCGCCAGCTCCTTCTGCTGCCGGTGGAGTGGACCAGCGATGGATGGTTCCGCGTAGCCGAAGGTATCACCCCGGACGCTGCCATCCCGGTACCGATTCCCGGCGCGCAGCAGCAGCCGCTCCCTGATCCGTCCGACGATTTCAAGACACCCGAGCTGGGCCTCCAGTGGAGCTTCTGGCACGAGTTCGATCGCGCTCGTTTTACCGCCGGCAACGGCTCTCTCGTACTACAGGCAAAGGGCACGTCGCTGGAGAACTCGCCCGCCCTCACCACGCCCGTCGGCGGCCACTCGTACACTGTCCAAATCGACATTGAAGTCGCACCCGGCTGCGCCTCCGGACTCATGCTCTTCTACAGTCCCGAACACGCCACCGGCATCCTGCTCGATGAGGACGGAATCGGCGTCCGCCTGGCCAACAACTACGTGCCCAGCCGCGTGCACAAGGGCGCGACGCGCGCCACGCTTCGCGTCGTCAACGATGAGCAGGAGGTCGACTTCTACTATCAGCTTCCCGAGCAGCCTTGGATGCGCATGGAAGAGTCAGCCGAAATCTCCGGCATGCATCACAACGTGCTCGGCGGCTTTCTCGACGTGCGCCCCGCCGTTTTCGCCGCCGGCAAAGGCCAGGCCACCTTCCGCAGCTTCCGCTACTGGCCCGGAGCCCAACCCCCGGCGTGATTCCGGAAGTCTCCGCCCGAAGTGTCCGCGAAGACAAAAAGAAAGCCGCCCATCCAAACCGGACGAGCGGCTTCTTCGCTTCCAAAACTGCCTAGTAGAAGATCACGCCCACGGACGCGTTCCCATTCAGACCCGTCTTGCCGTTCACGGAAATCGTGCACGTTGTGGATGTGGCCAACTGCGCCGCGGTGAGCGGAGTTCCCGAGGAATCAACGCATCCCGAACCTGTCGACCAGCCGCCAAAGTATTGGCTACCTGCAGCCAGGTTCTCCGTCAGCGTCACCTTTGATCCAACCGCGTACGTCCCGGTGCACACCTGCCCGCCGGAGCCGCTGTATTGCTTCCCGCAGTGGATCAGGTTTGCCGTTCCGGTGTCCGAAGGAGCCGTGACAAACTGGCCCGAGGGGGACGTCTGTGCTCCTTCAATGTAAACCGTGATCGTCGCGAACTGCGGCGTCGGCACGGACTGAACGCAGACGTTGGCGTTGGCATCCTTGCAGGTGAAGGTCTGCGGATTCGACAGCACCAATGTGCCATCCGGGTTCGACGTGTTGTCTATCGCGTAGATCACCGAGTTGCCGGTGAGGCCCTGCGACGTAGCCAGTCCTGCGTATTCTCCAGTGAGTCCGCCGGAAGGCCCGCCGGACGTGCCAGACCCGCAAGTCGACCCTGCCCCTGAACCACACGAATTGATCGACGCCACTTCTGGCAATGTCGATAGCCATGTCACGGAGTTGGTGATGTCCCGTACCGTCGGCGCGGTCGAGAAGGTGCCGAACGCCAAATACTGGGCCGTCATCCCTTTGTTCGACACCGCCACATCGCCCGGCACCACCTGGATCGAAAGCAGCGGTTCCTGCGCTGCGCCAATCGACACTGCCAGGTCAGCCGTGGCAACCACCACGCTCTTATCAGGATTGGTGAATTTGGCGGTGATGGTCGCAGAACCGGCGCCCACAGCGGTCGCCAGCCCCGGCGTGCCGCTCCCCGCCGTGCCCACCGAGGCCACGTTTGTATTACTGGATGTCCAGTCCACGCCTGCTGTCTCATCCACCTGCAGACCCGACGAACCCTCCGTGCCCAGAACAAAGAATTGCGTCTGCTGCGCCTGGATCAATGATTGCGATCCCGGATAGATATCCAGCGCGGTCACCAGTTCCGTCGTGCCTCCAACCACCTGGAAGGTGGCGGTGCCCGACGCGACTGACTTGTCAGGATTGGTAAACAGCGCGGTGATGGTCGCCGTGCCCTTGCTGGCCGCGGTGGCCACGCCAGCCGAGTTGATGGTCGCTATCTGGTTGCTGCTTGACATCCACGCCACCTGGCTCGTCAAGCCCTGCGTGGCGCCGTTCGATGTGGTGCCGATCGCCAAAAACGTGCTCGTCTGGCCTGGAGATGCCACCGCCTGACTGCCCGGGATCACGGTCACAGCGGTGATATCCGCGCTGCCGCCGCTCCCACCTCCGGACCCGCCCGATCCGCCGCTGCCTGTGACCGTCACCACGGCAGTCGAAGTGATGGTGCCGCCGAAGCCCTTCATGGCTGCCGTGATTGTCGTGGTCCCAGCTGAAACTGCCGTGGTCAGGCCCGAGGAACTGACCGTCGCCACCGCGGGAGCGCTCGATGTCCACGACACAAGACCGGTCACATCAGCCGTGGAGGCGGGATGCTTGCCGTGCGTGATCGTGCCCGTCGCTGTAAACTGCGCGGTCTGGCCCACAGCAATCGTCTGTGACGCCGGACTCACGGTCACGGTGTCCACCTGCGAGGCAGAGCATCCGATAAACAACGGAGCAACGCCCGCCATCGCACCCATCAAAACGCAAAAACGCCTGAACATACAAATCTCCTCGGGGGTTTCCGCGTAAACGCGCCCCGCCTTCCAGAAAAATGGAGGGTATTCGCATACATCTCAGCAAGTGGTTTGCCAATCGGACGAGCGCTTGTTCCTTGCGGTTTGTACCCGATTTACCGCACGTTCCGGAGATCGGTGTACTCTGCCGTATACGCACGTCCGAGGCACTGAGTACACCCGTTCGCATGACCTCGCGCCCGCGCCTGACCGCCAGACGTGCAACCCGCCAACCCGGGTTTCGCCTGTCATTTGCCCCTCCGCGGGTCACCCGATACACTTCTACCCAGAATGGCCATTCGCAAAGAGTCGCCGGAACGCCTCGTGAGCGCCTCGCGCGCTGACGAAGAGCAGAGCTTTGAGCTGAAGCTGCGGCCCCGCTGGCTCAAGGAATTCATCGGGCAGCCCAAGGCCAAGGAGCAGCTCGCCATCGCTCTTGAAGCCGCGAAGTCGCGCGGCGAGGCCCTGGATCACGTGCTGCTCTTCGGACCGCCGGGGCTGGGCAAGACCACCCTGGCCACGATCATTGCCAATGAGCTCGACGTAGGCTTTCAGCAGACCTCGGGCCCGGCCCTGCAGATCCAGGGCGACCTCACCGCGATCCTCACCAACCTGCGCGAAAAACAGGTTCTCTTCCTCGACGAAATTCACCGCATGCAGCCTGTTCTCGAGGAAAAGCTCTACACCGCGCTTGAGGACTACAAGCTCGACATCATCATCGGCCAGGGCCCTTCCGCGCGCACGCATGTCATGGACATACGCCCCTTCACGTTTGTGGGCGCCACCACCCGCCCCGGCCTGCTGAGCTCTCCGCTGCGTTCGCGCTTCGGCATCCTTCTGCGCCTCGAGTTCTACACCGAAGATGACCTTCGCTTCATCGTCGAGCGTTCCGCCGAGGTCCTGCAGGTGCCCATCGATGCGGATGGAGCCGCCGAGATCGCCCTCCGCTCGCGCGGGACTCCCCGTATCGCCAACCGGCTGCTGCGGCGGGTGCGCGACTATGCCCAGGTGCGCGGCAACGGCTCCATCGACCGCGCCACGGCCAATGCCGCGCTCACCCTGCTCGAAGTGGACGCGCACGGCTTCGACGAAATCGACCGCCGCCTTCTGCTCACCATCATCCAGAAATACGATGGCGGCCCCGTGGGTCTGAGCACATTGGCCGCAACCCTGGCCGAAGAAGAGGACGCGCTCGAAGAAGTTTACGAGCCCTTCCTCATCCAGATCGGTTTTCTTGATCGCACTCCACGCGGCCGCGTGGCAACGCGCATGGCCTACGAGCATTTCGGACTAACCATGCCGAACCGTCAATTCGGTCTGCCCGGTCAGCCCGGATTGTTCTAAAGCGCTGCGCCGCGGTTCCCGGGCGCTCCCGCGCGCGTCTTCAGCAGGTAAAAGATGACCGCCACCAGGTTGCTCACCACGATCGTTCCCAGGATCTTGGCCGCATACACCTTCGCGTTCACCACACTCACAAACGGATACGCCGAAATCAGCAGCGCAAAGCAGGTCGCCGCCAATCCCACAACGGACGTGACCTTCAGCCACACCGGCATCCCCTTGCGCATCCGCGCGCGGCCTGCCAGCGGCACCGCAAACATCGCGAGATACGCGATCTCATAATGCGTCAGGCTGGCGCCGGAAAGAACCTGGTACGTCTCCTGTGAATGCACGCCGGCCATGGCTAAGACAACCAGCCCGACCGCCACCGCTCCGGCAAACAGAATTGAATTCGCCGGCGTTCCCCAGCGCGGATGCATGCGTGTAAACCAGGCCGGCACCAGGTGATCCCATCCCGCCGCCATCGGCAGCCGGGTCACGCCGGTAAACAAAAGACTGGCCGCGCCCAGCAGCCGCAACTCCACCAGCACAATCGCCGTCATCGCCAGCAGATTTCCCCACCCCGTATGGCCCAGGGCTGTCCGCATCGTCTGCGGAATCGGCGCAATGAAATCGATCTGGCTCTGCGGCACAAGCGCCACCACCGACCCCGTCCCCAAAATGAACATGGCGCAGATGATGGGCGAGGCAATCCACACAGACCGTCCGATGGTCCGCGCCGGCTGGCGGCTCTCTCCCGCCATGATCGCCACATATTCAAGACCGCACAGCGCGCCGAACAGCATCTGCCCGAACAGCGCGAAGGTGCGCATATCCGCCGGCGGCAGCGCCACGGTGAACGGCGTCCACCGCACCGGCTCGCCCTTCACCAGGGCCACGGTGGGGAGAAAAATCAGCGCGGCAAACACAAACAGAATGGCCGCCCCGCCCACGTTGTGAATCCACTTGCCCCATTCCAGCCCGCGCAGAGACGCAAACGTGATCGCGCCAATCGCCGTCGCCACCACTCCAAAAGATGCCCAGTGATTCTCGGGCAGCCATGCCGCGCGCGGACCAATCAAGTATTTCAGTTCGGTAGGAAGAGCGAAGAGAATCGTCGCCGTCACCGCGATCCCGTACGCGCCAATGTTCCACGCGGTGAGAAACCCGCCCAGGTCCCCAAACGCCTCACGCGCCCACACGTACAGACCGCCCTCGAGCGGCATGCGGCGGTTCAACTCAATCACGCTGGCCGCCATCGGCAGGTAGAACAGCAGCATCGCCAGCACCCACACAAGCGTCTGCGCCTTTCCCAGCCCGGCTGCCACCCCTACCCACGATGAGCCCACCACGCAAAGAATCTGCGTGAGCACCAGATCGCCGAGGCCCAGTTGTCGCTTGAGCCCATGCGACGGCTGCGCAGACTCAGGCGACGCTTCGCCCGATTTGCAGGCAGGCTCTGTCATTTCAGTTGAAGGGGTTGGAGGAGAAGCCAGTTGGGCACGCTCACTTGTGCACGCAATCCTAGTGCGCCAGGCATCAACTTGGAATGAAAAAAGTCAGGCCGATCTAATCAGGCAGCCTCCCTCCGATCACCCGATCACCCGATCACCTGCTAAACATCGTTCCCCAACCTGAAGATCGGTTCCAGGCCTGCGCCTCCGCTCAACAGCGCCTGTTCCTCGTGCGGCTCGAGCGGTTTGTAGCTCTGCGCCACGTCCATGGCCAGCCGGAAGTACTTCTCGTCGCCCGGCGGAATTGCCGCCGTAATGGGATGACCAAGCGTCCAGCGCAAACCGAGCGACGCCTGATCGGGAAAGGCCGCGGGCTGATACCAGCACTTCGGCTCGGGATGATCCTTCTTCTGCCCCGCCGGCCACGTCGACTTCGCCATAGCCTTCAGCGCCAGAATGCCGACGCCCTTCTCCTGCGCCTTCTTCAGAATCTGCGGACCAAAACCGGCCTGCGAAAATAACACCCAGTTCACCGGAAAGAGAATCGTGTCGAAGGGATACCGTTCCAGCGCGGCGACCGCCGTCTCCGCCGAGTGCACGCTGAAACCTATGTAGCGAATCTTGCCTTCCTTCTTCGCCGCCTCCATCGTCTCCATGGCGCCGCCCGGCCCCAGTACCTGGTCAAGCTCCTTCATTTTCGTCAGTGCGTGAAACTGGTATAGATCCACGTGATCGGTCTTCAGCAGCCGCAGCGACTCCTCAAGCTGTTTGCGCGATTCATCCTTCGAACGCCCCTCCGTCTTGCATGCCAGGAACACATTCTTGCGATACGGCGCCAGAGCCGGCCCCAGGCGCTCCTGCGCGTTGCCATAGCTCGGCGCCACGTCAAAATAATTGATCCCGCGGTCCACTGCCTCGGCCACAATGTTCGAGCTCGCACCCGGCGCCTCGTCCATGACCACGATGCCGCCGAACCCGATGATGGAAAGCTTCTCGCCGGTCTTGCCCAGCGTGCGTTTGGCTATCGGTTGCGAGGGAGTCTTCGCGTGAAGAGAAGAAGCGGCAGAAGCTGCCGCCGCGGTCATAGCTGCCTGCCGGATGAATGTTCGCCGTTCCATATCGCCCTCCAGTGTTGGAGTGAGAGCGAAGACATCGCTCCCGAAACCTGCGTACACGCATATTCTTTCACAGGTGGCAAGGGCAGCAAGTGGTCAAGCGATTCAGTGTTCAGGTGACCAGGCGCTTAAGTGTTCAAGTGATTACGTGCTCACAGAGCCAGGTGATCCAAGCGAGGTGTCCGACCCGGTCGATCACTTGACCACCTAGCTACCTGAGCACCTGGCTACCTGAGCACTTGGCGCTACCTGAGTACCTGAGTACCCGGCTACCTGACCACCTGCCGCGGTCACCTTCCCAATTGCGCCAGAAAGAATCCAAACAGAATCAGAATCCCTGCCACCATCGACACCGCCAGCCGCAGCCGCGTATCGAACGTCTGTCGCGGCCACCCTATGCGCGGCACCATCGGAACCGCAAACAACAGTCCCGAAGCACAGCCCCCCAGATGCGCCCAGTTATCAATGGCCACACCGGTGCGGCTGGACCCGAAATTGATGGAGAATCCGATGAACAGATTGATGGCCGCAAAGTAGATGACAGACTTGCGAATCTTCTTCAACTCGTCGGGTGGCACCGGCAGCCGGGGTGACTTGAGCAGGATGATGAGCGCGCCCGCAATCCCGAAGATCGCGCCCGACGCGCCCACTCCGGCGGGAAACGCCAGCCAGATGGGAAAGCCCGGAGGCATCGCCTCTTTCGGCGCGTAGTTAATCCAGTTCAGCAGCGTCGAGAGCAGGTTTCCCGCGGAACCCGTCAGCACGTATACAGCGAACAGGCCGAAGGTGCCCATCAGCGGTTCGGCCAGCATGCCCAGGTTCCACAGGCACCACATGTTCAGCGCCAGGTGCAGCACGCCGCCGTGCACAAACGTGGAAGTGACGATCCGCCACCACTGCCCGTACACCACGACAGAGCCGGCGTTATTCGCGCCCCAGCTCATCAGGCTTTCAGACGTGGGCTTGATTGCGCTCACTCCGCCCAGCACCATCAGTACAAAGACGGCGATATTGATACCCAGCAGCACATACGTCCCGGGCGCGACAGACCAGCGGGGTCGGCGCCGCTGCGGGGGGGGCGGCTGCGGCGGAACATACACCTCTCCGCCCTGCGGCGGAGGCGCATAGCTGCCAGGCGGCAGAACCTCAGGCGCGGAACCAGCGCCCGGCTCCCAGCCGCGGTAGTCCCGCGCCTGGGAGAACGGTGGGGGATTGCTTCCCATTCCTCCACTCTAACCGATTCACGTTTGAATGCTTGCGCCAGCCGTCACGCCGCCGGACAAAGCGTTCCACGGAGCAAGGATCGGCATGATGCACCTGTTCCGGGTGCCTATCGCCTCCTGCCTGTAGCCAGCTCTCCCATCCTGTACTCTGAAATGTGGCCCCGCATGACTCACACACCGCACCCGAGTGCGCGGCCCAAACAAGGAGTGAACGTGAGCGCGGAGAAGAAGATACGGCGTGCCCTGCTGAGCGTGACCGACAAGACCGGACTGATCGATTTTGCCCGCACCCTTGCGGATCTCGGCGTGGAACTCATCTCCACCGGCGGCACCGCCCGCGCCCTCCGCGAGGCCGGCTTGAACGTCAAGGACATAAGTGACCTGACCGGTTTCCCTGAAATGCTCGACGGGCGCGTCAAAACCCTGCATCCCAAGGTCCACGGAGGCCTTCTTTATATTCGCGGCAACCCCGAGCATGAAGCCGCGGCAGCCGAGCACCAGATTCAGCCCATCGACATGGTTGTGGTTAACCTCTACGCCTTTGAGAAGACCGCCGCGCAGCCCGGCGTCGCCTTCGGCCACATCATTGAGAACATCGACATCGGCGGTCCCTCCATGGTCCGATCGGCCGCCAAAAACTTCGAAGATGTCGCCATCGTGACCCGGGTGTCCGACTACCCCGCCCTGACGGAAGAGCTCAAATCCTCCGCCGGCGCCCTGGCCCGCGAGACTCGCTGGCGCCTTGCCAAACAGGCCTTCGCCACTACTGCCGCCTACGACACCGCCATCGCCAACGCCCTCGATCAGATCGACCAGGCGCCCGCCGCCTCCGAGCCCCTCGGACCACAAACGCAGTCAGACGCACGGCAGGCGTTCCCTGCCACCCTGCGCATCAACTTCAACCTCGCCCAGTCCCTGCGCTACGGCGAAAACCCCCACCAGCGCGCCGCCCTCTACTCGGACGGCTCGGGCCTCGGGGTTGCCGGCGCCACGCAGTTGCAGGGCAAAGAGTTGAGCTTCAACAATCTCGTGGATCTCGACGCCTGCTGGGAACTCGCCCGGGAACTCAAACCGAACGAAGCCGACCTGCCCGCCGTAGCCATCATCAAGCACACCAACCCCTGCGGCGCAGCCACCGGCGCCACCGCGCTTGAGGCCTACCAGAAGGCTCTCGCCGCCGACCCCGTTTCCGCCTTCGGCGGCGTCATCGGCATCAACCAGGAGGTTGACGGTGCGGTGGCCGAAGAGATCGCCAAGCTCTTCGTCGAAGCCATTGCAGCTCCCTCCTTTACCCCCGAAGCGCGCGAGGCTTTTGCCCGCAAGAAGAATCTGCGCCTGGTCGAAATTCATCCCGCCCCAATCAGACCGGTCCTCAAGCAAGTCTCCGGCGGTCTGCTGTTGCAGGACGCCGATACCGGCCGCATCGAAGAAAGCGAGCTCGACGTGGTGACCTGGCGTCCTCCCACAGCCGAAGAGCTGCGCAGCCTCATTTTCGCGTGGCGTGTCTGTAAGCACGTGAAATCAAACGCCATCGTGTACGCGCGAGACGGCCAGACCATTGGCGTGGGAGCCGGCCAGATGAGCCGCGTCGACGCCGCCAAATTCGGGGCCATGAAAGCGGTCCTGCCCCTGGCCGGCTGTGTCGCCGCCTCTGACGCCTTCTTCCCCTTCCCCGACGGCCTTGAGGCCGTTGCTGCCGCCGGCGCCACCGCCGTCATCCAGCCGGGCGGCTCCGTAAAGGATCAGGACGTCATCGCCGCTGCTGACCGTTTAGGCCTCGCCATGGTGTTCACAGGCATCCGCCACTTCCGGCACTGAGCCTGACCCGTGCATCCGGGCCCAAGCGCCCGGATGCGCCACTTCACATCGTCCTGGCAGAGTTCCCGCTCTTTGCGAAAATGCCAACAAACGAACCAAATGGCGCGTAGAATCGTCTCTAATAGTGGCGCTTTAATGAAGCGGCTGCTGCTGTGCAGCCCTTTTTGCCTTTTTTACCCAGGAGTTCGTCCCTCGTCGCCCGAGGCAAGGATCCCCATACGTGATCATGAGACGCGAAGAATTTTTGTCCCTCGTTTGCCTTTCCGCTGCAGTGTGCGCCGCGCACGCCCAATCTCCTGGCCCGGCCGCAACGCCTGCCCAGGCCACTCCGCCCGCCGCCGCAGCGCCTGCACAGACCAAGCCCGCCGACACACCCAACCGCGCGGCAGCCTACTATCACGCAGCCCTGGCGGATATGTACGAGGAACAGGCCATCAACTCCGGCCGCCCCGAGTACGTGCAGCACGCCGTCGAGGAGTACAAGGCCGCAATCAACGCCGATCCGGCGTCTGCCGCCCTCTATGACGGCCTGGCGGACCTCTACTTCCGCACCGGAAAAACGCGCGACGCGGAGAGCACCGAGCGCGAAGTGCTCAAGAACCATCCCGACGATGTGGATGCGCATAAGCTTCTGGGCCGCATTTACCTTCGTCAGCTCGGCGAGCAGCAGAACTCCGTCTCTTCGTCCTCGCCCTCGGGCAACACTCTCGACCAGGCGATCGGCGAATTTGAAAAAATCGTCGCGCTGCAGCCGCGCAGTGTTGAAGATCGCATGATCCTTGGCCAGCTTTACACCGTCAAACACCAGGCCGCCAAGGCGGAAGAGCAGTTCAAAATCGCGCAGGACATCGAGCCCGAATCGGAAGAAGTCGTCCTGAACCTGGCCCGCGTCTATGCCGAGAACAACAACCTCGAGCAGGCCGCCAAAGTCATTGAAGCTGTGCCCGTCAATGACCGCACGGCGCGCATGGAGTTCACCCTCGGCGCCACCTACGACCAGCTGAAGCGCACCAAGGACGCCATCGCGGCGTACAAGAGCGCCGTCGATCTGCAGCCAGGCGACGTGCCCACCCTGAATGCCCTCGCCCAGGCCGAACTGAACGACGGCCAGCTCGACGACGCTCTGAAGACTTACAAGGATCTGATCCAGGCCGACTCGGAAGATGCGGCTCCCCTGGTGAAGGTCTCCGAGATTCAGCGCCGCCAGGGCAAGTATGAAGATGCCCTCGCCACCATCCGCAAGGCGCGCAAAAAGGATCCGGAAAGCCTGGAAGCGGGCTACAACGAAGGCATGCTGCTCGATGTCCTGGGCCGCTACGACGAGGCCGCCTCCACCTATCAGCAGATGGTCGACCAGACCTCCCATGCCAATGGCGCCTACAACGCGGAGGAGAAGAACAACCGCAGCATCTTCCTCGAGCACCTGGGCTCCGTCTACCACGAGCAGAATAAGGTGGACGAAGCCGTTGCCGTCTACCAGAAGATGATCGATATGGGCGGCGACTCCGCCACCCGCGGCTACCAGTTGCAGGTCGACACCTACAACGACGCCCGCATGTTCGACAAGGCTGTGGAGGTCTCCCAGAAGGCCATCGCGTCGAATCCCAAAGATCGCGACCTCAAGCTGATGCTGGCCGGCGAACTGGTAGACCAGGGCAAGACGGACGAAGGCCTGAACATGGCCAAGGGCCTGCTGACCAACAACGACGCCGACGACCGCCCCGTCTATTTTGCGCTCGGCAACATGTACACGCGCCTGCGCCGCTATAAGGAAGCCGATGAAGTCCTGACCAAGGCCACCCCCATGGCCACCCGCAAGGAAGACAAGCTTTACCTGCTCTTCCTGAAAGGCGCGCTCGCCGACCGCCAGAAGCACCTTGAGCAGGCCGAAGGGTTCTTCCGTCAGGCGCTCGACATCGATGCCAACAACGCCATGACCCTGAACTACATGGGCTACATGTTCGCAGATAAGGGAGTGCGGCTCCAGGAAGCCCTCAAGCTCGTCCGCAAAGCCGTCGAACAGGAGCCCATGAACGGCGCCTATCTCGACTCCCTTGGCTGGGTCTACTTCAAAATGGGCGAGTTCGAACTCGCCGAGGAAAACCTGCGCCAGGCGGTCGAGCGCGATCAGGCCGACCCCACCGTCCATGATCACCTCGGCGATCTCTACGAAAAGACTGGCCGCATTCGCCTCGCCGCCGCGCAGTGGGAGCTCTCCGTCACCCAGTACCAGAAGACGCCCTCCACTGATCAGGAGCCCGGCGACCTCGCCAAGGTCCAGCACAAGCTCGAAGGCGCCCACGTCCGCCTCGCTAAGCAGGAAAGCACCTCCGGCGTAGTCAAGCCCGAATAACCCCACACCACATCACACCGAAGGCCCGCATCTCGACCGACGCGGGCCTTTTCGTTTCCATTCCCTACTTTTATCGTTGTAACCCGACCATATCTTCTCTATTGTTGAATTAATGGCTGACCGCAGCTACCTCGGAGAGCTCGAACTCATGCTCCTCCTCGCCGTCATCCAACTCGGCGACGACGCCTACGGCGTTCCCATCGCGCGCCAACTGGAGACCATCCGCGGACGCGAGGTCTCCGTAGGAAGCGTCTACGCCGCCCTGGAGCGGCTGGAAATCAAGGGCCTCGTCGTCTCCAGCCTGGGCGACCCCACCCCCGAGCGCGGCGGCCGGGCCAAACGGTTCTTTCGCATTACAAGGCAAGGTCTGCACCAGGTGCATGAAACCCGCCGGGTGCTCACCCGCTTGTGGCAAACGCTGCCGGAAGCAAGGCTGAAGAAGCTATGAGCCGCATCGACCCGCCGCCGCTTGCCACCTGGATGCTCGAGCACTGCATCCCTGGTCAAAAGAATGATGCCCTGGCGGGCGATCTGCTTGAAGAGTTCCAGTGCGGACGCTCCAACGGCTGGTACTGGCGACAGGCGCTCGCGGCATGCGTGGTCGGATGGGTCAGGTATCTGGGCAATCGAACCTCCCTGATCGTCTTCGCGCTCCTGTGGTCGCTGCTGGCGCCCGCCTGGGCCGCCATGATCGATCGCGTGCAGAATCACACCGCGCCGTGGCCTCTTGAAGTCGCCGAATGGGTGGGGCTCAATCTCGCTTTCGTCTGGTTGGGCATGTTGCTGTTCGCCTGTCTGCACCGACAGCTTGCGCATCATGCCAGTGCCAGAAAGCTGGCCCTGGCATTTGCTCTCGCAGCCGCCATCTTCCTGCCTGCTTACGTGGCCACCTTCGTCCTCGCCAACTTCTTTCTATGGCCGGGACTCGGTCCCCACCTTCGCGGCGTGTCGCCACTGCGAGAGATCGCCGATTTCCGGCTCTGGGCCGACGCCCTGCGCCTTCCCTACTTCATTACGTTTCTCTCCTCGATGTGGAGCGTCACACCCTTGATGGCAGCCGTGCCCGTGGCTGCAGTGGAGTGGAACTCGACCGGCGCATCCCCTCTAACCGACACTGATTCGGAACCCGTTTACACCGATCCCTACAAAATCAAACGCATGTTGGCGTTCATGGTGGCGGCCGGCTTGCTGAACGCGTTGATTGCGGCCTATCTGCTGTGCCGCCTCCCTGAGGCGCACCATCCCACCGTGGAGTCCGTCTTCTTCCGCGCCATCGCCTACGTGGCACTCGCTGCGGTTGCCGGCGTCGTCGGCACTTATCTCTACTGGCATAATCCGGCGAGTCCGTTCCGCGCCGCTCCTCCTCTGGCCTTCCCGCTCTTTGCCATCGTGTGCACGGCAGGATGGGTCTGGGTGCCCGCCATGGTCCTGTTCTCTGAGCAGCTATCGGCGCTGAGCGCGGCTGTCGCGGTGATCGCCGCTTTCCTGCTCGCGGGAGAGATGCGGCGCATCCTGCTTCTCACACTTCCGCCGGAGCAGCCCCCCGTCCCGCTCCTTTCCCACCGGCCCATGTTCGCGGAGACACTCTATGAGGCTCCCGCCGAACCCGAAGGATATCTGCTTGCCGTCTGCGTCTATGCCGCGGGATGGGCGATCGCCGATGGCGCGAATATGACGGCCGCCGCCCTGCTTGCCTCGGGCACCTGCCTGTTCAGGATGAAAACCGTGTTCGCGCCATCGCGAGGAGTTCGTAAGCCTTCCGAATACCGGCGTGCCGCACTGCGCCTGGGCTTCCTCATTCTGCCTGCGGTTCTGGTCACCTTTTGGGCGCTTCTCGATGGCGTCGCTCACCGCAATCGAAGCGAAGCGTTCGGCACCGCGCAAGGAGCTGCAAAGTTGCCGGGCTCCTCCGCCCAGACGAAAAAACAGGACGCCCCCTCCACGCACATAGGCAGCGGCTTCGAAAGCATCGTGCTGTGGCCCTATCCGCCCAAGAAGGAGATCGTGGCGCCGCTTCAGCCTGCTGAGCTTCTGGCTCCCGGAACCACGCAGCCCCTGGTGATCCGGTTCACCGGCGAGTACTGGTACCTGCAGCCGCCTGACCTGCGTCCCACCCAGCAAGCGCACCGCGCCAATGGAACGCCGCTCGATCTGCACATCGCTTCAGCCAACTCATTCCCCTTGATGATGCAGGCCCACCAGTATTTGCGCTCGCAGGTCCGCATCGCGCGTTGCCGCGAAATTCGCGTGCAGGTGGAGAGCCGCGAACCCGTTCCGGGTGCGGTCGTACTGGCGGTCTGGTTGAAGGACTCGTCCGGCACCAGCGAGCGCGCTCTCTATTTAGGCCAGCAGCCCATTACCGAGGTCGGTAGTTTGACTGCATCGCCGGCCCAACAGACGCTGGTGTTCGCCATTCCACCATCGGCAAAGATGCGGATCTTCAACGAGATTGCGCTCGAGATGCTCCCTGACACCGACCATCAGCGGGTAGGTCCGCGAGTTGCTATCCGCCAGTTTGAACTCGTGCCGCGCTGAGAACCTCGGAAAGCGAAAGGCTCCGGCGTACATCACCGGAGCCTTGGCAATCCGTACCGCTCGTGACCGCCGCTCGCTAGGCTTCGCGAACGCGGAAGACCTTCACCGTGCTTACTTCCCCTGCGCCGCCGCGGCAATGTAGAGATCCACATTGTCCTTGTTCACAATTGACGTGCCGGTATCCACGAACACCGGATACGGCGAGAACGAATCCACGCCGTAGTCCTTGGTCAATTGCTTGGGGGGCGCATGGAAGATCTCGTCCAGGGACTTCAGTCCCACGTAGCCCATGGTGTAAGGCTTCTGGGCGATGCTCGCGGTGATGGTGCCGCCTTTGATGGCATCAAGCGTGTCCTGGTTCACATCCCACGCCACCAGCATGCGGTCGGTTGCGTTGGCGCGCTTGATCGCGTCAGAAACCATCTTGCCCGACACCGACTCCAGGCATACAAAGCCGTCGATCTTCTTAGCGCCGGTCGCGCCAATCAATTCCTGCGCCCGGTCGAAAGCCACCCGGGGATCACCCTTCACATCGATCACATCCACAATCTTGATGCCCGGCTTGGCCTCCAGCGCGGCTCTCAACCCGGTCAGGCGATCGTCTGTGTTCGGCTGGCCCTTGATGGTGAAGACAATCAGATTCGCGTTACTGAATTTCTCCAGGATCGGCTTGGCACTCAGCCGTCCCGCCTCAAGGTTGTTGGTTCCCACAAAGTAGAGCCGGTGACTGCCCGGGTCGTCGGAATCGATGGTGATCACCGGCACGCCGGCGTCAATCGCCGCGTTGATGCCGGACTGCAGAACCGAGGCGTCCGCAACTGAAATGAGAATGCCCGCGGGCTTGGCCGCCACGGCCTTCTGCAGCGCATCCAACTCCGCCTGCGCATCGTAGCCGTCCGGGCCGACCACCTTGGCGGTCACCTTGTACTGCGCAGCCGCGTGGTTGAAACCTGCCGCCGCGGTCTGCCAATAAGGCAGCGCCGCGTTCGCCGTCACCAGGTAGAACACTTCCTTGTTGGAATGCCGTTCACAGCCACAAAGCGCAGCGACTCCAAGGGTCATCAACCCCAGTGCAGCCTTCTTCATCTTCGTCATACTTGCCCTCCGGTCCAGTCGGGAAAAACGGCTTCGGGGCCGCACGCCGAAGGCGTGAACGACCCCGATCAATTTCCGGCAGGATTATCGATCCTGACACGGCTCTTGTCCATCGCAAACTGCATGAGCAGTTTATAGCAGGCAGCCCATTGCTTGACTGGTGATGGCGCGCACGTATTTTTCGCATCGTGAAACATCAACCCCCTTGCCCTTACGATCGCATCCACACCCTTCCGCAGCTAACTTCATCCCGCCAACCTGTAATTGGACACCCCCGGCGCGCCATTGCGGTATAACCAGACGTGACCATGACCGACGCGAGCAGATCCCGTGAGTCCCAGCCGACGCATCGCCTGCCACGCGAAATCGCCGTCCCGGATGATGGCCTGCTCGCGCAGCGCGCGTATCCTGAACCGCCTCACGCCTACCGCACCCCCTTCGCGCGCGACGGAGCCCGTGTGCTGCATGCACGCGCCTTTCGCCGCCTCGCAGGCAAGACGCAGGTATTCACGCGCATGCCCGGGGACCGCGCAACCGATCACTTCCGCAGTCGCCTCACCCACACTCTTGAGGTGACGCAGATCGCGCGCACCCTGGCGACTGCCCTGGGGCTGAACGTTCAGCTCACGGAAGCCCTCGCCCTGGTGCATGACCTTGGCCATCCACCCTTCGGCCACGCCGGAGAAAAGGCGCTGGACCACGCCCTCAAGGCCCATGGCCTGGGCTTCGATCACAACCTGCACGCCCTGCGCATCGTAACCTGGTTCGAAGAACGCTATGCCTCGTTTCGCGGTCTGAACCTCACGCTCGCCGTGCGTGAAGGCATCATCAAGCACTCCCACGATTACGAGGCCGATGAGCATCCGGAACTCGCCGAGTACTTCCTCGACCAGTTCCCGCCCCTCGAAGCCCAGCTCATCGACCTCGCAGACGAGATTGCCTACCTCACCGCCGATCTCGATGACGGACTCGATGCGGGCGCCCTTCAACTCGATCAGGTGCGCGACTCGGTGCCACTGTTCCGCGGCTGCCACGATGCCGCGCTGGCACAACACTCCAGCGCCCGCCCCCGCCTCACCACCAGCGAAGCCATTCGTCGCATGCTGAACTCACTGGTCACCGATCTGATGCAGGAGGTGCGGCGGCGCATCGATGCCGGCGGCATCACGACACTGGAACAGGTTCGCCGCGCGCCCGCGCGCCTCGCCGCCTTCAGTCCCGCCATGGAAGAGAAGCGCGCCAACGCCAAACGCTTCCTTTACGACCGCCTGTACAACTCACCGGGCATGGAAGAGGTGCACGCCCACGCCGGGCTGGTAGTCGAAGGCCTGTTCGAGCGCTTCATGCAGGATCCCGATCTTCTGCCCGAAGATCACCGCATCCTCATCGCTACCGAAGGCCTGGCCCGCACCGTCACCGACTATATCGCCGGCATGACCGACAACTTCATCGAACAGACCTGGGCCGATCTGAACGCGCGATGATGCAGGACCTCAGTTAACCGGAAGAAACTCGATCGACACCAGATCAGCGACAGCTTTGAAAGCGTAATCTGCCGTGACGAGGACAGGCTCGGGGACTCCGAGCGCCAGTTCCAGCGCGAAGGCGTCTCCATAGGAAATTTTCCGGTCGACTCGCAGTTCGGCTGCTCGAACTGCCATTTCCGGGGTCACAGTCACGATTTCAATTTGAGGCGGAAGACGACTCAGGACGCGATTTTGTTGTCTGGGTCCGTGATGGCTGCGAAGCTTCCCTGCAATCCCGGCCCATTGCACCGCCGATATTCTCGACTGCGAGCTTCCAGAAATGCACCCCGCCAGAATGAGTTCCACCTGATCGGCACCGGGCTCATCGTCGATATAGCGCAGCAGTCCAGTAAGCCGCCTTACTGCACCGTTCCCTGAGGCCGCAGCCGCCGCAACTCCAGCGCGCACTCCACCGCGTTCTGCGCATACAACCGCAGATTGTCGGACGCCGCCCACAGCCAGAATCGCGTGAACTGCGTCGGATTCCGTCCTTCGATCACCGGACGCAGTCGCACCAGCACATCATTCTGGCCGGTGGCCGCGAGGTTCGACGGCGAGTCTGTATCCTCGAGCACCAGGTCGACATGATCGCCTCCCAGCGCATCTTCAAGAGCCGCGATCTCCACCGCCCGCTCCAGCTCCACAGCAATCGAAAAGGCATGTCCATGGAACACCGGCGCGGCGATGGCCTGCAGCGCCAGCGCGGGAAGGCGACCTCCTCCCAGAGCCTCGTAGTGATGCCGTATGCGGGCTTCGAGCTGATGCAGGCTGAGCTGCGTGTTCTCCCCCATTCCTGAGAGCAGGTTATAGGCGGCCTGCGCGTCGTACACGGCCTTAGGCAGAGCCTGAAAGCTGAGCAGGTTCACGGTCTGCTGGTGCAACTCGTCCATCGCCGGGCTACCGAACTCGCTCGCGGGCGCCAGCAGCGTTGCCGCGATAAACCGGGGCAGCGCCGGCCTCAGCCGTTCCAGCAGCAGCGCCAGCGCCAGCGCCGCCGGATGGGCCGGAACAATGGCAGGCGTAAACAGATCTGCCGACACATCGTTGCCCGTCACCCAGGGCGCGCGCACCAGCACCCCGGGCTCATGGTCCAGCACGCCCGTAAGGTCCAGCACCGTGGATCCCGCCTGCAACGCATTCTTCCAGTGCCGACGGGTCATCTCCTCCGAGCCGCAGAAAAACGTGAAATCCATCTTCTCGAACGCGTCCCGCTCCACGGCCTGCACAAACGTGACCTCGTCGCCGACCTGGTCAAGCTGGCCCTGGCCCTTCTGGTCATCGAGCAGCGTGAACGTCGCCCCGGCAAGGGTCGAGTCGGAAAGAACGTCCTTTAGTTCTTTGCCCAGCAACGTGGAGGCGCCAACAATCGCAATCTTGTACACGGAAATCCTTCTCAGATGCGGTTAGGAGGGTCGAGGATCGGAAGACTCGATCCCGGATACGGGCCGGTGCCGGCGCCGCCGCGACCAGCCATACGCCGCGCGCGCCGATATCCCCGAAAACATGTACAGCAGCGCGCCGGCAAACAGCACAAACTGCGAAAACCGGATCATCAGGAACAGCGCGATCGCAATAAACGGCAGAATCCGCACCGGGTGGCGCCGGGAGAAATTGATCTCCTTGCCCGACCAGAATCGCCATGTGCTCACCATCAGAAATCCCGTGACACCGACCAGGCAGATCCAGACAATGGAAATCCACCACGCCTGGTTGGGATACCCCATGCAGAAATGCACGCTGGTGGCGATGAGCCCGGCCGCGGCCGGAATCGGCATGCCTACAAAATACTTGCGATCCGGGCGCCCCGGATTACGCGGCACCGCATTGTGGCTGATATTGAAACGAGCCAGCCGTGACGCTCCGCCAATCAGGAACAGGAAGCACACAAAGCCGCCAATGTGCAGCAGGTCCTGGCGCAGTTCCCCATTCACTGAGTCGGGCAGGAACTTGAACCCCCAGATGAACGCCAGCAGGCTAGGCGCCACCCCAAACGTGATCACGTCTGCCAGCGAATCCAGCTCTTTGCCGAACTCGCTTGTGGTGTTGGTCATGCGGGCAATGCGCCCATCCAGCGCGTCAAAAGGAATGGCAAACAGGATGGCGATGGCGGCCCAGTTCAGGTGCCACTGCGCATCTCCGTTGCTGCCGATCGCCGCGATCGTCTGGGTAATCGACCAGTAGCCCGCGCCAATGTTCCCCACCGTAAACAACGACGGCAGCAGGTACATTCCACGCCGCCGACGCGCTCTGCGCTGCGCCCGCTGGGCCTCTACAACGGCGTCCTCGCCGTTCAACGCCGAACTCCCCTGTCGTTCCCAGGCTGGTCGTCCAGGTCATCCCCGGGCTCGGCTTCCGCGGATAACGACCGCTTCTGCTCGCGCGGCCCTCCTGCCATCGCGCCCGCGCCCATGATCGCGATCACGCTGGAGCCGCCCTTCACCCGCTGCCCCACCTTCACCTGGATCTCGGCGTCGCCCGGGATCACAATATCGGTCCGCGACCCGAACTTCATCATGCCGACGCGCTGGCCGCGCTCCACCCGGTCGCCCACCTTGAGGGGAAACACGATACGCCGCGCCAGCAGGCCGGCAATCTGCTTGAACACGATCTCCATGCCCTCCCCCCTCATCAGGACGATGTTGCGCTCGTTCACGTCCGAGCAGGCGGGGTTCATGGCATTCATGTACTTGCCCTTCTGATAGTCGATGCTGGCAATCGTCGCGGCGATGGGCGCGCGATTTACATGAACGTCAAACACATTCAGGAAAATGCTCACGCGCTGCCGTTCACCCTGCGGCGTGGAGATGGTAACAGTCTCAGTGACGAGTCCGTCGGCGGGTGACACAATCAACCCGGGCGCACTGGGAATGAGACGCTGCGGATCCCGGAAAAACCATAGAAAAAATCCCGCCAGCAGCAGAGGCAGAATCATCCACCACCACGCCCCGGTAAGCCAGCCCACCGCCACCGCAACCGCCAGCAAACTCAACCCGTAAATGTAACCGTCACGAACCATACGTCCTAACGATTATACGGTCGTTCCGCTCTGGGGGTTGCCGCGGGGACACACTTCCCGTGCATGCTCATTTGTGCGCGCCGCTCCGTCTACTGGATCAACCTGTTCCGCCCCGGGGGCCGGGATCTACGCTACCGCCTCATGACGGCGTTCGAGAGCGTGAATCAGGTCCTTCGCATGAAGCTTCAGCTTCTTCAACCGCACTTCCTCGAGCTGCTCGTCATCGGAGAGGTAGGGCTTCTGAAGCAGTTCTTCCAACCGCTGAGCGTAGCGATGGTGTTCGGCGTGCAGGCGGGTGATTTCTTCGCTCAGCGGATCGTGAATTTCGACCATGGTCCCTCCTTGAATTCATCAGACTCTTAGATATAGCTCTGCGACGCGCGACTCGGCAAGCGGGAACGGCCAGCGGAAGTTACTTTCGCTGTGGAATTCCCAGCCCCATCCTCGCCAATCGAAACAAACGAGACCCAGCCACGAATTCATCCCCTCGTCGCTAAGCTGCCTCTGGAGTCCCGTTCACCCCTCGCTTAGCCTTCCTGAGCGCAGCGAAGGACCCGCTGTTGCCCTTCTACGCTGTGGGATGAAGACCTTTACGCCGGACTCCGGGCAAGACGCTCCGTTCGAAGGGCTCAGCTTCTGCTATCCCAGGCCCAACCGCATCAACACCCCATCCTCCACCGGATCCGCATAATACCCCGCCCTGCGCCCGTTTTCCCGAAATCCAAGTCCCTCGTACATCTCCCAGGCAGCCGCATTCGACGCGCGCACCTCCAGCAAAATCTCGGTGCAGCCCAGGCGCCTGAGTTCCACCTCCAAAGCCGCGAACAACCTCCGCCCCACACCGCGGCGCTGATACTCCGCTGCCACCGAGATCGACTCAATCTCAGCCTCCGGCGCAACCACCGCAGCAACCACAAAGCCCACCACGGTCCCGGCCTCGGCCACCAGCGCTATACGCTGCGGCGCGGCCGCAAACACCGCCTCATACCCCGACCGGCCCCACTGCGGAGCATCCTTCAAGCTCGCCGCGATCGCCATCACGGCCGCTATGTCGTCTGGAGTCATGAGGCGAATCAGAATCTGCTCCGCCACCGCCGCCTCACCCGCGCCCCGAGGCGTTCGCCGCATCGCCAAAAATCTCAGCATCGGAACGCCGCACGTAGTGCCCATCCAGCAGCAGCACATCGGCGAACGCGCCAGCCTCGATCCGCGGCACCGCCAGCCGGATAGCGTCGGATGCGTCGGGCGGCTCAACCCGAACCAGTTCCGTCGAAGGCCACGCAACCCGCAGCAGTTCTGCAGCCGCCTCATCGCACACCGCAACACCTGCCGGCGCCGCGCCAAAGGCCGCCAGCTCGGCAGGTCCCGCCAGCAATTCCCTCCCCTGGGCGCGCAAAAACACCTCGTGGCGATGAGCATCCAGAGCGGCACCCGCCACCCCCGCCAACTGCGCCAGAATCTCAAGCCGAGACACCGCCACGACCTTCATCCCGGCGCCCTCGGCCAGCCCTTTCGCTGCGCTCAGCCCCACCCGTACCCCCGTAAAGCTGCCTGGCCCGCTCACCACCACCAGGCACCCGACAGAACCGAGCGACACCGCGTGCGCCTTCAGCAGATCACCCAACGCCGCGATCAGCGTCGCCGAATACGTCCGCCCCTCGAGCCGCGTCTGGCCCAGAATCTGGAGGCCATCTCCACCCAGCCGCGCCAGGGCGACCGTACCGGCCGGCCCGCACGTGTCGATTCCCAGAACCGCCATGGGGCTCAGGCTCGCCCCTGAATGCAGGATTGGATCGGAATTTGCCACCCTCCAGAATGGCATACCGGCACGGGCCGGTCGGCGCGACAGCCCCACTTCCGGTACTCTGGAAAAAGCACATATCCAATTCAATCCCTGACCCTGATCACTCGAGGAGCAGCATTTGGCGGCGGCGACGGCCACGGCACCACTGACCTTTCATGACGTCTGGCGCCCCCGCGCCAACCCGTGGGCCATTGCCGTCACGGTCACACTGGCGACCTTCATGGAGGCGCTCGACAGCTCCATCGCTAACGTGGCCATGCAGCACATCGCCGGAACGCTTTCGGCCAGTCAGGACGAAGCGACCTGGGTGCTGACCAGCTATCTGGTTGCGAACGCCATGGTCCTGCCCATCAGCGGCTGGATCGCCAACCGCATCGGGCGGAAGCGGTTCTACATGAGCTGCGTCTTTCTGTTCACCGTTTGCTCCTTCCTGTGCGGGATCGCGCCGACCTTGGGCGTCCTGGTGTTCTTCCGGGTCCTGCAAGGCGCGGCGGGCGGCGGCTTGCAGCCCAGCGAGCAGGCCATCCTGGCGGATACGTTCCGGCCGGAAAAGCGGTCGATGGCGTTTGCGGTTTACGGCGTGGCTGTCGTGATGGCGCCGGCCGTCGGGCCCACGGTGGGCGGATGGATCATCGACAACTACTCGTGGCGCTGGATCTTTTTCCTCAATATCCCGGTGGGAATTTTGTCGATGTACTTGTCCAACCGGCTGGTCGAAGACCCGCCCTATCTGGCCAAGATTCGCAAGCGAAAGGAAGGCATTGACGGCTGGGGACTTGGCCTTCTGATTCTCGCTATCGCCTCGCTGCAGATCATGCTCGACAAGGGCCAGGAAGACGACTGGTTCAGCTCGCGCTTCATCGTCGCCTGCGCCATTACCGCGGTGGTCGCGTTTGTGGTCTTCATCTTCCGCGAGTTGCACGTCGCGCACCCCATCATCGATCTGCGCCTCTACATGCGACGAAATGTGGGCATGACGCAGCTGGTTCTGTTCATGGTAGGCATATCGCTCTATACGTCCACCGTGCTGATTCCGCAGTTCTTGCAGGAGATCATGGGCTACAGCGCCCGGCAGGCGGGCATGGCTGTCTCAAGCGGCGCGCTGGTGCTGATGCTCCTGTTTCCGGTTGCCGGGTTCTTTGCGCCCCGGTTCGATCCGCGCAAGCTGGTGGCCATTGGCTTTCTGCTTACCACTCTGGGTATGATCCGCATGGCGAATCTGAACTTGAACGTGAGTTTCGGATTGGCGGTGAGCTGGCGCGCGTTCATCGCCCTGGGGCTCCCGTTCCTGTTCATTCCCATCAATACTCTTTGCTATGCGGGCATTCCTCAGGAGAAGAACAACGAGATCAGCGGCATGTCCGCGCTTTCCCGCAACCTGGGCGGCAGCGTGGGAATCAGCTACATGACCACGATGCTGGCGCGGCTGACCCAGCGGCATCTGGCCTTTCTGGGCGCTCATGCGTCGCCGGGGAATGGGCCGTTTGAGGCGATGCGGTCGGGATTGGCCGGGGCCTGGATTCAGACCGGGCTGGCGATGCCCGATGCCATGCAGCGCGCCGGCGCCCAGATCTACGGCATGGCGCAACGGCAGGCGCGCCTGCTGGCCTATGTCGACGTGATCTGGATCATGTCCGCAGTGACGCTGGTGTTGATTCCGATTCCTTTCCTGATGGCCAAACCCAAACGAGGCGGCTCCACCCCCGTCGGACATTAGTTGACCATTTCCGAAACTCTCACGTTCGCCGCACCCCTCCACCTCCTCAACCCCCGGTCATCCCGACCGCATTCGGATCAGCCCCGGCCTCGACCAGCGCCGCGATCGTCGCGCCCTGATGTTCCGCACTCCAATAATCCGAGCCGGGAATGCCCGCCGCGGCCGAGCGCAGTGGCGTCTGTCCATGGCGATTCGGGGCGCTCACATCGGCTCCTGCCGTCAGGAGTGCGCACACCGCCTCAACCCGGTAAGCGGTCGCCGCTAAATGAAGCGCGGTATCGCCGGCATAGATCCAGCGCTTGATGCCGGCGAGGAAGTAGCCTTCCTCGGAGCCGCGCGCCGCGCCCGTTACAAACCCCACCCGCCAACCCGGGGTTTGCGGCAAGCTGAGCGCGCCACGAGCCGGCATCCTCGGCGACAATGGCCGTAACCAGATCGCGAAGGGCGGCATCGCACGCGCTCATATGCTTGCCTGGCAGTTACACGCCGGCCAGCGCCTGATCGAGATCGGCGATCAGGTCTTCCTTGTCCTCGATGCCGATGGAAAGGCGGATGCGGCCTTCCGTGATGCCCATCTCCGCGCGCTCCTCCGCGGAAACCGAGCCGTGGGTCGTCGTCGCCGAATGGGAAGCCAGCGACTCGACCCCGCCCAGCGATTCGGCATTCAGAAAGATGTTCAGCCCCGCCAGGAACTTCGCCGCGTTCTCGCGCGAACCAATATCGAAGCTCATCATCGACCCGAAGCCCTTCTGCTGCTTCACTGCCAGGTCATACTGCGGATGGCTCTTCAATCCCGGGTACGCAAGCTTCGTCACCTTGGGATGCTCACTCAAAAACCTGGCGACCGCCTGCCCGTTCTCTTCGTGAGCCTTGATGCGCAAGGGCATCGTCTTGATCCCGCGCAGCACCAGGAAGCACTCAAACGGCGACATCACGCCCCCGGCTGCCTTCTGCACCAGGCAGAAACGCTCCTTGTGCTCCGGCGTGGAGCCGATCAACGCCCCGCCAATACCGTCAGAATGGCCGTTGAGGTACTTTGTCGTCGAGTGCATCACGATGTCAGCACCCAGCGCCAGCGGGCTCTGCAGGCAGGGCGACATGAAGGTGTTATCGACCGACACTTCAATGCCGCCGCGGGCGTGCGCAATCTCGGCGATTGCCGCGATATCGCTCAACACCATCAGGGGATTCGACGGCGTCTCCACGTGGATCAGCCTGGTGTTCGGCTTGATCGCCTTCTCCACGGCCTCCGGCTGATCGGTATTGACGTATTCAATCTCGATCCCATAGTTCGCAATGAACTTGTTGAACAGGCGCGCGGTCCCGCCATACACGTCCCTCGAGCACAGGAGATGGTCGCCGGCATGCAGGTCGGCGACCAGCGCGGTGATCGCCGCCATGCCCGAGGTGAAGGCATGACCACTGTGTCCGCCTTCGAGGGCAGCGAGGGCAGTCTCAAGGCGGTCGCGCGTGGGGTTACCGGCGCGGGAGTAGTCCCAGCCACGGTCGGTGCCGACTCCGGTAAGCTCGAAGGTCGACGACAGATAGACGGGGACGTTCACAGCGCCAGTGAGCGGGTCAGGCTCCGATCCGGCGTGCACAGCGAGAGTGGAGTACTTGTATTCGGGCATGTCCTGGTTGCGTGCTCCTGAAATGTCTCCTCTAGATTAACGTGCCGGGACAGAGCCCGCCCCTGACCGGACCAGCGAATCGAGGGGAGAGGCCCTGCGCTTCAATCGGGCCGGCGCGCCCTAGGAGGCAGGGTTGACAGAGGCGGCAGCCTGGAAGCTGCGGCTTCCACAAAGACAGCGGTGACTGTTACGGGCCCGTTCATCGCTACATGCGTGGTGGCTGTAGCGGAATCCTCAACCGGGCCCACCCAACCCGCAAACTCGTAACCCTTGTTGGGAAGAGCGCGGATAGCCACGCGCGCACCGGCGGCATACCAGCCGTTGCCGTCAGTGGAGACTGCGCCTGCGCCCAGCGGACTGGGAGACGCGGAGAGTCGGTAGGAACTGGCAAACGCCGCGATATAAACGGCATTCTCAGAGGCGGCAGCGACGCCGTGACTGGCTGATCCCCCGTCCGACCACAGCGTAAATATATCCACGGTGCCCGGTGTCGGCGCTTGTACCCGCTGCGTCGAGAGCGCATGGGGAGATCCGACATTCCAGGTAAAGCTCTGCGCGGCAATGTACGTCTTGCCATCGACGGAGAACGACAGCCCCGGCGGCACGGTGCGCACCGTGACTGTAGTGCTGATGTTCACGTTGACAGTGGCGCTTCCGGCGATGCGGGGGTCGGAACCGCTCGCGGTGATGGACTGGAGACCGGCGGTCCTGAGAGTGGCATCGGCCTGGGCAATCCCCGAGCCGCCCACGTCGAACGGCAGTGGGGCAATGATTGACGCAGAGGGATCAGAGCTACTGAGGCTGAGCGTACCGGAGAAGGCAGTATCGATGCTGTGCCCCGGTGAAGGGTTGATGACCGTAACGCTGAACAGGAACGGCCCGCCTGAGAGCACGGCGGAAGGCGCCTCGATCTGCAGCGAGGGGTAGACGCCGGTGATCGCGCAGTTCCTCAGCTTATTCGACCAGAGCGGCTGTACCTCCCAGGTGCGGCCCGAAACCATAATGGGGTAGTTGTTGCCCGCGGCACAGATATCGGCGATTTCACCGCAGTAGTGATCGTTGTCGGCCCAGGCGGCTGGCCACGCGTACTGGTTGCCCGTCACAAAGCCAACGTTCGGGTCCGTAACCGTTTCGGCGAGTTCGTGGACGCTGGTCGAAGTGAGATTGCCCAGGCCCGTGGTGCTGGCTCCGCAGCCAATAGAGCAGCCGCCCGAGTAGGTATCCATCAGGGCGTCGTAGAGAAGGTTCTGCTGCCGCGAAGCCAGGTGGACTGTAGCCGCGTTGTGATAAGCGCAGAAGTCCACGCAACTGGTGCCGATCGACGCGTCGGCCAGAGTCACCCCGGCCGGGAAGTAAACCATGTAGATGGTGCGCATCTGTCCGTCATAGGCGACGCTGGGGACAGGCAGCACATCCTGGTTGATTTGGCGGGCGAGTTCGGCTTGCAGATCGGCGTCCGTGAGGGTGCAGCCCGCCGGGCTTCCCTCAGGGCATTTGGTCGGTTTGAGGGTGATCCCTGCGGTTGCGGAGCCGGCGCCTACCGATTGGAGTAGCCCCCCCTTGTCTCCAATGGCGGGTGTATCCGTGGCGTATTCGGAGAGCAGGTACCAGTAATCCGATTGCGTAATATCCGCGAGGAATCGGGGAATCTCGGTCACGCTCGTGGGGTTGACGTCGGCATTCCAGAAGACGGGAACGAGCAGCGGATTGGCGATGACGGGACCGCCGTAATAGCTGAGTCGCGGCGAGGCGCAAGTGAGATCCCCGAGGCCGGGCAGGCTCATGGCACGCCCAGCAGGAAGACGTTTTGCACGGGGCCGCATGGGCTGACCGTGCACAACACCGCGGCGGAGAGAGAGCCCTTGGGGCTGCTGGGATTCGGCCGGACGAGCCCATGGGCCGCAGAAGAGCAGTGCCAGAACAGCGATCGGCGGGGCGAGACTCTGCAGTCGAGGCATGGCGAACCGCTGCCCTTTCATCCTGATTTGGGGGCTCCCCGCAACGCCCTCCACTCCGACAGCCTGCGCACACACCGGCTGTCAGGCAAAAGACTGCGCTCCCGCCAGTGAACCTCATCGGCTCAGGCTGAGAATGCATGAGGGTTTGCAAAGCGGCAGGGCTTGCGCATTGGACTGAGACAGAGAAGCAGGCGCGGTCTCGCGCCCGTCAGCCCTCTTCTGTCTGAGTGATCAGGTAGCGCTCGAAGCCGATTTCCTTGATCTGATGCACCTGGGCTTCGAGCCAGTCGACATGCCCTTCTTCATCCTTGAGGAGCCGCATGAACAGGTCGCGGGAGCCATTGTCCGCGTTTTCAACACAGATGCGGATGGACTCGTTGTAAGACGCCACCGCCCCGTGTTCGAGCGCGAGGTCGGACTCGATCATCTCCTTGACGCTCCGGCCAATCGTCAGGCTCATGGGCTGCATCGAGGGAGTGCCATCGAGGAAGAGAATCCGCTCCATCAGCACTTCGGCATGCTTCATCTCATCGATAGACTGCTTCTTGATGTAGCGCGAGTACTTCTTGTATCCCCAGTTCTCCGCCATTTCCGCGTGCAGGAAATACTGGTTGATGGCGGTGAGTTCGTCGCGCAAAGCTTCATTGAGCTGGTCGATGACTTTGGGATTGCCTTTCATAGTGCCGCCATTGTTGCAGAACTGTGCGACGATGACAATCCTGTCATTTTGCAGTGGATCGGAAACCGCAGAAACGCGCCGGAAACTGAAACGAACCTGGAGCCCTCGGCTCGGGCGGGATGACAGCCGGACTGAGTATGTTGCCGCCCGCGACTATTGGTTCTGCGCGCGAGTCGGTTTCTTGCTGCGCTGTTGAACCGGGAAGTAACCCGTGCGGGTGCGGACGGTGAGTTTCCCATGGCCCTGCTCGGCCGCATCCACCTGAACACGGCGGAACCCAGGCTCGCTCGATGGCTTGGAAGAGTGGTAGCCGATCGTGTACTGGCTGCGGATGTCGCGAGCCACCTCGGCGGCGATCTGGTCCACCTGCTCAAGAGACTTGGGAAAGAACGCCATACCTCCGGTTTCGGCCGAGAGCATTTCGAGGGCACGCCGGGCGTGGCGCTGTTCTGAGCGGCTCATCTCATCCCCAAAGAGCAGGCCGATCGAGTAGATCACCGGCCCGGAGAGTTGCTGCACCCTGCGAATGGTCTGCTCCAGGTTGAGGGTGGACGCATTGTCTTCACCGTCCGTGATAATGACCAGCACCTGCTTGGGGCGCTTGGCATCGGAGGCGAGCTTATCGGCCGAGGCCACAACGGCGTCGTAAAGGGCGGTGCCGCCGCGAGATTCGATGTGGGAGAGCCCGTCGCGCAACCTGCGCACGTCAGAGGTGAACTCCTGGTCGATGAAAGCTTCGTCAGAGAAGTTCACCACAAACGCTTCGTCGTTGGGATTGGAAGCCTCCACGAGATCAATGGCGCTCTTGTTCACCGCGGGGCGTTTCTTGGCCATGGATCCGGAGTTGTCGACGACAAATGCGATGGAGACGGGGAGATCGGTGTGCTGAAAGCTGATCACGTTCTGCTTCTGGCCGTCTTCAAGGACAGTGAAGTTGTCCTTCTGCAGGTCTTGCACAAGATGGCCGCCGGAATCGAGAACCGTGGCGTTCAGCACCACCTCTTCCACGTCATAGTGAAGAACGTACTGGCTGCCCTCTTTTTCGACATTGGGATGCTTGGCGGCGGAGCCGGGGGTTTCTCCGTCAGGCGAGCGCACCGGGTCGCGATCCACGGTGAGCGGCAACGCCTGCGTCTGACCCGAGGAAGAACGCGGAGCGGTAGTTTGAGCCTGAGCGGACGGCGCGCCAAACGAGAACCCGGCGGAAAACGACAGAACTGCAGAGAGTGCGCCCCCTAGGAGCGCGTTATTGCAATGGCGCATAGTAGCCCGTACGTGCATGGACGGTGAGCGGAGGCAGCCCCTGCGGTGGATTCAACTTCACCTTCACTTTACGCCACTTGCCGTCACGGTGCAGGTCCCGAGGGGTATACCCGATCACATACTGGTTGCGCAGCTCGGTCGAAATCTTCTCCGCGATGTCGCTCATTTCACTCAGGTCGTCGACACGGAACATGCGTCCGCCGGTCTCTTCACAGAGTTCGTTAAGGAGCAACGGGCCGGTACGCTCTTCAGGCGTCGCTGCATAAGGATCGAAGATACCGATGGAGTAGATCTCCACATCGGACTCCCGGACCTGCGCCTTGACCTCGCCCTCGGTGTAGCGGGATCGGTTGTCGCCGCCATCGGAGACCACCAGCAGCGCCTTGCGCTCGTGGCGGGCTTCCTTCATCTTGGCCACACCAAAGTAGATGGCGTCCAGCAAAGCCGTGCGGTGGCCGCTGCGGACGGTGGCGAGACGCGCCTGGATGTCTTCAACCGAACTGGTGAAATCCTCGATGAGTTCGGGGCGGTCGTTGAATCCAATCACGAAAAACTCATCCTGCGGATTGGCCGTCTTGATGAACTGCAGGATGGACTCTTTTGCGCGCACCAGCTTCGACGTCATGGAACCGGACAGGTCGAAGATCACCCCGATGGAAACCGGAGCGTCTTCTGCCGCAAACGTCTTGATCTTCTGCTCGCCATTGTTCTCGAAGATTTTGAAATCTTCCTGTTCGAGGCCGGTGACGAGCCGGTTCATCGGATCGGTAACGGTGACAGGCACCAGCACCATATCGACGTTCATGCGGATCACGCTTCCAGGCTTGACACGCGTGGAAGGAGCGCCAGTAACCGCCGGAGCTTCAGCGCCTTTGGGTTCCGCCGTGGGCGTAGTGGTGCCGGGCGGCGGAACGTGCACCTTGTTCAAAGGATCGTCCTGGGCACGTACAGAGGGGACCGCGGCAATCAGCGCCAAAGCGCAGACGGCAGGAAAGAGCCGATGCAGGGAGAAATGGCCTGTGAGCATTGAACGCAGAATAGGATATTTCCTCATACCGCTGCACCCATGAGTAGTACGTGATAGTAGCATGGCTGGTGTCCGGCTGTTGTCACCTCTCGGTAACAGTCTTTCTCCGATCAAAACGCATCAGCGTGGCCACCGCCGGTGCTCGCGATACAATCGACAGCAGAACCCACCGGGTCCTGGTTGTGGCGGCTTAACTTCTGCCGGTTCAACACGGAGCAAGAACCTTCCGCATGGCCATCCTCTTCCCGTTCCGTGCCTGGCGATACAATCCGGCCGCTGTCCGATTGGACGAAGTGGTTACGCAGCCTTATGACAAGATTTCCCCAGCCATGCAGCAGGCGTACTACCAAAGCAGCCCTTACAATATGGTCCGCATCCTTCTCGGCCTGCCTGAACTCTTCGATGCCGAGCGCGGGGAAAGTGTTTATAGCCGCGCGGCTCGTGACTTCAATGCATGGCGCGAACAGGGAGTGCTGATCCAGGAGAAAGCTCCCTGTCTATTCGCGTACGCGCAAACATTCAAGGTTCCCGGTGCCCTGCCCGGATCAGAAGTAGTGAAGGAGCGCCGCGGCTTCATCGCCCTCGGAAAACTCCACGACTATGCAGACCGCGTGGTCTTCCGTCATGAACAGACGCTTTCCAAGCCGAAAAGTGATCGACTGAACCTGCTGAAAGCAACGCGGGCCCACTTCGGGCAAATTTTCATGCTGTATTCCGATCCCGCCGGGAGCGTGGAGAAGATCCTTTACGACGGCAACGGCGTGCCCGACACCCAGATAACCGATGAGTATGGAGTCAACCACCGGCTGTGGCGCATCAGCGACGCCGCTACCATCCGCCTCCTGACCACCGCCATGCGCGATAAAAAGTTGATCATCGCCGACGGCCACCATCGCTACGAAACCGCGCTGGCTTACGCGAAGGAGCACGCTTCGCAGCAGACGGCCGCGCATCCGGCCAAAGCCGAGACCAGCGTGAACTCGCTGCCCGCTCCCCCCTATCCCGAAGCAGCGGTGATGATGACCTTCGTCAACATGGATTCAGACGGGCTCGTGATTCTTCCCACGCACCGCGTGGTCCATGGGTTGGCGTCATTCGAGCCCGCTGCTTTCATCAAGTCGGCCCAGCAGTACTTCACGGTTGAAACGCTCGCTGAAGCGAATGCGGCAGCCTATCTCAACACTCTCCAGGAACAGACAGACACAGCGTTTGTTGTCGTGACGCCACCAGGCTCCTGGCTGCTGCGGGCGAAGAGCGACGCAATGGCGAAGGCTCTGGCTGAAGTTCCTGAGCGACAGCGGCCACTGGATCTGACCCAACTACACGCGGTTGTGCTGGACAAGCTGCTGGGGCTTGACGCCGAAAAGGTGCGCGAGCAGTCCAACCTGCGCTACCTGCGCGATGCGGCGGAGGCGGTGGAACAGGTGCGGCGCGGGGAAGCAGATGTGGCGTTCCTGACCCGGCCGGTGAGCATGGAGCAATTGAAGGAAGTGGCATTTGCCGGCGAGGTGATGCCGCAGAAGTCTACCGATTTCTATCCCAAGCTGCTGAGCGGCCTAACCGTCTATGCCTTGGATTAGTCCTATGGTGGGCCTTCGCAGTCTCGTCGCCCAGAGGGGTGGTTCCATGGTATGGACCGGATGGAAGTCGCTGGTTTTCCCGCTCGTCACACTTGCATTGCCCGCGTTTCTTACACGGCCCGCACTGGCGCAGACTGAGATTTCACCCGCCACTGGACCCACGGGGCTTCAGGCCTGCGGAGACCCAAAAACGAAATTCGACGTGAAGTATACAGACGGTCACGTCGCTATTCAGCCCGTAGACGGCATGGCGGTGGTAGTAGTGATTGAGGACGACTCAAAGTTCGCCTCGTACCCCAAGCCAGTCACGCGAGTAGGGCTGGATGGAGAGTGGATTGGCGCTACGCGCGGGAATTCGTTCACCAGCTTCGTGATCAGTCCGGGCGAACATCACTTGTGCGCAAGCTGGCAGCCGCAGGCGGCTCTGGGATTGCCCGGAGCCACCGTTTACAAAAAGATGAGCCGCCGTTCCTCTGTGCAGAGCCTCCATGCACAACCGGGCGGTGTCTACTACTTCCAGATCAAAAACGTCTACTTCCTGACAGATATCTCCTACATGCTGGAGATCCACATGGACGCGGTGGACAAGGACGAAGGGGAGTTGCTGGCCAGCGACCGGAAGGGCAGCCAGGCCACAAAAAAATAACGCCGGCAGAAGAGCCAGGTGCTGGATTCCTTTGCCGGAAAGGTGAGATTTGCGGGAAACGCGCTCTTCATTCAGAGGCAGGGGAACATTGGGCCGGACGTTGGGGCCGGCGGTGCTCGGCGGGCTGTTGGTATGGGCAAACGCGCAAGAGCCTCCACACCCGGCGCGTCCGGCGCCTGACACGGCCGGCGCTTCGCAGGTACAGCCGATCGGTCCTGCACCGGTACCGCCTGCCGCGCCCCCGCGCTTCATGGTGGTGATTGACCCCGCGCATGGCGGGGACGATTCGGGTGGTCACCTGAGCGACGGATCGTATGAGAAAGCCGCTACGCTTGCCTTGGGCGTCCGATTGAAGTCGCTCCTGGGAGCACGCGGGATCCAGGTGGTGATGACCAGGGACGGAGACCAGTCGGTGAACATGGACCAGCGAGCGGCGGTTGCCAATCGCGCCAACGCGCAGGCATGCATCAGCGTGCATGTCGCTGAAACCGGATCGGGCGTGCATCTTTTTGCTTCGAACCTGGGACCGGTATCGGCTTCGCGATTCCTGCCCTGGAAGACGGCGCAGAGTGCTTACATCACTCGGAGCCTCGCTCTGACCGGCGCGCTCAACTCCGCGCTGCAGCACAGCGGGACAACCGTCACGCTGGGGAGGGTGACGCTGCCGGGGATCGACAGCATGACGTGCCCCGCCGTGGCCATCGAACTCGCACCGGAACGTGACTCCGACAGGAAGGTGAAGGCCGAGCCGGATGACGCCGATTACCAGGCGCGGATCGCCGGCGATCTGGCCAGCGCACTGCTGGAGTGGCGAGCCGAATCCGGCAACATGGGGGCGCGCCAGCCATGATTCCGCGCCACCAGGCTGTAATCGTCACCGTCCTTCTGCTTGCCTCGCTCATCATGGGCGCCGTCCTGTTCAGGATGCGCGAAAAGGCTCACCAGCAGATGCTGGCCGGCCAGGATTCGGCTCCCACACAGGCCCCCCAGGTGGCTGCGGCGGAACAGGCGACGCTCATGGTTGCCAGCGACGACAATAACTCCATTCGCGCGCAAGTGCACTCCCTGCCCCTCCCCAGCGACCCTGGGGCGCGAGCACGGGCGGTCCTGGGCAGGCTGCTCGATCTTTATGCCTCGACAGACTCAACGCATCCCGTACCGGGCGGGGCCACATCCGTGTCCCAGGTGTTTCTGCTACCGGTTCCGGCCAAAGGCGCAGCCGCATCGAAATCGGCGGGGAACTCGGCCGGGCCGGAACTCGCGGTGGTCAACCTGAAAGGCAGCTTCGTGGCGAGTCATCCCTCGGGCCTGGAAACGGAGAGCCTGACCGTGCTCTCAATCTGCGGAACCCTGCATGCGAATCTGCCGCAGATCACCCAGGTGCGATTCCTGGTGGACGGCGACCAACGGCAATTGCTGGCGGGGCACGCCGATCTGACGCGGACATATCTCACCTCCGATAGCGCCCCGGGCCCGGAGGGAAGTTCAGGGGCGGTGGAGATTCCGACAGACCCAGTTCCCGCGGTCACAGCTAAACCATGAGATCTCCCCACATCGGCGTATTCGATTCCGGCTTCGGCGGGCTCACCGTCCTGCGCGCGCTGCTGGGTCACATCCCGCATGCGTGCTACACGTTCCTCGGGGACACGGCGCGGCTGCCCTACGGGTCGAAGTCGCGGCGGACCATTGCGCACTACGCTTCCCAGGCAGCGCAGTTTCTGGTGGAGAAGCAGGGCGCAGAGTACCTGGTCATTGCCTGCAACACGGCCAGCGCGCTTGCACTCGATTCCATTCAGCAAGCCGTTCCGGTTCCGGTGCTGGGCGTGGTGGAGCCCGGCGCAGAAGCCGCGCGCGCTGCTTCAAAAACCGGCGACGTACTGGTAATCGCGACCGCGGCGACCGTGCAGAGTCATGCCTATGCCACCGCATGCCGGGAGCAGGGATTGCGAGCGCTCGAGAAGGCGTGCCCCTTGCTGGTGCCCTTGGTGGAGGAAGGCTGGACGGAGCATCCAGTGACGCGCCAGGTGATCGACGTGTATCTCTCTGAGCTGCGCGCCGAGGCTCAGGCGGAGGGGCTCCAATACGACGCTCTTGTGCTGGGATGCACCCATTATCCACTGATCCGCAGCCTTCTGGAGCAGGCCGTAACCCCGGGAGTGCGCGTGATTGACTCCGCTGAAGCGACCGCCGAGGCGGCGATGCGCCTGTTTGGACAGGACGGCGAAGCTCGTCCCTCGACAGCGCAGGTCAGATGCTTCGCGACCGACTCGGTGGAGAAGTTCGAGCGGCTGGGATCGCGATTCCTGGGCCGCCCCACGGGCAAGGTGGAGCTGGTGGATCTGGACGGCTAAAAAGGGCGGAAACATAATCGCCCACCTGAGAGCTCCAGAGGAGTGCCCTTGCCATGTTCGGAAAGCTCCTTTTCTTCGCCGCCAGTGAAACCCATCCCCCGAACGGCCCAACTTCTCGCATCCGATATGATCCGCATTCACCTTTCGCCACGCCGTGCTTCAAACAGCGCCGGATGTCGCGTCGTCAGACTTAAGCGGATTTTGCACGGCTGTGATGGCTGACACCGATGCGACCGGGCTGCCCGATGCACACTTCCAGCAGTCGTTTCACCCCTTCAACAACTCCAACGTGGGGCTTACATTCTCCGCGGACAGATATACGTCGTTATTTTGGTGGGTCCCTATGCGATCGAAAAGTCCTGAGTACCTGACCCTGCAGGCGGGGAGGGGACTCGCTGCTTTGTCGGTGATGTTGCTTCACATCGAAAACACCCTCGGAACTAACAAACATTCGGCGACACTCTACCCCGGTTACCAGGTGCTTCAGATTTTCCGGCCCGGCTATTCAGGAGTCGAGTTCTTTTTCGTGTTAAGTGGCTTCGTCATCTTTCTGGCCCACCGCCAGAAGCTTGGAGATGTAAACCAGATTCTGCCCTTCGTCATCAAGCGGCTTCGCCGAATCTATCCAATCTTTTGGGCCACCATGATGGTCATGATTCCGTTCAACTATCTCTTCATGCACCGCCGCTTTCAATTAACAAGGCTGCCGGCAGCGATCTTGATCCTTCCAATTCCCACCTCATTTTCTGGAGGACCACAAGAGGCATGGTTACCCGTTGAGTGGACCTTGCGCCATGAGATTCTCTTTTATCTGTTATTCCTGCTCGTGATCTGGCGGCCGAAGGTCGGAATCCCGGTCCTGTCTGCATGGAGCCTTGCTTCAGTCTGTGACATTTGGAATGTGTATCCCACCGGCTGGTCGGAGTTTCTTCTGAGCCGGTTCCACTTATTGTTCGGCCTGGGGGTACTGACCGCGTGGCTGTCTACCCGCCGAATCCGGCTGCCACGTACTCTTCTCTGCTGTGGGGGTAGTTTGTTTCTGGCTACGTGGATTACCTTTCTCTGCATCCCGAAGTGGCCACTAAGATATTTCGAAATGTTGTTCGGCCTGGGTGCCTGGCTCATGATCGCCGGTGCCGTCCGGATGGAACAGATCCGGCCGGTCCGCGTACCGGAGTTCCTTCTCCTGCTCGGAAACGCATCGTACGCAATTTACCTTATCCACTACCCGCTGGTGGCGATCGGTGTGAATGGAATCATCCGTGTATTCCCAGACACTGTCTTCCGCAATCTCACCTGTTTCGCGCTGACTGCCGTGGTTTCCGCCCTGGGAGGCATTGCGTTCCATCTGTATGTTGAGAAGCGATTGATCGCGCTCTGCGGGCAGTGGACATCGCATTTCGTGAGAGCCTTACCGCAGAGAGATCTGCATTCCATCGCCCGGGTGTGACCAACTGTTTGCCGAGACGATTGCAGCCCGCCACTTAAGCTCATGCCGTGTCACGCCCCTTAACGGAGCCAGAACCGGGGTGGCACCCTGGGCAGGGACAATGCCGAACTGTCGCCGCAATCCGGTGACGTGACCTGATATTTCGCGCGGTTCGGTGTACGGAACCACAACCCGATCGGCCAGTCGCAAAGCTGGTTCCTGTCTCCCGTGCGCCATCCTCCCGGTGAAGCTGTCGGCTACGGACTGACAAGGCCCACCCACGGGCCAGGTGGACTAAGGATCGAGGCGGATGACACCCTGAGCCCATCCTCACCCCGATATCTGTTTTCAATCGCCTTACGGTAGAGTAGAATCCGCAACCAAAAGGGCTAGTTAGCTATTCGGTTTGCGATCTTCCCAATCCTCACGTTCTGCAAAGGGAGCCGTATGAGCGGACAAGAGCGGACCTCTCCTGAAAAGACCGCCTCAACCGTACGCCTGGCGTTGTGGCTCACGTTCTTCGCCTTCCTCCTGATCGTGGTTGTGTTCCGCACCAGCCTCTCAGAGATCCACTTCGGCAACGACGGCATGAGCGCCAAAATGGTGACGACGCAGGAAGCCAACAAGCTCTCCCCTGGAGATCGCAAAGCAGCCTCCGACGATCTGACCCAGCGCATCAACGTGCTTGAAAACCAAGCGCGCACCAGCGCCCAGAACAAGCCGCAGGATGACCCGGCAACACCGCCGGTGAGCAATGCGACTTACCAGCAGTCCGCAGAACCGCAACAGGCCTCGATTCCGAACATCGCCGGCACCTGGAGCAGCCCGATGGGGCTGGTGTACCAGGTCACGCAGTATGGCAATTATGTGCTCATCAGCGAGATGAACCAGGGCGTGGTGGAAGCGGCGGCGGCGGGGCCGATCGCCGGCTGGAGTTTCAGCCTGCAGGCGCAGACCATTCTAAACAGCACCGGCGTGCTGGCCCTCACCGTCACCCCGGATCAGCGGCACATGAACGGCCAATATCGAGACAATATGACCGGCCAGACGGTGACCATCGCGCTCAACCGTTAATGCGCCCCACCCACCGGCAATGCGAAGGCGTACCCTGCCCCGGCAGGGGCTTCGATCCGGCTTGATATCCTAAAGAACGGTTGGCCGTGAGACTGCGCTCGCACCACCCCGCGGAGGATGAGAACAAGATGATCGATCTGGCAGGCAAAACTGCCGTTGTGTTCGGACTGGCCAACAAGCGCTCCATTGCCTGGGGCATCGCCCAAAAACTTCACGCGGCAGGCGCTACGCTGGCCATCATGTATCAGAACGAGCGCATGAAGGCCGAGGCAGAGGACCTGATCCACGAGTTGCCCGGCGCGTCTGGATTCCAGTGCGATGTCTCCAGCGACCAGCAGATCGAGAGCCTATTCGCCGAGTTGAAGCAGAAGTACGGCAAGCTTGATGTTCTGGTGCACGCTGTAGCCTATGCGCCTGCAGAGGACCTGAAGGGCGCCTTCATCAACACCAGCCGCGAAGGCTTCCGCATTGCTCACGACGTGAGCGTGTATTCGCTCATCGCGGTCAGCCGCGCCGCTGCCCCCCTGATGACGGAGGGCGGCAGCATCATGACGATGACTTATTTCGCCGCCGAAAAGGTGGTGCCCAATTACAACGTCATGGCTCTGGCCAAAGCGTCGTTGGAATCCTGCGTGCGCTATCTAGCCTGGGATCTCGGGCCCAAAAACATCCGCGTGAATGCGATTTCCGCGGGACCGATCAAAACCCTGGCCGCGCGCGGCATCGGCGCGCTGGGCGACATGCTGAAGGCCGCCGCCGAGCGCGCTCCGCTCAAGCGCAACGTCGACCAGCTTGAGGTGGGCGGAACAGCGCTGTTCCTGGCCAGCGACCTGGCCAGCGCGGTCACCGGCGAGGTCATCTACGTGGATTGCGGTTACAACGTGATGGGGTTCTGAAACGCAATCATCACGGTCAAGCCGCCGCAGCAAGAAGAAGACCTCGATCTGAACCGTTTAAACAATCTGAATCCCCTCGGCACGGACCAATGCGTCGAGGGGATTTGCCTTCCTGAGGTACATATGAACGTGCATCGTGTGCGCTCAGCCGGAGAGCCGGCATTCGACGGCCTGCTTCGCGTCTACACCGCGGCCCATCCGGCCAGCGAGCGGAAGAGCGCCGACGCTCTGCGCAAGATGATGGAACGCCCGGAGTATCTGTTTCTGGTCGTGGAGGACTCCGACGTCGTGGTGGGATTCGCCATCGCGATTGCGCTCCGTGGGTGCGATGCGGCGCTCCTCGAGTACCTGGCGGTAGATGCGGAGCGGCGCGGTAAGGGCATCGGCCGCCTCCTGTTCCGCGCCATTGCCGGGTGGCCGGAGGCACAGCAGCGATTTCTGCTCATCGAGGTGGACTCCAGCCTCGCCCCGTCGCAGGATCAGATCGACCGCGCCCGCCGCAAGGAGTTCTATCGCCGCCAGGGATGCCGGGAGATCAGCGCCCTCGCGTACCTCATGCCGCCTGTCTCCTCCGCCCAACCTCCAGCAATGGACATGCTGCTCTACCGACGCGAACTGCCGGATGCCGTCGACAAAGAATGTCTGCGCGGCTGGCTGGCAGCGTGTTACGAGCAGGTGTATGGGGTACCGAAAGAAGATGAGCGCATTGAGGCTATGCTGAATGACCTGCCGGCTACAATCCGCCTGGTGTGATCACGCGGAATCGCCGCGCTTGCCTCAGGCGGAGCGCTCCGTCTCGTCGGCGTGCACCAGTTGAGCCGCACGCTGGGAGGCGCCCGCTTCAACTTCGGTCCGGTTGGCCGCAATGGAAACGCGGTTGCGCCCGTCGCGCTTGGAGCGATAGAGCGCCTGGTCGCAGCGTGCAAGCAGTTGATCGCTACTCTCCCCCGGGTGGCTGCACGCAACCCCCAGGCTGACGCTGGTTCTCACTCCCCCCGGCAGGCCCGGAATCGACTCGACTTCACATCGCAGCCGCTCCGCAATCTCCGCGGCGCGCGGCAGGTCCGAGTCGCGCAGGAGAATGGCGAACTCCTCTCCGCCAAAACGGGAAATGGCATCGGAGGGGCGCAGGATCCGGCGCAGCGCATTGCCGACTTCGCATAGGACTTCATCGCCGGCCTGGTGGCCCCAGGTATCGTTCACTCCTTTGAAATCGTCGATATCCGCCAGGATCAAGGGCAAGGATCGCGCGTCCGCGTGGGCCCGGCGCAGCTCGCGGGTTAGCACATCCTCAAACGCGCGCCGGTTCAGCAGGCCGGTGAGGCCGTCCGTATTGGCGCGCGTGTACAAGTCATCTCGCTGCATCCAGGAGGTGAGCCACAGCAGGCCCGCCGCCGAACTGATGTTCAGGACCAGGTTGAAATACGTGTAGCCCGCCTGGATGACATCAACGTGCAACATCTGCCGCGGTGGATACAAAAGGGTAAGGACGCAGCGGGTCAGGTCTGCGATAACAATGAGGACTTCGAGCCAGCCAAGCGCACCTGTAGCCACACGGCGCATGGGCGCCCTGGCCAGCGCGGATTCAGCCCCCGTGGCAGAAAGCAGAAGCACTGCTCCCCCCAACGCAAAGATTGCGGGAATAGCCGTGGAGATGAGGATGCGCGCGGTGAGATCCGGCCGCACATAGGTGAACCAGCCATTGCCGGCGAGGCCGGCCACCAGCAGGCCCCCTCCCCAGGCGCCCACCGGGGTGCGTACGCCCAGGCCTCGAGCCAGCGCCGCATAGTAAAGAGCCGAGAATCCGAAGACCGCCTCGTTGGCCAGCAGAATCGTGATCCACAGGGGAGCGAAAGCACGCGTGGCGGTAAAAAGGAGCCCTGCGAGGCCCGAAACCAGCGCCCAGGACAGCAATCGCACCCCCGCCAGCCCGGGAACCGCCCTGGAGCTGATATAGCAGGCCCCAAGCATCAGAACAGCGGCAACCGCATATCCGAGCATGAGGTAGGGCAGGTACACGCGTGGTTTCTCCGTGGGGGACGTGCAGGCCGGCTATTTGGATTGAACTTCGCCAATCAGGGTTTCATGGCGGTGTTCTGATTGGAAATAACACGATTGTGTATTCAATTTGCGTACCGAAAGCGTCTTCATCCGAGACCCAGGATCTCCTGCCATAGAGTCGGATCGATGGGCAGCCCGAGGCGGGTATTCTCCTCGCGAATGCGCACGGTGTTCTCGCCGGGGTAGCGCACCGGGTGACCAGGCTGAGCAGGGCGGCAGCGGTGGATAGATTCAACGATGCTGTCGGCAATCTGCTCCGGCCTGCCCGGCTCGCCCACGGCCGCAGGCTGGATGGCGACGAAGACCTGCGACAGGCCCGTTTCGCGCACAGGTTCGGAGATGATCTGGTGGGTGGCATTTCCCAGGGCGAGCGTAGCCGCGACCAGGTCAAGCAGGATGGCAAGGCCTGAGCCTTTCCAGTAGCCAATGGGAAGAAAACGCCCGCTTGCCTCAATGGCAGCCGGATCGCGTGTGAGCCGGCCGGCGGTGTCGAAGCCGCCGTCAACGGGGAGCATCTCGCCGCGATGGCGGTAGCCCTCAATGCCGCCATAAGAAAACTGCGACATGGCCATGTCGAGAACCACGTGGCCCTTCGACCGTGGGACCGCAATCACCAGCGGGTTGTTGCCAATGACAGGATCAAGGCCTCCCCAGGGCGGCAGGTTGGGCATGGTGTTGGTGAAGCAGAAAGCGATGGCGCCCCCGTCCGCAGCCTGCCAACCGTAGGTGCCGCCGCGCAACCAGTGGTTGGTGTTGCCGAGCGTGACGCAGCCGATGCCGTGCTCGCGGCTGAGGGCGAGGGCACGCGTCATGGCGGCATGCGCGTTCAGATTGCCGGGGCCGCGCTGCCCGTCCCAGCGCTCCATCGCGGCAAAGCGTGAGACGACGCGAGGCTCGGCTGCGGGATCGACGTTCCCATTGCGAATGGTCGCGATGAAGCGCGGAAAGCGGCTGACGCCGTGCGAATAGACTCCGTCGCGCGTGGTCTCCGCAAAGAGACGTGCGCAGAGAGTGGCGCGCTCGGGTGCGAAGCCGTGCGCGCGTAGGATCGCGGTGAGTTGGGTGTGGACTTCGTCGAAGGGAAGGCGATGCATAGACTTATTCTGAAGGGGCGAGGAGGGTGTGCAGCGGTTCTGGCGCAAAACTACCGGATTGGCGGTAATACGTCCAGCATCGCTCTCTGAGTACAGCGAGGCCGTTACTTCTTTCTAACGACTCGATAGAACACTCCTTCGAAAGCAATCACAATTTCATCCTTGCTCTTGAGGTACACGTCCTGTCCGGGCAGCCGGAATGCTTTGAAGCACATTCCAGCCTGTCGATTATTTAGAACCACCTCCATCACGGTTGCGGCATGAATGCCGACTTCTGTGAATCGGACTTGGGTATTAGCCAAGAACTGGGCCGAATCAACTGGATGCCGGTCAATCGATGTAATCGGCACAGACTGCCCGCACGAATTGAGGGATCGATCATCGTACGCGATTTCTGAGCCCACCAACTTCTTCTGCTCATTTGGGTCAGGGCCTTCGACATTCTGAGTGCGGTAGATCGACTTGATGATCCAAGTGCCTCTGATAGCACTAGCTGCATCAATCTGAGCATTTTGTGCACGAGCGTTGACCATGAATGGCAGCAATGAAAATGTCAGCGCCACTCTGTTTCGAAAGGTTAACTTGAGTGTTCCGAAGATTGTCATGCGATCAGCATAAGCAGCGTTGTTGGTAAGTCGTCGCCGATGTGGGAGTTTCAAAGATGGATGAGTTCGCTAGCGGAATGTTCAGTGATCACCAGGCGTGATCACTGACCACTGTCTTTCGCTCCTAGTAGCTGTTGTGGTAGTTCGGATACGCAGGCTTCTTCACCTCGGGCTGCGGATGCGCCTTCAACTGCTCCATCGCCAGCGCCACCGCCTTCTCAAGCTGCGGATCATGGCCTTCACTCACGGCCTTCGGATCCTGCTCGACCACATAATCAGGATCGACGCCATGGTTCTCCACGTCCCACTCGCCCTTCGGCGAGAAAAACGCGACGCTGGGCGAAGTCACGTGGCCGCCATCCATCAGCACCGGAATCGGCCCGATGCCGACCAGGCCGCCCCACGTCCGCTTTCCTACCAGCGGACCAAGCTTGGCCTGCTTGAACAGCCACGGCAGCGCGTCGCCGCCTGAGCCGGAAGACTCATTGGCGATCATCACCTTGGGCCCATAGATACCCGCATTGGGCGTGTGCTCCACGACACCATAACGAGGCGCCCAATACGATTCCACGCGCCGCCCGAGCACTTCAATGAAGTAGTCGGCCACCTGTCCGCCTCCGTTGAACCGCTCGTCCACGATCACACCTTGCTTGTCCGTCTGCGCGAAGTAGTAGCGGTTGAAGTTGGTGAACCCGCCGCCGCCCGTATCAGGCAGGTAGACGTAAGCGAGCTTGCCGCCGGAGAGCTCATCGACCTTCTTTTTGTTGGAGTCAATCCAGTCCACGTTACGCAGGCTCAGCTCGTTCGGTATCGGCGTGACGGAGATGTCGCGCGGGTTCTTACCGTCAGCTGACCCGATCCGGATGCTGATCACCTTCCCGGCCGTGCCTTCGAGCGGCTGCTGGATGTCCATCTCGGACGTGACTTCCTGGCCGTTGATGTTCAGGATGCAGTCACCCTCATGGACATTGAGTCCGGGCTGAGCGAGCGGCGCTTTGTCGCGTGGATTGAAGTCGCCACCGGTATAGAGCTTGGCAATGCAGTAGCGATTGCCTTCGATCTTGTAATCGGCGCCTAACAGGCCTCCGGGCACCTTCTTCGCTTCAGGGATCGCGCCCCCCGTGCCGCGCAGGTGGCCGACCGAAAACGCGCCCAGCATCTCCTGGAAGATGTAGTTGAGATCGGCACGCGAGGCGATGGATTGCACGTAGGGCTCGAAGCGCTTCTCGTCCTCCGCGGCGTTGGTGCCGTGCAGGTTTGGGTCGTAGAAGTAGGAACGCTCAACGCGCCACACCTCGTGGTACATCTGCGCCCACTCGGCATGGGGATCGGTCTTGAGCTTCAGGTCTCCAAACGACAGCGCGCCCTCGGCGGGCTTCACGGGCGCATTCGCCGGCACGATGACCCACGAAGGATGCCCGCCGCCATTCCCCATACCTTCAGGGCCAGGATGGCCGAGCGCCAGCAGCATCTTTTCGCCGTTCGCGGAGAGCTCGAACGACTCAACATTCTCAGCCAGCTTCTCGGTCTTGCGCTCCTCCGGAGTCCAGCGGTTAAGTACTGCGCCGCCATCCGCAAAACGCCCGGATGCGGGGCGCTCAAGGAAGTAGATGGACCCCTTCAGGCCGGCCCACACACCCTCATACGCCGCAGTGGGCAACGGCAGCGCGACGGTACGCGCCAGGATGCCATCGAGGTCGATCTTCACAGGCTTGACGGCGGCCTTCGCAGCCTGCGCTTTCTCGTCTCCTTTGCCGTTCTCTTTCGCCTCAGGATGATCCCCGTCCTTTTTGGCTTCGTCGGCGGAGCCCTTCTCGTCCTCGAGTTCCGGCGCGATGGGCGAGGCCGTGGCAGATGCCAGCGTGACCGCGTAGATGTTCGACGTAACCTGGTACAGATCGCTGGTCATGTCCAGCCCGTCCGACGTGGCACCGGCGTTCGTGCTGGCGATGAAGTAGAGATACTTCCCTTCCCGATCGAACGCAGGGCTGGTCGATTCAGCCATGTCACTGGTGAGTTGCGTGGATTTGCCGCTCTCCGCCTCATACAGGAAGATCGCATGCAGGTGATTCGGCATGGAGCGCGTGTACGCCAGCCACTTTGAGTCCGGCGACCAGGACACGTCGTACGCCGTATTGGAAAAGCCGCCGTAGATGTTCTTGTCGCTCATCGTGGTGAGCCTGCCGCTGGTGGTGTCGAGCATCCAGATGTTCAGGCGGTTGTCGTGGAACGCAAGCTTCTTCGAGTCTGGCGACCAGATGGGATCGAAGTAGTACGTTGGCTCCTTGGCCAGTTCGAACTTTTTCGCGGCCCCCGCCCCTGCCACCGCGTTGCCCGTCTGCGGCGCGACATAGAGGTTATACAGCCCGGAATCATCCGAGAAATAGGCGACTGACTGTCCGTCCGGCGACCAGGCCGGCTCGCGCTCCATCACGCCCGGCGTGTTGGTGATGTCGCGCGTTGGACCGTGCTTGACGGCAACCGTGAAGATGTCGCCATGCGCTTCGACGGCGGCACGGATGCCCGTCGCGGAGATGCGCACGTGCTCCACCTCGTCGCCGACAGCCTTGATCTGCGGTCGGACTTCGGGGAGGTCGGCGTCAATCTCGATGTGCACGAGTTGGCTCTTCCCGCTCGCCGTGTCGAACAGATACAGTTCGCCAAGCTGATCGTAAATGAGGATGTTGCCCTGAGCATCGAGCGAGCGGATATCCGGACCGTCATTAGAGAGCGCTTCAGTCACCTTCTTCGTCCCGGAATCGTACTTGAAAACGGTGATGTGCCCCTTGCGGCCGGAGAGAAAGTAGACTTTGCCGCCGGTGTAAACCGGGTTGAAGTCCGAGGCTACCTCATGCGGAATCTGCGTAGATTCGAGGCCGGGCAGCGTGGTCAGCCAGATGGTGGAGGCCAGGCCGCCGTGATAATTGCCCCATGCCACGTAGTTTGTGTAATTGAAGCTGGAGCCCGGCCCGAGCGGCGAATAGGCGATCTCTTTGCCATCCGGCGAGTAGGCGCCCTGGTAGGCCATGGGCAACGGTAGCGCCTTGGCGATGCCGCCCGTCGCCGACACCGTGTAAAGTTGCGCGTAACGGCTCTTTGAGTCGCGCGTGGAGCGGAACAGAATGTCTTTGCCGTCAGGCGTCCAGCCCACCGCAACGTCCGCGGCCGGATGATAGGTGACGCGAAAGGGCACGCCGCCCCCGGCGGGAATGGTGAACACGTCAGTGTTGCCGTCGTAGTCGCCCGTGAAAGCGATGGTGCTGCCATCGGGCGAGAAAACGGGCGCAGTCTCAATCCCGGTACCCGTGGTGAGGCGCGCCGCCTTGCCCCCGCCGCGGGGAACGGTCCACAGATCGCCTGCATAGCCAAAACAGATCAGATCCTTCGACAGCGCGGGATGTTGAAAGATGTGCGGCTTGTCCGCTGCGTGCGCGGGTTGAAGTGGAACTCCGATTGTGAGGCTAAGAACGGCAAGGCAGACTGAATCAAACCAACGCGGCAAACGCACCACGACCTCCAGGGATCAACAGCAGATTGGTCACCATGTTACAACCTGCTGCGTGAGATTCCCGTGGATGAGTGAGCTATGCGTCCTTGAGGCTCACGCGAATCTTCCGCGAGTCGCCGCCTGCCGACGTGATTACGATCTCGCCCGTGGCGCGCTTGACCAGGCTCTTGAACTTCTCGCCCCACTCCACCAGCACCAGCGAGTTCCCGGTGAGCAACTCGTCCAGTCCAAGCGTCTCCAGCTGGCGCTCGCCTTCAATCCGATACACGTCCAGATGGAACAGCCGCACGGGCTTGCCGTCCCCGGTGCCCTCGTATTCGTGCACCAGCGTGAACGTGGGGCTCGTAACCTCGTCGGGATCGGCCGCATCGAGAGCCTGCGCAATGCCCTTCACCAGCGTGGTCTTGCCCGTGCCGAGCTCCCCGCGCAACAGAAGCAGTTGCGGCGGCTTGAGCAGACCGGCAAGCTTCCGGCCGACCTCAATGGTGTCCGCGCCGCTCTGGGTGACGAATTCATGGATCCGGCCTTCGGCCACCGTGGCGTGATTGCTCATTCCGCTGCCTCGCTGGAGCCTTTCGCGGCGGAGGATTCGGCCGGCAGCCCCTGCAACCAAACATAACCGTTTCTGCGCTTGCTGTGAAAGCGGAACGCTTGGGAAAAGTAGGAAAGGCTGTCAGTGGCCATTAAAGTGTGCTCGTCGCCGTGGCGCACCGCAAGGTCCGCGGCAAGGCCGTGAAGGTGAACGGCGGCCTCAACGGCCAGTTCCGACTGATCTGGATATTGTGCCAGAAGCCCTGCAATGACGCCGGTGAGAAGATCGCCGCTGCCGCCTTTGGCCATTCCCGGATTTCCCGTGGTATTCACGGCCATGCGGCCGCTGGGGTGCGCGATCAATGTATGCGCTCCTTTGAGGACGAGGGTCACGCCATTTTCAAGAGAAAATTTGCGCGCTGTCTCCAACCGGTTCGCCTGCACCTCTTTTGTGGAAATGCCGGCCAGCCGCGCCATCTCACCCGGATGCGGCGTAAGAACCAGGGTGCGCCCAGGCTTCGCGGCGTCCGCCAGAAGTTCTTTCGATTTCGCCAGGATGTTCAAAGCATCGGCGTCGATCACCATCGGGATCGTTGTCGCGGAGAGCAGCCACGCCAGAAGCTGCTCGGCCCCGTCGCTCTGGCCCAGACCCGGACCGATCGCAGCGATCGTGATTCCTTTGATCAGCGCCTCCCTCTTTTCCGGATCGGCAGGCAACAGGGCCTCGCCTGTTGCGCTGGCTTCAAGCGGAATGGTCATCAGCTCCGGCGCAAAGCCGGCCACCACAGGCAGAGCCGGTGCCGGTACCGCTGCCGTGACCAGGCCTGCTCCGGAACGCATGGCGGCCAGCGATGTCATGGCGGGCGCGCCTGCCTTCCCCCCCGCCGAACCGAGCGTACCGCCGATGACAAGCACATGGCCGTACTTGCCCTTGTTGGAATCGACCGGGCGGGGCTGGTGCAGCAGCGTTTGCGCAGACCCGGCCCAGTGCAGATTGTCTTCCGAGACGATGAGCTCATCGGGCGAGCCGATGGGCGCTACAAGGATGGGCTGGTTCCAGCGCCGCGTGAGTTCTCCGAAAACATGGGCGGTCTTGGGCGCAGTGAAAGTTACCACGGCGTCGGCGGGATAGACCGCCGACGGCGCGTTGCCGCTGGTTTCATCCGCGGGCCAGCCCGATGGCAGATCGATGGCAAGGACGGGCGCGGAGCCGTCTTTCACCCATTCGAGCGCGGCAAGAGCCAGCCCGCGCATGGGCGGTTTGAAGCCGGTGCCCAGCACTGCGTCGATGATGAGATCGGCTTTGAACACGGCCTGGTGATCGGCGAGGTCTGCATCGTTCTCAATCACGACCAGCCTGCAGTTCCCCGCTTCCTGCAAACGGTGCCATGCTTCCTCGGCATCGCCCTTCAACTCAGAGGGCGCGCCGAGCAGCACAACCGTCACGTGCAGCGCCTGGCCGCCCAGCAAGCGCGCCACCATCATGCCGTCGCCGCCGTTGTTGCCGCGCCCGCACAGCACCGTGATGCGGCGCGCCTTGGGAAAGTGGTCGTGCGTGAACGTGGCCACCGCCGCGGCGGCATGGCGCATCAGTTCGAAGGATGGAATTGCGAACTTCTCCGTGGTGGCGCGGTCGCATACCTTCATCTCGGCGGCCGAGAGAATCTTCATGCGTCCATGTTAGTCGAGGGCGCAGCAAGCAGTCGGCCCCTCAGGCGCCGCGCATCTTGCCGCCCGGCAAAAGCTGAAATTTGCGTCCCCGCCAATGGATCCGGCTCGACGTGTAACTGGCCGCCCAAAAGAGAAATCCCATGAAGTCGCGGAGAGGATACAGCACCAGCAGAGCAAACATGTTGGAGTCGCGCACAACCCAGTTGCCCACTCCGATCGACAACAGCCATCGCGAAACGAGCGCCCATGCCAGCAGGCCGACGCCAATCGCCGTGTGATGCAGCCCGAGCCCTGCCCCCAGGCCGAGCAGCCCGAACGGCATGCTGAACGTGAGCGACGTCCCAAAATGGCCCTTGGGGCGCGAAAACCGCGTCGACTTCATCCAGCGCACCTGGTGCAGCATTGACTGCCAGAAGCTCGCGTTGATCACCATGTGATTGATGGCGTGATGGCTGAGCACGATGATGTCACCGTGCTTGTGCGCTTCGTTGCCAAGCACGAAATCGTCAGCGCAGTAGTCGCCCGTTACCGCAAAGCCGCCCATCTTACGGACCGTCTCGCGGCGGAACGCCATGGTCGGCCCCAGCGTGAACTGCATGCCCTCCATGCTGCGCGCCACCAGCACGCCGGCGGACATTTCGACTGACATGCCGACCGCCTCAAGCTGTGCCCACAGCCCTCCCTCCGCGGCCACACCCCGATAAAGACACGTGAGTCCGCCGACCTTGGGGTCAGCAAACGAAACGGCGATGGCCTGCAGGTAGTCGGGGCCGACGCGGACATCACTGTCACTGATGATGAAGATGTCGTGGGCGGCGTGCTTCGCCATCAACTCCATCGATGCGACTTTGGCATTGATGTAGTCGGGCAGGCCGCCCGTGGCAAGGAACTGCACCGGAATTTCAGGGTAGCGCGCGGCGACTTTGCGGGCGATCCCGAGGCCGGCATCCTCAGCAGAGCGCGCGCAGAAAAGAATCTCGTATACCGGATAGACCTGCTCGAAGAAAGTCGTGAGGTAGGCCTCTAGACCGGGCTCGGCGCCGTGCAACGGCTTCAGCAGGCTGAGTGGAGGTGTGTAGCGCGGCTCGCGGTCCATGGCCAGGAAAGCCTCGCGGCGCTCACGGAAAAACCGCGGCAGCGCGGCCAGCACCATGCCGGTGAAGACAGAGGAGGTAATAAGGCCGAAGACCGCAAGGGCAAGAAGCGCATACAGCATGCAGGGTTAAGGATACCTGTGCCGACAGGGTTGCCGCGATGGGCATCAGATTCCTTGAGCTTAAGACTCGCGCCGGCCGCCATTGTTCTTCGGCGCGCCCACCGGCTTCCTCAGCGGAACAATGGCTCCGGGCGATGTGGGCGCGTTCTGCTGGAAGTGCGACAGCATCTCGCTCCGCACATACTCCACGAAGCTCTGCATCTGCCGGTTCATCTCCTCCATGCGCTCGCGCATCTGCAGGATGATGGCGATGCCGGAGATGTTGACCCCCAGATCGCGCGCCAGGTTCAGGATGAACTCGAGCCGCTCCAGGTCCTCGTCGGTATAAAGCCGCGTATTCCCGTCGGTACGGGAGGGTTTCAGCAGCCCTTCGCGCTCGTAGAGCCGCAGGGTTTGCGGATGGATCTCGTACATCTCCGCCACCGCGGAGATCATGTAGGCGCCTTTGGATCTACGTTTCGTCGGCATCGTCTTTCCCGGGCGGGTGCGGCACATCGCTGAAACGCGAATCGCTCTCCTGCGCCACCGGATGGCTGAAGTGTACCCGGTTCCTCGAACTCCCGCGCCATCGCCACCCGGTGCGTATCCGATATGGCATGAGAATGTCGGCACAGTACCCATCCTGAGTTTCTGCATGCAGCCGGACGGCGAGAGATCGTTCTGCAGACCCATTCCGGCCATAAAGAACCGGCGCAATGAGCACAGCCGCGGCCAGTTCTCCGTTCTGCCAGCGCGGCCTTAGTTGGGCAGTCAGCATCGCCTCCTGCTCTTGAATTGAAAGCTGGTGGGGAGTCTCTGATTGCACAACGGCCCGAAATTCAGGCTCCGAAGCCCCGGTGACCAACCAGGCGGCAGCAGCACGCAGGTTGCCACTTTCCCGGAGCTCCCCTTCAGCCCAAGGCATCGCTGCATTCACCAAAAGTTGTACCTGCGGTGGATTAGGTAATTTCTTCCCCATAAGCACCCTTTGGTAATCAAAATTCCCTATTACTCTCTGGTGATCCGCTACGGGACGAGGCACACTTGGCCTCATGAACAACCTTCGGTTCACCCTTACCGCCTTCGCTTTCGCAGTCGCATCGGTGCTAGCCCAGCCGGTTCAGGCCCAGCAAGGCTGGACCCCGGCGGCGGCCGATTATCCGGCCGTCAAGGTGCCCGTGGGACTGACATCCGAACCCATCATCAACAGCCCCGCCAAGGCCTATTTCCGCACGCGTCTGCGTGAGGGATCGAGCCAGGGAATGAACTTCGGCGGCCACTACGCGCTGCTGCAGTGGGGATGCGGCGACGGCTGCACTACCTTCTTCATCGTGGACGAATTGAACGGCCACGTCTATGAGCCCGGCTACAATCTGACCGCTCCAAAGAACGGTGCGGACGAGAATATCGGCTTCCAGTACCGGCCCGACAGCCGCCTGCTGGTGATGCAGGGCTGCCATAGCAACTCTGCCAGCACCTGCGGTAAGTACTACATGCTGTGGACCGGATCGAAGCTGGAAACGCTCGATCGCGAACCCCTGACTACCACCATCGCAGCAGTTCGCGGCATGCAATAGGGGGTTCCATAATGGGAAACAGGCCAGGGA
>NZ_DASXYM010000125.1:0-9005 GCF_036502485.1 Occallatibacter sp. | reverse complement strand
AGCTCCCCCTTCGTTCGAGTTGCCCGTGGGATCAGTGGTGGCTCCCAGGAAAGCAGCAGCCGTTGAGGTCCCCGCGGCGCCGAGCACGGTGACGGTAAAGTGCCCCGCCGTACATGCGGAAGGCAGCGCGAGCACGGTTACGGGAACAATGGCGAGGCCGGTGCTCTCCAGAAACGGATTGACCCCAACGGGAGAACCGACCGCCGTGACGGGGTTGTTCTCAAACAGCAGGTTGGCTGAAAACACCAATCCGCCATTTACCCCAGCCGCTCCGGCAGGCCCGGTCGCACCGGGTGCACCCGTCGGACCTGTTGGTCCAGCCGGCCCCGTGGCTCCAGCCGGCCCCGTGGCTCCAGCCGGCCCCGTCGCACCTTGCGGCCCTTGCGCTCCGGCAGCACCCGTTGCACCTTGCGGCCCTTGCGCTCCGGTAGCACCCGTTGCACCTTGCGGCCCTTGCGCTCCGGTAGCACCGGGAGCACCTTGCGGCCCTGCAGCGCCTTGCGGGCCAGTCAATCCCATCGGTCCTGGGACTCCTTGCGGGCCTTGCGGACCAGTTGGACCAATCGCGCCGATCGCCGCTTCAAAAAATGCTGTTCGATGGTCGTCATCTCCGCGACGGTCTTCGTTCTCCACTGACAGCAGGTAGGCTCCCGCGGCTATGCCGGTTGGAAGTTGAGCCGTAATGCTGGCGCTGGTCGAACTCGCCACGGTCAGAGCGGTCCCGTCCAGGGTTACCTTCGGGGTTCTGGCTCCAAAGTTGTTGCCGCTGATGGTGATCTGCGTTCCCGCAGTGTTTTCCGTAACACTCATGATGTACGGCGAATGGCTTCCCTGCGCGGCGGCCAGCCCGGGAACGGCGAGCAGCACCAAGGCAAAAAGAGATACACGATGAGACATTCACAACCTCCTATGGAAAATGCCGAAATAGTACCCAGACGTAGCGGGGATTGCAGAGGATGGGGAGGAAGGCAGGAGACGCAACCGCGCACCTGCGCAAGCACTACGGGGTGAGCGAGACGGCACACCGGATCTTTCTGATTCCCGTAGCGTTTTCCTTTGGACTAATGGCCTGGAAAATTGACCCGGGGGAGCGACGCGATCTTAGGATTGGCTCAAACATCTTGTCAAGGGATTTTCCCTCTGCGCGCCTGTCACCCTGGTTGCTCGTTCCTCAATCCGCCCTATCGAGGCCGGTGAGGAGGGCGTTGAGTCACTGGAGCGTCGCGCCGGGAGCTTTGTACCGCAATTCAGTATCCTAGTCCGCAGTGTGACCGGCGGCACAGGCCCTGAACATCCTTACAGCAGACAATTGTTCTCGTGAGGCCGCATACAATCGAGTCATGACGGCCGGGAGAGAACCTTTAATGAGCGATCTTGCCCCTCTTGCTGAAGCTGTGGCCGTTGACCCACTGGTTGGCCACCCAGCCGATTTTCACGTGTTTCATCGATTTTTGGAGCGCTGCAAAAACCTCCCGGCAATCACCACGGCCGTGGTGTGGCCCCTGTCAGGAGTGGCTTTGAGGGGTGCCGTGGAAGCGGCCCAGGAAGGGCTGATCGAGCCTACCCTGATTGGCGATGAAGCCGAGTTAAAGGCGCTGGCAAACGAGATCGGCGTCGACATCAGCAACTACCCGATTCTGCAGGCCGACACCGAAGCCAGAGCCGCCGAACTGGGCTGCATCATGTGCCGCTCGGGAAATGCCCAGGCCATTATGAAGGGCAGCCTGCATACCGACGAGTTGATGCGCGCCGCCATGAACAAGGACACGGGCCTGCGCACCAACCGGCGCATCAGCCACGTTTTCGTCATGGATACACCCGCGTATGACCGAACCCTGCTCATCACAGACGCGGCCATCAACATCACGCCTGAGCTCGAAGACAAGGTGCACATTGTGCAGAACGCCATCGACCTGGCGCACGCCCTCGGCATTCCTGAGCCGAAGGTGGCGCTGCTCTCGGCTGTGGAGACGGTGAACCCGAAGATCAAGTCGACTCTGGACGCCGCGGCGCTCTGCAAGATGGCGGATCGCGGGCAGATCACCGGCGGAATTCTGGATGGGCCTTTGGCTTTCGACACGGCGGTGAGTGCGCGCGCGGCCGACATAAAGAAGCTGGAGTCGCCCGTGGTCGGCCAGGCCGACATCCTGGTGGTGCCGGATCTGGAGAGCGGCAACATGCTGGCCAAGCAACTGGAGTACCTGGGTGGCGCGCAGATGGCGGGCGTTGTGCTTGGGGCGCGGGTGCCTGCGATTCTGACGAGCCGCGCGGATTCGGCCGAAACCAGGCTGACGAGTTGCGCCGTGGCAATGCTGATGCACTATGCTACGCACCCAGCGCTGAAAGTCTAAACGCCAGACAAAAGCATTCGAGGCGGCGCCGGTTCCGGCGCCGTCGGATTGCCGACATAGTCCCATCAGGGGTGAAGTCCATCTCTCACGGGCTGCGCCCCGGCGCAGATTGCGCAGCTCTCCAGCCAGAGACTTACCGCTCGACGAACCCCTTCCTTCTCCTCGCATCGTCGCGTTCCCATGGCCAGAAAACGCGCGTGGAAAAACCCGCACCCAGAACAGGTGTTCGGTCACTGGATGCCCGAATTGATTAAGTTGGAGGGCGCAGGCCAACTTCGGTGGACTGCGCGCATCACAGCGGGCAGCGTGATCAAGACGGCAAGTGCGGGCCCGCGGACCGGGGTTGATACTCCGGCGGCCGGAGTCTGCGCGCGGTCCGTCTTCGATTCGCCTTAGGTTTCACCGGGTGCGGCGCGCCGATGCGGGGCAGAAGGCTCGGGTGCTCGGCAGCCGCTCTCCGCCATCATTCAGGTTTCACCAAGGAGGGATTGCCTGTGTATCACCACATAAAGAAGCTCATGTACACCGTGAAAGTGGACACGCCGGACGTGCGTTTCGGCCGCATGCTGCTGGAGCAGTTTGGCGGCGCCAACGGCGAACTCGCCGCCGCCATGCAGTACACCATTCAGGGCTGGAACTGCGTGGACGACATAGCGCGGCGCGATCTGCTCCTGGACATCGGAACCGAAGAGTTGAGCCATCTGGAGGTGGTGGGAGCGCTGATCCGCATGCACCTCAAGCCGCTGAAGACGGAGGCGGAGGCAGCGGAGGCTGATCCGCTGGTGACGATTGCGGGCGGCGGCGGAGTAGCTCTGAACAACTCAGCCGGGAATCCCTGGACTGCCGATTACCTCAAAGTCACCGGCGAACTGGACGTGGATCTGCGCAGCAACATTGCCGCGGAAGCGCGCGCGAAGATCGTGTATGAGCGGTTGATCGACCATACGCAGGATCCCGGATCGATCGACACTCTGCAGTTCCTGATGACCCGCGAGATCACGCACATGAAGGCGTTCACGGCGGCGCTGGAGACCCTGGAGAAGCGGCCGTTTTCCATCGGCCGTCTGGCGCCCACGCCGAAGCTGGTCGATGAGTACTTCAACGGGTCCACCGGAACAGGCGATGAGGGCGATAAGGACGTGCGCGGTCCGTGGGCGAACATGTTCGGCTTGCATGAGGTGCAGTCGCAGATGAACGGCGGCGAAGGGCTGTCGATTGACTATGTGGAGGGAGTGGCGGGTCCGGAAGACCGCGGCAAGCAGGATGACGGTCAGAAGGCAACTACCGCGCCGGAGCAGAGCGAGTTGATCGGCGTGGCAGAAGCGAAGTACTAAGTCGGGCAGCGCGTCCGGGGCTGTGTGGCGAAAGTTTGTCGCGCTGCCCCGGAGGGCTCCGAACGCCGAAACAGCGCACCCTGACGCTACTGCCAGATTACCTTCGAAGCTGTGCTGGTCAACGTGAGGCCGGAGCTCCTGACAAATGGAACGCTGGCATAGGTGTAAGTCACGGTTACTTTGATGACGTTTCCAGGTTTGGCATTGGAGTTATCGTCGACGCAGCCTGTGACTCCATCTGAATTGCACCAGTTGACGGTTACACCGGTGCTTCCAGCGCCCATGCCTGGCTGCTTTTGCGCAAAGGCAAGAACGTCAGCGTCAGCGGCGGGGCAGGTGGAAATATTGGGATTGAGGCAGGAGGTAGCGCCGCCTGAGGTGACGCTGGAGGCGGTGCCGCGCACGCTGGCCCAGCGAGCTGTCTGCCGGGACGCCTCACCTACGCAATGCAGGGAGAAGAGGACCAGGCATAGCTGGAGGAAGCCGAAGCAGAACAGGAAAAACACATTCGCACAGATGGCGAACTCGAGGAGCTCCGCGCCGGTCTCGCCGCGTCCGTGCTTCCGCCAGCAGCGGCTCAGGAAGGCGGCTGGTCTGAGCGCAAGTCTTAGGATGGGCATGCTCTTGATCACGGTGTATCGATTCTCCTTGAGGGCGGGGCTCACGTCATTTCACCAGGTTGACGCGCGCCCGTGAGGTCATGGCGATGGACGTTCCGGACAGGAAGCTGACGATGGGAGCGACATTTGCGCTGCCGGTGACCTGTACGTAGGGCAGCGTGCCGGTAGCGCACGTGGGCAGGGTGTTGCCGTTCGTGGCGGCGCCCGTCCCGCACCCCGTAGCCATGGTGGCCGTAAAGGTGGAGCCGGACTTCAACAGGGAGACCAGTTCCGGCGCGTCATTGGTGGCCGCGGCAGTCACCTGTGTCTGCGTGGGCAGAATGCTGTTCGAGTTCTCGAAGTAGTACTGTGAGGCGAAGGACGCTGCGGCGTGGGTAGCATCGGTGAGTTCGACGGAGGCGTAGACATACAGGCTCAACTCGGTTGTTCCCACCAGGAGAACGGGCCCGAGAATGCCCATGACGAGAGCGAGTTCCACCACAGATCCGCCCTGCTCGCGCCAGGCCGTTCTCATCCGCTCTAACATCCTCTTGATCATTGCCGCATGACTCCGCACTGCCGCTGGCGCGGCTGGCCTACTGCGCCAGAGTGACTCCCGAGCTTCCCGACGAGGAACCCGAGGAAGATGGGTTGTAGTTGTTGGTGACGGTACTGCCGCCCACCACCGTGATGGTGTTGGCGATGATGTTGGAGCTCATGGTGCTGGTGCCGCTGCCGTTCCCGAGCATGAGGTTGGTGTTGGGAGCATAGATGGCGCCGGTGAAGGAGGAACTGGCGCCCCCGCCGAAGGTGAACGTGTCAGGAGTGCTGGCGGAGCTGTTGCCATCCCAGATGGCGATGCCGGAATAACTTCCGCTGGTAGGCGCCGAGATGTTCATGGTCGTGCCGTTGCCCACGCCGTAGGGCGTGGAGCCGCCCGCCACTTGGGTATTGTTGCCGGAATTGGAGATAGCTCCGTTAGCGAGGAAGATTGTGACGCCGCTGCCGTTGATGGTGGTGCCGCTGTTGGTGCTGAAGGTCTTGGTGATGATGTACGTGCCGGCCGTCATCGTCAGGGTGGAGACGTTGGAGGTGTTGAAGTTGCAGTAGGTGCCTGGGCCGATCGTTTCGGCGGCTCCGCCGGCGTTGTGGTTCACCATCCAGGAGGGGTCGATGCAGGTACCGGCGGTTGGCTTGGTGGGCATGGACGACGCCAGGGGGTCACCTGCGCATCCCTTGAGGATGGGGGTAGTGGTGACTTTGCTGCCGCTGTTATCGGTTCCATAGCTGGGCGCGGTGTTCGATTTGGCTACGATGTTGCCCGATCCCCACGCGTAGATGGCTGCCGCAGTCGAGCCGCTGCCGGCGCTGGCCGGCCCGCATGCCTGAACGCCGCAATTGGGGGCTTTGATTTTGCTGCTGCCTTGTACGGAGACGTCGGACATGACCTTGGTATTCCACACCATGCTGGTGGAGCCATTGACCTCGACACCGGAGGCATTGGGGACCTGGGCCCCGGTTTGGCTCAGGCCGAGCATGCACTCGTCGTTGACGGCGAGCTTGTAAGAGGCGGCGGCGACCGCGGAGACGTCAATGGTTTTGAACTTGGAGCCCAGAATGGGCATGAAGATGGTGGCCGAATGCTGGGTGACCTTCACCTGCACGAAGCCAGTGGTGGAGTTCGCGGTTTGCACGGCGGCTGTGACCGACGCTTGTCCCGAACTTGACCCAAGGGTCAATCCGTTCTGCGTGGCCCCCGTGTTGGCTCCAGTCTGGCCGGTGGTGTCGGTCTTGATCTGTGCCGCTGCCAGCAGGGCGCCGGAATCGGCAGCCTTCTGGACCATGCGCTTGGTGCGGTAGAGCATGCCGACGTCCGTTGCCAGGGCGATCATGCCCATCAGCAGCGTCAGGCTGAGCGCAATCAGCGTCAGCACATTTCCGTTTTCATCCTTCAGAATCTTCATCGTCTTTCCAGCCAATCCGGACGAGCCCCTCGCCTTGTACCAGGGCAGATCGCGAGCGGGGTCCGGGGAGACACGCCTCCCTTGGTTATGGCGGACAAGTCGAGACCCGGCGAATGGCACGGCTGTGGAGCTCTGTCCCAGAGGTAGCAATGGACATGCCAAAGTGGGTCCGCATTAAATGCTTGGGAATGAAGGAGGTGCGCGGCGCAAAGAATGTGGGGTGTAATCGCGTGTAGACAGCGCGGACCGGGCGGGGAGATCACCCGGTTACAGATTTGATTTCTGTGGGCGTTGGCGAGGGGGCTGGCTAAGCTGTTCTGCGACGGTACGTTAATGCTTGGTGGGGGGTGTCACGTGCCTCCGAGGTGGAGGCACGTTGCGGCGGCGGCAACGCGGCTATTCGGGCTTCCAGCGCAGGACCGGCTTGCGGGCTGCCCCGACTTCATCGAGGCGCGAGACGCGGGTGGAGTGGGGAGCGGTCTTGACCAGCTCGGGGTGTTCGTCGACTTCCTTCGCGATGGAGCGCATGGCGGCGATGAACAGGTCCAGCTCCTCGACGGATTCGCTCTCCGTGGGCTCAATCATGAGGGCGCCGGGGACGATGAGAGGGAAGCTGACGGTGTAGGGGTGGAAGCCGTAGTCAATCAGGCGCTTGGCGATGTCGCCGGTCTTCACGCCCTTGGCCTGCTGGCGCTTGTCGGAGAAGACGACCTCGTGCATGGAGGGCGTTTTGTAGGGGAGCTCGTAGAGGTCCTCGAGCTTCTTGCGGATGTAATTGGCGTTCAGCACGGCGTCTTCCGTGGTCTGGCGCAGGCCGTCAGGGCCATTGGCCAGGATGTAAGCCAGGGCGCGGATGAACATGCCGGTGTTGCCGTAGAAGGCGCGCACGCGGCCGACGCTCTGTGGCCGGTCATAGTCCCAATGCAGCTCGCCCTCTTTCCCTTTTTCCCTTGTTCCCTCTTTCCCTGCGGTTCGCACCAGAACCGGCGTGGGAAGGAACGGCTCGAGGAACTTCTTGCAGGCCACCGGGCCGGAGCCGGGGCCGCCCCCGCCATGTGGCGTGGAGAAGGTCTTGTGCAGGTTGAGGTGCATCACGTCTACGCCGAAGTCGCCGGGCCGGACCTTGCCGACGAGGGCGTTCATGTTGGCGCCATCCATGTAAAGCAGGGCGCCCTTGGCGTGGAGAATGTCGGCGATCTTGTGGATCTGGTTTTCGAAGACGCCGATAGTCGAGGGGTTGGTGAGCATCAGCGCGGCGGTTTCTTCGTCGACCTGGCGCTCGAGCGCATCGAGGTCGATGCCGCCGTCAGCGTTGGACTTGAGGTTCTCGACCTGGTAGCCGCAGATGGCGGCGGTGGCGGGGTTGGTGCCGTGCGCGGAGTCAGGGATGATGATCTTTTTGCGGGCGTTGCCGTTGGACTCATGCCAGGCGCGGGCCAGCAGGATGCCGGTGAATTCGCCATGCGCGCCGGCTGCCGGCTGGAGAGTGATGGTGTCCATGCCGGTGATTTCGATGAGGCAGCGCTGCAGGAGGTCGATGACCTCCATGATGCCCTGGGCGAGGGAGTCGGGGCGGTAGGGATGGGCCTCGGCCAGGCCTTCGATGCGGGAGACGAACTCGTTGACGCGCGGGTTGTACTTCATCGTGCAGGAGCCCAGCGGATACATGCCGAGATCGATGGCGTAGTTCCACGTGGAGAGCCGCGTGAAGTGGCGGATGATTTCGATCTCCGACAACTCCGGCAATAGCCCGTCGGTCGTGCGGAACGTCTCGCCCAGCAGCTCAGCCGTATTCACGGCCGGCACGTCGAGCGGGGGCAACTTGTAGCCCTTCTTGCCGGGGGAGGATTTCTCGAAGGTCAGGCGCTCGTTCTGCGTCTGGTGCGCGCGGACTTTGCCGGTAGTGGTGCGGGATGCGTCTCGTTCAGTTGCCATTCTTCAGTGCCTCTGATTCCTTATCTCGATATCAGGTCAATTTCAATTTGAAGGGATACCTGTTCTGTAACAAGGGCACGGCTTCAGCCGGGCCACCATTGCTCATCAAACATATTCCGGGGCTTTAGCCCCTGCTGACCTTCGTTCGGCCAGAGTTCGAAAACAGAACGAATACTCCTCGCCCTCATGTACCAGCCCTGCTTTGAGCGGATTCTCCGCGATGTATTCCCGATGCCCTTCAAATGCCTGCCTGTTCATGACTTGCACTTCCGTGAATCCCCTCTGCCAAACCTCGCCTGTGTAGCCGCACTCATGAGAAAGACGATGAGAGAACCTGCCCTTGATGAGTTGCATTGCTTTCTCGATCGTCATGTCGTCGCGAACTTCGATCAGGATGTGGATGTGATCGGGCATGATCACGAAGTCGTGCAATGTGAACTTGTGTTCCGCGATGAGCGAGCGGAACACATCGATGAGAAGGTTGGCGTTGCGTTCGGATTGCAGGAGTCGCAGGCCCATGCTCGTCTTAGTCGTCGCGAAGAAGATGCGCGACGGATTCAGCACATTGACTGGATCGGAATTGCGAGCTGGGTGCGACATGGCAGGGGCTAAAGCCCAGTCCCTTCTTGGTTTGCTGCTCTCGGCCCGGCTAAAGCCGTGCCCTCGTTACAAAACCTTCGCGTTGCAGCACGACTAAAGCCGTGCCCTTGTTACAAAGCCGAACCAGACGTGCACAGATCGGAATTACCCTTCATCTTCATCGGGGTCGTACTCGACGCGCCACATGAACCACCCGAAAAACAGACCTGCAGCAAACCATTG
>NZ_DASXYM010000124.1:0-3834 GCF_036502485.1 Occallatibacter sp. | reverse complement strand
GTCACGGCTGCGGGGACGATCTACTTAGGGGGCGTGTTCGGGATGTGGACGGCGTTCTATCGGGGGCTGGGAGGCGTGGACCCGAGCCAGCTTGAAGGCGCTATCGCGACCTTCCGCGCCATGACGGCGCCGCAGGGTCCGTTTCTGCTTACAACGAATCTGGCAAAGCTGGCCATGGTGGGACTGGCGGCGCAGAGCCTTGTGCTCTGGGGCCTTGCCAATGTGCGGCGCGCGGCCCCGGTGCTGATCTGCGCGGGATCCACTCTGTTCCTGGCGTTCTGGGATCTGGACAACTGGATGCTGATCGGCATGTCCCTGATCCTGGCGGGATTCCTGCTGCTGCGGCCGGCATTTGCGGGGGTGGAATCTTGACGGTCAGCGCGGATTATTTCGGCCTTGGCAAATCCGACTCCGAGGTTGTGGGCGGGCCGGGGTGGGCGGGAATCCCGGTGGGTTTGTACTCGTAGGTGTCCTGCGTGTCTTTGCGCAGGGCGTCCATGCGCTCTTTCAGTTGGGCTGTGAGTTGTTGGAATTCAGGCTTGCCGTAGAGATTGTTCATCTCGTCGGGATCGCTCTTGACGTGGTAGAGCTCCCACTCCTGCGGCTCGGTGAAGTAGTGGATCAGCTTGTACTCGCCGGTACGCACGCCGCGGCAGGGGCGGACATTTTCAAAGCCTGGATACTCGTAGTACTCGTAAAGCCAATCCTTGCGCCAGGGCACCTGCCTGCCTTCCGCCAGAGGCAGAAAGCTCTTGCCCTGCATGTCAGAGGGCACGGGAACTCCGGCGATATCGAGCAGGGTGGGGGCGATGTCGAGGTTGAGGACCATTTCCTCAGAGTTGACGCCGGGCTTCACTTTTCCCGGATAGCGCAGCATCATGGGCACGCGGATGGACGGCTCATACATCAGGCGCTTGTCGTAGAAGTGATGCTCGCCAAGGAAGAAGCCGTGGTCGGAGCTGAGCAGGACGGCGGTCTGCCCGGCGAGATTCTGGCGCTCGAGTTCCTTCCAGATCGCGCCCACGTTGCGGTCGTTGTCCTCGACGCCGACATAGTGATTTTTGACCAGTTCCTCGAGGGAGCGGGGATCGTCGTTGTAGACCTCGGAGTAACCGACCTTGTTGTCGGCCTCTGCCACGCCGCGGGGCTTGCCGGGGTAGCCGTTCAGGTCCTCATCAAAGCTGGGCGGCTTGGGGATGGGCACTCCGTTGAAGTCATTGACCATGTCTTTGGGGCGGAAGAAGGGCGCGTGCGGCGCGTAGAACCAGAGGAAGAGGCAGAACGGTTTGGTGCGTTTCTGCTGCAGCCACGCGACGGCCTTGCGGGTGAGGAGGGTGTCGACATACTCGCCTGCGTAAGTTTTGGCGGGGCCGTACTGGCCGCGGACGCCTTCGGTGATGCGGGGACGGTAGTAGTCCGCCTGCCCGACGAAGCCGAAGTAGTAGTCCCACTTGTGTTCCATGAGCGCGCCGACGATGTGGGACTTGCCCAGGAAGGCGGTCTCATAGCCGGCCTGCTGCAACAGATCGGAGACGAGGGGGAAACGCGGGGGAATCTTGCCTTCGACGTTGGAGACGGCGCCGGTGGTGTGCGAGTACATGCCGGTGAGCATGGTGGCGCGCGAAGGGAGACAGAGTGCGTTGACCACGAAGCCGTTGCGGAAGGTGCAGCCCTCACGCCCGATGCGATCCATGTTCGGGGTTTGGAGAAGCTTGTTGCCGGCGGAAGAGAACTCGTCCCAGCGGAGGCCTTCGCCGACGAAGCAGACGATGTTGGGGCGGCTGCTGCTGCTCTGATGGAGGCTGCCCTGGTCCGGACTGCTCGCATCCTGGAGTCCGCGCGCGAACGTCTCCAGCGAATCGAGCCCGCACGCGGAGGCGCCGATCGATCCTGCAAGGGTTTTGAGAACGCTTCGGCGGGTTTCCATATCGCAGTCTGCAAGTGAAACGCGGTGGGGCAATGCGGGTCAAGCGGGAAGTAGGAACGGAGCGGTTGCGGAAGCATGATGCGGCGACAGACGCGTATGATCGCATCGAGCAGAATCCCCATGCCGACCGCGCCCTTCCACATCATGACGAAGCCGATCGGGCCGATTTGCAATCTCGATTGCAAATACTGCTTCTACCTGGAGAAGGAAAAGCTCTATCCGGGTACGCGGGAGTGGGCCATGCCGCGGGAGACGCTGGAGCGCTATGTACGGGAGTATATTGCGGCGCAGGATACGGAAGAGGTGCATTTCGCATGGCAGGGCGGAGAGCCCACGCTGCTGGGCGTTGACTTTTTCCGCACCGTGGTGGAGTTGCAACAGCAGTATGCCGGCGGCAAGGCGATCTATAACGCGCTGCAGACCAACGGCACGCTGCTGGATGACGCATGGGGAGAGTTCCTGGCGGCGAACGGATTTCTGGTGGGGATCTCGATCGACGGGCCGCGGGAGATTCACGATTTCTATCGCGTGGACAAGGGCGAGGCGCCTACGTTCGATCGCGTGATGCGAGGGCTGGGCAAGCTTAAGGAACACGGCGTGGAGTTCAACACTCTGACGGTGGTGAACCGCCACAACTCCGCCGTCCCGCTGGAGGTGTACCGGTTCCTGAAGGAGATCGGAAGCAAGTTTCTGCAGTTCATTCCTGTTGTGGAGCGCAGAGCTGCGCGGGCGGATGGAAATGGGCTGGTGCTGATCGAACCGGCCTTTGCGGAAGCGGCGGAGGTGACGGATTGGTCGGTTGAGCCGATGGCGTTTGGCGTGTTCCTGGCGCGCATCTTCGACGAATGGGTAAAGCAGGATGTGGGGCGCACGTTTGTGCAGATGTTCGATGTGGCGCTGGAGAGCTGGATGGGCATGGAGGCGAGCCTGTGTGTCTTCCGCAAGACGTGCGGCTCGGCGCTGGCTATGGAACACACGGGCGATGTGTACTCCTGCGATCATTTTGTTTACCCGGAGCACAGGCTGGGGAATCTCGCCGAGACAGGCCTGGAAGCGATGGTGAGTTCTCCGCAGCAGGTTGCGTTCGGCAGGGCGAAGCTGGAGACGCTGCCGCGCATGTGCCGGCAGTGCGAGGTGCGCTTTGCCTGCAATGGCGAGTGCCCCAAGCACCGCTTTCTGCATACGCCTGACGGCGAGCCGGGATTGAATTACTTGTGCGCGGGATACAAGCACTTTTTCCGGCACATCGATCCCTATATGCGGTTCATGGCGGGGGAACTGCGGGCAGGAAGGCCGCCGGCGGGGATCATGCGGTATGTTGGCGGACGGCGCTGACGCGCGGTCTTGGCGGGTAGAGTCTCAGGCGAGTTGCATGAGGCGCAGTTTGCCGCCGACCCAGGCGGTGGGCAGAGCAAGAACGACGAGCGCGATGGGATACCAGTGCGGGCCAAGAGGCATGTTCCAGGTGGCGATGGCTCCGGCAAGGGCGAGAACCGTGCCGATGGCGCCGCCGATCAGCGCATGCGTCATGGGCTGGTAAGGAGCCAGGCGGGCTGTGACCCAGGCGCTGAGGATACCGAAGAGTGTGCGATAGGCAGTGGCGACGGCAAGCTGACCTGAGGAGTTCGGCTGGCCGAGGGGAGGATAGAAGTGAGTCTTGTGCAGGATGAAATCCGTGAGGATGGAGAGCACGACGGCCACGGCAAATCCGGCGAGGATTGCGAGGATGCTGCGACCGAGGCGACGCGGGGTGGCGGAGGTCTGGGCGGGACTGTTGCTCATGGTGCAGACCTCCCCAATCGCGAGTCAACAAAAGGTGGGTGCCGGTCAATTGGCAGGAGAGCTTCGCGTCTATTGATAGCAAGCCTGGGGAGGTCAGGCAAGTGTATAGTATGGCCTTAATTCCC
>NZ_DASXYM010000123.1:0-19869 GCF_036502485.1 Occallatibacter sp. | reverse complement strand
ATGCCCCCCGTCACCGTGATCTTGCAACGCTTGTCCAAAGCCTTGAGCCCCGCAAACTTCTTTTCGATGCGTGCCCCATCCGCGATGCGCGCGATGCGCCCGTCCACCTCCGCCCACGCCTCCGCCGGAATCACATTCGTCTTCGAGCCGCCGCCCGCCAGCCCCACGCTCACCGTGAGCCCGCGCTTCAAATCGGTCCATCCGCTCACTGTCTCAATCGCCCGGGCCAGTTCCCGCAGCGCGCTCGCGCCCTTCTCAAAGTCGACCCCCGCATGCGCCGCCACGCCCTTGATCTCCATCCGCCAGTTGCCCGTCCCCTTGCGCGCCGTCTTATAGGCCAGCCCCTGCGCCGGCTCCAGCACGTACACCCCGCTGCACTCCTCCGCCAGCTTCTCGGTAATGGGCCGCGACACGGGGCTGCCCACCTCCTCATCGCTGTTCAGCAGCACCACCACCTCGCGGTCCAGCAGCCCCGCCTCCGTCAGCATCTCGATCGCCGTAAACGCCATCGCCACGCCCGCCTTCATGTCCAGCGTGCCCGGGCCCCACAGCCGCCCGTCGCCCACCCGGCACGGCATCGTCTTCAGCGTGCCCACCGGCCACACCGTGTCGATGTGCCCCAGCAGCATCACCCGGTCGCCCGCCGCCCGCTTCCGTGGGCCGAACCGCATCTCAAGCACGTCCCCAAACGCCCTCTGCCGGTGCACCTTCACCCGCCCGCCAAGCCCTTGCGCCTGCTCCCTCACCACCGCGCCGCAGGCATCCACCGCGGCTTTGTCGTCCGATGGCGACTCGACCCGCACCAGCTTCTGGATCAGCTCCACCAGCGCCGCTTCCTTGTCGCGCGCCCCCGCCAGCAGCGCCCGCATGGGCACACCCGTTTCAACCCCGGTAGAACCTGTCCCGGAACGTTGCAGCGCCATCCACTCACCTCGACACAAACAGAATGCCCCGATTCTAGGGCATGAGCCGCGTGACAGCCGGGGCCACCCCACAGCTCGCGTGCAAATCTGAACAACGAGCTTCAAAACCGGCGCGCGACTTCACTCGGCCCGATGGGCTGCTCATTTTTGCTCTTTGGCCTTTACTGGATGCGGAAACACTCAATCTCACCAGGCTTTGTCACAAGGGCCGGACTCTCAATCTCACCAGGCTTTGTCACAAGGGCCGGACTCTCAGTCTCACCAGGCTTTGTAACAAGGGCACGGCTTCAGCCGCCGATCAACTGCTCACGTGCCAATCTTTGAGCTTTACAGCTTGCGAACAAAACTGGGATAAGAGCGCTTAGTAACAAGGGCCGGACTTCAGCCGGCCGACAAGCTGCTCACTTGCCAATCTTTGAGCTTTACAGCTTGCGAACAAACTGGGATAAGAGCGCCTTGTAACAAGGGCACGGCTTCAGCCGCCGATCAACTGCTCACGTGCCAATCTTTGAGCTTTACAGCTTGCGAACAAACTGAGATAAGAGCGCTTTGTAACAAGGGCACGGCTTCAGCCGGGCCGAAAAGGCCCCATAAAAATTCGCGGGCTTTAGCCCCTGCCATAGTCGACTTGCCACAAAGGCCGGCCTATTTTCCGCCGCCGGTTCAGGTTGATCGATAAACTGCTCAGAATGTGTGAGCTAGAAGCTAGCAGCTAGCAGCTAGAAGCTAGAAGCTAGTAGCTAGTAGCTAGAAGCTCCCTAAGCCAGCCTCGCCCCCGCCAGCTTCTCCAGCACCCGCACCGGCGCCAGTTCCGGCTCCACCATCGCCGCCGGATCTACCAGAAACGTCTGCTCCAGCGCATACTGCCCCGCCAGCACCGCATGCGGCACCGTCTCCGTGTACACCATCCAGCTCGACCCCGGCGCAAACTGGAAATACTCCTTCGTGCACACGCCCTGAAACTCCGAATCCTCTTTCATGGCATTGTGCAACTGCATCATGAACTCGTCATAAGGCGTGCGCTTCCACTGCGGCACCAGCCCCCCAAGTCCTGTAGCCGAAGCCAGACCCTTCCCCGCCTTCGCCAGAGCCCCGTCCGGGCGCGGAAGCGCCAGCTTGCCGGGCGTAAAGTTGCCCACCACCTTGGGAAAGGCATCGCCCGTCACCCAGTCCCGCGTGCGCGTGGGATGGATGTTGTGAAAGAAACGCAGGATCCGCCAGCCCTTCGTGGGCCGCGTCGGGAACGCATCGGTGTGCAGCAGGTCGTTGCGCTTGCGCGTCGAAAGGTCCCGCCCCTGCTCTTCAATCGGACGATAGCTCGCGTAGTCCAGCACCCAGCGCCGCTGGTAAGGCGCTAGAAATTCGCCCAGAAAATTCTCCACGCTCTTCGAATAGCGCCGCATGATCGCGTGCAACTGCTCCACCGCTTCGGCCGGCGAAGACTTCGCATCCACACCCGTCAGCTCGTCGCGATTAGGTTTGTACGCAATGTTCTTGTGCAGGCTGCTGTGCTTCTGCTTCTGCCCCAGCAGCACCCCAAGATCGGCAATCGGAATCGGCACCGGCGTCTGGGGAAAATAAAGCACGCCCCCGGCCTCAAGCTGCGCGGCCCAGGTTCGCAGCTTCTCAGCGTCCCCGTCTTTGGCTGCGTTCAGCGCGGCTTCCTTGGCAATAGCGTGTACGGGCATCCTGGCCTCTAACCGATGATCTTCGCCCTGATCCAGAGCGTGAGGAAGAACGGCAGCGCGATCACCAGCACCACCAGGCTCGCGGGCAGGCCAAAATCGCGATAGGCAATCGCCATATCCACCGCCGGGTGCCCGTTCATGCGATAAAACAGCAGGCCGAAGATCGCCACCATGGTCGTGATGCAGAATGTGAACAGCGAAGCGGCAAACGTGAGCAACAGGCTTGAGAACAATCCAAAGCCCCGCAGAGGGAAGCCGAAAATCTTTCCACCCTGCGCTCCCGCCGGGCGCCCGGCCTGACTTGATGCGATATGTGCAGATTGCGTCATTCGAGGGGAACCCCTGTCGTCTAGAATACCTATTCGATGGCATCCAGCGCACAGCTTGAACTTTGGCACGCCGAGAAGGTGGCCACCCAGGCCGAAGTGGCCGTTGCTCCCAACGGTATTCGTTACGCCGCCTGGGGAGAGACCCGCATCACCGACGCGGATCTGGAGCGGCTGGTCGCCGCGGTTCCTGAAACCCTCGCCCCCGCCCTCACGCGCCGCGCCTACTACTTCGTCCCCCTCGCCATCGCCGACACCGGCGACACCATGATCGCCCCCGGCTACACCGTGGACCTCGGCGACCGCGCCGTGTGCCACCGCAACGCAACCTTCGGCTCGATGGAGGCAGTCTTCCTCTCCACCCGCCTGGTCGAAGACCGCTTCGGCCTCGCCTTCGAGTTCTTCATCAACGTAGCCCACAACTTTGTGGAGGCCGCCGGCGTTCCGGAGAGCTTTGGCGCCCTCGCCTGGTCGCAGGCACAAGCCCAGGTCCGCGGCGAAACCAGCCAGGACGCCTGGGAAACCCGCCGCCGCGTGCTCGACTCCCGCAACGGCCGCGCCGTCGATGAGCGCGCCCGCAACCTCTACATCGAATCGGCATTCTCCGATGCGCTGGCCATCTACATGCTCTCCCTGGCCGTCGACTTCGACTATCACGATCTGCGCGAGCGCGAGTATCCGCTGCTCGCCGCCCCCGCCCTCGCCGAACGGCTGCGCGCCGTCAATGCCCTCTTCCCCGCCAACCAGGGCTACGACTTCCAGATACACTACCGCCGCAAAAGCTGAGAATCCGGCCTCCCCGCACGTGCCAGGAACCCCTGTGACGGCGCGCACAGCCGGCGCTCTTCAGGTCGCCGATACTTGTCTCCTGCCGCTCGGCCAGCGGCGATAGGGATTCTGTGTCGCAAAATTGCCTTACCCACTCCCGAGCATTGCAAAACCAGAACCCCTCGCACTCCTCGCTGTTAACCACAAAATTAATGAATTACCAAAAAAGTTTCCCACAGAGGGGCTTGACAAAAATTCGCATCGGCGTTGGCAGCACAGCACTTGCAGGAAGACGCAAATCCTGGATTCACCAAATCTACGCTTTGGTTACTATTGATTCGCCTATGTTACTAAAGAGTTTTTCAGGGATATAGATTACTACTCCGTTACTCTAGGGGCTCCGCGCCCGCCACCACAGTGGCCGCAATCAGGACAAGCGATAAGCCGAGCCGGCGACGACGCATCCGCTTCAGACTACCGAACCGGTCCCGCCTGGTTCTTAATGCCGGTTGCCTGTCGTTGCCCGTATCTCTTACTTGCCCGTATATGTCACATGCCAGATCGACCGCGAACCGTCGTCCGACACAAACAGCGATCCATCCTCAGCCACCGTCACGCCCACCGGCCGGCCCCATACGCCGCCGTCCCCCACCGTGAAGCCGGTCAGAAAGTCCTCGTACTCGCCCGTCGCCTTGCCGTTCTTCATCGGGATCCGGACAACTTCATACCCCGTACGCAGCTTGCGGTTCCAGGAGCCGTGCTCGGCGGCAAAGCCGTCGCCCTTGAACTCCGCCGGGAACTGCGAGCCCTCGTAGAAGGTCATCTCCAGCGAGGCGAAGTGCGGATTCACCAGCACATCCGGCGTGATCACCTTCGACTGCAATTCCGGGTGCTTGCCCTTGTGCCGCGGGTCCTGCACGCCACCATGCGTGCCCATGTAGTACCAGGGCCATCCGTAGAAGCCGCCCTCCTCCACGTGCGTCACATAATCGGGTACCAGGTTGTTACCCAGGGCGTCGCGCTCGTTGGTCGAGCACCACAGCTGCCCCGTGGTCGGGTTGATGGCCTCGCCCACGCAGTTGCGGATGCCGGATGCGTACACCTTCACCTGCTTGCCCTCGGGAGTGAACTCGAGCACGTCGGCCCGGTCCTTCTCCTCGGGATGCGTGTCGGGATCGTCCACGTTGGAGTGCGACCCGACGGACGCAAACAGCTTCGTGCCGTCCTTGGAGAAGACCAGGTCGCGCGTCCAGTGGCCGCCGCCGCGCAGGCGTCCGCCGCCGGGCAACTCCGCCAGTTGCTCCATCTTGCCCGCTGCCTTCAGATCGCCGCTCTGGTAGGGGAAGCGCACAATGGCATCGGTGTCCCCGATATAGATGTACTTCGGATTCTCGGCGGGGTAGAACGCAATCCCGAAAGGCTGGTGCAGCCCCTCGGCAAACACCGAGGTCTGCCGCGGGTGGCCGTCCTTGTCCACGCCGCGAAACACCATGATCTTGCCGGCTTCGCTCTCGGCCAGGAAGATGTCGCCGTTCGGAGCGGTGCGCAGCAGCCGCGGGTTCTCCAGGTTGCTGGCGTAAAGATCCACCTTGAAGCCTTTGGGTGCCTGAGGCCAGGCATTCGCGGGCCTGGGAACCATGTCGGCGCCATTGTCTACCGATTCATCCGGCTTGGGACCGGGCAGGTCCGCCGTAGTGAGGTGGCGGCGCGTGCCCGGCGCTTCGTGCGCAGCATCTGTGAATGCGTTCTGGCCTGTCAGAACCTGTTTCTTGTCTGCTTGTGAGAAAACCGGAACGACGAGAAGGGCAGCGACAACCGTGCAGCAGATACGACGCATGAAAGAACCTCGCGCGAGATGGGTGAGCCTTTGAACCGGGGAACCCCGGCTCACTCCTTTGATGACGATAGCGCAGCCAGCGTCCATGCGGAAAGTTGCTCACGCAAAAAGGATTGCGGCTTAAAGTGAGATCAAAATTGAGAGTGGGAAAGATAAAGGAGGGAGGCGGACCGCAGAACTTACCGCAGCCGGGAAAAGCCCGCTGATCAGTCAGATGCTTTAGGCGCAGGCGGAGTTGTCTGTGTTTCTGAATTATTTTGTGGGCTGGCCAGCGACTCAAAGAAAGAGGCCGGCAGCGTGGCCTTGACGACCACCCGGTTCCGCGTCTGGGTGATCTCGGCGGTCTTGAGCAGGTCCTTCAGGCCGCGGTTCGCCGCATCGTCGCTGAGCGGCGCGCTCGCACCTTTGGCAAGACTCACCAGCACGTTGAGTGACCCGGCCTGGGCGGTAGCGGCATCGTCGCTGGGCGCAATCTCCTCCACCCGGAACCGGAGCGCACCCGCCAGCGGCAGTTCGGGCGAGACGCTGGCGATGATCGTGGAGTCTGACTGCAGCGGCAACTGCAGCCCGAACACGTTAATGGCGCCGCTCTCGTTAAAAGGCAGGCCGATCTGGCCGACTCCCCAGGCAAGCGACAGCAGTGGCACCTCGTGAAAGTGTTGCGAAAGCAGCGTTGACCCGGAGAAAGGCAGCGCCGCCGTGCGGTGGCGATCGACGATGGAATGGATCTTTTCCGGTGTCGGGTAGTTGGAAACTGCCACCATGTCATAGCCAATCTGGGAGACGCGCACCGTTCGGCCGTCCGACGGAATCGAAAAAATGGTCTTTCCGCCGTAGCTTTCCTGGGCGGTGGCGTGCGACTCGAACCAGCTGCGAAGTTTGGGGCCGGTGAGCTTGCCCACCAGCACCATGGAATAAGCTACCGTTCCATTGGGCCCGTTGGGGTCGTCCATGCGGTGCAGAGCGATGGCAGCCTGGTCGAGATCACGCTCCCAGTCGATGCCCGTCGCGTCGATGAACTGCTGGTATTCCGGGACCCGCGCAGGGGCCTTGAGGGTTTTGTGGAAAAAGGTCCGCACCGGTCGCAGGTTCATGTAAACGATGCCGTCCGACTCGGGGAGGAGGCGCGCAGCCTCGGGCGGCGCCTTGGATCGCAGGAAGATCGCCAGAGCCAGAAGAATCAGCACCGCGGCAACCACAAACAGCGTTCTACGGGTACGTCGGTTCATTGAGGCGTCAGATTTAAGCTAACACCCCCGGCCGAGCCGTGAGTCCGCGGGCGGTAGGACGCAAGAGAACAGGAATTCCTGCGCGATGCGCCATTGCGCTGGGGCAACGAACGCCGGAGTGTAACCGTGAGATGACAAAAGAGTGACAATAGGCACTTGCCCGACATGCGGTACGCGGTTAAACTCAAGACACTTCCTAGTTTTTAAAATGTCTCCTGCTTCACCTTTCTAGGGTTCTCTGGTGGAATCAAAGTTCGCAAGCGATGTCCGCCTGTCCCTGTTCAGAGCCTCGGTTTTCTTGTATTGAATGTCCACGATTGGCGGATTACCTATGCTCTGCAAAAATTGCGGTGCCGAGGCACTGCGTCGCGAACGGCGGCGCGGCTTGCTCCGAAGGCACATCCTTCCCCACTTCGGTTTGTTTCCTTGGGAGTGCATGTACTGCGGCAAAGTACGGCTTTACAAAAACAAGGGTTACGGCGAAGGCCAGGCGCCTACCTATCCGCCTATGGCGCCCAAGCGCGCGGACGGCCGGGCAGAATCAGCACCTTCGTCCCCACGGTCGGCGTCAAGGGCTCCCGTTCAGTGAGTAGCATCCACAGCCTGTCCGGCGTATAGTAGCCCTACGGCTACTCGCCAGAGGGGTCCCAGGCCGGCTTGCCCATGACATTCCAAACCGAACCTTTGCGTGTTCTTGTCGTCGATGACGAGAAGGTTATCGCCGATAGCCTCGCCATGATTCTCATGACGCGCGGCTATACCGCGCGAGCCGTGTACGATGCCGAGCAGGCCATCGCAGCGGCCGACGAGTTCCAGCCCAACGCGGTCATCTCTGACGTGGTCATGCCCGGCATGAACGGCGTCGACCTGGCAGTCTACTTCGAACACCAGTTCCCCGAATGCAAGGTGCTGCTCATCTCAGGGAATGCGGCAGCGGGCACGCTCCTTGAAGAGTCCGCGAAGCATGGCCACCTGCACATGATTCTCGCCAAGCCGGTGCATCCCGGCCAGATCCTGGAGTTCCTGGCGAGCTGCGCTCCCGTGGCATAGCCGGGCGATGCAGTCAGGCAAGGCCAGTTGAGACTCAGGCAATAGGATCAATCCAAGCAAAAAGGCGCGGCTTTAAGCCACGCCTTTTGTCGTTCTGTAATTTATGTCTTTCCGCGTACAAGAGATGAGATGCGGACCGGATCGCAGGTTGTTGCATCACGGAGATTCCTCCGCGGCACACGGCCCGCGCCGCCGTCAAAAGGTCTGGTCCCGCCCACCGGGGGAACGCGCGACTTCCATAGGGCTCGCGGGCCCCTGCGACTGGGTTTGGCGAATTGTGCAGAAGAGAGATGCCCGGTCAGTCGGCCGCGGCTTCGTTCCGCGCCTGCGGCGCCTGTCCCCTGATCAGATCGAGGAACGCGAACGGCACGTCTTCGACCATGGCGCGTGTGCCCGTGGTGGAAATCATATCCACCAGCTTGCGTGAGTGATCGACCCCGACAATCAGAAAAATGTCGTCTTCGCCTTGAACTCGTACACGTTCACGAACCGAGGGGATCCACATAGAGGAAACTCCGGAACTGGGAATCGGTGGGAGATCTGCAGGCCGCTCTTGCCTGGCCTGTCGGGAAAAGAACGCACACGTACCTGCGTGTAGGGCGTACGATCCCGCAAGGTCGATCGCGAGTTGCCAAAATGCGTGAGGAATCCGCAAAAAGAGGAAGAAAGAGGTTCTTTGCGGTCGCAAGCGAAACGGGTGACTCAGCCCTGTGAACCTAAGCCGTGAAGGCCGCCTCTGCGGGGCAGAAGCGGCCTGGTAGCGGGAAGCCGTATCGCTGTGAAACTAACTCTACACCCGAATTCGGAGTCTGTCAGGGCAAAATTACAGCGCTCGGGGAGAACTGCAGTTGGATGGTTTCGACCAAAACCTAAGTTGCACCATCCAACTTCGAGTGGTCCGGCCCGCTCGCTTTGTGACAGTTCGGCTTGAGTAGGATCCAGGTGCCGGCAAGCGCAAGGCGCCTCGCATGAGCGGCACGCCTCTGGTCGTTTATTGTGTTGTTGGAAGCTTTTCTGGTTCAGAAACGTTTATGTCTTCGGGCCCAATCCGTCTTCTGGTTTTGGTGGTGGACGACGAGCGAGTGATCGCCGACACCCTGGCTCTGATTCTCAGAACCAGGGGACACGACGCCCACGCGGTCTATGACGCCGAGGCAGCCATCGCAGCGGCAGCTGAGCTCGACCCCGACGCACTGATTTCAGATGTGGTTATGCCGGGGATGAACGGAATCGAACTTACTTCTTACTTTGCGGATCACTTCCCCCAATGCAAGGTTCTGCTGATGTCGGGCAACGCCGCCACGACAGGTCTGCTTGAAGATGCAAGGCGGCACGGGTACTTTGTTGAGTTCTTGCCGAAGCCGCTGCTGTCGGAGGACGTGCTGCGTTTCCTCTCGACCTGCGGCAGTCGATATGAGACGTAGCCTCGCTCGGCGTGTGGTCGACTTCCACTGGCCGATTGCAGGCTCGCGCAGCCGCCTGTCTGGGAGAATGACGCTCCTGAGAGTCCCCTAGGACGCCTGTTCGCAGGAGCTGAGATCTTCGACGGTTTTGGCGCTGGGTACGACCCGTAACAGGGCCAGAGGAACGCCGCCTTCCACCTTGCGCACCGCCCCTCGCCGCAAAAGATCGGCTAAATGGCGCGTCTTGTCCACCCGCAGAATGAGGAAGACTTCTTCCCGCCCGCCGATCCGCACGTACTGGCCGGCCCGTGGAGCCGGGGTGCGCACAACCGAAAGCTGCGGCTGGCTCTTCTGTCTGCCATCCGACACAGATAATCTATTCAGACCGCTATCGCCTGTGGTGCCCAAGACATGACCCCGGGAGAAGATAAGTCGACCAATAGGGATTCGGATGCTGAGCTGCAGCACAGAGTTGCTGTCGGGATCGCGCGCTGAGGGCGCATCCGGAGAGTAGGTCCCGGCATGAAAAAGCCCATACAGAAATGGGGCCGGGAGGGTATTTTGTAGGGCGGTAAGCGTTCCTCTCACCGCCCCTGGGGTTCGGCAGGCAAGTCTTTGCGGGAGACTCGCCTGCTGGAGTTTGGTTTTTCTCGGTGTGGTCCTGATCACCTGGATGAAAGCACGCCTTCATCTCGGGGCCACGCGATGTTGTCAACAAGATCGGCTGATCTCCGAAGGATGGTCGATAGACGTACCTCCGAGGGCGGATGCCCGGTTGCCAGGTTGACGAGTGCGGCGATGCCACATCGGACGCGTCGCAGGATAAATACTCGGTCGCCGGGCGGCAGTACCTCCGCCGGCGATCAGGTTAAGCGGCCGGACGGGTTCGTGAAACGGAGTCCGTCCCCGCAAATTCGCCGCCCGCGGCGCCTTCTAGGTTGACCCGGTCAGCGATCTCGGTGAGCACCGCGTCCGCGTTCTCCTCTTCGGCTTCAATGGACTCAAGGAGCGCGGCGTCCTCGTCAAGTCCAAGAATCTCGGCCCACCGGCGTAAGGTGCCATAGACGGCAATCTCGTGGTGCTCCACCTGCTGGGCGGCGCCAATCAGGGCGATGTCGCGGATGGTGGGCTCGGTGGCGTCGGAAATGGTGTCAGACGCCTCGGTGGCCAGACCGTCCATCACCTTGCAGGTCTCGGCCGCGGCCTCCCCAATGTGAGTGCGGAGGATGCTCTCAACCGTCGACACGTGGCCCTGCGTTTCGTCCAGATGCATCCGGAATGCGTCTGCCAGCTCCGGATCCGTGGAGTTCTCGATTAACTTGGGCAGAGATTTCGTAATCTGCTGCTCCATGTCGAGGGCTTTCTTGAGATTGCTGATATAGAGACTGCGTAGATCTTCAATATGGGCCGAAAATATCTTCATTCCTGACTTCCTTTCGAGCTGAATCACTCTAAACGTCTATCGCCCGGGCGGGGCGTCGTTGCCACTTCTCATCTGGTGAGAAAGGCAGAAGGGCACGCAGGTTGCCTCGAACCCGCAGATCAGGACCAGGATTTAAGGAAGGGATGGCAGGTCCGGGCTGAGCGCCCGGCCCCGGCTCGGCAAGCTGATTACTTGATGGAGCTGACAGCGATGGTGTTCTGTTTGAGCTCGCCCTGTACCTTGACGTGCTTGCCTGCGAACGCCGCCAGGTCCGCGGGTTTGCCGGAGAGGGTGTAAATCTTGTCGCCGGACAGCAGAACGTAGGACGAGCCCGCCTTGATGCATTCCTTCGTGCAGTCGGCGTCGGACTTGCCGGGCATCATGTGCTTCTTACCGCACATGGAGTCGCTCACCGTTCCCTCAAAAGATTGAGGGGCGGCAAAGGCCAGCGTCGGACCCAAAGTAAGTGTCAGTGCCAGCAGGGAAGCGGAAAGAGTGTGGGGCTTCTTCATGGAGTTCTCCCGGTGTGATTACGCAGGAACATTATGCAGCAAAGTCGATGCGGGATGAAATGACCCCCCGCCCGGGGACCGGCAAAAAGGTCATTTCCTGCCTCCGTTACTGGCCGCTCTTGGCGCGTGTAGCCTGCGCCATCTCCTCCTGCTGCTGCGCCAGCAGCTCGGCCTGCGCGGCACGCTGCTTCAGGGATCTGGCCATGTAGTAGCAGTGCTCAATGGTGCCGCGGCGCAGCTTGTCGTTGTACATGACCGAATTAGCCTGGTGGACGGTGAGCATGGCGTCATGGATCTCGGCCTCAGCTCGATATTCCAGCGCTTTCGCCTGGTAGTACTGGGCAAGGCGCTCATGATCTTCCGTGGTCGCTGCGGTGGAGACCAGGGTCTGGAGCTGGCGAGCCGATAGCCGCTCCGGCGTGGTTTCGGGCAGGTACGCGGATCGCGTGAAACGGGACTGGGCCGGGATCGCAAGAGTGGCGCAAGCTGCGATCAAAAAAAGACAAATGGTGCGGATCACAAGGAATTCTCCTTACACAAGGTAAGATGACGGCGCGCGGCCATACGAGGCCTGAGGCCGGGCTCGGCACATTGCGAGGAGAAGAAAGATCGGACGGGCCGCTTCATCTATACAGGTGGAAGTATGTTCCTCGCGGCCCCTTGAGAAAGTGATCTCAATCACCGGCAATCTCGATCACGAGCTGCACCCTGACTCATTTCAGCGGCTTGACGCTGCTCACCGGCGTCGCTCCCTGGCCATAGGGCTCCAGGCGGAAGCTGTCCGCTTTCTTGTCGTATTTGACGCTGGCCTGCGAAACCAGCTTGCCCGCGCCCTCGCCGTCGCCATTAAGGGTGACCTGCAAAAACGCCAGCGGGTACTTCTTCGAAACCGGTCGGGAGTTGGTCTCAAACAGCGACATCCGACGCGCCGAGATCATGGTGATGACCGTCTTGTCGCCATCCTGCCATTTCTCCGCCACCGCAATCTGGTTTCCGGTATCGCCCATCTTGTTGATCCGGCCCGCATCAAGCTTCTGCAGCTCTTCGAGCAGCGCGTCCTGCCCTTTTTCTTTCAGGATGGCCCCCAGTTGCTTGATGTCATCCTGCGTGGACCATTTGGTGATGGTGAAGTTGAACTGGACCTGTTGCGAACCGTTGGTCTGCGCGGTCTGGGCAATAGCGGTGTAGGCATCGTTCTGGGCATTCGCCCTCGGGGCCAACCCGGTCAGGCAGAGAACTACCGCCAGAACCAGCATCTTCTTGGACATACAAGTGCCTCCGTACCTCGGGACCTGGGATGCCGACACCGTAGCTGCGGTAAGTGGGTTCTGAAACAGGCACTTTTACCAGTCCGAGGACAAGGAGGCAGGCTCATCGTTCCGAACTGGGAACGAGCCGTATTTCCGGCACCTGTAACCGTGCGTCCTTATTCCCTTCCATGCCTGAGTTCTGTCATACTTGATTGTGCCCACCAGGTATTCCCAAACCCAACATTCAGGCCAAGAGGTTGCATTGATGTCGGCAAAGTATGTCTTTGTGACGGGTGGAGTTGTGTCCAGTTTAGGCAAGGGTCTCGCGGCGGCATCAATCGGCTGCCTGCTGGAGAGCCGCGGCCTCCGCGTAAATATGATGAAGTTCGATCCCTATCTGAACGTGGATCCCGGAACCATGTCGCCGTTTCAGCACGGCGAGGTCTTCGTGACCGACGACGGAGCGGAGACCGACCTCGACCTTGGACATTACGAGCGGTTTACGCACGCTCCCTTGTCCCGCGACAACAACCTGACCACCGGCCGCATTTACGAGCAGATCATTCTCAAGGAGCGGCGCGGCGACTACCTGGGCAAGACCGTCCAGGTCATTCCCCACGTGACCAATGAGATCAAGAACGCCATGCGGAAGGTCTCGGCCAACGGCGCGGATGTGACCATCGTGGAGATCGGCGGGACCGTGGGCGACATCGAGTCGCTGCCGTTTCTTGAGGCAATCCGCCAGATGCGGCAGGAACTCGGCCGCGAGAATACGGTGTTCGTCCACCTCACCCTGGTCCCGTGGATCGCCGCCGCGCAGGAGCTGAAGACCAAACCCACGCAGCACTCCGTCAAGGAGCTGCTGTCCATCGGGATCCAGGCCGATGTGCTGCTGTGCCGCAGTGACCGCAACCTGAGCCGCGAGATGCGGCAGAAGATTGCCGCCTTCTGCAACGTGGAGGAGCGGGCCGTGATCGGGGCGACCACGGTGCCTTCAATCTACGAAGTGCCGCTCAACTTTGCCGCCGAAGGGCTGGATGGGCTGATCCTGAAGTATCTGCACAGGGAAGCGCCGGAGGCCGCCCTCAACGATTGGAAGGACCTGGCGCACCGCGTGCATCACCCCAAGGACGACGTCAACATCGCCATAGTCGGCAAGTATGTGGAGTACGAGGACAGCTACAAGTCGCTGAAAGAAGCCCTGACCCACGGCGCCATGTCGCAGAACCTCAAGCTCAACATCACGTGGATTGAGGCGGAGGGCCTGGAGTCGCAGACGCCCGACGATCGTGGCTATCAGGAGCAGCTTGCCGGATACGACGGCATCCTGGTGCCCGGCGGATTCGGCAAGCGCGGTATTGAGGGCATGCTGAACGCCATCCGCTACGCGCGGGAGAAGAAGGTGCCGTATTTCGGCATCTGCCTGGGCATGCAGACCGCCTGCATCGAGTTTGCGCGCAACGTGTGCGGATTAAAGGACGCGAATTCCAGCGAGTTTGACCCCGCCACCCAGCATCGCGTCATCTACAAACTGCGCGAACTGCTGGGCGTGGAAGAGATGGGCGGCACCATGCGCCTGGGTGCCTGGACCTGCATCATGCAGGAAGGCACGCTGGCCTCCAGAGCTTACGGCGGCGCGACGGAGATCAGCGAGCGCCATCGCCATCGCTACGAGTTCAATCGCGAGTACGAGGCCCTGCTGACCGGCGCGGGTCTGCAGATCAGCGGAACGACGCCGGATCAGACCTACGTTGAAATCGTCGAGATTCCAGGGCACCCGTACTTCCTCGGCTGCCAGTTCCATCCCGAGTTCAAGTCGAAGCCGCTGGAGCCGCATCCCCTCTTCCGGGAATTCGTCACCGCCAGCTATAAGAATCGGGCGACGCGGCAGGAGCAGGGTACACTCGCGGCGCAGACCATTCAATAACACGTCCTCATCCCTGACAACAGACGGTGCGCCTTCCCGGCGCGCCGTTTCTTGATTGCGGCCCGGTTCGCCTCGGCTTGGGAAATGGCAGGATGGCCTGATCCAAAAATCCAGATGCAAGCGGCCCAAGCATCGGCCATGGAAAGGCCTGAACTGCCATGGCGCGGAGATCGAACAGATTGAAGCGGGAGATCGTGAGCATTGTCACCATATTGGTGGTTCTGCTTCTCTACGTTCCCTTCATGGAGCAGGCCTGGGCCATCTACGCTGCCATTTGCGGCGGCTACACAACGCTCGTGATCGGTCTTCTGTGGAGTGACGGGAAATGGGCCCGCTACATCGCAGACAGCGGGCGAACAACGCGGGAACTTGTCCAGGCTCATATTTGCATTCTGTTGCTCATCGTCCTCTGGATCTGGACGTGCCGGTATTCGAAACCATGGCTTCCCCAGTGGATGTTCAATTTCGGAGCAGGCGAAATAACGCTGTACCTGATCTTTTCAGGCCTCGGGATCGTGGCGATCTGGTGGGGCGAGCAGAGCTGGCTGTCGAAGCCGGCGAAAAGACATCTTGCCGGCCCGGTGGCGCGGCGCTAAAAATCCTCCCTGCCGGCGGGAGTGTCTCTGATCGCACAGCGAAGAATTGCAAAATTGAGCCGGCGCATCGTGGCAGAACTCCTGCAATCCCCAGCGGCATTGGAGGCTGAGGCCTTCGAGGCCCCCCGGAAGCGGACAGCCTGAGCCCTGATGGAAGGCGGTGGGAAGGAACTGCCTTAGAATCTCACTGTGAGCCACTCTTTTGAAATCGGGCCGGTGCAGGTGGGCGCCGGCCGTCTCTTCCTCATTGCAGGCCCCTGCGTGATCGAATCCGAAAAGCATGCCCGGTCGATGGCGGATGCGATCCAGAGAATCACGTCGGACCTGAGCGTGCCCTGCATCTTCAAAGCCAGCTACGACAAAGCCAATCGCACCAGCGTGAAGAGCTTTCGCGGGCCGGGACTGGTCGAGGGCGCGCGGATTCTGGGGCGCATCGCCCAGGATACGGGTCTGCCCGTGCTCACCGATGTGCACGAACCGGCGCATTGCGAGGTGGCCGCCGAAGCCGTCGATGTGCTGCAGATACCGGCGTTTCTCTGCCGGCAAACTGACCTGCTGGTGGCGGCAGGCAAAACCGGCCGCGCCGTAAACATCAAGAAAGGCCAGTTCGTGGCGCCGTGGGACATGACCCATCCGGTCGAGAAAGTGCGATCGACGGGCAATGAGCGAGTGTTCCTCACCGAACGCGGAGCCAGCTTCGGCTACAACACGCTCGTGGTCGATTACCGCTCGCTGCCCGTGATGCGCGCAATGGCGCCCGTCGTCTTTGACGGCACCCACAGCGTGCAGCAGCCCAGCGCAGCCAACGGCGTGAGCGGCGGGCAGCCGCAGTTCATTCCGTTGCTGGCGCGCGCTGCCGTTGCGGCTGGAGTCGACGGGCTGTTTCTCGAGGTGCACGACAACCCCGAGTGCGCCCGGTCGGATGGGGCGAACGCGCTCCGCCTGGACTTGTTGAAGCCGCTGCTCGAGACCTTGCTGGCGATTCATGCGGCAGCGCCCTCCGTGGCAGGCTAGTGGGTGGATGGATGATCGCCGTGAGTGCAGGCACGATGCGGTTGTCACCTTCGAGGGGCGTTACTCTCCTGCGTGGGCTTGCCGTTCTGGCGCTGCTGGCGGGGATGCCGCTTTCCGTCGCGGCCCAGAAGCGTGTGACCGTTGCGCAATTGGAGAAACTCCTTTCTGCTCAGCCCTCTGCAAAAAAGACGGACGTGTCCCTGATGCAGCAGATCGCGGGCATGGAACTGACGGAGCGTCTCTCGCCAACGAAGCTTGCCGGCCTGATGACGCATCTGGACCCTGCCTCGGGAACGGCCGTTGCGTTGCGGCTCATGGCGGATCAATCGGCATTTCTCGATCCGCCGGAGAGCGAGCAGTCGGCCCTGGCGGCCCCCGACAGCGATCGGCAGCGCGCGATGCTGGAGGCGGCGCGGACTTACGTGAATCAAGCGATGCCGCGATTGCCAGACTTTCTGGCCACGCGGGTGATCGACCTTTACGATGACAGGCCCTGGGCGGTGAAGCCTGGGGACTGGCCGACGCGCCAGGGACTGCATCTCACGGGGACGTCGAGCGGCGAAGTTTCCGTCCGCAGCGAGCGGGAGAATCAGCCGGCGACGCAGGCTTCCTCCGTATGGCAGGCCAGGATCGGCCTGGTGTCAGGAGGCGAGTTCGGCAACACGCTCGGCATGATCGTGGCCGATACGGCGCAGGGAAAGATCAGCTGGAGCCATTGGGAATCGACCACCACGGGCGCGGTTGCGGTGTATCGCTATGAGGTGCCCGCATCGGCTTCTCACTATGAAGTCCTCAGCACATTGCGGCGGGAAGCCGAGGTCGCCGGGATGGCGACGCCCGATGGCGGCTCGCGAAAGATCCAGGGCATCGGGCTCAGGCCGAACGTGACCGGCGCCAACGTGTCAATCGTCCACACCAGGCCGGGTTACCACGGATCCATCTGGATCAATCCCGCTGATGGAACCGTTTTGCGGATCACCATGGACGCCGATTTATCCAGGGGCGTGCCGTTCCGGCGGGCAGCAATTCTTATCGAGTACGGCGCGGTGGAAATCAGCGGCAGCACATTTGTATGCCCGGTGCGCAGCATCGCCCTTTCCAGGTCCATGACCGCAGGCGAAAACGCGACCGGAGATGCGCCCACGGAGTGGCTGAACGAGACCCGCTTTGTCGGCTACCACCGCTTCGCCTCGACCACCCGCATGGTGGCGGACAGCCCTGGCGCATCGACTCCGCCGACGGCTCCGGCCTCCATCCCGGCTCCCTCGGCGGTCGAAGCAAACGGTGAAGATGCTGCCGCGCCTTCGCCGCAGAAGACGGCGAGTTCCGCGGCGCCGGCTTCGGCCGTGCCTGGAGAGAACACGACGTCCAACCCGGAGGCAACGCCCTCCCCGCTTGAGCCCGGTGGAATTCCAGCGGCCGGAGGTGCGCCATCCGCGACCATTCCAGGTACCGGCGCGACCCTGTACATCGACGTGCCCGAGGTGGCGGTGCCGGTTGTGGTTCGCGACAAAAAAGGACACGCATTGGGTGGCCTCAGCAAGACCGATTTCACGGTTCTTGATAACGGCAAACCGTGCGACATTGTCGGATTCACGGTGGTAAAGGCGACGGCCAGCGACGAACAGAAAGCCGGACCTTCAAATCCGCAAGTGGGTGCGTCTGCGAGCCCTGCGGGTGTGCCGGCCCCTGCACAGAATCGATTTGTAGTCTTCTTGTTCGATGACCGGCACATGGACAGCTCCGATCTCTCCAACGCGCAGAATGCCGCGATCAAGATGCTCGATCAGCCTCTTGCCGATGGAGAATACGCGGATGTGCTGTCGTTCATGGGGACGAACTCGGGATTCACGCGAGACCGGGCGGCCCTGCAGGCAACCATCAAAAAGTTGGCCGTTCACCGGTCCACGCAGCATAGCAAGGACGATTGTCCGGACGTTGACTACTTCTCTGCCGACCGGATCATTAACAAGCACGATTCCGAAGAATTCCAGATCGCCGTGCGCAAGGCCATGGACTGTTCGGGCATTCAGACTTTCTCGCCCTCGTCGAGTCCCTCCAGTGGAATTGATAACGCCAATAGTCCCTATGAACGCATGGCGGCCTCTGCCGCCTCGCACGCACTTGCTGTGGGCGAAGAAGATGCGCGGATGTCGCTGATGTCGATTGACTCCGTGGTGAAGGCCATGGCCAGGCTGCCGGGGCAGAGAACGCTGATCCTGGTGTCGCCAGGATTTCTGGCGATTTCCCCCGACGCAATGGGCTTCAAGTCGCTCGTTTTCAACCAGGCTGCGGCAGCCAGCGTCGTGATCAATGCGCTCGATGCGCGGGGCTTGTACGTGGGCAATGTGAGTGCCAGCGAAGGTGGCAGCGGCGTGGCCGTTAGCCAGATGAATGGGTCCCTTTCGCAGGATCGTCTCTCCTCGATGGAGTCCAGCGAAAATGTGATGGCAGAGATGGCGGAAGGCACCGGGGGAACGTTTTTTCACAATAACAACGATCTGCAAGGCGGACTTCAGAACCTGGCGGCGCCTCCGGACTACCTGTATTTGCTGGAGATTTCTCTGAAGCACGCCAGGAAGAACGGTGCCTATCACGCCCTGCGCGTGAAAGTGAATGAGCCGGGAACCGAGGTGCAGGCACGCCGGGGCTATGTGGCGGCCAAGCCGGAAAAGGGAAAGAAGTAGCCGCCTTCTGCTGGCTGGCGAGCCCGCCAGCTATAGTGGACACGCTATGGATCGCCGTTCCTTTCTCGCTTCCAGTACGCTCGCGTCGTTGTACTCCGCCACTGCCTCCGCGTGGCCCGCGGCTTCAACCAATACACCGGCGCCCACCGCCGCTCTCGATACGTCGCGGCATCGGTTTGGCGTGAACTACACCCCTTCGCGCAACTGGTGGTTCTGCTGGAACGACTGGGAGGCGGGCTCCATCGCGCGGGATCTCGACGCCATTGCGGGGCTGGGCGCGGATCACCTGCGCATCATGCTGGTGTGGCCCTTTTTTCAGCCCAATCCCAAATGGGTGAGCACCGCGCATCTCGAGCGCCTGGATCAATTGCTTAAGCTGATGGGCGAGCGCCATCTCGACGCCCTGGTGACAGTCTTCACCGGGCAGCTCAGCGGCTGGTACTTCCTGCCATCCTTCAACCGGCTCAGCGACGGCTTCTACACAAAGCCGGAAATGTGGGCCGCGCAGGAGCTGTTTGTGCGCGAGCTGGCGCGCGTAATGAGGCCGCACCCCAACATCATCGGATTTGACTTCGGCAACGAGCTGAATACGTGCTGGCAGGCGCCCCAGCCCGCGGGCGACGCGTGGATGGCCAAGATGTTCGCGCTCATGAATGAGGTTGTGCCCGCTGGCCTGCACGTCAACGGCGTCGATCATCATCCCTGGTTTGAAGACGACACGTTCTCGCAGAAGGCCCTCGCCGCAGCCAGGTTTCCGGTCATGCATTGCTATCCGTGGTGGACCAATGCTCTGCAATATGGCGGGGCCATGGACCCGCCTAGTGTGAAACTGCTGGCGGCAATGGCGGCCCTGATCCGCAGCTACGCGGGCGATGTGCGAAAGCCCGTATGGGCGGGCGAATTCAATACCTGCATCGAGGCGCTGCCGGAGAAAGGCCAGGCGGAGTGGCTGGAGAAAGCAGTCACTGCGGCCATCGAGCAGGGAGTCAGCTGGTTCAGCTACTGGGACTCGCATGATGTGGATCGCCACTTCGAGTTCAACCCGCTCGAGTACACGCTCGGTCTGCTGACCAACGATGGACGCGTGAAGGAGCAGGGGCGCGTATTCAAACAGTTGGCCGGCGCCTACCGCGGAAAGCCCGTAAAGTTCCCCACGGCCGCCCCGCCTGCGGCCCCCCGGACACACACCCTGCAGGCCACCTGGAAGTGGATCAACGACTGGTTGGGCTGGAAGCC
>NZ_DASXYM010000122.1:0-26951 GCF_036502485.1 Occallatibacter sp. | reverse complement strand
ACGATGGGAGAGGTGCCGGCGGCCATGTTGAGGCCGGCGGGCAGGTTGGACGAGCTGTCAGAGATGATGATGGCGTTACCGGCGGGCAGTTCGCCGATGTGGACCGGGAAGCGGACGGGGCGGCCTTCCGAGATCATGCCGAAGTAACTGGTGACGATGCCGGCGGCCTGCACGGATTTGGTGTCAGGGGGCGCAGCGAAGATCACGGGAAGGCTGAGCGGCTGGACCACGGCGGGATCGAGGAACGGCAGGGGGAGCTGCTTCAGATCGTCGGCGAGGGGCAGCAGATCGCCCTGGATATCGAAGTAGGTGTTGCGATGCACCCGCGCCCACAGGGTGGTGTTGGCGGGGTCTTCGCACATGAGCGTGTAGTGCCCGATGAACTCCATGGTGAGGGCGTTGTGGTGCACCATGAGCTCGGCGGGGATGGCGAACTCGGATTCGGTCACCTCGCCCTTGCTGCGCCCGGTTCCGTCCGGAGTGGGGCGGATGGTGGCGAACAGGGTGCCGTTCAGCATGAGTTTGATGTGGCTGATGTCAGGCAGGAGGGCGGGCGAGAAGGCGTAGCTGACGTGAATCTTGACGCTGCGCGGCACATGCGTCTGGGGGAGGGTGAAGTAGACGCTGGTGGTGCTGTCGACGCCATGCATGTCGATCTGTGACGAGCCGGTGTCGCCGATGGAGAAAGTGTCGCGGAACTGTCCGGCGGGGGTGGCGGCAGCGGGAGTGGCGGGAGGGGGCTGTTGGCCGTTCTGCGCGAACGGGTGCTGCGCATGCATACGCGCGCCGGGCAGGGTGAGAAGCGCCGCAATGGCAAGCAGCGCGGAGGTGGGGGCGGGCACGCGGGCAGGCTTCTTTTTGGTCTTTTTCCTGGGAGTGAAGAGGCTCTTTGCGGTGGAGACCAGGCCGTGCATGGAGATGGTGAAGATGCGGGTGAGACTGCGCAGCACGTTATCGCTCTCGCGGGACTCGCCCCAGCCGAGCCAGGAATCGGCGCGGGAGTAGAGAACCATGGTGAGGACTTCCTGCTCGGCGATGCTGAGGTTTTCGAATTTGACGCGGAGCACTTCGCCCTCGGAGGCAACCACGGTGGCGCGCAGTTCCTGGGTGCCGGAGGGCATGGGAAAGCCCAGCAGGATTTCGGATTGGGGCGCGAGCTCCACGGGTTCGAGGAGACGGATGCTGGTGCCGCCGGAGGACATGTCGATGGTTTCGCCTTCGACCGCGGAGCCGTCCGGCAGGGCGGCCATGACGGGGGTGATGATGGCGATGCGAACGGTGGTGCGGAGCTGTTTCATTTCCCGCGCGACGGCGGTGGTGACGCCGAGGATGATGATGTTGAAGACCGACCACAGGCAGTTCATCAACACGGTGCCGGGACGGTCGCGGTCCCAGACGAAGTAACGGGGGATGGCGACGAGGAGGCCGGCGATGTTGAACAGGAGCAGGATGAGGAACGGCTGGGCGATCTTGGTATCGAAGAAGGTGCGCCTGACGACGCCGCCCTTGGCGGTGACGTTGAACTTGCCCAGCTTGGGATTGATGAGGGCCATCACGGTGGGCAGCAGGATGTAAGGCGAGAGGACGGTCTCGTAGATTTCATTCCAGAAGGAGTGGCGGTGTTCGCCCTGGACGCGGGAGTTGGTGACGTTGGACAGGATGAGGTGGGGCAGCGCGTAAGCGAGGATGGCGGCCCAGTAGCCGGGCACGTTGGTATGCGAGAGGATCAGATAGATCAGGGGCGCCGTGAGGAAGATGAGGCGCGGGATCGCATACATGAAGTGCATCATGGCGTTGAAGTAGCAGAGGCGCTGCGGGAATTTGAGGCCGGGCGCGAAGAGCGGATTGTCGGTGCGCAGGATCTGGATCATGCCGCGGGCCCAGCGGATGCGCTGGCCGACGTGCGCGGAGAGGCGTTCCGTGGCGAGGCCGGCCGCCTGCGGGATGTTGATGTAAGCGGTGCCCCAGCCATTCATCTGCATGCGCAGGGAGGTGTGGGCGTCTTCTGTTACGGTTTCGACGGCGATGCCGCCGATTTCGTCGAGCGCTTCGCGGCGGAGCACGGCGCAGGATCCGCAGAAGAAGGTCGCGTTCCAGAAATCGTTGCCGTCCTGCACGATGCCGTAGAACAGCTCGCCTTCATTGGGGATGATGCGGAACTGGCCCAGATTGCGCTCGAACGGATCGGGCGAATAGAAGTGGTGGGGGGTCTGCAGCATGGCCAGCTTGCCATCGCGCAGGAACCAGCCCATGGTCATCTGCAGGAAGCTGCGGGTGGGCACGTGATCGCAGTCGAAGATGGCTACGTAGGGCGAGTCGAGCAGCTTGAGCGCGGCGTTGATGTTGCCGGCCTTGGCATGCTTGTTGTCGCCGCGAATCTTGTAGCCGATGCCGGCTTCGAAGGCGAACTCTTCGAACTCCTTGCGGCGTCCGTCGTCGAGGATGTAGATGTGCAGCTTGTCGGCGGGCCAGTCCATGTTGAGCGCGCCGAGGGCGGTGTAGCGCACCACATCGAGCGGCTCATTGTAAGTGGGGATCAGGACGTCGATATGCGGCCATTCGTGCTCGTCGTCGGGGAGCGCCACGGGAGCGCGGCGCAGGGGCCAGATGGTCTGGAAGTAGCCGAGGAAGAGGATGACGAAGGCGTAGAACTCGGCGCCCACGAGGCAGAGGATGAAGAAGGCATCGAGCGCGCCCCAGTGATTGGCGGGATCGCGGAAGAACTGCACCGTCTGAGAGACACGCCAGTAGCCGTAGCGGAAGGTGCAGAACATCGACATGATCATCAGCGTGAGCGTGACCAGGTACGAGTCAGAGCTGCGCGAGAGGGCCATGGCCATGAGCAGCGTGAGGAGGCCGCAGACGGCCTGCTGGGGCCAGGAGAGAGGCAGAACCGCGAGGAAATAAAACACAACTGCCGCAGCCGCCATGAAGACGAACCGCAGCAGTTTTGTCAGCAGGTTGTCGCCTGCTCCGATGTCCTGCCAGAGACGGGTTGCCGTCATCGCTCACTCCACCGCACGCCGCGGAAGGTGCCGGACGCGGGTGCGGCAAGGCTCTTGACCCAGGCAGCCAGGGAGGCGAAGTCTTCAGTGGCGGTGGAACTGGGGGCGTAATCGACGACGGTCATGCCCTCGGCCAGCGCTTCACTGACGGCCGGTGTGCGGCGCAGGGAGAACGGCAGGAGGCGGTCGCCGAGTTGTTCGCGAAGAACCTCGCGAACGTCGAGGTGCAAGGGAAGAGACGGGTCGAACTGGTTGACCACGTAATAAGGCAGTACGGGGTGCCCGGCGGCGCCGCTGTTGCGCTGGAAGAAGGCGTCGATGGAGCTGACGCTGACGACGGAGCTCATGTCGGCGATGACCGGAACCAGCACGGTGGGGCTCATGCGCAGCACGCGGCGGGTGATGGAGCCGGAAGCGGTGGCGAGATCGACGAGGATGCGGCCGGCGCCGTGGCCGTTGCGGGCGATCTCCTGGGTGAGCTGCTCCTGGGGCGAGCCGTCCGGGGAGAGGTTTTCGCAGTCGACAGTGAGGAGCTGAACGGGAGCGTCGCCGCTGTTTCCGGGAGCCATGAAGGTGCGCAGGACGCCGGGGCGCTGATCGCGGGCGCCGAAGAAGAAGGGCAGCAGGCCGTACGCGGCGGTGTCGACGAGGAGAACTTTTTCTCCGCGTGCGGAAAGAGCGCGGCCGAGGGTGGCGACGACACTGGTTTTGCCGACGCCGCCGGCCAGCGAGAAGACGGCCAGAACGGGAGCGCGGCTGGGGGCCGGGGCGGGCTGGGGTTCGGCCACGGCGCCAGGTGCTGCGGCGAACAAGCCTTTGAGGGCAAACCAGCGCGAGGTGATACGGTCCCGGGATCCCTGCAGGGTGTCATGGAGCGGGTGCGGAGCCGCCGCGGGCGGGGCCGGCGGAGCGGCGGGGGTGTCGTTGCGGCCGGCGGCCAGCCAGGCGGGACGGGAGAGGTTCTCGCGGGGTTCGACAGGGGCCCAGCCACGGTTCTGGTAGGCGGGTTGATGGGCGAGTTGAGGAGCAGCCTGATCGCGGCCAGGGGTGACGGGCGCGTAGGGCTGTTGCTGCGCGTAGGGCGGGTAGGCGGGAGGCGGCGGAGGCGCGGCCTGGGGCGCATAGAAAGACAGCGGCGCCGGCTGATACTGCGGGGCGGGCGGCGCGTAGTACGGAGCCGGTTCCTGGTAAGGCGCGGCCTGATGAGGCGCCTGATATGCGGGCTGAGGCGCCGCCTGGGGTACAGGCTGATGTGCGGGCTGGAACTGAGGCGCGGCGGCAGGTGCGACGGGATACTGCTGGAGATCAGGGACCTGAGGAGTCCAGACACGCTGCTGAGCGGCCTGCAGGGCGGCACGTTCGGCGGCTTCCTGCTCGGCGCGCTGCCGGGCGGCCTCGAGTTCGGCCTGACGTTCTGTCTCGGCGTGACGCTGCATCTCGGCGCGCTCCTGGGCCTCGGACTCTTCGCGGACGCGGCGGTGTTCGGCGTCAATGGCGTCCTGAACCCGCTGGCGAGCCTTCTCTCTAGTTTGCGCCCGCGACGCAGAAAAGTCGCGATATTTGGCGCCGTGCAGATTCGCCCAGGAATACAGCGTAGCTACGTCTTCCGGTGTCTCGTTGGGGTCACCGAAAGCCCTTTGGTCGGTCATAAATGGCACCTTCACTCCCCCGGCGGTCAGACAAAAAGTTGTGCTCTGATTTCTGGCTCTGGAGTACCTGGCACAGGCGATCTCGCCGGAGAGAACCTTGCATTCTGATCGTATTTGCCTGCTGTTTCCTGAACAATAACACTTGGAACAGGACTTTCCTACCACTTTTGGGGTATAAGGCTCAACGCATTGTGCCTGGAACTCGTTGCAAACATTGAGTTTTTAGCAAGGGGCACCGTTGGCGGCGGGCAAACGGTACCACATCAGTAACGTAAGAGCCGCAGCGCTCAGGCAACACCCGGCAAAGTTGCGGGATTGCCCCAGGAATCTGCAAGGGGCGGAGGGGTTGCCGCCTGGTGTTCTGGGGAGGGTAAAGAAGAAGGAAGAAGCGGCCGGAAAGAGTGGTGGTGAGCTCGCTGGGAATCGAACCCAGGACCCACGCATTAAAAGTGCGTTGCTCTACCGACTGAGCTACGAGCTCGTTCAAGGCCGCTGCTTCAAAATTAGCACAATTGGCTGTGCCGGATCAGGGGCGGGGCGGGGGTATGCGGGGGCTATCCGCCGTGGCCGCCGCAGTGCATGACACCGAGGAACTGGCTCCAGGGGCCGACGGCGTCGCGGTATTGGTGGGCCATGACGCGGGAGATCTGGTGGAGGTGGGTGAGGTCATGGGCGGCCCAGGTGGCGAGAAGCTGGCTGAGCGTGACGGAGCCTAAGGCAGGGTGGGCACCGCGGCGGTCCAGGTCGGCAGGGCCGAGGTGGAGGGCGCCCAGATCGTCGAGGCTGGTGGCGCGGACGGCGGCGAAGCCGTCGAGGATTTGCGCCAGGGACTTGCCTTCCATCGCCTGGCGCTGGCCGAGGCGGTCAAACGGCGGGAAGGGCTGGGTTTCGCCGAATTCGAGGAGGTGGCGCGCGCGCGGCATCCAGTCGGTGCGATCGGCGTGGGCGAGGTGGGCGACGATCTCGCGCGGAGACCAGGAGTCGCTGGACTCGGTGGCGTCGGTCCAGGCGGCGGGAAGGCCACGCAGAAGTTCGTCGAGGGCGCCGGGAGTGCGTTCGAGCAGGGCGAGGGTGTGGTCGAGTTGGTGGGGCATGCAGGGTTCTCGTGGCCGGGTGGTTGGGGATCCAGTGGTCAGGTGATCCAGTGATCAGGTGGTGGGGTGGGGGTCAGCGGCGGATGGGGAGGAAGCGGCGCAGTTCGGGATCGCGAAGGTAAAGGCCGGCCCACGCGATGACGCCGAAGAGCGCCGGAAAGATCTCCTCAAAGGTTGGGCTGCCGGCGCGGAGATGGATGGCCACCGCGCCGCCGAGGTAGCCGGTGAGCAGAACCGCACCCAGCACCGCCGTCCGCGGAATGGCGTAAAGGAGAGTGCAGACGGTGAGCACCACGCCGATGGTAAGGCTGGTGGCGAGGGGAAGGCCGAGGCGGGTGAAGGCGTCGGTGACCTGCACGGGCCTGGCGAACTTGCCGAAGGCGTCAAAGAGCAGGAAGAGGATGGAGAGAATGCTGAGGACGCGGCCGGTCCAGAGTGCGCCTTTCGACGTGGGCGCGACGGATGACGAGGTTTCTTGCACAGCAACCATGGTGATCTCCGGAAGTGCGGGGAACGGATGGGGTGCTTCCGTTGGGGTGAAGCCATGATAGCCAATCCGGATAGATTTTGTGGCGGATTTTCCAGGCGCGCGCGGCCGCTTTGAAGCTGCGGGAAGCAGTTGAGAAGCTGCCGGCATCTACGTGATTCTGGGGCGCGGAGGAGCGCTCCCGCATGGGCAAGTTGGTTGTGGCGCTGGCGGCGGTTCTGGTGTGGGCAAGCCCGACTCTGCTGCAGGCACAAAAGCGGGTGGAGGCGGGCGTGCTGCTGGACTATCTGAGCGTGTCGCAGACGGACACGCCGAACCTGGGTCTGGGGGCGCGGTTTGGGTATCGGGTGCACCATCACGCGATGCTGGAAGGCGAGTTTGCCTACGACTACGGCGTCAACTTCAAAGAGCTTTACCTGGACGTGTCGAACGGCAAGGTGGCGGCGATTGAAAGCACGTCCATCGGCGTGACGCAGGGGCTGTTCGGGCCGATGCTGCAGCCGGCGCATGGGCATCTTCGTCCGTTTGTCACGCTGAAGGGCGGGTTTGTGGATTTCCGGCTCAGCCCGAGCCTGCTGCCTTATGGCGACGTGGTGAGCACGATTCTGGGGCTGCGCACATCGAGCCTGAACGCGGCCATCTATCCGGGCGGAGGGTATCAGGCGACGCTTGGGCCGGTGGGCTTGCGGCTTGAGGCCGGCGATGTGATTTATTTCAATGACGGCGCGCACAACAACTTGCGCATTACGTTTGGGCCGGTGGTTCGGTTCTGAGGGAAGCGGAGGAGTATGCGGGTCACTGTATCGCATAACCGCAGGAAAGAGGAGATTGTGCGGTCTCTCGATCGCTCGTTTGACGATCTGTTCAAGGGCCTGGGAAATGTGCCGGTGAAGATTGTGAACGAGCAGAGGAGATGGACGGGGAGCCGCATGGATTTTGCATTCAATGCGAAGGTGGGGATCGTCAGCACGCCGATCAAGGGGTTCGTCGATGTGACGGATAAGGACGTGACGGTGGAGGCGGATCTGGGGTGGCTGGAAAGATTGTTTCCGGCAGAGCAGACGAAGGCGGCGCTCGCGGGGCGGGTGAAGGGGCTGCTGACGCCGACGGGTAGTAACGGCGCGCGGTGACCGTGACCAAGGGCCAACTGCAGATCCCTCGGTCCGCTGAAGAAGGCGCGCGGATTGTGGGGATGACACATCCAATGTCCACCTGGTTTTGCGGACGCTGTTCAGGCGGTGGGTTTGTCGGGGGCGGGCATGGAGGCGAGGTAGAGGTTTGCGAACTGCTGGCCGTAGTCGTCTACCAGTTCCCTCACCCGCTCCGGTTGGGGGGAGCGGACGATGAGGCCGGCGTGGTGGTGCTTCTTCATGCGGAAGACGATTTCGGGCGCGGTGAAGGCGGAGGTATCGGGCTCGGCGGTCTGGGCGAGGCAGAGGACGCTTCCGGCGTAGTCGGTGCGGGTGGGGGGGAGTTGATAGGACTCGCCGAGGAGGTCGGAGACTTCAATGCGGGCCCATTCGCGCCAGAGGTTGATGCCGGTGGCGGCTTCAACGAGATCGGCGATGAAGGCGCCGCCGACGCGCGCGGCGATCTCGAGGAAATAAAACTTGCCGTCTTGGTGGGCGCGGATGTATTCGGCGTGGGTGACGCCGCGGCTCATGCCGAGGGCTGGGGCGAGGGCGGCATTCAGCTCGGTGAGGGCGCTCCACTCGTGGCTGCCGCGGTCGAGGGTGCGGGTGGTGAAGACGCCGCCTTCATGCATGACCTGCATGGGGGGCTTGCCGTATTTGTGTACGACCGAGAAGACGACCTCGCCGCGGCTCACCACGGAGTCGACGTGGTAGATGTCGCCGGGGACGAAGCGCTCCATGAGGAAGTGGGTCTGGGTGTCGCCGAGCTCGTCGAGGGTGCGCCAGAGCTGTTCGGGATGGTGAATCTTGCGGATGCCGAGTGCCGATGCGGAGGTGCGCGGCTTGAGCAGCCAGGGCGCGGGGACGGCGGCCATGTAGTCGCGCAGCTCGTCGTAATTGAGCACGCGGGCGAAATCCGGGACGAGGAAGCCGGCGGCGCGGGCACCGGTGCGCATGGCGAGCTTGTCGCGATAGAAGGCGGTGGTGGTGAGGCCCATGCCGCGCATGCACCAGTGCTCGCGGACGGCGGCGGCGGTTTCCTGATCAAACTCATCGAGGGCTACGACGCGGTCGAAGCGGCGGCCGCGGGCCATGTAGCTCACGGTGTTGAGAAGCTGCTCGGTGGTGAGGTTTTCCGGCATGAGGGCGACGTCTTCGAGGATGTCGCGGGGCCAGTCGGCATCGCGGAGCTTTTCTACCGTGAGGAGGGTGGGGCGTACGCCCATCTCGGCGCACTGGCGAAGGAGGTCCTGTCCTTTTTCGTAGGTGGAGATACAGAGAATCCGCTGGGTTGTGTCGCTCATCCGTCCCTCGTCGCGCTCGATCTGGCAGCCTGAGTAGGGATAGTTCTACCATAGCTGGAGGGGCGAAGGCAGAGGTCAGAGAATAGAGGCAGGGAATAGAGGCAGGGAATAGAGACCAGAGAATAGAGACCAGGCGAATGCTATCGGCAAACTCGATCAAGTATCTTCATGACCGTTGCACCAAACACTGGCACGCGGAGCCGGACACGTCTCCTTATGTGCTGAGCGACTGGGAGAAGCTGGTCTCGCGTCATCACTATGCCAACTGCGAGATCTGGCATCTGGAGGATGGGGCGCGTGAGCCTGGCGCCGGGGATGCGGCCATCGCCGAGACCAAGCGGAAGATCGATCGCACGAACCAGCTCCGCAACGATCTGGTGGAGCAACTGGACGAGTCTCTGCTGCTTTACCTGGTGCAGTATGATCTTCCCAATTCGCTGGAGGAGCAGCACTCGGAGACGCCGGGGATGATTATCGACCGGCTGTCGATTCTGGAGCTGAAGATTTATCACACGCGGGAGGAGATCCGGCGGCCGGATGGTCCTGCGGGCCATGGGGAGCGGAATCGGCATCGGCTGGACGTGCTGGAGGAGCAGCAATCGGATCTCCGCAGATGCCTGGACGGGCTGTGGACGGATGTGATGGGGGGAAGCCGGTATTTCAAGGTGTATCGGCAGCTGAAGATGTACAACGACCCGTCGCTGAATCCGGTGATTTACCGCCGGCAGGCGACCTGAGGGGGAGTGGCTGGCGGTGCGGGCCCATTGACGCGGGGAAGGGGTTCTGCGTATAAGTATGGCCTGAGCACATATAGAGTCCGGCACCCTGCGCGAGCGTGCAAAGGATTGTTTTGGAGGAAGATGGCTCCCGGTAGATCAACAATGCAAGAGGCCAAGGCGGCGGCTGCGAGCCGCAAGAAGTTAGAAGCGGTAAGTAAAGCCCAGGCTCACGCCAACGCAGCGGCCTATCAGCAGTATCAATCGGCTGTGCAACTGGTGCAGCAGGCGAAGTACGACAAGGCCATCACGGCTTTGGAGAAGCTTTTGCCGTCGGCTCCGCCGGAACTGGTGGAGCGCTGCCGGATGTATATCGCGACCTGCCGCCGGCAGATTGCCACGACGAGCCTGGAGTTCGACACGCCGGAAGAACGCTACGACTACGCCATTGCGCAACTGAACCAGGGCTTCTATGAGGAGGCCCGGGAACAGTTGATGGCGGTGGCGGGCGATGTACCGCAAGCTGACTATGTGTTCTACGGGCTGGCAGTGCTGGACAGCATTACGGGCCGGAGCCAGGACAGCCTGTCGCATCTGTCGCGGGCCATCGAGCTGAATCCGAGGAACCGGCTGCAGGCGCGCTCTGACGGTGACTTTCAAAACATGGTGGACGATCCACGGTTCACGGAACTGCTCTACCCCGAGATTCCATAGCAGTCCACGACAATCGCAAGGTCCGCAGGGCGGTCCGGCGAAACCGGTATCCCGGTGCGCCGGCGCGTGCGAAGTAAACTTGTCAACAGATTTGCCGGGCGACCGTCCAAACTTCGGAGAGAGATTTGTCTATCGCTGCGTCTGCCGAAGAAGGCTTGGCTATCGGGATGACTCCGTTGCGCGTGGTTGCGCTCGGCGGGGGGACGGGGCTGTCGACGCTGCTGCGCGGGCTGTGCCGTCATGTGGTGAATCCGGCCCATCCGGGGAGCCTGGGCGGTGCGATCTCGGATCTGGCGGCGGTGGTGTGCGTCACCGATGACGGCGGATCGTCAGGCCGGTTGCGGCGCGATTTTAACATGCTGCCTCCGGGCGACCTGCGTAATTGCATGGTCGCGCTCAGCGAGGAAGGCGACCTGCTGGCGAAGCTTTTCGCGCATCGCTTCCGGGGCGGAGACGCTTTGGAAGGGCACAGCTTCGGCAACCTCTTTGTGGCGGCGCTGACGGAGATCACGGGTGACTTTGCGCACGCGGTGCAGCTCTCGTCGAAGATTCTGGCGACGCGGGGCAGCATTTATCCGGTGACCACGGCGAACGCCACGCTGGTGGCGCGGATGGACGACGGCTCGCTGGTGCGCGGGGAGACCAACATCAACTCGAGCAATCGCCGCATTGAAGAGCTGATGATGGATCCGCCCACCGCGACGGCGTTGCCTGAGACGCTGGCCGCCATCGAGCAGGCGGATCTGATCACGGTGGGTCCGGGCTCGCTGTACACATCAATTATCACCAATCTGCTGGTGCAGGGCATCCCGACGGCGCTGGCGAGCGCGCGGGGATTGCGGGTGTTTGTGTGCAACATGATGACGGAGGCCAATGAAAGTCTGGACCTCACGGCGTCAGAGCATATCGAGCGCATCTACGAGCATGCGCGCGCGCCTATTTTCGACTACGCGCTGTTGAATACGGCGCGATTTTCAGAAGACACGCTGGAGCGCTACGCCGCGGAGAATGCGTCTCCCATTGTGGCCGACCTGGAGCGCGTTGAGGCTATGGGAGTGCGCTGCATAGTGGGCAACTTTGCCAGCGAAGGCAGTGTGGTTCGCCATGCCGCGGGACGCGTCACCGGGGCGCTGCTGGCGCTGGGAAAGGCGCACGTCGCCTCGCGCAAATAGGCTTTCGCGGAGATCTGGACAGCCTCGAATTGAGCTTACGAAAAAGCTCAAGCCGCTGGTGAAGTTCTATCGAAAAGCGACCGCATGAACAACCTCGTACAGGGTACCTAGGAATGTACCTAGTTACACTCGTCAATCAGACCTTCTACTCTGGGGCTGTAATCAACGCATGATTGCACGGCCGAGTTTCCGTCAATGAGAGAAACCGGCAACTATCTTCCCTGTTTCTTCATGCGAAGGGCCCTAAGTTTAGATGTTTCCCTCCGTCATGACCTCTGCTCTGCCGCATCAACAGCTTTGAGAGAGAGTTATGAACAATACACATTCGCAAATTCTTGTTGTGAGCCGGGACCAAATGCTCCTGCAGACGCGCAGGCTTATTCTGGGCACTTATTTTGAAGTGGAGTCGGCGGGCCGGTTGTCGGAAGCGGGGTCGGTGCTGTCGAAGCACGATTTCGATCTGATTGTTCTGTGCGACACGCTGACGGATTCTGAATGCGATCAGATCGCGCACATGGTGGAAGACCACAAGCCGAAGCCGACGCTGCTGTCGATTCTGGGTCCGGGCACGAAAGATCATGATCGCCACGTGGGACGCAAGGTTGTGCTTAAGGGCGGTCCTCTTCAGTTAGTCAAGGAATGCGCCGATTTGCTGGGAGTCGATCTGCGCGGCAAGCAGCGCATGTTCTCTAACTAGAGATTGAGAGTGAAGCGGGATTTGTCCTGTCGAATGGCGAGGGCGTGGCGCTTCACGAATGCAGCAGGCTCTTGAGCAGAAGCGCAATGCCGTTCCACATAATTTGAACGCCGATACATAAAAGCACGAAGGCAATCACGCGCGTAATGCCCTCCGCAGTCTGTTTTGAAATGCGTGCCGTGATTGCGGGCGCATATCCGTAGCAGAAATACACTCCCAGGCTGAGCACAAGCACCGCCGCCATGATGCCGGCGTGCGCGGCAAAGTCTACGAAGAAGCCCTTGGCGGGCGTATGCGCGCTCAGGGTAATGGTGACGACCAGGCTGCCCGGCCCGGCGGTGAGCGGAAACGTGAATGGGTAGAAGGTCTTGTTCTGCAGCGAACCGATGGCGTGGTCGTCGAGTTCTTTGACCTCCTGCTTGGCGGGAGCTTCATGCCCGGTGAGAAGACCCCAGCCCATGGCGGCGATGGCAAGACCACCGGCGACCTGCACCACGGGCAGCGAGATGCCAAAAAACTTCAGCACCGCGGTGCCGAGAATCTGGATGACCAGAAAGAACAGCACGGTGTTGATGGCGATTTTGCGTGCCAGAGAGCGGTAAACGGCGGCGGGCACCTCGCCCACCAGGCTCACGAAGACGAGGGCGCTTCCCAGCGGGTTGACCAGCGGCAGAAGGGCGCTGATTGCAAGACCGAAAAATGTCGCGAACTGTTCCAGTCGTTGCGGCATAGGGATGCGGGGATTCCGGCAGATCCAGTGTAGCGAGTCTAAACGAGGGGTACGGGGCCTGCTTGTTCCACCGTTCGCTTCAACTGGCCGCAGGCGGCGTAGATATCGCGTCCGCGCGGGCGGCGAAGATAGGCGGCGATTCCCTCCCCTGCCAGGCTGCGCTTGAAGTTGTCCACGGCATCGGGGTCGGGTGTGCTGTAGGGCACGCCGGGGCCGGGGTTCCAGGCAATGAGGTTCACCTTTGCCGGCAGGCCGGTGCGCCGCACGAGGCGTGCCACCTGGCGGGCATGCTCGGGCCGGTCAGTGACGCCGCCCAACAGAACGTACTCGAACGTCACGCGCTCGCGGGGGCGGAGGCGGACAGCGCGCACCGCATCGACCAGCGCTTCAATGGGCCATTTGCGGTTGATCGGCATGATTTCGCTGCGGAGTTCGTTATTGGGCGCGTTGAGGCTGATGGCCAGCTTGGGGCGGACTTCCGGCGGCTCCAGCGCGAATTTCTGAATGCCGGGAACGATGCCGGAGGTCGACACCGTCATGCGCTGCGGGCTGAGGCCGATTTCCTCGACCAGCAGCCGCACCGCGGCCATGAAGTTCTCGTAGTTGAGGAACGGCTCGCCCATGCCCATGAAGACGAGGTTCACGCGGTCGCGGCCAATTTCGACTGCCTGACGAGCAAGGACTGCGACGGCCTGGCCGGCAATCTCACCGGGGGTGAGGTTGCGCTGCAGGCCCAGGCGCGCTGTCAGGCAGAACTGACAGTTGACGGCGCACCCCACCTGGCTTGATATGCATAAGGTGGCACGATTTCTCCTGAGCGAAGCCCGCACGCCGGGCGCAGTTGCAGGACGACCCGTGGCTACTTCCTCGTCCCCGGCTTCGCTGCCGTCACCGGACTCGCCCTCATCACCTTCCGGCATCCAGACCGTCTCAACGGTGTCGGCGCCTGCCTGCCCCTCGACGAGGTAGCGTTCGGTGCCGTCTACGCTGCGGAAGACCTGGGCGATCCGCGGCCGGCCGACCGCCCAGTTTTCTTCGGTTAACCGTTCGCGGAGCGTCTTTGAAAGTGTCGTAATGGCGGTAAGTTCCTCAATTCGCTGCCGATACATGGCGTCGGCCAGCTGCGCGCCGCGGAAGGCGGGCTCTCCCAGCTCCTGCATGATCCGGGCAAGTTCGGAGCGCGTCATTCCAAAGAGGAATTTCCGGGGTGAAACTCCCGTGCCGCTCACCGAAATCAATTGTGATTTTGCGAAACTCACGCCAAACTCCAGACTATTGCATTTGCCGAAGGCATGCAGCCTGATCCTTGCCGTTTGCCATCCAAGTGAGCAATCGCCAGCGCCGCTCCCGGACGCAGAAGTGGCGACCCCGCAGCGACCCCCTTGCACCCTCTGGCCTAGAATTGAATCGAAACAGGTAGACGATGACAATCGAGCGTAATCTTCGGCGCACCGTACTGCCCAACGGTCTGATTGTGCTGACCGAGCGCATGGACCATTTGCGGTCTGTCGCCATGGGAGTATGGATCAAGTCTGGTTCTCGCGGCGAGGCCGCGGAAACCAACGGAATTTCCCATTTTGTTGAACACATGGTGTTTAAGGGCACGCGTAACCGAACCGCCCAGCATATAGCCCGCGAGATGGACTCGATCGGCGGCAATCTCGACGCCTTTACCGGCAAAGAGACGATCTGCTTCAACGTCAAATCCCTGGCCGATCACGTACCGATCGCGCTGGACGTTCTGGCTGATCTGGTGCTCAATCCAATCTTTGCTTCCAATGACATAGAGCGAGAACGTGGAGTGATCCTTGAAGAAATCAAAATCGACGAGGATAACCCTGACGTTCTGGTTCACGAGCTCTTTACCCAGAGTTTCTGGAAGGATCACCCGCTAGGTAAGCCAATTCTGGGGACCACGCAGACGGTGGCGCGTCTGGATCAGCCGAAGCTGCTGGACTACCATGCGGGACGGTTCCACGCCGGGAATATGGTGTTTTCCGCAGCCGGCAATCTGGACCACGATCAATTTGTGGCGGCAGTGGCAGAGAAGTTCGCTCCCATGCACGGCGGGGAGCAACTGACGGAACTGGCGGCGCCGCTTTCGAGCGCGCGCATTCTGCTGAAGAACAAGAAGGCGCTGGAGCAGGTGCAGATCTGCCTTGGAGTGCCCTCGCCTTCGATCACCGACGAGAATCGCTACTCCACATTGATCCTGAACACGGTACTGGGCGGCGGCATGAGCTCACGGCTGTTCCAGACGATCCGTGAGGAACGCGGTATGGCTTACTCGGTGTTCAGCGATCTGAGCCCCTACCGTGACACGGGTACGCTGTGCGTGTACGCGGGCACCTCGGCGGCCAAGGCGCTGGAATGCATTGACCTGGTGATGACGGAGTTCCGCAAACTGAAGGAAGAGCCGCTGACCAGCGAGGAACTGACTCGGGCGAAAGACCAGCTCAAGGGCAATATCCTGATGGGTCTGGAGAGCTCGAATTCGCGTATGGCGAACTTGGCGCGGCAGGAGATCTACTTCGGGCAGTTCTTCTCAGCCGATGAGATTATCGCCAAGATCGAGGCGGTTTCGCCGGAGCAGGTGCAGGCCATGGCGCAGCGGCTGTTTGATCCGGAGAAGATCGCGGTGACGCTGCTGGGGCGGCTGGACGGGATCAAGCTGAACCGGCAGCGGCTGGTTTGCTGAGTTGAAACTGACGAGAGACTGAGGCCGGGTTAATGTCCCGGCCTCGAATTTTTGGGGATCAAATTGAAAGCTAAACGCCCAGGATGTAGCGAGTGAGCAGCCGGCGGCCCGACTGAAGTCGTGCCCTTATTACAGAGCTCCTTCTTCACATTCAGCAAGCTGTGAGATTGCGCCCCTGGGATCGGGCTGTGCCAGACGGACGTCCCGGTCTTTTCATGCTTTGCAGCATTGGGTATTCGAATTCGTAGTGTTCGAATTTGAACGATGCCGCGCGCATGTGGCCATACGGGAAGCAACGCGGGCACCCTGCGAGGGCCTAAGGCTTTCTAGATCAACATTCCCGGCCAAACCTTTTTGGCATCCCGCATGCAATCCTGAAGGTCGGGGCGGTGAGATTCCCATCGTCCGCCCCCAAAGAGGGAGTTCCGTATATGCTGCTGCAGGATCTTCGTTACGCTGGCCGTCAGCTTCGCAAGTCGCCGGGATTCGCAATCGTGATCGTGCTCATGCTGGCATTGGGCATCGGCGCCAACACGGCCGTATTCAGCGTAATGAACGCCATCCTGCTGCAATGGCTGCCGGTGAATCATCCTGAAGGGCTCACCTACGTACGCATGGCAAAGCCTTACGGTCAGCCGCCTAACAGCGACAGCTCCGGGGATGCGACCCGGACGTTCACGCTACCGGCTTTCCAGGCCCTGCGGCAGCGCAAGGATGTGTTCGACGAACTGATCGGATACGTGCCGCTGGCCTTTACCGGCAACGTTGCGGTGCGCCAGGGGGAACTGCCTGAGGAGGCCAGCGGGGACGAGGTCAGCGGCAACTTCTTTTCCGGTATGGGCGTGCGCATGCAAACCGGCCGCGGTTTTTCGATGGAAGATGAAGACACGCACGCCGCCGCCGCCGTGCTTAGTTACGACTACTGGACCCGCAGGTTTTCGCGCAACCCGAACGTGCTGGGGCAGACGCTTTATGTTCGTGGGATTCCGATGACGATTGTCGGCGTCACGGCGCGCGGCTTCAAAGGCGTGGAACCGGCCTCATCCACGGATTTCTGGATTCCGCTGCAGACCCGGCCCGAGCTGAATGCGTGGGGAACGCCGGTGATCTACGAGTCTCTCTACGGAACGCCGAAGTGGTGCGCGTTGATGATGATGGCGCGTTTGCGTCCGGGCGTAACGCCTGCCCAGGCGCAGCAGGCGCTTCAAGGCACGTACGGCGAAGTGATCACACGGGCGGTGGGTCCGTTCAAATCCACAGAGTGGAAGCCGTTGCTGGACTTCATTCCGGCGCGTGGTATCTCCGGCTACAACGATACGTATCGTGAGCCGGTGCGGATCCTGATGGGGCTGGTCGGCCTGGTGCTCTTGATTGCGTGCGCCAATGTGGCCATGATGCTGCAGTCGCGCAATGTTGTGCGGCAACGGGAATTCAGCCTGCGACTCGCCATTGGCGCGGGGAAGAGCGCGCTGTTCGGCCAACTGCTCACGGAGAGCCTGTTGCTTGTGATGGCCGGCGCCGCGCTGGGCTGGGCGTTTGCACTGGCGGCCACGCGGATGCTGGCTACATGGTCGGGCATGGAGACCGGTTTGAGCCCCGATCGCAACGTGCTGCTGTTTACGGTGGGCATTTCGGCGGTGGCGGCACTGGCCTTCGGCCTCATTCCGCTGCGCACAGCCATGCACGCCCCGGTGAGCGCGGTGCTGCGCTCGACTTCACAGAACGCCACGGCCACGCGCTCGCGGATGCTGGGGGGGCGCATTGTGCTGATTGGCCAGATGGCGCTGTGCCTGGTGCTGCTGATGGCCGCCGGACTCCTGCTGCGCACCCTGCACAACTACGCCGCGGTCGATCTGGGAATGGACACGCACGGTTTGCTGGTATTCGGGGTTACGCCTCAGGGCAAGGACGACTCACACCTTTTCTATCGCAATCTGCTTGATCGCATCGCGCAGCTTCCGGCAGTGGAGTCGGTTTCGATGGCGTCGCTTCGCCCAGGCACTGACTGGTCGAACAATAACGATTTGAAACTCGATGGGGTGGAGCAGAAGAACGTGTCGTTGCGCTCCAACGACATTGGCCCCAATTTCTTTCACACCATGGGCGTGCCCATTCTGGCGGGACGGGATATCGCGTGGTCCGATGTACAGGCGAAGGACCATCTCAGCGGCGTGTGCGTGGTAAATGAGACGTTTGTGAAGCGCTTTCTTCCTCACACCAACCCCATCGGCCACGTGCTTGGCAAACACGTCAAGATGACGATTGTGGGCGTAGTACGCGACAGCAAATATGTGGGAGTGGCGGAAGAGTCGATGCCAATGGCCTACTACGCCGTGATGCAGGCTCCTACGCTGGGCACGATGCACGTTGAGGTGCGCACCCATGGCGACGCAATGGCCATTCTGCCAACCCTGCGCCAGGCCATGGCTCAGATGTATCCCGACGTGCCGCTCGAGCAGCCCATCGGCCAGCAGGAGCAGTTCGAGAACAGCTATCGCCAGCAGCGCATGTTTGCGGCGATGGGAGGATTCTTCGGGCTGCTCGCGGTGCTGCTGGTCGCCACGGGACTTTATGGAACTCACTCCTTCCGGGTGAGCCGCCGCACCAGCGAGATTGGGGTGCGGATGGCGCTGGGCGCGTCACGCGGGCAGGTTCTCGGGATGGTGATGCGGGAGAGCCTGTGGGTGTTGATGGCAGGGCTGGCGGTGGGGATACCGCTGACGTTGTTTGCGGTGCGGCCGCTGAAGGCGATGCTCTACAAGATGTCTCCACTCGACCCTATGAGCCTGACCCTGGCGCTGGGGTTAATGGTGCTGGTATCGGCTGTTGCGGCGTTTGTGCCCGCGCGGCGAGCCGCCAGCGTGGATCCCATGCAGGCCTTGCGTACGGAGTAGCAGGCGGCCTGGGATCCAGCGCAGGAGTCATGCGAGAAGCACACGCCGGGAGGTCCGGGGCGAAACCGCCCGGAGTCATCTGGCGGAGGAGTTTGCGTTCGCTGCATCGGTCCGCGGCTGCACGTTTGCGAGCGGGATCTCCATGGTGCCGACCTTGCGTGTCTGCTGATCGTAAACGCCTGTGCGCAGCCAGTAATTCCCTTTGGGAACGGCGATGTCCGCGTGGAGCTGCACCCCGGAGTTCTGGTAGACGGTCCACACGTCGGGTTTGATCTGCAGCCGCACGACGTGATCGTTGCGGCTTACGACGTTGCCATAGCGATCGTAGGCAATCAGGGAGATGTTGAGAATTCCGGTACGCAGCCCGTCCGCGCCCTGCGCCAGGCGCAGATCTTTTGCGTCGATGGCGAAATCGATGTCATAGCGCGCGGCCGCGGATTTGGGATCGCCGGGCCTGGGCTGATCGCCCACAGGGACCGGCTGGATCTTTGTCTCGAACAGGATCTGCTGGCTCTGGGGCATGCCGAGGTCCATAAACGGCAGCAGCGGATCGATGGCACCCGGGTTCTTCTCGGCCAGGTGATGAATGGCTTTGGCGCGTAGTGTTTCGCCGGAGCCGGGCAGATCGTCATCCAGCGCAATGTAGCCGCGCCGGTAGAGGAGCCGATAGTTGCCGCCAGCGACCTTCACCTCAACGCGCCGATAGGTTCCGTCCATCTTTGCGTCCGGCGGCGCATACGAGAGCGTGTAGAAAGTGCCGCTCCCGCCGGCCACCTCGGCAATGATATGAGCCAGGCCGTTTCCGTTCACGAAAGCTTTGCCTCCGGTTTGTTCCGCGATGATTTTCATCGTGGTCTGGTTAGCATCTCGTTGCTGATCGTCGCCGAGGCGGGAGGCATTCTGCGCGTTCAGCATTCCGGCAGGATCGTGGGTGCTTGCCGGCAACTGCGTCTGGGCCTGGTAGATTTCCAGCGGCGCCGCGCCACTGGCGTCCACCGGATACAGCGCAACGCGCGCCGCCGCCAGCATGTCCATCGTTCTCCCCGTAATCTCGCCAAGCCGCGGATCGAAATTCCCGCTGATCACGAGCGGAAACGCCTCAGAAAACCAGATGACATTCTTGCGTCCGGGAAAGCTGTTGAGAAACGTGGCAAGACGCTGGAAATTCTCAAGCGTGAGCAGATTGCGGTCTACTGTGCGCGAGTCGTCATTCTCCTGGAAAAAATTCTGCAATGCCGCAATCGAGCCCGCCGATGCGGCTGTTGCGCCGTTTCCCATCTGCTCGGACATCATCGCGACCACATTCGACTGGGCATTGCTTTCGTCCTGTCCCTTGAGCATGACGGAGGTCTCAACCTCGTTGTTCTTCTTGTTGCCGAGCGCGGCAGCAAGGACAGCCGGATCATCGGTGAATCCCTGAATGAAATGCAGACCAAGGCCCATGGCGAAAATCGCCATTCGCGAACCTGGCTTGGCGGTCTTGAGGAACTTGACTGCTTGCGCGTGCACATAGCTCTGGTTGTCAATGTGCGTATTCAGTGAGTCGAGCAGCAGCACCGTAACGGCGGGCGGCTGGGGGACCGGCGAGAAGTTCGAAAAGACGTTGGGCGGGAATTTGGGAAACGAGACGGGCTGTGCAGCCGGAGCGTTGGTCCGGTGCTCTTCAAAGAATGAGATCGTCTGTGGCTTGCCCTGCTCGGTGACGGTGAAGGCATTCTGCTTGAGCCCGGTGACGGGATGCCCATGCGCGTCGCTCACGATCACGTCGACCAGGACGGCGCGGCTGTTGATGCGCAACGTAGTGCCTGAAGTTTCCGATGGCGTTCCGCCGTCTTGCGCAGCCAGCAGAGCCGTACTGAAACCGAGTAAACCAAAAAGCAATGTAGAAGCGCGGTACATAGGGGCCCTCCCCAGGGCAAGAGCAAGCTTAGCAGCCGCCCATTCTGAATCCTCTGTGCAAGGCGTGGCGGCGGGGCTGCATCTCTTACCTGTCACTTGGACAGACGGCTTTCAGGTTAAGTTAGGACGCGACGGCCGGGGGCTGACCATGCGGGACCGAGCTTTCTGGGGATTTGCTGGTGGTTTTTGGCACTTCGGGCAACGGGAGGCGGAGGAGACGGATTTTTGCTGCAATTCACTTCGCGTTTTGTCATGCTGTCTGGACCCGCTTCCCTGACCCGCGGGCGGTCCCTCCAAGGAGAATCCGATGGAAGACCCCGACGCGGATGACTCTTCATTTGAGGAGTCGTCACAATCCGACAGTTCCTCTGCGTATGACAATCCTCCGCCTCGTGGGAGCCGCACTGTTGCCACGGACGACGCCGGGGTGAATTCTTCCGGCGGCTGGGGAATTCAGGGCAATCCTGTAAGCGATGCGTCGACCGCCAGTGACACGTTGGGGTTCGCTCCTTACGTGGACGCGGTGGCTGCGTTCCTCATCCACAGCGACACCACGCCGCCTCTGACCCTTTCGATCGAGGGCGAGTGGGGCACGGGTAAGTCATCATTTATGCGCCAGCTGCAGGTGGCGCTCGACAAGGTTCCGGAGGCGAAGACGCGCGTGGGCCGGGTTGTTCGGCGCATTTTGGCTGCGCTGCGACTTACGAATCAACCGGATCGGCTCACGTTCTGGTTCAACGCATGGAGGCACGACACACGCGATGCCATGTGGGCGACGTTTGCGCTGAGCATCACACGCAATCTGCGCAACAGCCAGAGCCTGCCGCGCCGCATCCGCGGTGACATCCACCTGGCCGCAAGGCGCGTCAACAGCTTCACGGACTGGCTGCGCGTGCTCTTCATTTTCCTGGTGATCCTTGCCTTGGGGATCGGCGCCGCCGGCGTGGCCGCTTACCCTTTCACCTTGTCGGCCGAGAAGAGGGCGGATATTGCGAAGAAGGTTTTCAGCTCTCTGTGGCAATCGAATGGGATCAAAGACGAGGGGAAGAAAGCGGAACCATCCGGCACTCCTAGCGAAGGCCTTGCACAGCCGGCTGCATCGAAGAGCTCCTTTGTCTCCGACCAGATAGCCGGCAACAGTGCGGCTCACCCGCTCTTCGCGATGGTGTTTTTACTGGCTGCTTATGGCTACTGGATCCGCAGGAGCGCGGGCAAGAGCATGGAGTTCAAGCTGGAACGATACCTCAGCAAGCCTGACTATGAGTCGCGGGTTTCGTTTGTGGAGACGTTCCACGAGGATTTCAAGAAGGTGGTTCAGGCCTACGCCGGCAAACGCAAAGTTTTTATCTTTGTGGATGACCTGGACCGAACCGATGTGCCTAAGTCCGCGGAGCTGATGCAGGCCATCAACCTGATGATCGGAGACGATCCGCACCTGGTGTTCATACTGGGCATCGATCGGGAAAAGGTGGCGGCCGGGATCTCACTGAAGTTCAAGGACATTCAGCCGCTTCTCGATCGCACGCGCGAGGGCGAGGTCTCCGCGAGGCATCCGGCAGCCTTCGGGTATCTCTACCTGGAGAAGTTCATTCAGGTCACCTTTCGGGTGCCGCGTCCCAGCGATGCAGGCGTCCAGGAGTTTCTCGACAGTCTGGCGAATCGAACCTCGCAGAAAAAGTCGCAGGAAGCTCGCAAACAGGCCGAGCACGAGCAGCGCGAAGAGCGCCGCCGTTATGTTGACGTACGGTCAAGCGCCGACTCGGTAGAAGTGCAGACACTGGTCCGGATGGTGGCTCCGGCGCTGCAATGGAACCCGCGCCGCATGAAGCAGTTCATCAACGACTTTCGGTTGCAGGCTTATATCGCATCGGACCTTGGGCTGCTGGATCTGGTTTCAATGGTCAACGGCGCCGAACGAGCGAGGATCACGCTGGAACAGCTTGGAAAATTCGTCGCCATTACCATGGCATGGCCCGACCTGGTGATGGACTTTGTGGAATTTCCGGAACTCTTGAGTGCCATCTATGCCGCGGATCCGTACGTTCTGGACAAGTTTGTTGTGGGCAGGGACACGTTACAAGTGATCACGGACGGAGTGACAAACGAAGTCCACTTGAATGCAGATCGCAAAGAGCTGCTCAAGCGATGGTCTGGAGAGCAGACCTTGATGGCGCTCCTGAAGGCGCGCAGCGAAGGAGAAGACGGGGGACGTTACAGCCTCGAACAGGTGGACTTGCGCGTCCTTCTGAATATCTCGCCCAAGGTGCAACGCGCGTCAGCCCAGGCGCGTGCCTCGGTGGAAGCCCCCAGCGCTGCGGGGGAAGCCGAAGAAGCTGCGTACGAACAGGCGTCTATTGACACAGAAGAGAGCCGGTTTACTCCGCTGTGAGCACGTGGAGGATGGCGGCTACTCCTCGATGACGGACCAGGGATCAGCGATTGCGGCGGGTTGAATGGGAGCAGCGACGGGGACGGTCTTTTCAGGAATTACGATGGGCACCTGCTCGGCGATCTCGAGGCCGAAGCCTTCAAGCGCGGGGATGTGCATGGGGGTGTTGGAGAGCAGGCGGATGCGCTGGATGCCGAGGTCGGAGAGGATCTGGCCGCCGAGGCCGATGGCGCGGAGGATGCGTCCGGTGCGGTCCTGCGCGCCTTCGCGCTGACGGAGTTCCTGGTGCAGCATGATGCGGCCGGGCTGCGCCGGGTCGACCCTGGAGGGCAGGACGATTCCGTCTGCCTCAAAGGCTTTGGCGGGCGAGTGATCGATGTCAAATCCGCGCGAGGTGTTGTGCAGGTAAATGATCGCGCCGCAGCCCTCTTCGGCGATCATGCGCATGGACTGGTCGAGAACGTCGCGGCAGTGGCAGTCGGCGCCAAAGACGTCGCCGGCGGTGCAGCGGGTGTGCACGCGCACCAGAACAGCGTGAGTGCAGGGCGGGCGGTAATTCGCCTCGCCAGGCAGGCCTGCCGATTGCCCCAGGAAGGCCGGGCAGCCGCCGGGGCAGAGCTCGCCGCGGACCAGGGCAACGTGGCTCTCGCCGCCGTTTACCTCGGACTCGTAAGCGATCATGCGGAATTCGCCGTAGCGGGTATTGACGCGGGTTTCGCCGGCACGGACGATGTAGCGCTCGTGGCGCAGACGGTAGCGGATGAGTTCGGCAACGGTGAGGATGCGCAGACCGTGCTCGCGGCAGAACGGGATCAGGTCAGGGATGCGCGCCATTTCGCCGTCGTCGCGCATGATTTCGCAGATGACGCCCGAGGGTGTGAGGCCGGCCATGCGGGCCAGGTCGACGGAGGCTTCGGTCTGCCCGGCGCGCACCAGGACGCCGCCGCGGCGGGCGCGGAGCGGAAAGATGTGGCCGGGACGAGCCAGATCGGCTGCGGTCGATTTGGGATCGATGGCGACGCGAATGGTCTGGGCACGGTCGGCAGCAGAGATGCCGGTGGTGACGCCTTCGCGGGCTTCGATGGTCTCAGTGAACGCGGTGCCGAATCGCGAAGAGTTCTGCCGGGTCATGGGGAAGAGGCGCAGGTGATCGGCGCGCTCCTCTGTGAGGGTGAGGCAGATGAGGCCGCGGCCGTAACGGGCCATGAAGTTGATGGCTTCCGGGGTGACGAACTCCGCCGCCAGGGTGAGGTCGCCCTCATTTTCGCGGTCTTCGTCGTCGACCACAACGAGCATGCGCCCGGCGCGAATCTCGTCGAGTGCTCCGGGAACATCGATGAAGGGCGATTCGGGCGTGCGCTGGGGATTCATGAGTTCGCTTCATTGTCGCCCAACCCGGAGACTAAGGCAAAAAGGAGTGCGGAATTGACCCAGAGCAGGTTGGCGTATGGACCGGCTATGTAGGGTGAAGATGCTGTCTGAATTGCCAGTCGAAGCAGGTGGGCGGAGATCTGTAGAAACAGAAGCGCCGCCCGAAGGCGGCGCTTTGACGAATGGAGGGAAACAGAGGCCTACAACGTCGATTCGATCTCAAAGCCCCAAGCTTCCAGAAGTGCTTCGGGAATGTACTTGGAGTTCTTGTTGCGACGAGCCCACTCGCGCAAACGGGTGGACCGGATGTACTGGTCCGGGGTGAGCTTGAACTCCTTCACGATCTGTTCGAAGGAGGTCACAGTGGGCACAACGGGCCCGATGGGCTCCGGCTTGCCCCAATTCGGATTTCCACGACGCTTTGCCATTTGGTGTCCTTATTCAGAGGGTAATTTCGATTGCTTCCTCGGACTCGCGCCAGGGGGTGGCTAGTCCGGTCCTGAGGGTTCGGTCACTAAATCCTATTTTAAGGATTTTTCATGCAAAAATCAATAGGAGAACGGTGCAAAATGGGGGCAAAAATGAAATGCCTTGCTGCGCCAAATAGGATCAATTTGCGTTAAGGAATGAGAGACTTAGCTGCTCCCGGGGTGAGGGGAAGGCGCTTTGAGCAGGGATCGGAAAGCGACCGAAAAGCCGGTTTTATTGTCTGACGAACCCAACCATAATGCGGAACGCACAGGGAAATATCAGGTTTTGATGAGGGGGGCTGCCCGGTGTGGAGGGGGTAGGGAGAGCTGGATTGTGGATGAGGCCGGCAAACAGAAAGCTGGTATAGTTTTGGTTGCCGGGAAAACGCTTACTTGACTGAGCGGCAGCCGGCGGCAGGGCTCTGATCCGGCGAAAAGAGGGACGGAACGATGGCGATTGTGGCAGGTGTGGATTTTGGAACCCTGAGTGTGCGGGTTTCGATTGTGGACAGCGAGCGTGGGCGGCTGGGATCGGCCGTGGAGGCCTACCCACTGCACCGCAAGCGAGAGGATCCGGATTTTGCCACGCAGGCCCACGAGGATCACATGCAGGCGCTCGCCGCGGCTACCAGAAAAGCCGTGACGGCTGCCGGAATCAGGAACGAACAGGTGGAAGCCATCGCGCTGGACACGACGGGATCGAGCGTGGTGCCGGTGGACGCGAAGATGCAGCCGCTGAACGAATACTACCTGTGGTGCGATCACCGCGCGAAGAATGAGGCGCAGGAGATCACCAGGCTGGCACACGAGGAGGGTCTCGAGGCGATCGAGTGGTGCGGCGGGGTGTACTCGCATGAGTGGGGCTTTGCGAAGCTGCTGCACTGGCTGAGGAACAATCCTGAAAAGCGCGGGCAGTTCGCCTCGGCATTTGAGCACTGCGATATGGTGGCGGCCACGCTATGCGGCATCACCGATCCGAAGAAGGCGAAGCGCAGCGTGTGCGCCATGGGCCACAAGTGGATGTGGAATCCCAAGTGGGATGGGCTGCCTCCGCAAGAGTTTCTGTCAAAGCTGGACCCGCTGCTGGACGGTGTGCGCGAAAAGCTGAATGGGGAGTATGCAACCTCCGATGCGCTGGCTGGTCATTTGTCGGAACACTGGGCGCAGGAGCTTGGACTGAAGCCGGGGATCCCGGTGCCGGTGGGCGCTTTCGATGCGCACTGGGATGCGCTGGGGGCCGGCTGTCGCGAGGGCGACGTGGTGAACGTGGTGGGCACGTCGACGTGCATCATCGCCATGGCGAAGAAGGCGGAGTTGGTGCCGGGCGTCTGCGGCGTGGTGCCGGGGAGCGTGCATCCGCAGTTCACCGGGATTGAAGCAGGACTGAGCGCAACGGGCGACATCTTTGAGGCGATTGCGCGACGTGCCGGCGTGAAGGTGGCGGAGCTGGCCAGGGGGCTGGAGAATTACCGGGCTGGACAGACCGGCCTGCTGCGATTGAGCTGGGATAACGGCGATCGCACGGTGCTGGTGAATCCTGAGCTGGGCGGCGTAACGCTGGGATGGAACCTGGTGCACACGGCGCAGGATGAACTCTTCGCGGCGATCGAGGGAACGGCGTTCCACACGCGCATCATTCTGGAGCGGATGGCGGAGCACGGGGTTCGCGTGGATCGCGTGATCAATGGAGGCGGGATTCCGCAGAATAACCCGGTGCTGAACCAGGTGTATGCCAACGTGCTGGGCAAGCCGGTGCTGGTGCCGGCGGGCGTGCCGACGAGCCTGGGCTCGGGAATTTTTGCGACGCTGGCGGCGGGCGTGTTCAAGACAGTGGAGGAGGCGCAGGACGCACTGTGCCTGGACCATACGACGTTCGAGCCGCAGGCGGATTCGGTTGCGGTTTACGAAAGGCTTTATCGGCTGTACCGGAAGGTGTACTTCGGGCTCGGTGCGCGGAATGCAGAGCCAGTGGCTCTGGGCGATGTGCTGCCGGAGATCCGGAAGATCGCCGCGGAACAACTGGGTCAGGCAAAGTAGGAATGGCTTTGAAAGCTCGCCTTACATGCGGTTGGGCGGGTTCACTCCTTGCAGGGTGCGGTGTCGTATGATTCGACGCGGCACCTTGCAAGGAGTTTTTTAATGCGCTTTTTTCCGCTTACGCGTATGGCTGTGTGGGCACTCATTGCTGTCATCTTTTTAGCTGGGTCGATTGCTTCGCAGTCTCAGGCTGCGGTGAGTGGTCCGTACGGATCAGTGGATACGACGATCGGAACGGCGGGGAGCGGCAATACGTTTCCTGGCGCGACGCTGCCGTTCGGCATGGTGCAGTGGAGCCCGGACACGACCACGGACGCGTGGTATTTCCATGGCGACAAAAAGATCATGGGGTTTTCGATGACGCACATCAGCGGCGCGGGGTGCCCGCTGTATGGCGACTTTGGCGTGCTGCCGGTGAGCGGCGAGTTGCAGGAGAGTCCCGGCAAAGATCTGAAGGCGTATGGAGCCGAGTTCGATCACGCGAAGGAGGAG
>NZ_DASXYM010000121.1:0-28844 GCF_036502485.1 Occallatibacter sp. | reverse complement strand
GTCGACGTGCACTGCATCGCAAACGCGAAGAAGATCATCAGCGCCAGCGCGCCACCCAGGGTCATGTCGTGGTGCAGTGCCGCCTGCAGGCTCTCCGCGTGCGTGCCGGGGTCCGCTCCGTACAGCGTGCCCATCGTGCTCACCATCACCTCGCGCGCCAGCACGCTCGAGATGAGACCGATGCCGATCTTCCAGTTGAACCCGAGAGGCGCGATCACCGGCTCGATCAAGTGGCCCAGCCGCCCGATCAGGCTGTCCGCCAGCTCGGGAATCGTCCATCCCCCCTGCGCCGAGTGGAGGATGGGCAGATGCGCCAGCACCCACAGCGCCATCGTCACCGCCAGAATCACGGTGCCGGCCTGGCGCAGAAAGATGCGTGCGCGGTCCAGAAGACGAAGGCCGAGAGAGCGCAGCGTGGGCCGCCTATACTGCGGAAGTTCCAGAATGAACGGCGTCTCGCTTGACTTGAGAATCGAGCTCTTCAGCAGATGCGCCGTCGTCATCGCGGCCACGAAACCGGCCACATAAAGCCCCAGCATCGTGATCGCACGCAGCCCCAGAAATCCGTGCAGATACTGCCGGTTCGGCACAAACGCCGCAATCAGCAGCATGTAGACCGGCAGCCGCGCCGAGCACGTCATGAACGGAGTCACCAGGATCGTCGCAATGCGGTCGCGCCTGTTCTCGATAGTCCGCGTAGCCATAATCGCCGGCACCGCGCACGCATAGGCCGAGAGCAGCGGAATGAAAGCCTTGCCATTCAGTCCCACGGTGCGCATCACGCGATCCGCAATGAGCGCGGCGCGCGCCAGGTAACCGGAGTCTTCCAGCACTCCAATAAACAAAAACAGCAGCAGGATCTGCGGCAGAAACACCAGCACGGAAGAGATGCCCTTCCACACGCCGTCCAGCAGCAGCGACTGCAGCCACGCAGCGGGAATCAGCGGCCGCGCCCAGTCCGCCATATGGCTCAGCAGGTCGCCAAACCCGTCAGACAGCGGCTGGCCGATCGAGAACACAACCTCGAAAACCCCAATCACCACCAGCAGAAACAACAGCGGTCCCCAGATGCGGTGCAACAGAATCTTGTCGAGCTTGCGGCTGCCTTCCGCGGACAGCGGCGCGCGGTAACCGGTCTTGCGGCTCACCTGCGCCGCCCATTTGTGGGTGCTGGCAGCGTTGCCCAGCACGGGCAGTGTCAAATTCTGTTCCACTCTCTCGGCCGCGCGCGGCAGGGCGCACTGATTCAGAAAAAGCGGAACCGCATCCATCCCGCTGCCGTGCGTCGCGCTGATCTGCGCCACCGGCGCGCCCAGTTCCTTCGCCAGCTTCAACGTATCGATGGCCCCGCCGCGCGACTCCATCAGGTCGCTCATATTCAGCAGCACCAGCGTAGGCAGACCAAGAGACAAAACCGGCGCAGCCAGCATGAGCTGGCGAGTCAGGTGCAGGGAATCGAGAACCAGCAGCACCGCGTCCGGCTTGGGCGTGCCCGGCATCTTGCCCTTCAACACGTCCACCGCAACCCGCGCATCTTCGGAGTACGGCGTGAGCGAGTAAACGCCCGGAAGATCAATCAGCGTAAGGTCGTCGCGGCCCACCCCCGCCATCAAGCCCATGCGCTGCTCCACCGTCACGCCGGGATAATTGGCGACTTTCTGGCGGAGACCGGTCAGGCGATTGAACAGCGTAGACTTGCCCGCGTTGGGCGGTCCAATCAGAACAACCGTCCGCAGAGAGCCCGCTGCCGGCGACTTCGGAAGCTCGAAGGCCGGAGCCTCACAGCATGGGTTCATCGACCGGCCTCGAGGAGTTCGCGTCCTTCGTCCTCGAGCTCGAGTACGGCATTGCGGACGTGGATCGAGTCGGCAGTTTCGTGGCGCAGTGCGATCTCCATCCCGTCAATGGCATAAACCGTCGGGTCGCCGGCCGGAGCGCGGCGTAGCGCCGTCACCATGGCATCCGGCACAAAACCCATGTGCATGAGATGGTTCTGGACGGTATCGGGCAGATCCAGGGCGACTACCACCGCGGTCTCGCCTACATTCAATTCGCTCAGCACGCTCACCTGCCGGACTCCGTCGGGTCGCCGAAAGGGCAGCACCCTCGAAATGCGACCATTAAGGTCGGATTTAAGTATACGACCGATTCGGTCTGAGTTGCAAACGTCCAATCCGAGCATCGCTGACCTCCCCGTCAGGGAAGGCCGGCGCCCCAGACGCCGGCAACTTCCGTCTCCCCCTCGTAATCCGCTGCGACCGCTTCTCAAGAATCGCTGACATCTTTGTATCAGTGCTGGAATCAACTGGATGTGACTTAAATCACGCAGATATAGCCAAGATTCCATCGCGGTTTCGCTCTGGGAGTGATACAAGGATGGGCATGAACGCAGAGGGATTTCTGAGCACCCTGGGAGAGCAGGCTCCCCCGGCAGGACTTCCCGCCACCCTGCAAGCCCTGTGGTGGGACAAGAAAGGCAACTGGGCACGCGCGCACGCACTCGTCGACGAGCTCGAGACGCCCGACGGCATGGCCGTCCACGCCTATCTCCACCGCAAAGAAGGGGAGGACTGGAACGCCGAATACTGGTACCAGCGCGCCGGCAAGAGCTACTACCGCCCCGCCCTCGAAGCCGAATGGACCGCCCTGCTCGAAGCCCTGTCGGGAGAATAAGTCGATCCCCAAAGGGACGAGCTTTGTAACAGGGCACGACTTCAGTCGTGCCGGTAAATTGCTCTGAATGTGTGGGCTTTAGCCCCTGCTGCCCTCGCCCTTTCGAAGAAGCGCCTTTCGAAGTCTTCCGGCCGCCACGACCTACCTTTCGGCGTGGCGGATCGCCGCGATGAGCGACTCCACCAGCGCGGCATACTGATGGACGGGAACATCGCCCTGGGCCAGATCGGGCGAGCCGCCGCCACGCAGCCCGAGCGCCGCCAGTGCCTCCCGCAGCATCTGCCCGCAGTTGAAATTCAAGTTAAGGCTCCGCGCCAGGTACACCCTCACGGGCTCCCCGTGGGCCGCCGAGAACACGACAGCAGTGGACGTCGCGGCGGCCGCCGTGCGTGAGGCCAGCAGCTTCACGTAGTCGCTGTCCCGGTCCTTCCACGAGCGAACCACCATGCGCACGCCGCCTTCCGCTTCGGCTTCCGCTGCAAGCGCGGCCCCCTGGTACGACGCCAGCTCTTCGCGCAGCTTCTGGCGTTCGCGCGCCCCGGCCTTCGCTTCGTTCAGCAGCCGCGTGACTGCATCGGGCAGCTCCGGTGCGCCGGTAGAGAGAAGTGTCGAAACCTCGCGGAGGATGCCCGAGTCGTTGCGCGCCGTCCGCACCGCGCGCATGCCGCACACAAATTCAACCCGCACCCCGCGGCTCACCTTCTCGATGCTGCGGATAAGAATGCTGCCAATCTGTCCGGTCGAACGAACATGCGTTCCCCCGCAGGCATTGTGGTCCAGCTCGGCGATATCAACCAGCCGGATAGTCCCTTCGCGCTCGGGCAGCTTGCGCAGAATGCCCTCGGCGAGCAGCGCTTCGGCTTCGGCGCGCGGAACAAAGCGCGTCGTGACCGTGCGGTCCTCCGCGATGATCTGGTTCGCCGTGCGCTCAACACGTTCAAGGCTGTGGTGCGCGGGCGGCGCAATCGCCAGATCGATGGTCGAGGTAATCTCGCCCAGGTGAAACGACACAGTGGCGGCCTGAAGCTGCTCCCAGAAAACGGCGGACAGCAGGTGCTGCCCCGTGTGCTGCTGCATGTGATCGAAACGGCGGTCCCAGTCGACAAAGCCCTCAACGTGGGTACCTTCCGCGAGCGGCTGCCGAGCATAGTGCCAGACCGTGCCTTCGTCATCTTCTTCAACCTGGGCTACCGCAACCTCGGCCGTGGCGCCCGTAGCGAGACGCGCCTGAAGCATGCCGGTATCGAAAGGCTGGCCGCCGCTGGTCGGATAAAAGGCCGACCGGTCCAGGGCGATCTGCCACAGGGGTTCGCCATCCGGGACTCCGAGTTCGCGCAGCCCCGAAACCGCCGCAGTGAAGGTCTTCAGAGTCGAATCTGCATAATAAAGGCGCTCGTTCCTCGACACGTTCAAGCCTCCAGCCCACTTTCGTGGCGACAACGTACAAGTGTAGTCCGCGCTGGTGGCGCACCTTGGCCGTTATCCTCCCCGAAAGCTCCTCCTGTCGGCGCATCCGATCCGTAACCCGGGCCCGATCGAAGCCGCCTGGCTACTGCGTTCGGTATTCGGCTGCCGTGGCCTTCGAGAGCTCCGGAAGACGGAAACCGGCAATCGACAGCTCGGCGCGCGTGCGTGTCTGCAGAGCGTAGCTGGTGAAGGTGACAGGAATGCCGGGACAAAGTTCACGCATGTGGATGCGCTGCTCATCCGTCCGGTTCGAATACCTCCAGGAATTCGTCAGGGCCATCGGCGCCTGCAATACCGCGGTGAGGCTGGGTTCCGCCGCAGGTGCGTCGAGCGAGCCAACCCACCCGTAGCCGGAGACGGCCGGCGGCGGAGCATCGTTCGGCGCGCGGCAGTCGTCGTGCCAGAGCACGGTGACAAACGTCAGATCAGGCTGGCGGACGGCTGAAAGGCAGCTGATGCCGATCGTGACCGGCTCACCATCCCAGCCGCCCTGCGGCGTGCACATCCCGAACCCGGGAACTTCAAAGCGCGCGTCGGGCAGCGCAATCGTGTTCTCGCGAATCGTCCGGCCCTGATCGATAGCAACCGTCATATGCAGCGAGACAGGTCCATTGCGGAACTGCTCGTACGTCTCCCGCCGCATGCGGAACCGGAACACCGCATCGTAGGGCGCGGAAAGAAATTTGTCGGTGGAAAGAGTCTGCCATGGCGAATCCCAGTGCGATGAGCCTTCAGAATCCAGGGTGACCTTGATCGCGGTGGGGATGACCACGGTGTGCGGTGCGATGCCCGCGACGTGGACCGGTATGGCGATCTCAATCATGCCTCTGGCGCCGGAGCCGTGTGCGACCGGCCGCATCATGGGGTTTTCGCTGTAACTGAACTCGACGCTCGGCGCAGCGCTCGCTCCTGCGGGCGGGTAGAAACGATTCATGAAGGGCTGGTCAGCGTCATAAAACCCGCTCGATCCCAGAAGCAGTGCCACAACCGCGAGCAACACCCACGCCGTGCGCGCTCGCCGCCGAGCATATTGAATAACGAGGATGGTGGCGGCTCCGCACAGCAGCACCATGAAGGAGATCGCGCTGGACACGAGACTGGGAGAACTGGCCAGCCGTGGCAGCACTCCCGCGAGCGTGGCAAGGCCGGCCACAAAGACCAGCACGCCGAGCAGCACCAGCGTCATCCGCGCCAGGTTGCTGGTCACCGACGCCACGGCCGCAAGAGGCAGGATCACGATTCCCGTGAGCAGCAGAGCATTGAACAACAGGCCCGGCACGTGAGCCAGCGGCTGGAACCCGGCTGCGTGCAGCAGAATGCATTGCACAATCAGGAATGGCAAATACACAAACGCCGAAGCAAACAGCAGCTTGGCCGCCAGCAGAAGCGGCCACCGGTAAGGCCGCGTGATCCAGAACTGCGTGTGCCCCACCAGGCGTTCCTCGTGAACCAGCCGCGCCAGCAGAACCCACCAGCTGATTGGGATGAGAATGTTGAGAAGGTCGCCGAATGCGTCTGGCGAAGTGGCAAAGGCGCCAAAGGAATAGCTGACTGCGCCCAATCCGGCGTGGCGCCACTGGCGCGGGTAAAGCGCCACCAGCGCCGCCTGCAGCGCTAGCGAAATGCAGATCTCCGGCCACAAGTGCCGTGCGTCTTTGCGGAAGATGGCGAGCACCTGCTTCATGCCCGTATTCATGCCCCTTTTCATATTTGGACCTCCCGGGTTTCGGCTGCAACGGAGGTGGATGTGGGCTGCGTGCGGCCGGCCTTGGCGACTGCCAGGAAGATGGCCCGCAGGCTCATGGGCTGTATGGCGATATCGCGGGCCCCCGGGAACACGGCAGCCAGTTCCTCGCGGGATGCCGCCTCCTGGTAGCCCGAGTCCACAAAGCGCAGCACGCGGTCCACGCTTTCGCACTGCAGCCAGTGAGCCGGAGGAGAGAATTGCTGCGCGAGCGGCTCGGCAAGTGTGATGGTGATCTCGCGGAACCGCGCCGCGAGCGAAGTCATCTCCTCAGAAAAAAGCAGCCGCCCGTTTTCCAGATAGCCGACATGGCTGGAGAACGCCTCGATCTCAGCCAGATCGTGCGAGGAGAGAAAGATCGTGGTCTCAGGAGCGCGGTCGAGCAGAACTTCGATGAGCTCGTCGCGCACCAGCGGGTCCAGCCCGGAGAAGGGCTCGTCCAGAACGATGAGCGCGGGCCGGTAAGGCAGCGACGAAGCAAAAGCAGCCTTCATCTTCATGCCGCGCGACATATGCTTGAGCTTGCGATTGAGCGGCAGGTCAAACTGCCGCACCAGCTGCTGCTCGAGCGCGGTATCCCACGCGGGGTAGAGGTTGCGATAGTAGTCGAGCAGTTGGCGCAGCGTCATCCACTCGGGCATCTCCTGGTTTTCCGAGACATAGCCGATGCGCTCAAAATGCCTGCCCGCGATGTGGCGCGAGTCGATGCCGAGCACAGTGGCCAACCCGCTTGTGGGCTGAAAGATGTTCATCAGCACCTTGATGAGCGTGGTTTTTCCCGCCCCGTTGGCGCCCACCAGCGCGTAGATGGCTCCTTCAGGAACTTCAACGTCGATGCCGGCCAGCGCGACGGTGCGGCCAAATTTCTTTGTCAGGGACTGGGTGCGAAACACGGCATTCATGGCTATTCGGCTCCCCTCGGAGTGGACTTGGAAGCGGGCTGGAGCGACGGCGGCAACTTGGGACTAGAGGTGGCTTCGGGGCTGAGGCGGTTCCAGTGGCCGGTGAACGAGGTGAGCATCTCATCGAGTTCAATACCGAGCCGTTTGGCTTCGACCACCAGCTCTTCCATCTCCTGCCCCAGAAGCGCTGTGCGCTGCTTGCGGGTGGAATCGGGTGGCGCCGCGACGACAGTCCCAATCCCGGGCCGCGTTTCAAGCAGCCCCTCCTGGATCAGCGAGGCAACAATCTTATGGGCTGTATTGGGATTGATCTTGAGCTCTTTGCTGAGAGCGCGCACCGAGGGGAAGGCGTCGCCCGGCGCGACCTGCCCGGAGATGACAGCCTTCTTGGCCGCGTACACCACCTGCTCGAAGATGGGCACGCCGGCGCGAAAATTGACGCGAAACGGAATCACCTGTGTACTATGACGCATAGTACACCTAGAGCGCAAGTTCTTTTGTAGGTGAGTGAGGGAGGGAACAGTGAACAGGTGGTCAGGGGATCAGGTAATCCGGCTTGGTCAGATCATCGATTGAACACAGATGTATGAGCAGAGGGTTCAGCTTTGCCGGCGGGTAGATGACGAAGTACTCAGGTGCCTGGATGAGTTAATGGCAAGTGATCAGGCATCAGTCGCCCTCCCAATGGAAATCCCGGACCGCTTCATCACATCACCCGGCCACCTGATCACCCGATCACCTGTCATCATCCTTCGGCAGCACCAGCGCCACCAGCCCAAACTTCGTCTGGCCCTTCTCGGTGTTGTCAATTCCTACAATCCGGAACTGCTCCGGCGTGCCTGCGCGCAGTTCATGGCCGCTGTCGCTTCCGCTCACCGTCATCTTTCCATTCTTCCGCTCGCCGCATGTCAGACCGCTCTTGGTCACAGTCAACGAGCCCACGGGCTTGCCGTGATCGCACTCCAGCACTTGGCCATATTTCGCCAGCGGCTTTCTGTAGAAGTCGAGAACACGCGCCGGCGGATCCGTGGTCACAAAGCTCGCTGCTTTCAGGCCGAAATGAAAGCTGTTGAGAACCAGCCCCAGGTCCGCCGACGACGAGTCGCTGTCCTTTTCCTTGAATGGCGTCGCTCCCGGATAGAGAGGCAGCCCGATATCTTTCGCCGTTGCTTCGGCATGAGCATGCACGTTCAGGTTGAAATCCGAATTTTGGGACCTGCCGGGAACGGCGAACGAGACGGCGGCCATCAGTGCGGCGGCTTGTAGCAGCGGAACCAGGGGACGATTCATGAAACTCCTCCGCTGTTCTATACGCTCCCGCCGGCAATTGGGTTCCTCAGATGTTCTCGCGCGCCCAGCCGCGAAGATGCTACACTCCCCGCTATTGACCCAATTAAAGGAGATTAGGGATGAAGGCCATTGCGCGTCTTTTGGGGCTCGCCGTAATTGTTTGCTTAATGCCGGCATTGCATGCCGCGGATCTGTCCGGCACCTGGAACGGTGCCTTTGATTTCCAGGGAAATAGCGTGCCCGTGACGCTGACCCTGAAGGCAACGGACGCTGCGGTCACCGGTTCCATGGAAGGTCTGCCCACGTCGCCCGCCGAAATCCATGACGGCAAAATCGAGGGCGCCACCATCACCTTCTGGCTTGATAACGAGTACCAGGGCCAAATGTACAAACTGGTGTACAAAGGCAGAGTCGACGGCGACAGAATCGACTTCGATTTCGGCACTGAGGATGGCAGTTGGGGCGCCAGTCTCACCGTCAAGCGCGAGGGTGCGACCGATGCTGCGCCGGCACCCGCCATCAGCGGATCCTGGACGGGCAGCTTCGATTTCAACGGAACCTCGGTTCCAGTCACGTTCAAGCTGCAGAGCAGCGGAGCCGCGGTCACAGGAACAATCGAAGGCATGGGCCCCGCGCCGACAGAAATCCATGACGGCAAGATCGACGGCCAGATGCTGTCCTTCTGGGTCAACGTGGATTACCAGGGCCAGACCTACGCCCTGCAGTACAAGGGCAAGATCCAGCCCGCGGAAATCGATTTCGACTTCGGCACGTCGGATGGCAGCTGGGGTTCCTCGGTGGTCGCGAAGAAGGCCTGACAAACACAACACCCTGGGAATACCAGCTCGGGCAGATAGGACTCCTTTGCCCGGTCCCAGAGCCTGGCCCAAAACATGGAAGCAATCTGTCGCGCGAAGGGGAAGGGAAGCGGAGTGCTCTGCTGAATCTACGTGATTGCCTTATGCAGATCTCTGCACAACGCAATCGCAGTTACGCAGCAGGGCACTCAACACACGGTTCCACGGGCTGTGCCTCAACCCTCTCCTGTGCGACGAGAATGTGGTCCAGGCTCACCAGTTCAAGAATCTCGGCGACATGCGAGGTCACATTGCATACCCGGAAGCTGTGGCCCGTGGCGCGCGCGATTCCGTAAATGGAGATGAGAGCCGCAACTCCGGCTGCATCGATGCGGCGCACTCCACCAAGGTCGAGCACCGCATTCTGTTCCCGCACCACCGGCGTCAATAACGCCATCAACCGATCCTCATTCCCGCGTACGAGTTCACTGAAGCCGGCAGGCGTCCCTACGTAAAGCGCTTTCTTCTGGCTCATGATCGTATTCATAAAAACCTCCCTCACAGCCTTTGCGTCTGCCATGGTCAGGCTGTGCTGCCATTGAACTTGCATGCAGCGGGCCAAAAAGCCCGCGAACGAATATGCTGAAAGCAGAGGGGATATTCGCACTGCGCCAAGTCCCTGTCTGCGGCCCCGGTGTCCAAACGCGCATTCGGTGTTCGCATTCGGACAGGATGTGGAATATTACGCGAGAGGAGCGCCGCCGGTTCCATGAATCCAAGTCTTCCTTCGGCTGCTCATTCCGAGCCTCTCATTCATACAGACGGGATTCGTGCGCTCGCGGTTAACAGCGGGTTCAGCCATGCCGGCGTCGTCGCCCTGCCGCATGCGCACGACGCGCGCGATGCGGAACGGTTTGCCGATTGGATCAACTCCGGCCGCGCCGGAACCATGGAGTATCTGAAGCGCGCCAATGAGGACGGCGAACTGGTGCGCGCGCGTGTTGCGACCCCCTTCAAGTGGGCGCGCTCGGCTATCGTGTGCCTTGCGAATTACAACAGTGATCAACCGAAGTCGACTGACGCTGCGTGCAGCGACGCGGCGTGGATCGCGCGCTACGCATGGTCGAGTCGCACGGATCCGCAACGCGGCCGCGTCCCCAGCGATTACCACAAGGTTCTGCTCAAGCGTTTGAAGGTGCTTGAAACCAAACTCCATGAGCAATACGGCAGCTTCGAGTCGCGTGCGTATGTTGACACCGGGCCAGTAGTGGAGCGGTCGCTTGCCGTTGCCGCAGGAGTGGGATGGTCGGCAAAGAACGCGTGTCTCATCCATCCCGCAATCGGATCGTACGCATTCCTCAGTGTGCTCATCACATCCTTGAGCGTAGCGCCGGAGCACTCCGCACTCACAGTGCCCGATCGCTGCGGATCATGCACGCGCTGCATTCAGGCCTGCCCCACAGACGCGCTGTTTGCGCCCTACCAGATGGATGCCACACGCTGCATCTCCTATCTCACCATTGAGCACAAAGGAGCGATTGCCCCTGAGTTGATGGAGGGCATGGGACGGCAGGTCTTCGGCTGCGATATCTGTCAGGATGTGTGCCCTTGGAATCGCAAGGCGCCCATCAGTGCGGACCCCGAACTGGCCCCGCGTGAAGAACTCGTGAATTCTTCGTTGGATTGGCTGAGTTCGCTCGACGAGCGCTCCTTCGAGCAGGCATTCAACGGCTCGCCCGTGCGCAGAGCGCAGTACGCTGGCCTCATCCGTAACACCGCCATCGCCATGGGCAATGCGCACGCGGCAACCGCGGAACAAAAACAGCGCTACATCCGGCCGTTGCGCGCGTGGGCACACTCCAGCGATGACGGCATTCGGTCCGCCGCCACGTGGGCGCTTAATCGTTTAGAAGATCCAGGGAACACCGCAGACAACCGCTGACTTCAATAATCAAGCGTACGTACTGCGCAAGAAAGGACCGGCCGGGGGATGGCCGATCCTGATTGTTTACGTGGCCGCTATGCGACTCGGAGAACGTTGGCCGCACTCAGGCCTTTGGGACCCTGCTGGCACTCGAATTCCACGCTCTCGCCCTCATTGAGGGTCTTGTAGCCCTTCTCTTGAATGGCAGAAAAGTGCACAAAAACGTCCTCTCCGGTCGAGCGCTGGATGAACCCATAGCCCTTGGCCCCGTTAAACCACTTCACAACACCCTGTTCCGTCATGCACGTTTCTCCTCTATGGGTAAGGCACAGCTAAACTGCCGGCCTGCTCATGGATTGCAACTTCTCGCTGGATGCGAAGGCTTGCGAGGGGAAGACCGTCGGCGCGACCCGTACCCCCGGCGCGTCGTGGCTCAGTTATGACATTAATCTGAGCAGGATGCAAGGAGAAAAATTTCCGCCTTTTCGCATCTATACCGCGGATTGAGGTTACAAAACCGCTGGAAAGTTTATCCTGAATACATCAACCCCCATTGCCTGACACCGGTTTTCGCACACGGTGCCGAAACACACCACAGCGGGTCTAAAGGAGTCGCAAAACGTGCCCCTCATCTCAGATCCCGGTACTGCCACCGAACCGCTAAAGGAAACCACGGCAACCATCGACTGCGCCGATGCCGCGCAGCCGGTTCCAACCGAGGTTCCCAAATGGTACCGGCTGCGCCACGAGGGTGCCGCTCTCATCAACTACCTGCTCGACAGCGAAGTGCATACCTTCGCCTTCAGCGTGGCGGCCAATGCCATCCTCTCGTTCATTCCGCTCATCCTGCTGCTCTACACGCTGGCCATGCGCGTCTTTCATTCGCAGGCCATGGTCGGCGTCATCGGCGACATGGTGAATTACTTCCTGCCCGCCACCACCACGCCGCGCAACTGGGTTGCGAACAATATCGAAATCGCCGCCGCCATGACCTCGCGCCACGGCATTGAAGCCTTCTCGCTGGTCATGATCCTGATCTCCTGCACGGGCATATTTCTGCCCCTCGAAGTGGCTCTCAACCAGGCGTGGGGCGTGAAGAAGAGCCGCAATTACCTTATGAACCAGGTGGTGGCATTCGGGCTGGCCATCCTGATGGTAGCCCTGGGCATGATGGCCGTAGTGCTGAGCGCGGGACAACGCGCGATTCTCGCCTTCCTCTTCTTCCGTCACACCGAAAGCGGCTTCCTGGGCTGGCTCTTCAACGGCATCAGCGAAGCCTGGATGGCCATCGCCAGCGGCGCCGCCTGCATTGTGTTCTTCTTCTTTGTCTATTGGCTGCTGCCCAACTGCAAGGTGCCGCCGCGCCCCGTGATGCGCGCCTCGGTCATAGTGGGACTTATCTGGCTGGCCTCACGCTACATCTTTGTCCTGGTCCTGCCCCACATCGATCTGAAGTCGCTGTACGGGCCGTTCTACGTAACCGTGGGCATACTCTTCTGGGCCTACATCTCCGGACTCATCCTCTTCGCCGGCGCGCAATACAGCGTCAAGCAGTTAGGCACCGGCAAGTAAGCGCGTTATTTCTGCAGCAACTCTTTCCAGAACAACACGAACCCGACAACGACAATTCCGCTTCCAAGTCCGATGAAGAGCGTCTTGCCGAGCCACGTCGGAATAGGTGTCTCTCTGGAATCTGCTGAAGCGTCGGTGTCGCCCTGAAAACTCTGCCAGTAAGTCCAATCACGATTGCGACACATCCGCAGAAGATCGCCCAGAGCCCTACAGTTACTTCGCCGTGAACGCCTTCACCGCAATCGCATTCGGCCCGCGGCCAGCCGGCAGAAGCGTGAACAACGAATGCGTCGCCGTGCGCACCACAGCCACATCCCCGGACCGCGAATCCACCACAAGCAGCAGATGCCCCGCCTTCGAGAACGTCATCGCCGACGGCCCGTCGCCCACCCGAATCGACGCCGTCCGCTTGCCGTCGTCGATCGAGTACATCGTGACCTCCGACGCGCGCGCCGCCGCCACGTAGAGCAGTCCGTTGTCCGAGGTGACCAGTCCGCGAACCGGATCGTCGCCCATCAGGTACGCGCCGCCCACATCGTTGGTCGTCGTCACCACTTCGCTGATCGAGTCCGACTGCTCGTTCGCCACAAAAAGTTCGCCGCCGTCCGGCTTCAAAGCCAGATGTACCGGCGCGCGCCCCACGTCCATCATGGCTTCCAGCCGGTCGGCCCCGTGTGGATTGAACTTCGAGTCAGCCAGCGTGATGGCCATCAACTGGTGTCCCGCGGAACACGACACAAACGCCTTCGACGAGTCCGGCAGCACCACCGCATCGTTCGCCCCAGGACAGCCTTCAAAGATGGCGCGCACCCGGCGCGAAACCGCATCGATAATGCTCACCGAGTTGCCGCTGCGGTTCGGCACCACCACCGTCTTGTTGTCCGGCGCCACACGCGCCGTGGCCGGGTGCTCCCCGGTGCCGATCTGGGCCACCTCGCGCCTGTTCTTCAGGTCCACCACGGAGACACTGTTCGATCCCCAGTTCGCCACGTAGGCAAGATCGTGTTCGGCATCGATGTCGATGGACTGCGATTCCTTGTGCAGCGGTATGGTCGCAGCCACGCTGTTGTTCTCCGCATTCACAACCGAGAGGGAACCCTGCCCCCCCGGAGCACCCTGGTTCACCACGTACACTTCGTTCCGCGTCGGGCTCGCAGCCACCGCCGCAGGACGCTGACCCACCGCAATCTCGCGGTCCAGTCGCACGTTCACCACGTCCAGCACTGACACCGTGCCGCTTTCCCCGTTGGTCACGTATGCATACTCGCGATAACTGGGCGGATACTGCGGAAAGTCGTGCTGTCGGCAACCGGCAAGTGAACCGGCAACAGGCGCCAGGCAGCAGGCAACACAAACCCCCCCCCAGAACCGTGGTGAAGAAGAAAACAAAAGAACGAGCAAAAGGCGGCCATTGCGGCCGCCTTCTACGCTCGCTGGGACGTGCTTACTTACTTCCGTCATGGACTCCGGTCGTGCTCTCCACGTGAATGCCGCGCGGCAGCGTACGATGCACCACCGGCGCGATCTGCTCGATCTCATTCATCATGGTAACGAACTGCTCCGGGTAGATGGACTGTGGCCCGTCACTCAGCGCCTTTTCCGGCTGGTGATGCACTTCCACCAACACTCCATCGGCGCCCACCGCTACCGCCGCTCGCGCCATAGGCAGAACCTTGTTGCGCTTGCCGGTACCGTGGCTCGGATCCACGAGGATCGGCAGGTGGCTCAGCCGCTGCACCGCCGGCACAATGCTCAGATCGAGCGTGTTCCGCGTGTGGTCGGCGAAGGTGCGCACCCCCCGCTCGCACAGAATCACTTCGTAGTTGCCCTCGCTCATGATGTACTCGGCCGCCATCAGGAACTCGTCCAGCGTCGCACTCATCCCGCGCTTCAGCAGCACCGGCTTTCGCATGCGCCCCGCATGCTTCAGCAGCGAAAAATTCTGCATGTTGCGCGCGCCAATCTGGATCACGTCAGCCCATTCGGCCACCAGCTCCAGCGTCTCGTTGTCGATAGCTTCGGTGATAATCCGCAGCCCGAACTGGTCGCGAATCTCAGCCATGATCTTCAGCCCTTCCACCCCAAGCCCCTGGAATGCGTAAGGAGACGTGCGCGGCTTGTAGGCCCCGCCGCGGAAGAACTGCGCACCCGCCGCCGCCACCTGCTCGGCAATCGTAAAGGCCTGCTCGCGGCTCTCGATTGCGCATGGCCCGCCCACAATGGCCAGGTTGCGCCCGCCGATCTGCGCGTCGGTGCCTTCAAACCGAATGATCGTGTCTTCTTCTTTCAGGTCGCGGCTGGCCAGCTTGTAAGGCTTCGACACGGCAATGACTTCCGCCACGCCGGAGAGCTCTTCGATGTTGCCGCGATCCACCTCGCCCTGATTCCCCGTGATGCCGATGGCGGTGCGCTGGGCGCCGGGAAGGGGATGGGCGCGAAAACCTAACTGCTCAATATGTTCACAGACAGCCTGGATTTGCTCAGGCGTGGCCTGCGACTTCATTACGACTAGCATTGCGGGACCCTCAATCCCTTGAGTTTACCGGGTTGAGAGGGTAAGAGCAATGCATTCCGGCCACACCCGGCTGCGGTGGGCACAGGGGTCTGCGGATGCATTGTGACCGATGAGAGGAGTTTTCCAACAACGCGGATCTGAGGAAAGGAGTGTCGCTTCTCGAGAACTCGCCTCGCGCCACTGGCTCTTCGGCCGTGCGAATCAAGTGCGGTCCTCTGGGTGTTTCTGTTCGTTAACAACGCGGATCCGGGGATCCGGCGAAACCGCATGTCAGTCTATTCGATGTCGCAATGGGTGGAGTGATCAGCCCAGGTGGCTACGATGGCCGGTGCGACTACCATTCCAACGAATGCGAGCGCGATAAGCAGATCGTGCATTTACCTTCTCTTTTCTACCGATACTCCAGGCCGCCATGATCGCCGCCTGCAAAACGATGATCTCCCAAGGCCGGGAATCGTCGTATCCCACGAACACAGAAGGAAAGGGAAATCCGTGGGATCACGAAGTAACACGAAGGTGCTAGTCGGCTGGCGCGCCCGGCAGCCAGCTCGTCCCGCCAGGGCCCTTTAGCGCCTGCTGCGGTTCCTCGCCCCGGCGCTGCGCTTTTCCGCACGCCATTTGATTGCCAGAAATCCCAGGTAGGCCAGTTGAATGACCCACGTCACGGTATATGCGGCCACGGTGAACTCGTGGTTGAGAATCGCTCGCTCGTCCATAAATCTCCCTGTCCTCTTCTATGCTCCCGGGTTTAGACGTGGCTCTGCAGCGCTTCCTGCTGTTCGCGCGCGGCATTCTTCTGGTGCATCCGCTCCACGCGGAAGCGCAATGCCAGAATCAGCACGCCCCAGCAGAACCAGGCCAGCATGTTCCACAGAAACGGCCCCAGCATCGACTTGTCCATGCCCGATCCGTCGCCGCCGCCGAACACCGGCGCCGGATGCTGCGTTCGCCACCAGCGGTTCGACATGTACACAATAGGCACGTCCAGCGCGCCAAAGATGCCCAGCACCGCGGCCAGCGTCTGCACCTGCGGACCGGCGGCAAATCGCCGCAGCAGCAGGTAGCTCACGTAGATCAGCCACAAAACAAGCGTCGTGGTCAGGCGCGCGTCCCATGTCCACCAGATGCCCCACGCCCGTCGCCCCCAGATGGGTCCCGTGATCAGCACCACGGTGCAGAAGACCACGCCCACTTCCGCGCCCGCCAGCGCCCACGCGTCCGCCATCTGCGCCCAGTCCGGCCGGCTGCGGCGCCACGTCAGATACCCAATCGACCCCAGCAGGCTGACCGCGAAAAACATGAACGCCACAGAGGCAGAAGGCACATGGTAAAAGATGATGCGGAAGATCTCGCCTTGCATGGCGTCGTTCGGCGCCACATAAATGGCCTGGTAGAAACCCCAGACCATCAGCGCCACCACCACCACGGCATAGAAACCAATTCCGAGCTTTTTCATCAGGTCAGGTCCAATCCCCGATGGCATCAGGACAAGAGCGGCGCCTTCGGGGATGTCTCTAGTGTACGTCCAGGATGTTTGCTCAGCCTCAACCTGCGGTTGTATGGAGTGACTTGCATCACTCGCGCGACAGGCCCCTTTCCAACCCAGACAACCCATTGCTCACGGCATGCCTCTTAATCTTGTCTTCAGGTGGAAATGCCAAAACGCGACATAGTGGTCATCGGTGGTTCGGCCGGCAGCATCGGAGCTATCCAGAAAATCGTGGCATCATTTCCCGCGAACCTGCCGGCAGCGGTGTTCGTCATCATCCATCTTGCCCCCAGTTCCAGGAGCTATCTCTCATCCATCCTGGGACGCGCCACCCCGATGATCGTGAACGATGCCGTCAGCGCTGACCGGATCGAGCACGGGCGGGTGTACGTGGCCCAGCCCGACCGGCACCTCCTGGTGGCGAACAACCATATCCACCTCACGCGAGGACCCAAGGAGGGGCTGCATCGTCCCAGCATCAACGTCACCTTCCGCTCCGCGGCTCTCACCTACGGTCCCCGCGTGATCGGCATCGTCTTATCCGGTCTGCTCGATGACGGCGCGGGCGGATTGTGGGATATCGCACACGCCGGCGGCGCAACCATCGTGCAGGACCCCGACGACGCGCTCTTCCCGTCCATGCCGTTGAACGCCATGGAAGACGACCACGTCGACTTCCGCCTCACCGCTGCCGAGATCGGCGACAAGGTTATCCAGCTCGTCAACGGAACCGGCGAGCCGCAAAAAAGTTCCGGCCCCCGTTTACACAGGTCCGAACAGTACATGGGCTTCACCTGCCCGGAGTGCCGGGGCCCGCTCTATACGCGCCACACCGGCGGCCCGGTCGAGTTCGCCTGCCGTGTCGGCCACGTCCTCTCCCTCAAAACCCTGTTGGATGAAGAGAACTCCATGCAGGAGCGCAAACTCTATGAGGCGATCGTCGCGCTTGAGGAAGGCGCCGACCTGGCCGAGTTTGCCTCCGGCAGCGTCAGTGGCCCTGAGGCTGAACGCCTGCGCAAAGAGGCCGCGCAGCTCAGGAAACACTCCGCCGCCGTCCGCCAGATCGTTGAAAGCCGGATGAGCGAAGCGCTCGAGTGAGGCGCCCTCACTCCGCGTGGAAGATCGTATCGAACAGCAGCCAGCTCGTCGTCGTGAAGATCACGTCGTAGCCCACCAGCATCCTGATCCACAGGCTCGGATCATTCTCGCCCGTAAGGATCGCCTCCGTGGCCATCACCATCGCCAGCAGCGCCGGGATGAAAATCGGAAACAGGATCAGCGACAGCAGCAGCTCGCGGTTGCGACTGGTCATCGCCAGGGCGGCAAAGAAGATGCCGTTGCTCACCAGCGCCCACGTGCCCAGCGGCATCACCACCGCCAGCAGCCAGCCCTGCCCCGCCACATGCAGGTTGTAAAAGATGAAAAAGAATGGCGCCAGAATCGCCTGCACAATGGTGACGAACAGAAAGTTCACCAGCACCTTGGCCAGATAAAGCTCGGACCCCGGCGAGGGCACCATGCGCTGCGCGTCCATCACATTGTGGCGGATCTCCCGCGCCCACGCCTGGTTCAGAGCGCTCACGCTCGCAAACATGGTGGCGACACTCAACACACCGCCCGCGATGTGCTGTGAGAATTCCCCGCGCGGGTCAAAGGCGATCGAAAACAGTACCACCACCAGCCCCGAAAAGAACAGCATCGAGATGAGCGCATCCATCGAGCGCCATTCGATACGCAGGTCCTTCACGATGTGTGTCCAAAGAGCCGGCATCATGCGTGCGCCTCCGCCGATCCACCGGCAGCTTTGGTCAGATCCGCCGTCGCCACCGGCTCGCCGATAGCCTCCGCCGCCTTTAGATATCCATCCGGCGCAAGGATCAACTGCGCCCCCCTCGCCCCTGCCGACACGCTGATTACATCGAACAGAATCACCGTCTCATCCACAAACACCGGATACGCCTTCTTGGCCCCGAATACCGTCACGCCGCCGCGGATGTACCCCGTGAGCGGCTGCACGTCCTTCAGCGGAGTCATCTCTGCCTTGCGCATACCCGCCGCACGAGCCAGCTTCTTGAAGTCGAGTTCCGCGTCGCCGGGAATGACTGCAAACACATACTCGCCCTTGCCATCCGTCGTCAGCAGCGTCTTGAACACCTGCTCCGGAGGCATGCCGACCTTCTTCGCCACCGCAATCGCGGAGAGATCCTCAGGGTCCACTTCGTATTCGCGCAGTTCAAACGTGATGCCAAGGCCCTCGAGAAAGCGCGCCGCATTGGTCTTCATAGCGTGGGGCTCCCCGGCTCGAATGCCGCCACCCGCCCGGCCTTCAGCGCCAGCACATAATCCGCAATGGGCGCCGCCAGTTCGCGCTGATGCGTGGTGATCACAATCGTCCGGCTCCCGTGACGGAACCGCGCCAGCAACTCCACCATCTGGTGCGCCGACTCCACATCCATGTTGGAAAAAGGCTCGTCCAGCAGCAGCAGCTCAGGAAACGACAGCAGCACGCGGGCAAGGGAAGTGCGCTGCCGCATGCCCTGTGAGTAGTGTCCCAGCGGGCGCGGTAGATCAGGGTCTAGCCCCACCTGCCGCAATGCTTCCGCAGGATCAAGGCACGTCCGCCCTGGGTACAGCTTCGAGAAATAGCGCAGATTCTCTTGTCCCGTAAGCTCGTCGTAAAGCATCGGCGCATGGCTCATATAGCCCACGCGGTCGCGCACCTTCTGCGGTTCGCCCTCGCCAAACAGCGTCACGTTTCCAAAGCTTGGCTGCAACAGCCCCGCCAGAATCCTCAGCAGTGTGGATTTGCCCGCGCCGTTCTCGCCGATCAGCACGTAACACTTGCCAGGCTCCAGCTCCACGCTCACCTGGCGCAGTGCCGCGAACGATCCAAAAAGTTTGGACACGTTCTCCACGCGGGCACACTGACCCGCTCTTGCTGGGCCGCTCATCTGCTTAGTTGGCCGTCGTCGGCGTGGTCGCTGCTGCCCTGGCCGTAGTCGGAGAACCTGGACCGCTGGAAGCTGTCTTATTGGGCGTCATCGCGGGCTGATTCGGCTGGCTGCCCGGCTGGCCCGGCGCATACTTGCTGGCACACTTGGCCTGCAGTTCGGTCGCGTGGAACATCCCGTCCCGCCCGTACGTGCCCACCGCCAGCGCCTGCGAATCATCCTTGAACGTGTCCGGAGGCGGCTCCGAGCCCTTGTAGTTCACCCTCAGAAGGCGACCGCCGCCCGCCTTGGGATTGTGGCTCTCGAACTCGTTCAGCACAAACGTCACATGCGTGCCGTTCTGCTCAATCGAGCCCGGCTGCACGAAACCCTCAACGCGCAGATTGCTTTTGTACGCCTTGTCGCCCATGCCACCCAGTTCCGCAATGGTGACATAGTAGCTCTTGCTGGATCCGTAGCCCGAGTAGGCCAGCCACCCGATCGTTCCCAGGATGATGGCTACCGCAATACCGATCCGCACGTTGTTTTTCGAGGATTTCATAGGCTTTGTCTGCTACCTCTTACGATACGGGCGGCTCAGGGCGGGGTCAACACTTTCCAGGTGATGGACATCACAGGTGTTTGCGCCATGGCAAACGCGCAGACATTCCACCGCAAGGGTTCCCTACACCTTGGACGGCGGAAAATACAGATCCGGAAGCAGAAATCAGAATGGAAATGGACAGAAACGCCGGGTCAGAGGAGCCCGCAATCTATTCATCGTCGTCGCTGCGGCGGAACGACGCTACGATAGCCGGCGAAAGAAGCATGGCAAGAAAAGCAATTCCAACAACCAGATCCCGCATAGCAGTTGTTTCCTTCCAATTCGCCTGTGACTCAGTGGCCAACGAACTCCGCAATCAGGCAGCGACGGGCCGCGAACCACGGAATCCCGTTCGCAATCCACTCATCTCTACCAGAACGTAACCAGCACTGCCGTAGCTTGAAAATGGCTCTTTGGTGGTACGGCTCGACCAGATATATTGTCTGGAACTTGCTAATAGAACAGAACTTATGCAGATCGGAATGGTCCGATGAACGAGTTTCGGACTATGCTTCGTCTTCGGCGCTCTCTTCGCTGCGAGAGAACGTCGCCACGACTGCCGGACAGATCACCATCCCTACAAAGGCCAGACCGATAAGAAAATCGTGCACAATGGCTCCTTTACGCTTTAAACCGGCCGGTCAAATTCTGCTTCAGACCCTGGACATCCGCCGGTGTTTCGAATGACTTCAGTGTAACCGGGTAAGTGTCCAGAAACAATGCACATATCGCTCCTCGGGTAGGCGCTTCGGGGCATACCGTAATGCCTCGGAAGTGTTAGGCCATCCTGCGCTGCGCAGCATCAGGACGGCCCCCGAAACCAACTCACCTCAACGCGCCTCGCCCAAGGTCTGCGCGGCCCGGTCCAGGCATTGAGTCAGCACGCCCAACTGCTGCGCCGCGCGCGCCGCATCCTTGGCCTCAATCGCCTCGTTCACCCCTGGAATCACCACCGCCGCGTACCCCGTGTACTCGCCAGGTGCATAAATCGTGTGCTTGTACCAGGTGCGGTTGGGCAGGCCTGCCTTATCCACAAATGCCGCCTCCGTCGCCCGCAGCGTGTCGTTCAGCTTAGCCAGATCGCCCGCCGGGTGGTTCTCGACGTCCCGAGCCTTCTGCGCCGCCTTGGCAAACCGGTCCGCGGCCGCCAGCGCCGGCCCAAAGTCCAGCGTCACCTTCGCGTCCCCGGCCTTCTTCTTGGCCGAGTCAAGATACGACGTAATCTCGTGTGCATACGCCGCATAGTCATACGGCAGCACATCCGTATCCGCCATCCGGATTGCCTCCACACCCAGCACCCGCGCCATCTCCTGCAAATAAGCAAAGTGCGGGTCGGCGTTCATCGTGTACCACGCATAGTTATCAAACACGGAGTGGTACACCCCATACGGGCCGCCCGAGCCGATGTCCGTCGAAGGCACGCCCACATGCTGCAGGAATGGCGTGAAGTCTGATCCCGACCCAAGATCGCCCACCCGCACATCCCCGTCGCTCGGCGCATTCGCCGGCCTATGCTCATTGGGCTCGCTCTTATGGTTGCGCCACACGTCGTACACACTCTCGCCCGAAGGGCTCGGCACCGCCTGCGCCACCTGCCGCACAAATTGCTTCAGGCTCGGCACCGCTGCCGCTGAAAAGTTCGGCCCGCTCACCGCCACGTCCACGTTGAAGTATGCCACCGCGTGCTCAAGCTGCTGCGCGTGCTGCTCCACCCACTCCGTCGAGCCGATCAGGCCCTCCTCTTCTGCGTCCCAACTGGCAAAAACAATCGTCCGCTTCGGCTTCCAGCCATCCTTCAGCAGCGCCCCCACGCCATGCACTGACTCCAGCATGGCCGCCGTGCCGCTGTTCGGGTCCACCGCGCCATACACCCATGCATCGCGATGATTTCCCACCACCACCAACTCATCGGGAGCATCGGTCCCCTTGATCTTTCCCACCACGTCCCAGATCGTCCGCCTCTCATAGTCCTGATCCGAGACCAGGTGCGCCTTCACTCCGGCTGGCCCCACGTGATACCGAAACGGCAGCGCTCCCTGCCAGGTCTGCGGAACGCTCGCCCCCTTGAGCGCGCGCAAAATCGGCTCTGCGTCGCGATAGCTGATCGGAATCGAGATGATGTGCGGCTGATTGCCCTCAGGGTTCACCCGCCGGCTGTCGGCCAGATCCGGCGTTGAAGCCACCCCTGGTGTCTCCGGATCGCCGGGATACTTGAACAGGTATTGCACTGATCCGCGCTGTACACCGCTGTCCGGCCGCCACGGCCCCTCCGGATAGGCATCGCCCTTGAAATACCCATCGTCCTGCGGATCGCTGTAGATCAACACGCCCGCCGCGCCGCGCTGCTCCGCAATGTAGACCTTCACCCCGCGAAAGTTCTGCCCGTAGCGCACAATCACGATCTTGCCGTGCAGGTCCACATGCTCCGCTGCCAGGTGATCGAAATCTTCCAGCCGCCCGTAATTGGCATACACCACCTCGCCGGTTACATCGCCTGACCCCGAAGACCCGTTGAACGGCATCACCACGCGCGCGTTTTTATCAAATGGATCACCCGGCACCTCTTCCGGCCGGGGGCCGCTCATGAGCGGCTTGCCGTCCGTGGCGAACGCCTCCACCTTCACGACCTTGGGCTGATTCATCAGCACCTTGTACGGGACAATCTCGGTCTCCAGCCCCGCCGCGCGAAACTTCTGCGCCACAAACTCAGCCGTCTTCCTGTCCTCAGGCGTGCCCGCCATGTGCGGCTCCGCGGTGAGCGTCTTCAGGTCCTCCCCAGCCGCCTTCGCGTCAGGCACGGCAAGAAACTTCGTCTCCAGCTTGCCCTGCCTGCTGAAATCCGCATAGCCAAACACTGTGCTCGGTGTGGCGGCCGGCGCAGCGGCTGGCGCGGCGGCAGCCTGGGCCGGAACCGGGAAGGGAACAAGAGAAAGGCACAAACAAGACGCAACAACGTTCCGCAGTCTGATCATTCGGGTCCTTTGCCTGAATTGCGGGGAATGGTCCATCCGAAACCAGTGTAACGGCCCGGATGGATAGACCCGATCAATACACCCGATCAACAGATTGCACTGGTCGCCGAATCACCAGCGACGCCATCGTCGGCAAAAGCTGTCGACCTAGCGCGTACCCTTGCTGCTCTGCTTTCTTTCTCCATGGGATCCGGCCCGGGCTTCGGCGCTTCGCACCGCCGACAGGAAAGGCCGCGCTACCGACGGCGCTGCCACTTCCCCCAGGAGCGTTCTGCGCGGCGTGCCCCTGGCGCCGTACATGGCGCGCTGCGATTTCTCATCTGAACGCACGACCGCGCCGTCAAACGTCATCCCCAGAAACGCGCCCTTGGCGTGCGAGTAAGTAAGAATCAACGCGTTCAGCTCCACGTCCGTGTTTTCCGATGAATGACGCCCCACCGGCCCCACCGCGGCCGATGCATCTCGTCCAATTTCAAATTTGCTCGACAGCAGCTTTCGCATCCCTTGTGAGCCCCTGACCACCATCACCAGGTCCACGGCTTCGACGCCGAACTGCGTGCCCCAACTGCCGCCGCCCATCTCAATAAACGTCGGCGCACTCCAGCCAGTCGACGTGCGGCATGTCGCCACACCTTTGCCTTCTTCCCCTCCAAACACAAAGCCGCCCTTCACCATGTGAGGAACAACTGCCACGCATCGGGCGTGCTTCAAGATGTGGCCTGGAATCCGCTGATCCGGCGCGTTCATGGTGTCGTGCAGCACTTTGGCGGCATGATCCAGCCGGTTGATGTCGTTCTGGCGTTCTGACTCTGCCAGGCACGGAACGCCCAAACTCACCAAGACTAGTAGGGATACCACTCTCATTGCCGGTCGCCTCTCTTCCGCCTGTGCGCCGCTTTTCCCACCCCGGCTCGGCCCCGGACACAGACCATGAGAGGGTTAGATTCCGAAATAGCACCCGCGACTGCACCGCCGAAAAAAGCCCCAGCCTCCGGCCCGAGTTCTTCGTGGATCCCGGGCCTCGGACCCCGCCTTTACTCCTGCCTCATTCTGGACTACACTTCCGCCGTCTTCCCCACGAGCCTTTCGGAGGTGCTGTGATGAAGACCGCTCGATGGACCGGCATCGCCCTTCTCTTCTTTCTCGCCGTTAGCGCCATCATCGGTGCCATCCCCATGCTGGCCGACCCGCACGGCACTCCCTGGAGCATGCCCCAGTCTCTGCTTCAGTTCAGCCCGTTCCCGTCTTACTTCATTCCCGGAATCGTACTTCTCGCCGCCAATGGTCTGCTGGCCTCATGGATCCTCTGGCTCGCTCTCGATGAGATTCCCGGTTATGGCCTGTGGATCGTCCTGCAGGGGGGCGTGCTCCTCGCCTGGCTGGTCGTCGAGTGCCTCATGATCCGCCTGGTCGTCTGGCCGCACTATCTCTACCGTGCTGTGGCCCTGGGCCTCATCGCCACAGGCGCACTGCTCTGGCTCAACGAAAACCGCCCTGAGGACCTTCCCGCCCCCTTCGGCGAGAACATCTGATTCCTAAACCGCGGGTACCGGCTGCGTGCAGTGCGCGCACCGCCGCGCCTCCAGCGGAATCTCGCTCAGGCACTCCGGGCATTTCTTCGTCACCGGCGCCGCTGCCGGAGCGGCCTCACCCCTCTTCACCCGTTGCAGAAACCACGTCATCGGCATCACCACGCCGAAATACACCACTGCCGCCACAATGACGAAGTAGATGGTGGCGTTGAGGAACTCGCCCATCTTGATTTCGCCCTTGCCCAGGTGGAAAAGGATGTACCCGAAATTCGGCTTGCCCACCGTGGCCGCAATCAGCGGATTCAGGATGTTTGTAACGAATGAGTTGACAATCGCCGTGAACGCCGCACCCACCACCACGGCCACCGCCAGATCGACTACATTCCCGCGCAGGATGAAATCGCGAAAGCCCTTCAGCATCGTTCGCCTCCTCAACAAATTTGCTGCCGCCTGGCAGCCATTATCTCCCGATTCAAGCGTTTACGGGTAAAAGAACAAAAACACCGCCAGCCCCAGGATCATCACCTCGGAATAAAGCAGGATCAGCACTCCCGCGTAGTACAGGCTCCATGTGCGATCGGCGCAGCGAATCGTTTCCGCCACGCTCCAGCACGCCATCAGCACCGGCACAACCTGCCAGTGCGAAAGGTGCAGCGCGTTCACGTCAGGAAAACCGCTCAGCCGCAGGCTCAGCAGAAACGCCGCCATGCATAGAAGGATGCCGCGCAATATCGATCGCTGCCGCAGCCTGAAAATGGAAGTGCGGGGAGGCACAATCTCCTCATTATCGCAGCGCGCCTCCCGATGCGTTTTGCCGCTAAAGCAGCTCTTCCAGTTGAAGAAACTACTGCTTTCGCCCCAAACTGAATCCAACGCTTTGGGAGATCCATGCAGCCCTTCGATAAAGTTTCCACCGTCACGATTGCCGTCAGCGACCAGGACGAGGCCCTCACCTGGTTTACCGAGATTCTCGGCTTTGAAAAGCGTATGGACCAGCGGGGCAACGGCTTCCGCTGGCTTACCGTCGCCCCGCCTCAGCAAGCCGAGGTCGAATTCCTGCTCGCTTCATGGTTCCCTGACCTGGTCGGCAAAAACCCCACCTGGGTCATCTCCACCCGCGACTGCCAGGGCGGTTATGAAGAGCTGAAGGGGAAGGGCATTGAATTCACGCAATCCCCCACGCCGCGTCCTTGGGGCATTGAGGCCGTCTTCATTGACCTCTACGGCAACAAGTACGCGCTGGTCCAGGAATCCGCCCCGGTCCTCACCGACGAGGCGGAATCGAACGCCCTTGGCGTGCCGGACCTGGCAGGGGCGCTCGGCAGGATTACTCCGGCACAGTAAGCCCGAAGTTACAATTCAGACCCGTGCCTCAAAAGAGCATCGGCCACGGCTCAAGCGTCGTCACGCGCGCAAGCCATGGCCGATTTCCCAAGGTGAACCGAAGATTTCCCACAGTGAACTGAGACTGCGAACTGCCTTACTCCGCCGCCGCCAGTTCCATTTCTTTCAACGATTCGGCATACGGCGCCCGCAGCACGCCCTTCTCGGTGATAATCCCGGTCACATACTTCGCCGGCGTCACGTCAAAAGCTGGATTGCAGATGCCCACCCCATGGGGCGTCAACTGCTTCCCTCCGTGGTGCGTCACCTCAATCTGGTTGCGTTCTTCAATCGGAATCGCCTCGCCCGTCGGCGTCTCCATATCGATCGTGGACCACGGCGCCGCACAGTAGAACGGAATACCGTGCTCCTTGGCCAGAATCGCCACGTTGTAGGTGCCGATCTTGTTGGCGAAGTCCCCGTTCGCAGCAATGCGGTCCGCGCCCACAACCACCGCCTTGATCTTGCCCGCGCGCATCAGGCTGGCGGCCATGTTGTCGCAGATCACGGTGGTCGCAATGCCGTCCGCCATCAGCTCCCAGGCCGTCAGCCGCGCACCCTGCAAAAACGGCCGGGTCTCATCGGCATAAACATGAATCTGCTTGCCCTGCTCCACCGCAGCGCGGATCACACCCAGCGCCGTGCCGTAACCGCACGTGGCCAGAGCGCCGGCGTTGCAGTGCGTCAGCACGCCGCCTTCCTGCGGCAGCAGCTCGCCGCCAAATGCGCCCATCGTCTTGCACGCCGCAATGTCTTCCTCGTACATTGCGTGCGCCTCGGCCAGAATTCGCTCCTTGATCTCAGCCATTGCGGCGTCCTTCGCGCGCAGATCGGCAAACAGCTTCTTCATCCGGTCGATCGCCCAGAACAGGTTCACTGCCGTAGGCCGCGTTCCCGCCAGGCGCGCGCAAATCTTCTCAAACTCCGGCGCGAACTGCTCGGCCGTTTGCGCCTCTGAGCGCAACACCCCCAGGGCCACGCCGTAGGCCGCCGACACCCCGATCGCCGGCGCCCCGCGCACCACCATGGTCACAATCACGTCCGCCACCTGCTCGTAATCGGTGGCGAGCACATAGCTCTCCTCAAGCGGGAGCTTCGTTTGATCAATGAAACGAACACCCTCAGGTGTCCACGTAAGCGTAAGAATCATGTTCTTTCAGTTTACCCGTTCCGGAAGTTCAAGCAGATCCATCGCTTCAGGCCGACATCGGGGGAAGGCCGCGCAGCCGAAGCAGCGCCTCGCGCAGCTCCTGTGCCCGCCGTGACTTCACGAGCACCTCGCGCGCACCCATTGTCATGCAGATCCGGTGCGTCAACTCGTCTGCCACCACGGTCCAGACCAGCACCGGGATCTGCTTGAGACCTTCGCGTCCGCGCATGAATCGCATCACATCCTGTCCTGAACCGGCGCGCAGCAACAGGTCGATAATCACCGCCTCAGGTGCCGAAACTTCGCCGCTCTCCACTTGCTCCAGGAAATCCATTGCCTTACCGGCCGTATCCACTACTCGCGAGTCCCGCACCCCCAGCCGCGTTAGCAAAGATGCTGCCATCGCCACGTCCATCCCGTTGTCTTCTACAAACAAGAACATCGGCCACTCCTCAGCCTGGGTGGGAAGAGACTCGCAGGCTGCAGTTTGGAAGTACCGCTTCAGCATAGGGTTGCAGCAGGGATCGGTTCCCCAGGCCGACCATACAAGTTCCCCGGGGTAGTTTTGCGCACGCGGGGTAGGGCGCATTCTTCGCCCTGTGCCGGAAGTAACCAAACCAGTCTGCGCCCGAAAGCTTCCCGCAGTAACGTCTGTTCGACGCGCGATGTCACAAAACCATCGCCTTCTCTACATCGTTTGGGATAAACGTCAGAACGCTTCCATACTCTACGACCGGGCCCCCATCCTCCCCCGAAAGGCAGACGGTATGCCGAGGATTCACTTCCTCTCCTTCCCTGCAGGCTTGCATCTGTGCTCAATCCTGCTCGCTGTCACCGCTACTCACGCGCAAGAAAACCCCAATCCCTCCAGCACGATTAAACCTCCCCACTCCATCATCTCCCTGGCTCCCGGCCCCAAACCCACCGGCGAGCTCCTGGCACGCCACACCGGGGATGCCACCTTCGCAAACGTCCCGGCCAACTACCACGTCTTCGCCGCCGCCAGTCTCGGCAACGACGCCGGCGTTGAGGCACTCACGCTGAACTTCGCCGCCGATACGCGTCTCACCCGCATCTCCTCCAAAAACAAAGACTTTGTCATTGAATCCGGCGGCACTTGCCACGAAGGCAACAGCTATACAAACGGTGGCACATGCTCTCTCCTCGTCCGTTTCAATCCCCAGGGAGCAGGACACCGCGTGGGATCGCTCCACATCGCGCACTCGGCGGAGCCCACCCCCATGTTCGTCGGCCTCGCCGGGAACGGCTATGCGCCCGTGCTCAGCTTCACCCCCTCGCAAATCTCTACAGTCACCGGCACGGTGTCGGGAACCACGGGCACCATCAAGAGCGCTACCAACCTCGCGGTTGATGGTGGCGACATCCTTTACATCCCCGACGTTGGAAACTCCATCATTAAAGAGATCGATTCCTCGGGCGTCATCAACACCCTTTCTCCCGTCTTCGCAGTGCCCCAGTCCCTGGTTGCGGACAGCGCCGGCTTCCTCTACAGCCTGAACACCTCCGGCAGTACCTATTACTTCAGCTACTATGCACCATGGGGTTCGCAGTCGGCGTACGGCACCACCTACGCCCCCGGCAGCTGCACTCCCAGCACTCCCTGCCCGCTGTCCACCGTCGGTATGAGCCGCCCGACCAACATCAATATCGATCCCTACGACAACCTGTTCTTCGAAGAATCCTCAAAAGGCGCCGCGGAGATGCCCGTAGCCGGCCTCTCCGGCGGTTCGGGAAACCTGAGTCTCTGGTATCTGACCAACCAATTCGTCTATTCGTCGGGCAGCGGGGCGTCGTTTGCCGTCGACGGAAGCGACAACCTCTACAACTTCTACAACTGGGGAACCACCACCTGCTACATCCAGGAAGAATCCCTCTATCA
>NZ_DASXYM010000120.1:0-6574 GCF_036502485.1 Occallatibacter sp. | reverse complement strand
GAACGGCCCGTGAACCAGGCAGTCAGGCTGGCTGGGATCAAGCGGCTCGTTCACCACATCCCACACGCCCACCTTGTTGCCAAAGTGTGTCACTTCAGACTGGATGTGCTCCTGAATGTTCGCGGTGACGAGAGCCTGGTTAGACGGCGAGTTAGTGCCGTCACCCCATGCATACGAGGGAACCTGCTGGCCGTTGGCCCATACCAGATTGTGTCCCCGAATCTGCATGTTGTTGCAGACGGCAACACCTACTTCAGAATCGGCGGGTCCGAAGTTAAAGCTGCCCTTCGTGCTCTCGATGGAACTCCATTTGAATTCGTTGCCGGAGGTAACGCTGTTGAAATGCATGGCCAGCAACTGTTCGTGCGGCCCCTGCAGATCGGCAGCGTCAATCGCAGCGCCGACGGGGAAGTACGGCGACAGTACCTGCGCAATGGACGGGATGTCAGTCTGGATCGTGGGCGGAGCGACATACGTTAGTTGAAAATCGTCAAGATAGAACGATACAAGATCGTCCCCTGAAGCGGGCATGGTCTGGAAGTAGAGAGAGGCAGAGCCCTGATCGTAGGCGCTGGACATGTTATAGCCCATTACGCTGACCTGGTGCCACTGGCCGTCGGCAGCCACTGCGACGCCGGGATACCCTGTAACTCCCGGATAACTTGTGTTCCCGCCAATCGTCGTCTGCAGACTTACATTGATGTTATGGCTGGAGCCATCGGTGGGAACCAGCTTGACCCAGCCGCTGATGTTATACACCGAACCGGGATACATCTTGTTGCTGATGCTGATCTGCGGTCCGTTCCAATTGGCGGTGCGTCCTGACACAAGCAGGCTGTTGTTGCCGCTGTGCGCAACGCCGGCAGTGTTGGCAACGGTTGCAGCCCCGCGGCCTGACCAGCCATCCGCGCCGCCATCTTCAAAGTTGGAGCTGATGCCGGTGTTGTCCTGCTGGCTGGGGCTGGGTGGCGGCGGCGCAAGCTCACCGATGGTGACGTGGCTGATGTAGAAGGAGTCGGTCACGCTGCTCGACTGAAGGTACAGCGTCAGCCCCGTGGGCGGCCCCGGCTGATTGCTGAAGGTGAACGTGCCCTGCACCTTGGTCCATGCGCTGCTTGACAAAGCAGCGGAACCCAGGCTGCTGTAATTGCCCGACGTAGCGCAGTCCGCCAGCTTGAGCGAGAGCGTCGCAGTGGGATTGGAAGCATCAGGCTGCGCAAGCAGCACGTACGCCGTCACCTGGTAGGTTGCGCCTGCAACCATATTGGGAACCTGCAGCAAGTCGAGAGCCGGTCCCATAAAGCCTTGCGTGCGGTTCTGTATCAGAAGCGCGTGCGAATCACCGTACGCGTTGGCTACCGGAATCGCGGTGTTGGTCAGTGTGGGGCTGCCGAACGGGAACCATCCATCGGTCGTGCCGTCCGCGAATGTATAACTCGCGATGGGAGTGCCGCCGGGAGCGGGCGCGAGTTGCGTGATTACAACGCTGTCCAGATAGAACGACTGAGCCGTGCTTGCGCCGACGAGCTGTGCATAAAGCATCAGGCTCGTCTCCGTTGTGCTGGGCGTGTAAGTGCCGCCGATCTGCACCCAGCCCGCGTCATTCACAGGAACCTGGTAAGTACCAATGGTGTCGTAACACGCTCCCCCGCTGCACGAGGGATCGTTGCGCACCATGGAAAAGTTGGCGTTGGCCGCGCCTTCACCACTGGTGAGTCGAAGATAGCCGGTAATGCTGTACTTGGCTCCGGGAACGAGAATGCTGCTGAGAGAAATGGACGGGCCGCCGGTACCGCCTGAACCTGTCGTGGTGAGCAGGCTGTGCGCACCCGTGTAAGCGGCAGACGTGGAGTTGACCGGATTGCTGGCGTAGTAGAACGAACCCCATCCCTGCGCCGTGCCATCTTCAAAATCGTAAGACGCGATGGTTTGCGCGTGCAGGTGAAGGCATGCGAGCAGCGGGAACGAAACAAGAAGAGCCAGCAGACGAGGGAACCGTCTCACCGGCGTGGGCCAATGCGAGTCACTGACAACATGAAACATGGGGGGTCTCCTGGAAACAGGCGATAGCTCAACCGGCGCCTCGGCAGGGTGGCGGAGGCGCAAAAATATACTCCTCGAGTAATTCGATTTACTCAAGTGTGCGGGAGTATAGCCACGCCTTGCAGCCATGTCAAGGTGTCTTCGGAGTGAGGAGAGCGCCGGGCCAAGACCTCTGAAGGCGCGAGTGAACTCAGCGAGTTACGGCAGCTCCTGAGTCACTTTGTCCGGTCGAGTGGATCGACTCATCGCTGCTTGACCAGTTCGCATCGAGGTGAACCACCAGGATTCATCGCGAGCCGGACATGGTCCGGCCGTCTGCACCAGGCCGTTGTGGAGGCGGTCAGCTCTCCTTGCGGTAGAGCATGTCGCGCATGGCCTTGCGGCGCGCTTCGTTCACCTCGGCATTATCGGTGCGGTAGTCGCCCTGCGTCGGCTTCTCGATATCCTCCTCGGGCACGCTGCACGTGGGGCAGCGGTTGGCGAAGCCGGGTTTCCCCGGCCGCAGTTCGAATTCTTCTCCACAGGCGACGCAAGTCTTGATCGGAAATGGCATGGCTTTTCTCTTTGTACTTTTGGATGTTGAACTGGTGATTTCGTTGCGGTCTGTTGTCTAAAATTCCCGGCGGCATCTCAGAGGCAAAGACACTGTCAGCTCTGGCGGCTGCCGCGCATGCCCTTACGTTTTCGGGATTTCGAGAGCTTTGGTGAGGCTGGCCACCGACTCCACGTGATGACCGCGGCACCACGATTCGAGTCCCTTCGCCAGCCTTTCCGTGGCGCGCGGATCGGCGTAGCTGGCCGTGCCAACCTGGACTGCAGTGGCCCCCGCGAGCAGAAACTCCACCGCATCCTCGGGCGTGATAATACCGCCGAGGCCCGCGATGGGGATTTTGACGGCGCGCGCGGTCTCGTAGACCATGCGCAGGGCAATGGGCTTGATCGCAGGTCCGGAGAGGCCGCCGGTGATGTTGGTGAGCCGCGGCCGGCGTGTCTCTACATCGATAGACATCGCCATGAAGGTGTTGACCAGGCTGACCGCATCGGCGCCGGCGTTCTCGCAGATCTGCGCCATCTGCGCGATGGAGGTGACATTGGGCGAGAGCTTCACGATGAGCGGGCGCTTGCTGATGGCTTTGACGCGGCCCACCAGGTACTCGAGCGAGCCGCAGTCGGAGCCAAAAGCCATCCCGCCGGCATGCACGTTAGGGCAGGACACGTTCAATTCGTATGCGGCGATGCCTTCAGCCTGGTTGAGCCGCTCCACGACACCCACATAGTCGCTGACCGTATAGCCGAAAATGTTGACGATGACCTTGGCGCGCGGGTACTTCTTCAGCGCGGTGAGCTTGGTGGCGATGAAATCCTCGACCCCAACGTTCTGCAGGCCAATGGCGTTGAGCATGCCCGCCGCCGTCTGAATGAGCCGCGGCGCGCGATTGCCCTGCATGGGTTCGAGCGAAATGCCCTTGGTGACGAAGGCGCCGAGAAGCTCAAGATTGACCATCTCGTCGAATTCGATTCCGTAGCCGAAGGTGCCGCTGGCTGCAATAACCGGGTTGGCCAGCGTGATCCCGGCCAACGTGACTTTCATATCGGGCTTCAATGCTGCTCCAGAAAACGGTGGTCAATGGCTAGCGACCAGTCTTCACCGCCGCCTGTAGACTCACTTGCCACGTTCTAGTGTATCGCCGCCGGGCTGGCGGATTTGATCGCCTCCGTGAGCACGCGCCCAACGGAAGCCGACGGCTGATTCACGCCTGCCAGCGAAGCGAACGTAGCGGCAAGATCAACCGGCGCCACACGGTCGCGATACTCGCCAGCCACGAAAGGCGCGCCGTAGAAGGCCAGCGGAACATGGCGATCGTAGGACCAGGGGCTGTAATGCGTGGTGCCGCCGGCGCTGCTGCCCTGAATCTGATACGCATCGAGCATCGCCATCACAAACCAGTTGCCGTGATCGGCGTAGCTGTGGGCGATACGGCGGCCCCATTCCGTGGGCGGCAGTTCAGCGTGCGCGAGCTGCAGCCGCGTATAGACAGCCTGTACGCGCGGTGCAGGCTGCAGCCGATGCTGAACGGGCAGTTCAGCGGCCGGCTTCGAACCGGACGCGGCCACCACTGCAGAGACCAGCGCGGCAACCGCATCTTCGGCAGTCTTCTCGTCAATCTTCGCCGTTTCAAAGGCCTGCTTGTTCAGAGTGATGTAGGGCAGGTCAGGGTCCGGCATGAGATAGGCAGTTTTGGCCGCCGGCGAGAATCTTGCGTTGAGCTTGTCGTTGATTGCGGCGTCCACCTCCGTCATGTTGACTGCCGCAGCGGAGATGCCGAGTTCAGCAGCCTCACGGGGGACAGGTGCGACACCATGATCGGCGCTGAGCGCAACCCAGACGTTTTTCAAGCCCACGTTCTGATCGAGCCAGGTAAAGAATGCGTCGAGATCGTGATCGAGGCCGAGCACCATGCGATGTTCCTGCGGCGAATCAGGGCCGAAGGCGTGGCCTTCAATGTCATTGGCGGAAAGCGAGATCGTGATCTCGTCGGTCACGCCGTTCTGGCCAAGGCGTTCGTTCTGGATGAGGGCCTGGGCAAAGGCGAGCTCGTAGCTGTTGGCGGCGGGCATGCGGCCCACCTGCTCAAAAAACTGTTCCGTGCCATCGGCCAGCGCCTCATGAGCGGCCTGCTGGCGCCGCGGGCCGGCATTGAAGGCGCGAGCCCACTCGGGAAGATGTTCCATGTAATAAGTCGATGTGGTGAATTGGCCGCTCGAGGGCTCCAGCCAATAAGCCGCGTTGGCGGATTGGCCCGAGGGAAGAATCGATGCGCGGTCCTTAAGCGACACACCAAAGACGCGAGCCTTACCTTGCGTCGCAAGCCGCAGTTCGTCGCCAAGCGTGGTGGCGCGCAGGTTGCGAGGCGAGGAGCCGACGAGGTACTTGAGCGCACCGGGCTGCGCGTTCGGCATATTGGCGGGAATCACATTTGAGGGCACGTCGACAAGCTGGTAGCGCTCGTCTTCCACTGAGCTGACCTTGTGCGTTGCGTCGCGTGAGATATCCCACCACTCATTGGTCTCGATGCCGTGTCCGTCTGTGTACGCGCCGGTGCCGAGGGTGGCGTGCCCCGGAGCCGTCTTGGTATTCGCGTAATCGTAATAGCAGTTCGTGAACCAGGCGCCCTGGTCGGTAAACAGGCGGAAGCCGCGGCCCTTGAACTCGTCGTGGAAGCGATTGAGGTAGTCGCCGCGGAATTGGTCGATCACCACGATGACGATGAGCTTCGGCTTGCCCGCATAAACCTGGGCTTGCGCAATAGGGGTTTGAACTGCGAAGACGATAACACATAGTAAGAGGGCAGCGGCAACCAAGCGGATCCTTGAACGCATAAGACGATGATAGAGAATCAGCTCGAGGAACAATCCACGCTAACCTGATTTTCATGCTTGCTGCTGGGCGGTCGCTCGGCCAAAATGAACGGGCGACTCCCTTGAGCCGCCCGTTCGGTTGATGCTGCTGAATGAACGGTTACGCGCTGACCGCTTCCTGACTTCCCACCTTGACCGGTGTCAGCCAGCCGAACTTGTCCGGCTTGAGGCCGTTGGCAATCCCGAAGAATTCATCGGCGATCTTGCGGGTAATCTCGCCTGCCTTGCCGTCGCCGATCACGATGCGGTCGATGGAGCGGATGGGCGAAACCTCCGCCGCCGTTCCGGTGAAGAAGACCTCGTCCGAGATGTAGAGCAACTCGCGCGGGATCGATTGTTCAATCACTGTCAAGCCCAGGTGCCGCGCGATGGTGAGCACGGAATCGCGCGTGATGCCCGACAGAGCCGAGTTCGCCAGCGGAGGCGTGTAGAGCACGCCGTTGCGCACGATGAAGATGTTCTCGCCTGAGCCCTCGCTCACATACCCGTTCACGTCGAGAGCGATGCCTTCAGCGTAGCCGTTGATGTCGGCCTCCATGCGGATAAGCTGCGAGTTCATGTAGTTCGCACCTGCCTTCGCCAGCGACGGCATCGTGTTCGGAGCCAGCCGGTTCCAGCTCGAGATACAAACATCCGCGCCGCCATGCCCGGCCACATACTTACCCCACGGAAAGTTCGCCATGTACACCTCCACCGGCGACTTCAGCGGATTCACGCCAATCTCTCCATAGCCGCGAAACGCGATCGGCCGGATGTAGCACGGCGTCACGCCGTTGGCTTCGATCAACTCCACCACAGCATCGTTCAGCTGCGCCAGATTGTAGGGAAGCGGCATCCGGTGGATCTTCGCCGAGTGAATCAACCGCTGCATGTGTTCGCTCAGCCGAAACACGCCCGCGCCATTCTCCTGCGCGTAGCAGCGAATCCCCTCAAACACCGACGAGCCGTAGTGCACCACGTGGCTCATCACGTGAATCTGTGCCTTCTCCCACGGAATCAGTTCGCCATTGTGCCAGATATTCGCGGTCGTCTCGAGCGGCATTCACAATCTCCTTGTATGAACAATGATTATACGGTTCGATCTGCGCACCTTTGAAATGCTGTCCGTCCC
>NZ_DASXYM010000119.1:0-2139 GCF_036502485.1 Occallatibacter sp. | reverse complement strand
TTGGTCAAGTTGCGGAGCGTCACTCCCGAGTTGTACGAACCCTGCTTTCGAGGTTGCGCGGCGTTGTCAGTCCAATCTTCAGCCCAAAGCCGCGCAGGGCGGCAGGGACGCGGTGCATGTCAACATAGTTGCCGCTGGGGATTTGTAATGAGCTTCTGATCAACCGGCCGTTTGTGTGGCGCCTCCTTTGGCAGTCGAGTGTGCCACGGCGCTCACTGCGGTGAAGGTCTGGTGCTCACCATCCTCGCCATGCTCGCTGCGCTGCGCGTGGCTGCGGGTGGTTCCGCTCCTCCCATCACCTTCGTCGCGCGTCGTGGCATGAGTATCCCCAGGTCGGGACGGAGAAGCAGGTCTTCCGATCGAACCGAGAAGCCAGGTCGATGATGTCAATGAAGGGACCAAGCTGTCGCGCTCTGGGTTGAGTGTGACGTCCGAGATGGGCGTCCAGTTGCGGGTCTGCCCGCTCCAGCGCCGCGGGTTCCTCTCACGAGCTCGCTGGTAGATTGCGTGCCGCTTGGCAAGCAGCGTTCGATCGTGTCCGGCATGACGTTGTGCCGGAGTGACATAGCGAATGCCACTATGACGGTGCTCATGATTATACCAGTGGACAAAGCGATTGGCCCATTGCTGCGCGGGAGCGAGATCCGTGAACCCCTTCTGTGGGAAGACCGGCCGATACTTCGCGGTGCGGAACAACGCCTCCACGAAGGCGTTGTCGTCGCTCACCCGTGGCCGAGAGTAGGACGGCATGATGCCCAGCCAATGCAACATGGCCAGCACAGTCGTAGCCTTCAGCGTCGCGCCATTGTCACCATGCAGCACCGGTCGCGTTGGCATCGCGTGGATGCCCTCAGCGAGCGCCGTGCGCCTGGCCAGATGCGCAGCATGTTCGGCGGTATCCGTGTCATGCACCTCGAAACCCACGATCTTGCGGCTATACAGGTCGAGGATCAGATACAGGTAGAACCAACGCCCCTGCATCTGCGACGGAAGGAACGTCACATCCCAGCACCAGACCTCGCCGGGGCGAGTGGCGATATGAGTGCGCGGCGGCCCTGACTTGCGCGGCGGCTGGGCACGCCCACGCCGGTGCATTTGGCCACGAGCGCGCAGCACACGATGAAAGCTCGACTCGCTGGCGATGTAGATACCTTCATCGGCCAATGCCGGGACGATCCGCGCCGGCGGTGTCTCGGAAAAGCGCGATTCGTTGGCTACCGCGATGATCCGGGCCTGTTCGGCCTCGCTCAATGCGTGCGATGGAGCCGGACGATCGGCATCTGGCCGACGGTCACCGTTCGACAAGCCATCACCAGTCTTCCAGCGCTGCAGCGTCCGGGGATCAAAGCCAGCCAGAGCACAGGCCGGGGCAAGCCGTGCACCGTCGGCGCGGGCTTGCGCGATATCTCGCATCAGGATCTGGCGGTCTTCCAGGCGGGTCATACGTCCTCGCCGTCGTTGAAGACCGCTGCGAGTTTTTTTGAGAGAACAAGCAAGGCAGCCGTTTCGGCCAGGGCCTTGTCCTTGCGGTGCAGTTCGCGTTCCAGCTCCTTCACCCGGCGCCGATCCTGACGCGCTTCCACAGCACTGGCCGCACGCGGCTCGCCCAGACCCGCTATCGCATCCTGTTTCCAGGCATCCAGCTCCGCCGGATACAGTCCCTGCTCGCGGCTCCAGGCGCTGCGTGTCGCCTCATCCATCGCTGCAGTTGCGATGACTGCTTGCAGTCGCGCCGCCGCTGTCCAGCGTTGGCTGCCACCGCCAGGTCCGTTGGCCAGGGCCTCCGCCCGCCAGCGCTCCAACGTCGCCGTGCTCACACCAACCTCGCGCGAGACAACCTCGACCGCCGAACTCTCCGGCGGCAGCAGCCGCGCCACTATCCTGTCCTTGTATGCCTGTCCGTACCGAGCCACTGCTTGCTATCCGCGCCCCCAAAGGTTCCGATCCTATCCGCGCGGCAACTGCTCTGACACAGGGGGCCCTGTGTCAGGAGTACCGTCGGAGCGACCGGCCACCTATGGACCGGTTCGTTATCAAAGTAGATTACTGCCGGCGCGAAGGCGGATCCCGAGGTGGCAGGCCGGAATTGCAAACCGCTAAGACCATACATCCACAAGCTTTCTCGGCTTCGTCCTACTC
>NZ_DASXYM010000118.1:0-38425 GCF_036502485.1 Occallatibacter sp. | reverse complement strand
CCTCACCCGCTTGACCCATCCGCCCCCACCCCCCAGAATGGAAACAGCCGCAATTTCTGCCCCCCGCTCCAGCGGACCACGGAAGCGCGTGCACACCTGAAAGATCCGAGGGTCGCGATGCCTGCATATCTGCTGCTGCTTTTCGCCGTTTTGAGCCGTGTGGTCCCCCATCCCGACTGGCTGAACTTCACCGCTGTCGGCGGCGCCCTCCTCTTCTTCGGCGCGCGGCGCTCCTGGCGCGAAATGCTCGCCCCCCTCGCCGCCCTCATGGCGACCGACGTCTACCTCACCCTCTTCAGCTATCACTACGCCTTCCAGATCGGCGATTACCTCCCCACCTGGACCTGGTACCTCGCCGCCATGGCGCTCGGCCACATCCTGCTGCGCAGCCGCACCACCCTGCCCCGCTTCTTCTCCGCCGTCCTGCTCGGCCCCACCTCGTTCTTCCTCATGTCCAACTTCGCCGTGTGGCTCGCCGGCACCATGTACCCCAAGACTTCAGGCGGCCTCGTCACCTGCTACGTCGCCGGCCTGCCCTTCTACCGCAATGACCTGCTCTCCACCACAGTCGTCGCCGGCCTGGCCTTCGGCGTACCCGTGCTGGTCCGCCGCATGCAGCAGAACCGCAGCTCCGCCGTTGCCGCCCGCTAATGAGCCTGTCCCGCCTTCGGCCCCAAATGGAGCCGAAGGCGGTTGGCCACACCGCAGGCGCCCTACAATTGCCTGCGGATGTGACCTATGGCAGCACAGACCCAACCCACTCCCTTGAGCTCTGCCTGAGCTCTTCTGCCGCATCTATTACATCGTGAGGCGATATGATACAGTCGGACTAGCGATCCAACCGGTTCGCTTCCGAATCAAATCTCGCATTTCTGCATACCGGCAACGCGGCCGCGCGCGTTCTCGGCAAATTTTCGATCAGGCCTTCGACCAGGACCCATGGACGCTTTCACCCCAAAACCCGACGCCGATCCCTACGAGTTCATCCATGAGAACCTCGACAGCGTCCCCCACCTGGAGGCCCTGATCCTCTTCTGGAACAGCCGCCCCGTCGGCTGGACCTGCGACGAGCTCGCCTCGCGCCTCTACATTCCCTCCGAGCTGGTCAACGGCGTCATTCGCGACCTCGTCCGCCTCCAACTCGTCCAGGAACAGCCCGGCCCCCCCACCAGATACTCCTACTCCCCGCGTTCCGACGAACAGAACGAGCTCATGCGCGTGGTCGACGACGCCTACCGCCGCGACCTGGTTCGAATTTCCACCATGCTACATTCAAAAGCATCTTCCCCCGTTCGTGAATTCGCCCGCGCCTTCCGGTTCAGAAAGGAAAAAGACCAGTGAGTGCGACCGTCTATGTGCTCACCTGCCTCACCACCTTTATCTGCGCCGTACTGCTGCTCCGCGGCTATGCCCGCGTCCGCCGCAGGCTGCTGCTCTGGAGCGGCTTGTGCTTCCTTGGATTGACAGCCGCCAACCTCCTCAAAGTCCTCGATCTGCTCGTTTTCCTCCAAACTGACCTCTACACCTATCGCCTCGGTTCAGCCGCCCTCGCCATGGGCCTGCTGCTCTTCGGCCTGATCTGGGATAGCCAATGAACGCCTCTCCGATCAATCAGCTCGCCGCCCTCTCGCATCCCCTCCTCGATGTGTTCCTCCTCGGCTTCATCGTGGCCTGCTCGCTCGCCGCCTCCCTGTTCTTCCTCCGCTTCTGGAAGTCGACCCGCGACCCGCTCTTCCTCGCATTCACCGCCTTCTTCGCCATCCAGGCCGTCAACTACGGCATGCTCCTCACCGTCGAGCACCCCAACGAAGGCAACTTCACCCACACCATCATCCGCTTCCTCGCCGTTCTCGGCCTCCTCGCCGCCATGGCCTGGAAAAACTTCTTCGAGAGCTAAACAGGTCTCGGCTCCCGCCAGGGTGGGGACTCCACCGCGCTCAACTACAACACGGATGTCCTGCGCCGCAGGCGAAGGTCCGGCTTTTCCCATCCCGGTCCGGGTCAATCAATAACCTTGTCAAGCCCCACCCCACGCCAAAACCGGCCTAACTCCCTTCAGAATGAACACAAAATAAATTCCGAAAACGTGTCAAAGTAAGCACGCGTTCTGCCATACTTGAAGTAATCAGAGAGAACCAAGGCCCGCCGGCCACCACCGGCGGGCCTTTCTTTTGCCCGAAAACCTCCGTGTCCCATCCTGTCGCCTTTGTTCTCGCGACAGGGTGGGAAATCACGAACCCCAAACCGCCCTCGTGTGCGTTTCCCCACCAAACCCGGGTGCCCCAGGTCGCGATTCCGACACCTGGGAAACCACGAACTCAAGAAGGAGCTACTCATGCCCCCCACCACCCCCGAATCCGCCGTCCAACGCTGCCTTGACGCCTTCTACAAAGCCTGCGCCCGTGACGACGCCCGCAAAGACTTCAGCCCCGAATCCCTCCAGCGCACCCGCTACGTCTGGCGCCAGACCATGCCCATCCTCACTCCAGACCCCGACGCCATCGACGCCTTCATCGCCTGCGTCACTCACGGCATGATCCTTGAAGTCTTCACCCCCGCCGAAACCTCGAAGCTCCTTTACGCTGCCCAGACCGCCATCGGCTCACGCCGCGCCCGCACCGAAGCCCTCCGCGCCCAAGCCAAATGCCAGCAACCCACCCCCACCCCCTCCCCCTCGGCTGAAACCCCGGCCCCTTTGCCCCTCTGCACCTCTGTCCCTGCTCCACCCCCCACCCCCCTCCCTGATCTGAACCCTCCACCGGAGAAGTCCCAAGTAGCCGCACCCCAGGTGCCGGTTTGGATGACATGGTTTGGATGACGATGACATGGTTTGGATGACATGGTTTGATGACATGGTTTGATGACATGGTTTTGGGGGCAGCGGATACGCAGGGGATACGGCATTGTGGCTGGGGTTGGGTGGTCGCCAAGTCGGAAGTTTCGGACAATGCACGAAGCCGTTCAATGCCGGCTCATCAGGTACTGCCCTAGTAGAAGAGATACTTGCGCCAGCGGTCATCGCCTCGGCCCAGCATGCGCATGATCTGGCGGCTGGTGTGGAGGCTGAAGGGTTTCGGCTCGCGCTGCAGCATCATGTCGTCCAGCTCGGCCAGCATGCGGTTGCCTTTGCGGCGGTTGCAGGCGTGACAGCACGCTACCAGATTCTCCCAGGTGGAGTTGCCGCCCCGCGACCGCGGCACGACGTGATCCAGGGTGAGTTCGCTCGATGGCAGCACGACACCGCAATACTGGCAGGTGTTGCGATCGCGCAGGAGGATGTTCTTCCGCGACAAGGCACGAGTCTGATGGGGAATGCGGCGATATTCCAGAAGGCGAATGACCGACGGCATGGCAATGCGGCTGCGCTGGGCATGCAGGGTGAGGCCATGCTCCTCCTCAGTGCGCGCAATGCCCTTGAGCACCAAGACCAATGCCCGCCGCGCTCCGCAGATATTGATGGGCTCATACGACGCGTTGAGGACCAGCACCGGCATCTGCAGCATATGGGTGGAATGTCCCGCTACCACCGGCTCCCCCGCATGAGCCGCCACGGCGCGGGCTATGGCTTTCTGCTTGCGTGCATGGATCATGGCTTTTCCCAGCGACATATCGATTTGGCCTCGTAGACGTATCGTCAAATGAATTCAACAGAAGATGGTGAATGCATGCTTACGTTGGCCGGCTCTTCGAGCGTGCCGGGGTGTTGGGTGTTGTGACTCCTGTCTTGCTGCGTACCTTGAGATAGACTTCCGCGCTCGGGAAGCGCACGTCCGGCCCGGGCCAGGGTCGCTACCCAAACGGTTTTGGCTCCCCCGCGTTTCAGAGCCAGCGCCGCGGAACGGGCGGTGGCCCCTGTGGTCAAGATGTCGTCCACCAGCAGCACATCGCGGCCGCGCACCCGTCTGTCATGGGCAACGGCAAAAGCGGTGCGCATGTTCAAGCGCCGCTGCCGGCTTGAAAGGCCTGCCTGCGTCTTTGTGGCGCGCACGCGCCGCAAGGCGTTGGGTGCGAGGGTGAGCGTCCAGCCGGGATGGGTTTTGCCTAGGGCTGCGATGGCGTGCTCCGCCAGCGCCCGTGCCTGATTGAATCCGCGTTCCCGGTGCCTGGATCGGTGCAGCGGCACAGGGACGACGACCATCGTGGCTGACGTTTCCCCTTGCAGCTTGATGACGGCCTGCGCCAGCATGGCGCCCAGCCGCTTCGCCGCCGGATGCATGCGGTGGTATTTCATGGCATGGATGGCCTCGCGCATGCGGTCCTCATACACGCCGTAAGCAACGGCGCGTTCAAACGGCGGCGGCGCCGACCAGCACATCCTACACAGACCCTGGCGAAGTTGAGCGTCCACTTCGCCGGCGAGGGGATCACCGCAACGCGGGCACACAGGGCCGCTTCTGGCGGGCATCTCCATCCAGCAAACGTCACAAATTGGCACGGAAGAAAGGCGCGGCAGAGGGGAGCCGCAAAGAGAACAACCGGAAGGGAAGAGGGCGGACCCGGCAGCGTCCAGCGGACTTCGGAGCACGCGAACCACAGCGCGCCATGCGGATGTCCGCGATGCGGACGGTGCCGCTGGTGGAACGTCGAACGTCATGGAACCGGGAGTGGAGGAGGAGTCCCTGCGGAAGACGCACCTCGATTCGAGAGGCGCGAAGCGGGCGCCCTCCTCTCTATCTTGACCCCGCAGGTACTCTCGTGGCAAGCGGGGAGACGCGCTTTTCTTCGGGAGTTCCCGGGACTCTTTCCCGAATTCACGTGAACTTCACGCCGCAGGGCGGAGTCCTGTCAGCGCGGGCGGCCGCCGGCGAAGACGAGCACACCACCGATGATGAGCGCGCCGACGCCCAGCAGGGGCGGCAGCAGCAGGGTATGGTGCTGGGTGCGCTCTACCTGCAGCGGGCCCATGTCAATGGCCTTCTTATGGGTGTTCCAGGAGAATCCGCCATAGGCCAGCGCGAGCACGCCGGCAATCATCAAAACGATTCCCAGAGCTTTCATCTTTCCTCTGATTTGATTTGGATTGGGGATGAGGCCGGAACTTGAAGCGCGATGCGAAGGAGAAGACCATCGCACCGCGCAGGTTTGAAGTGGGAGTCAGCCGAATCAGGGGCGCTCTGCGTTGTAGTCGCGGTCGCGTTCCACGTCGCGATCGTCGGTGCGGTTGCCGTGGGTGGCATCGTTCACAGCGTCTTTCACATTGCCCAACACCTTTTCCGCCTTGCCCTTCACCTGCTGCGCGGCGCCGTCAGCCTGGGTCTCGGAATCGCCCGTCCATTCGCCGACCTGGCGTTTGGCGCGACCGGCCGCGTCATCGATGCTGCCCTTCAAGTTGTCTTTGTTCATTTACTCCACCTCCGTGGGTTATTGCTGCTCACACCAAAGGCGCATGCTTTCCCGCGCCCGCTGTCTGCCTGTCCCATCGCGCGCCTAAAGAGCTGTGCGGCGCCCCGATATGAGTTGCAGAATCAACACCACCACTGCCGCCAAGAGCAGCAGGTGAATAAAGCCTCCCAGCGTGTAGCTGCTCACCAGACCCACTAGCCACAAAACCAGGAGGATCACGAAAATTGTCCAGAGCATTCCTTACCTCCTGAGGCCGTCGGAGGGACGTGCCTCAATTCGACAACAGTGACTTGGATTCCGACTCTGGGAGCGATGGTTGGTTTCTGCTAAAATTCCTGCGCACAATTGATAAATCCACTCCGGAACAGCCGATTCAGAGTACCTTTGCATCCAACTTACTCAGTTACAGAGGCTTGCTCTTCACGGCAGGCAAAAAGCTCGAACGCAGAGTTCGTGACTTAGTAAGGAGAAAACATGCTGATCGTATTGCTGATCGTACTCATCCTGTTGTTCGGGTTCGGCGGATACAGGATGGGACCTGGCCTGGGATACTATGGCGGAGGCGGCCTCAGCCTCATTCTCACCATCGTGGTTATTCTGCTGTTGCTGAAGGTGTTCTGAAGAGAGCGCCAATCACACTGCAGCAGTTGAGATCCGGGTAGAAAGGGCCCCCGCGGACGAGCCCTTTCACTCACGCTGCCTGAGAGCCGGTTCTAACTTGCTTACTTAATCCGCGGCCATCCCCATTTGCTCGTTCTGGTGCTTCACGCGCAGGCGCATGAACTGCTCTTCCAGGATGTCCAGCTCCGCATCGCTCAGCTTTTCAATGTTCATCATGTGATTGCGGGCATTATCCACGGCTCGAATCAGCTCATCGAGCTTGAGGTTGATGGCGCGGGCGTCGCGGTTCTGGGTGTTCTGGATGAGAAACACCATCAAGAATGTGACGATATTGGTGGCGGTGTTCACCACCAGTTGCCAGAACTCGGAGTAATGCAGAAGGGGGCCGCTCGCGGCCCAGAGCAGCAGGAATACGCTTGCGCACAGGAAGCCCCACCGGGAGCCGAGAAACCCGGACGCGCACGACGCGAACCGCCCGAAGCGGTCAGGCCCGGCCGGCGAACTCACCGCGTCCAGGCTTCTCTTCCCTTGACCCAAGATCTGCCCCATCCTTTACGCCTTCTCGGTACCTCTATATCTATCCGCTGCCTGTCCGGTTGGATGCATGGGTGAGCTGCTGCGGGTAGCCTCGTGTTCCGATCAAATTCCAGGGGAAACTTGGGTGCGATAAACTGCAAACCGTGATCATCCCCTCGTCTTGTTTGCGCCGGCTTTTTTGCGCAGTCGTAATATGCGCCTCGGTGGCGGCTGTTGCCCAGCAGCAGGCGGCGCCGCAGCCTCCATCGAAGCCGAGCCAATCCGGCATGCAGTCCGGGATCGCCGGAGGGCTGGGTGCGCCGGCACAATACGACGAGCAGAAGCGGCCTATCACCGCGGGAGGATTCGTGAAGCCCGGCGAAGCGCCCGTGGTGTTTGAGGACGCTACGAAACGGGCCGGCCTCTCCGGCTGGGTTCACAAGATGGGCGTGCCGGAAAAGCAGTTTATCGTGGAGACCAACGGCTCGGGCTTGTGCCTGATCGATTACAACAACGACGGCTGGCTGGACATTTACCTGGTCAACGGGGCAACCTTCGATTCCCTGGACGGCAAGGAACCGGCGCCGCACGCCGCCCTGTTTCGCAACAACCGCGACGGCACCTTCACGGATGTATCGAAAGAAGCCGGTGTGCAGAACGACCGGTGGGGATACGGCTGCTCTGTGGCCGACTACGACAACGACGGGTGGCCCGACCTCTACGTGGGCAACTACGGACTCACCCGGCTGTACCACAACAACCACGACGGCACCTTCACCGATGTGGCGGAGAAGCTCGGGGTGGCGCTCGACAACTGGCATCCCGGCTCGACATGGGCCGACTACGATGGCGATGGCCGTCTCGATCTCTACGTCACGGGCTACGTGCACTTCGACCGCGGCAATCTTCCCCTTGGCGGGACGAAGGCGGTGGGCTATGCGCAATGCCAATATCGCGGACAGAACGTGAACTGCGGCCCGCGCGGCCTGCAGGGCGAAGGCGATCACCTTTTTCACCAGAACGCCAATGGAACATTCATTGACGTCACCGCCAAGGCCGGGGTGGAGGACAAGGACCGCTACTACGGCTTCTCCACGATTTTTGTCGATATCAATAACGACAACAAGCCCGACCTGGTGGTGGGCAACGACTCCGAACCCAACTATCTCTACATCAACAAGGGAGACGGGACCTTCGACGATCAGAGTTACGTTTCGGGCTTTGCGCTGAATAAGGATGGGCGGGAGATCGCCTCGATGGGCATCGCCGCGGGCGACTACGAGAACAAGGGCCTGGTGAGCTTCTACGTCACCGATTTCGGCGACGACTATAAGGTCCTGTTTCACAACGATGGCGATGCCAGCTTCACCGATGTGAGCTATAAGGCGGGGGTGGCGCAGCCCACCATCCCCTTTGTTGGCTGGGGCGCGGGGTTTTTGGACTATGACAACGATGGCTGGCTCGATCTGTTGGAAGTGAACGGCCATGTTTATCCGGAGGTGGACCGGCACGACTGGGGCACGAGCTGGGCGGAACGTCCTCTGCTGTTTCACAACATTCCGGACGCTAACGGGAAAGATCGCAAGTTCGAATACATCAAGGCTGTTCAGGGAACAGGGCTGGCTGACGTTATCCCTGCGCGCGGGGCGGCGTTCGGCGATCTGTTCAACGACGGCAAGATCGACGTGGTCATCAATCCTATTGACGGGCCGCCGGTGCTGCTGCGAAACGTTAATCCCGACAAACACCACTGGGTGGAGCTAAGCCTGGTGGGAAGCGGCAAAAGCCCGAAAGACGCCACCACGGCCACGGTATATCTGAAGGCCAACGGCATGCGGATGCGGCAGGATGTGCTGTCGTCTGGCAGTTACATCTCGGCGAACGATCGCCGTCCGCACTTCGGGCTGGGCGACGCCACCGACGCCGGCGTTGCTGAAATTCACTGGCCCGACGGCAAGGTGGAAACGATCAAGGTGCCGGCAGTAGACCGGATCTACACGGTTGAGGAAGGCGCCGGCATCACCGCCGCCCTGTGCAACGGTAAGAGCTGCGCTGACTTCAAGCCCGATAAGGCGACCGCCGTCGCGCCGAAGAGCAACGAATAAAAATCCACAGCCCAGGCGCGCAATGAACAACAGTGCGTGACGGGCATCACAGATTGTGCCGCTGCGATGCGAGAAACTGCTCTTCGTCGGCATGGTTCGAGGGATTCGCAAGTCTCCCTCTTGAGCCGGCCAACACGAGGCAGCCGTGGAAAGGGGAAGCCGCAGCTGAACTCGTTACGTGCAGGGATCGCCAGTAGTCGCGCGCTATCGACCTCCAGCGCCGGCTACTGGCCCCCTCTTTTTGGGGGTCTCTTTTTCTGCCGCCCTGCGCTCCCGCGATGGATGCAGACCTGTTGAGACGAGGTGTTCCTCTGCTGCGCTATGCTTTGGTGGACCGTTGCCCATAAGGAGCCGTGTTGTTCCGGTCCCGTCGTTCCTATTTCCACGCAGGCTTGGCCCTGGCGTTCGCCTGTTTCGTGACCTGCCAGGCACTGACCCCGGCGGCGCAGCAGGCTTCCGTGCCGAGACAAGCTACCGGGGGCCAGGCGCAGGAGCCCGCCTCGGGAATGAGTGGCGTTTCCTCCGCGGGCACATTCGCACCTGTCTACGACGCGCAGAAGCGACCGATCACGGCGGGTGGATTTGTGGACTCCGGTGCGGTGATTTTTGAGGATGCGAGCAGAAGTTCGGGGCTGGCGCGCTGGCAGCACGTGATGGGGACAAAAGCCAAGAAGTACATCCTTGAGACCGACGGCTCGGGGGTGGGGCTGATCGACTATGACAATGACGGCTGGCTCGACATCTACCTGGTGAACGGCTCCACGTATGATGCGCTCAGCGGAAAGGCGACGGCGCCCCATGCTGCGCTGTTCCATAACAACCACGATGGGACGTTCACCGATGTGGCTGCGAAGGCCGGTGTGCAAAACGACCGCTGGGGTTTCGGGGTGGCCATTGCCGACTATGACAACGACGGCTGGCCGGACATCTTTGTCTGCAACTTTGGCAAGAATCGCCTCTATCGCAACAATCACGACGGGACGTTCAGCGATGTAGCGGAGAAGGCGGGGGTAACGCTGGGCAATTGGAGCGACGGCGCCACCTGGGGCGACTACGACGGCGACGGGCGGCTGGATCTCTTTGTGTCAGGATATGTGCACTATGACCTGGCGCATGAGCCTACGGCGACGGACGGCTCGGTTCCGTTTGCGTTTTGCCAATTGCATGGCATTCCGGTGATGTGCGGGCCGCGCGGGCTGAAGGGCGAGCCCGACCACTTGTTTCATCAGAATGCCGACGGGACGTTTACGGATGTGAGCGTCAAAGCAGGCGTGTCTGATCCGGGCGCCTACTACGGTTTCACCGCCACGTTTGTGGACGTGAACAACGACGGGCGTGTGGACCTGCTGGTGGCGAACGACTCGCTGCCCAACTACTTGTACCTCAACAAGGGCGATGGCACATTTGAGGACCAGAGCTATGTGTCGGGATTTGCGCTGAACAAGGATGGGCGCGAGATCGCATCGATGGGCCTGGCGGTTGGCGATTACAACAATGACGGGCTGGTTGACCTGCTCATCACCGATTTCTCTGACGATTTCAAGGCGCTCTTCCGCAACGCGGGATTCCCGGACGGCTTTACCGATGTGGCCGACGAGGCCGGGATCACGCAGATGGCTGTGCCTTTTGTGGGTTGGGGCGCGGGATTTCCCGACTATGACAACGATGGCTGGAAAGACATTGTGATGGTCAACGGTCACGTGTACCCGCAGGTGGACGGGCACGACTGGGGCACGACTTTTGCCGAGCGACCCCTGCTGTTTCGCAACAACGGGAACGGCAAGTTCACCTACATTGCAGCGGTGAAGGGTTCAGGGCTTGCCACGGTGACTTCGGGGCGCGGCGCGGCATTCGGGGACCTGTTCAACAACGGCAAAATCGACGTGGTGATCAGCCCGATTGATGGGCCGCCGGTGCTGCTGAAGAACGTGAATGCGGACAAGCATCACTGGGTGGAGCTCAGGCTGGTGGGCGGTAAAGACAGCAAGACCGGCCGGCAGAGTCCTCGCGACGGCGTGGGGGCCACCGTCTATCTAACGGCCAACGGTATGCGCCAGAGGGAAGATGTGATGAGCGGCGGCAGCTATATCTCATCGAATGACCCGCGGGCACACTTCGGACTGGGCGACGCCAGGGATGCGGGGGTGGTGGAGATTCACTGGCCGTCGGGAAGCGTGGAGAAGGTCAAGCTGCCGGCGACGGATCGCATTTATACCGTTCGCGAAGGGGTGGGGATTGTGAGTGCGTTGTGCGGTGGAAAGGCTTGTGGGGCGACCCGGAAGTAAGCTGCTGTGAGCAAGAAAGAGGCGGACGGCCCAGGCCGTCCGCCTCATTGCTTTCTGGATTCTGGGTTTTAGAACACGCCGGCCAGGAAGGTTTCCACCGGGGAGACATGTTCTCCGGTGGCTCCGGTGGCAGCGAGGACGGCGGGCGACAGGGTGAGCACGGGGCAGTGGGAGTGCGCCAGCACCTTGTAGACAATGCCGTGGCGGGTGATGGCCGCAAACGCCGTGGCTCCATGAGCGCCGAGCACCACCAGATCAGCCTGCTGAGCCCGGCTCTGGTAGAGGAGCTCTTCAGTCGGGTCGCCGGGGACCACGATGGCCTGGACTTCGATTTTGTCCTGAAGCTCCTTCGGCACCATGGCGATCAGGTCGCTTTCGATCTGGTCGATGCTGCGCCCGGCCAACACTTCGTGCCGGTCCTGCGGACGGATGACGTGTTGAAGGATCAGGCGGGCATTGTGTTGAACGGCCAACTCAGCCGCGAAGGTTGTGACCATGGCGCTGGTATCACCCAGGCTGACGGCGCAGAGGACAATTTTGGTCTCGAAGTTACGGAAGCTGCCGTCGACCACCTCTGGACCGACGATGAACACCGGTACGCTGGAGGTTCGCAGGACTGCCTCGGCGACGGACCCGACCAGCAGCTTGCCGATCGGTCCCGGCGAATGGGTGCCCATGACGACTCGGTCAATGGCGCGTTCCCTTGCATAGGACAGGATCTGGTCTGCAGGCAATCCGGGGCGCACAACGACCTCGCAGCGCAGACCGGCGGCACGGGCACGCTCGGCAAGCGGCTCCAGGTGCTGCATCTCCGTTCGAGCTGCGGCGGCATAGTCGTAGTAGCGCACGCCCGAGGTTTCCGAGGCCGATATCACCATGGTGTCATAGGCATGAAAGAGGATCAGGTCGGCGGCGAACTCCGCGGCCTGCGCCACGGCAAACGCAAACGCTTTCTCGTTGGCTGGAAATTCCGAGGCAAAGAGAATGGTTGAGGGTTTGCTCCATTCCGGCTTCAACGCGGCTGCCATAGGCACCTCCCGGCTGTTCTCATTTGAGTCTGATCCTTTCCCCGGCTCGGCACAGTGCCGACAAGCACAAGTTCAGGTGATGTACCTCACCCGGCCAAGCTAAACAGGAAAGTCACGCACGTAAGATTCATCTTGCACGAAAAACGTTGCCTGGTGTACAGAGTTCGTCAGACTCTTGATGCGAAATTCATGACCCAGCGTCGCTGTCCAGTTCACTGCGTGCCATTATGGTCCCGATCCGGTGGGTCATACGTGATCCTAATCACAGCATTATGTGCGTTCCCCTGCTTTCCTTGAACTTGGAAACGGTCGTCTTCCCCGCGAACCCCTCGCCCGGTCCACCCCTCGTTCCCGTAAGGAGGCCTGATGCACGCCATGCAGCCGATGCACACCATTCCCGCCCGCGGCGGACTCAACTACGACGAAGCTCCTTTCCTCGCTATCTGGGAGGTTACCCAGTCCTGCGACCTGGCGTGCAAGCACTGCCGCGCCGCCGCCCAGCCCATTGCGCATCCCGATCAATTGACGACGGAGGAAGGGAAACGTGTCATTGACCAGATCGCGGACATGCACATTCCCATTTTCGTTTTTACGGGTGGCGATCCGCTCAAGCGGCCGGACCTTTACGAGCTTATCCGCTATTCCGCAGAGAAGGGGGTCAAGGTGGCGGTAACGCCCAGCGCGACTCCTCTGCTGACCCGCGAAGCGATTTTCAAGATGAAGGAAGCCGGCGTGGTGCGGCTCGGCATCTCGCTGGACGGCTCGACGCCGGAGATTCACGATGCTTTCCGCGGATTGCCCGGCGCGTGGGCCCGGACGATCCAGGCAGTGGAGTGGGCGGGCGAGGCGGGGCTGCCGATCCAGGTGCACACCACCATCAGCCGCCACAACGCGCATGATCTGGATGGGCTATGCAGGCTTTTCGAGAAGCTGAAGATCGTGATGTGGAATGTGTTCTTCCTGGTGCCGGTGGGCAGGGGGCAGCTGAACGATCTGCTGTCGGGCGAGGAGTTCGAAGAGGTTTTCGGCAAAATATACGAACTGAGCCACCGGGTGAGTTTCCAGATCAAGACGACCGAGGCAATGCACTACCGGCGGTATCTGCTGCAGCACAATCTTGAAGAGCGGAAGATGGGGCAGGGACATCCGGGGGGACATCCGGGCGCCGCGGTTGCGGAGTATGAGCCGGGTGCGCCGAAGGCCGACGCGCAGGCGCGCAATCACGGCTGGGCCACGCGGCGGGTGAATGACGGGAAAGGTTTCATGTTCATCTCGCATAAAGGCGATGTGTACCCCAGCGGATTTTTGCCGATTCATGCCGGGAATATTCGGGAGACGCCTCTGGCCGATATCTATCGGAATGCGCCGATCTTTAAAGCGCTGCGGGACACCGGTCGCCTCGAAGGCAAGTGCGGGGCATGTGAATACAAGGAGATCTGTGGAGGCAGCCGGGCGCGATCCTATGCGCTGACCGGCGATCCGCTGGCGCAGGAGCCCTGCTGCATTTTTCAGCCGCGCAACTGGCATCCCGAATCGACGACGGCAGGGGTCAGGGAGCAGTCAGAGTTTGCCAATCCGCTGGCGACGCTGTAGGGGTGGGGGCGAGGAGTCACTCCTAACCGGGGCGGCAATCAGACGGTCCAAGAGTTAACATCGGGGTCGAATTTGTATCTAAGGGTTTCCGGTGACTCTTCGCTGTTGGTGGTTGCTGCTGTTGGTTTTTGTGGTTGCGGCGGGCGCAGGGCAATCCGCGCCGGAATCACGAGAGGGGCAGGAGCCGGTTCTGCGCCCGCGGCCGCCTGTGAAGCCGAAGGATGCGGATACGTCGCGCGTGCAACTTCATGCTGTGGTTACGGACGCATGGGGCAAGCCGGTGACGGGGCTGCAGCCGTGGAACTTCAAGCTGCTCGACAACGGGAAGCCAGGCAAGATTCTCTACTTCCGAGCGTTCCATGGCGCGGCGTTGCAACGCGATCCCTCGCTCGAGGTGCTGCTGGTTCTTGACGCTCTCAACAACAACCGGGTGGAGCAGGCGCTTGCGCGCAGCGAGACGATCCGTTTCCTCGAACAAAATGGGGGACGGCTGGCGCATCCGGTCAGCTTGATGGTCTTGACCGACAAGGGGCTGGAGGTGCAGCCGCGCCCTTCCGCGGACGGCAAGAAGGAAGTCAGATTGCTGCGCAGGCTGACTCCTCGCATCTCTGTATTCAATGCAGCCATGGGGCTGAACGGGGAGATTGAGCGGTTCAACCTGTCGCTGGCTCAAATTCGATTGATTGCAGAGAACGAGACGCACAAGCCGGGTCGCAAGGTCCTGGTCTGGTTGGGTACGGGGTGGCCACTGCTGGAGACCCAGGGAGTTCTGCCATCCGTGAGCGACAATGCCGCATACTTCAACAACGCCGTTGAGTTGTCCAACTGGCTGATGGAGGGCGAGATGACGGTTTGCACGGTGTCGCCTTTGGACTCGACCGCCGGCGCGGCGTTGATCAATCCGGAGTTCTACAAGGCGTACCTGAAGCCGGTTTTGCGGACGCAGGACGCGAGCAGCGGAAGTCTGGCACTGAACGTTCTGGCGGTTCATAGCGGCGGTCGAGTGCTGGGGCCGGGTAATGACCTGGCGGAGCAGATCGGGCAGTGCGCTGAGGACATGGACTCGTCGTACCGGCTCACGTTTGAGCCGCTGAAAGGGCAGCCTGCCGGCACTTACCACGAATTGAAGCTGACGGTGGACCAGCCCGGTGTGACGGTGCGGACCACGAGCGGGTACTACAGCCAGCCGTAGACGGTGAGACGGTGCCCCGACTCTGCATGCCGGAGAGCTGGGGCGCCGCGGGTTGTGGCGAAGGCAGGGGAGCTAGTTTTTTCCCAGGCCGTCGTTCTGGTGGTAGTTGGGCGGGGCGGGCACCTTGAACGTGGGGACGGGGTGAGTCTTCAGTTCGTCGAGGACGAGTTGTACACCCTGCTCGAGCTGACGGTCATGACCGTCGGCGAAGTCTTTGGGCAGGAGTTCGACCTCGACGTCAGGCGGAATGCCATGGTTCTCGACTTCCCAATCGCCGTCGATGCCGAAGATGGCGTAGCGGGGAGCCATGACGTAGCCGCCATCGAGCAGGGCGGGATAACCGCCGATGCCGACCAGTCCGCCCCAGGTGCGGGTACCGACCAGCTTGCCGACGCCGGCTTTGCGGAAGTACCAGGGGTTGGCATCGCCGCCGGAGCCGGAGTTCTGATTGATGAGCATGACCTTGGGGCCGAAGATGGCGCCGACGGGGTCATGGATCGCCTTGCCGTCACGCTCGATGGCGCCTGACAGGGGGAAGCGCTTGAGGACATCCACGATGTAATCGGCGATGAGTCCGCCCTCGTTCCAGCGCTCGTCGAGCACCAGGGCCTGCTTGTCCAGTTGCGAATAGAAGTAGCGGTTGAAGCTGGAGTAGCCGGCGCCGGCGGTGTTGGGCATGTAGACGTAAGCGACCTTGCCGCCGGAAAGCTCGTCGACCTTTTTGCGGTTGCCCTCGACCCAGTCGACGTTGCGCAGGCCGTCTTCGTCGCCGACGGGGACAACGGTGACGTCGCGGCCGTCTTTTCCATCGGCGTTCGGTCCGACCCGGATGACGGTCTGTTTGCCGGCGGTTCCGTCAAACGCTGCGAAGAGGTTGTCATTGGCGTGCAGTTCGCGGCCGTTGACGGCAAGCAGATACTCGCCTTGTTTGACGTAAACGCCGGGAAGCGTGAGCGGCGAAGCCAGCCCCGGAGTCCAGTTCTGGCCGCCGAAGATCCTGGCAATCCTGTAGCGGTCGTGGTCGACGGAGTAGTCGGCGCCGAGCAGGCCGGCCCTGGGCTCGTTTTCGGGGTGGAACGGGCCGCCGACAAACATGTGGCCTATGGTGATTTCGCCGAGCATTTCTGTGGAGAGGTAGGTGTACTCGGAGCGCGCCGCCATGTTGTCGAGGTAGGGTTTATAGCGCGCTTCGATTTTGGGGATCGACAGGCCGTGGGTGTTGGGGTCGTAGAGGAAGTCGCGTTCGATGCGCCAGGTTTCGTGATACATCTGTTTCCACTCAGCGCGGGGATCGATGGTGGTCTGCATCTGGCCGAGGTTGAGCGGCTTGCCGGGATTGTTGTTGTCGGGCTTCAGGTCGTCGGCAGGGGTAATGATCCAGCCGGTTTTGCGGTTGTAGAGGATCTTGGAGCCGTCGGCGGAGAGCGTGAAGGAGTCCACATTGTTGAGGACGGTCTGGGGCTCGCGCTTCTCCAGGGTGAAGCGCCATACGGCGGTGATGTTCGAGCCGGGGCCCTCGTTGGTGGAGCGGCCAACCGGCGGCCCTTCAAAGAGAAAGAGCACGCCGGTTTTGCCGGTGGCGATGCCCATGTAGTTGCGTGGCGGGATGGGCAGGGACAGGATGCGGTTACCGATGCCGTCAAGATCGATTTTGGTTTCGGCGGGCTTGTCGTCCTTCTTGTCTTTCTCTTTGTCTTTGTCCTTGTCGTCGGATTTGGCTTCGTCTTTGGCTCCGGGCTTCTTCTCTGCATCCTTTTTGTTCTTGTCAGAGGCTGCTTCGGCGACGGGCTTGGGCGGCTCGGTCTTCTTTTCTTCCTTAATTTTTTCGTCGTCGCTTTCGGGCGGGACGGGTGAGGCTCCGTCTTTGGCCAGAACCACTACATAGGGCGCGGTGGTCTGGGCGCGGTCGAGCGAGGAGAGGTCAATGCCGGCGTGGGACGGGCCGTCGTTGGTGGATTCCACGAAGTAAAGGTACTTGCCATTCAGGTCAAATGCCGGCGAGAAGGCGTCGCTCATGCCGTCGGTGATCTGGGTGGATTTCTTTGTGTCGAGGGAATAGACGAAGATGGCGCGAAGCTGGTTTTCGAGGTCGCGGTGGTAGGCGATCCACTTGGAATCGGGAGACCAACCGGCGGACCAGTCAGGGCCGAAGGTGCCGTAGATGCCCTGGTCGATGAGGACGGGTTTGGGCGCGGCAGCTTTCGCGTCGGTGTTGGGCAGGGGCACATCGACGACCCAGAGGCGGTTGTGCTTGTCCATGTAGGCGATGTGTTTGGAGTCGGGGGACCAGGTGGGGCCGTAGAAGAAGCTGGGATTGGGGCCGAGGTCGATGACGACGGGGGGCTTGAATCCGGTCTGTTCCTGGAGATAGAGCTGATATTCGCCGCTGGCGTCAGAGAAGTAAGCGATGGTCTTGCCGTCAGGCGACCAGGACGGGTTGCGCTCCGCGGCGCCGGAGGTGCGGGTGAGGTTGCGGGTGTCGCCTTTCTCGCCGGGGATGGTGAAGATTTCGCCATGCGCCTCAAAGACTGCGCGGGCTCCGGAGGGGGAGAGGCCGGCGTTCTGGATCTCTTCGGGCGGGATGGTGGCGATGTGCGACGTGAGGTTGGGGAGTTCGCCGTGGATTTGAACGGAGACGATTTTGTCGTCATTGCCGGCCGTGTCGATGAAGTGGAGTGAGCCGAACTGTTCATAAACCAAGCCGCCGGGGCCGCCCTGCACGGACTTGATGTCGAAGCCCTTGTTCTGGCTGACGGCTGTGACCTGTTTGGACGCCACGTCGTATTTGTAGAGCGATACGGGGCCGGAGTTTTTCCCATCCTGGCTGCGGTCGGAGAGGAAGTAGACGGCGTCGCCCTGCCAGACGGGGCTGGAGTCGTTGGAATTCTGGCGTGGGACGCGAACCAGGTCGAGGGTTTTGAGGTTCACGATCCAGATGGGCGTGGTCTGGCCGCCGACATAGCGTTTCCATGCCTGTTCCCACTTGGTGATGGGCTGGTAGGCGATGGACTGGCCGTCGGGGGAGAAGGAGCCCTCGACGCCCATGGGCAGGGGGAGCGGCTCAGGCATGCCGGAGCCATCGGCGTGCACCAGGAAGAGGCGGCCGAAGTGGCGATAGCTGAAGCCGCCGGTGGCGACGAGGACATTTTTGCCATCGCGCGACCATCCCGTGACAGAGCTGCCAGCCGGGTGAAAGGTGATGCGGCTGGGCACGCCTCCGCTAGCCGGAATGATGTAGACATCGTCGTTGCCGTGGAGATGGGCGGTGTAAGCGATCCGGGAGCCATCCGGCGAGTAACAGGGGCCGGCCACCACGTTTCCGTTGGATGTGAGGCGCTGGGCTTCGCCACCCTGTCGGGGGACGGTCCAGACGTCATCGGCGTAGCGGAAGGCGATCCGGTCCTGAGAAAGCGAAGGGCTGCGAAGGAGCAGGTGCTGATCCGCCGGAGAATTCTGTGCGGTGGCGGCAGGAACGCCGGCCGTAAGGGCGAGAAGGGCAGAGACGATGCGCAGCGCGAGGCGGGTGCGGGAAGGCATCAGGAATCCTCCATTGAAGGGCAGAGCGGTGAAGTCAGGGTGGTAAGCGCAATGTGAACGGAGATGTGGATGCGCAAGATATCGTACGACGGCCCCCGAGCGTTTGTTCAGGAAAAACGCTTTTGGATGGGACGATGCGGAACCGGTGGCGGCGGGCTTGCGTAGTTCTGGACGAGACGGACGTGAACCGGAGTGAGGCTAAAGGCCGGAGCGGCGCGTCTAGAAGAATACCGGAGCGAGATCTATTTCATGCGGTTTCTCCGCAAGGGCGGTTGGTTCCGGCCAGGAGCCCGGTGTGCGAGGAAACGCGCGTGGACCCCGTTTTTCCGCTTCCGGTCAATTGAACTGGATGGGGCTTGGGCGGGGAAACCGATCGCGCGGGAAACGGCGGTTGCGTACACTGGAATGAGCCTTCCCGGTGACCGGATGCAGACGCATGTAACCGATCGATGTGCCGTCCGCGGGCAAAAGAAAGCAGAACCATGCAACTGATTGAGGCCTTCAAACTCGCGCTGCAGTCTCTCTGGGCCAACAAAATGCGATCCATTCTCACGCTGATCGGCGTGATTATGGGAGTGGCCTCAGTGATCATGGTGATCACGATGGTGCAGGGCGCCAATCGGTACGTGAGCACAAAGCTCTCGGGCTATGGGGCTGACGTGTTCACGATCACGCGCATGTCGAGCCTGATCTTCTCGCCGGAAGAATACTTCAAGTTCCAGAAGCGCAAGATTGTGCGCATGGAGGACTACGAGGCGATTCGGGCCGGCTGCGAGGAGTGCCGAGAGGTAGGGGCGTCGCTGTTCAAGTCCACGAATGTGGTGGCGAATGGGAAGTCGAGCAACAACACGGGGGTGCGCGGCCTCACCTGGACGATGCTGTCGCTGAACAACATCGATATCGCGATCGGGCGCGGGTTTACGCCGGCCGACGAGGAACACGCAACGAAAAACGTGATTGTGGGGTACGACATTGTGGACAACCTGCTGCCGGACGGCGATCCGATTGGCAAGGAAATCAGGGTGGACGGAATCCCCTACACGATCATTGGAGTGGGCGACAGACAGGGCAAGACGCTGGGGCAGTCGCAGGACAACTGGGTTGCCATCCCCATCACAACCTATCAGCAGATTTATGGGTACAACGACTCGGTCGATGTTTATGCCCGGGCCAACGGTGACGCGCAGGTGATGGAACGGGCCAAGGACCAGGCGCGCGTGATTATGCGGGCGCGCCGGCACGATGCGCCAGGGCAGCCGGACGATTTCGAGCTGGAGACCAATGATACGTTTCTGGATATCTGGAAGCAGATCAGTTCCCTGTTCGCGGCGGTGGTTCTGGGTCTTGCGTCGATCGCGCTGGTGGTGGGCGGCGTGGTGATCATGAACATCATGCTGGTGAGCGTAACCGAGCGTACCCGCGAGATTGGAGTGCGCAAGGCTCTGGGCGCCAAGCAGCGCGACGTGCTGCTGCAGTTCCTGATCGAGAGTGGATTTCTGGCGCTGGTGGGCGGGGCGTTCGGGGTGCTGGGTGGAGTTCTGGTGGGGAAGATCATCACGGTGCTGGTTGGATTTCCTACGGCCGTGCCGATCTGGGCCGTGTTCCTGGGGCTGTTTCTGGCGACGAGCGTGGGGATATTCTTTGGGGTGTACCCGGCGAGCAAGGCTGCGAAGCTGGATCCGGTTGTTGCGCTGCGGGCAGAAATGTAGGCACGCGTTGTCAGTCTTCAGTTGCCGGTTGTCAGTTTGCGATGGGGAGTAAGCAGTGGGTCAGGCATTCCGGGATTTGCAGGCCGGGCACCGGGCAATGGCGCTGGCGGAGGCGGTCTACGAGCTTTCGAAGTCGTTTCCACGCGAAGAACTCTACGGGCTCACGGGCCAACTCCGTCGATCCGCTCTTTCGATCCCGAGCCATATTGCGGAGGGGAGTAGCAGCAACAGCCTGGGGGAATTCAAACAGTTTCCGGGAGTGGCCAGGGGCTGGACTTACGAAGTTCGAACCCAAGTGGAGTCAGCGCGGAACCTGAAGTTCGTGAGCCCTGAAAAGGTGCAGGGCGTATGGGGGCTGGCGCATGAGGCCGGAAGGATGCTTTACGCGCTGCTTGAGTCGTTGTGAGCTGAACCATTACAAGCTGAAAACTGAACGTTGCGGAGTAAACGGTGGCAAAAGGACAGGCGGGAGAATCGGTCAAGATGGCGCTGGATACGCTGCGCGCCAATAAGCTGCGTTCCGGGTTGACCATCCTGGGCATCGTGATTGGCGTGTCGACTGTGATCACAATTTCCTCGGTGATCAGCGGTGTGAACAATCGCGTGAATGATTTTGTGAGCGCGCTCGGCTCGAATGTGATCTGGGTGTTTCACATGCCTGTGATCGGGGTGCGTCCCACGACCGAGATGCTGGCCCGCAAGAAGTTCAACATCGATGACGTGATGGCGATCCGCAACTTGCCGCACGTGGTGGCGGCGGACGGAGCGTATCAGCACGTGGGGATGTTCCGCGTGGGCGCGGTGAGCGTGAAGTACAACGGGAAGAAGATCGCGGGCACGATTCTCACGGGGTCCACTTCAGCGGTAAGCGTGATCAGCGAGTTCACGATGCTGCAGGGCCGCATGTATACCGATGAGGAAGACAAGCGCGCTGCGCACGTGTGCGTGCTCGGGCATGACACGTGGGAAGAGTTGTTTGGCGATCAGAACGCGATTGGCAAAGAAGTGAACGTCGAGACGGGGCTGTACACGGTGATCGGCGTGTTGGACAAGCAGAAGCAGCCGTTCGGCGGCGGAAGGAACCGCAACGACAACCAGGTGTTGTTTCCCCTGGGGACGTTCCACAACCTGCATCCAGAAGATAAGGACATGTGGGTGAGTGTGAAGTATGACGATCAGGTGAACAAGTCGCTGGTGCAGGAGGAGATTCGCGAGCTTGCGCGCGTACGCCGCAAAGTACGGGTGGACAAGCCGGACGATTTCGAGATCTTCGGGCCTGACTCCATCACCAAGCTGTGGAACCAGATTACCGGCGGGCTGGTGCTGTTCATGATTGCGGTCTCGAGCGTGGGTCTCATGGTGGGCGGTGTGGGTGTGATGAACATCATGCTTGTGAGCGTGACGGAGAGGACGCGAGAGATCGGCGTGCGCAAGGCCATCGGGGCCACGAAGAGGACCATTCTGATGCAATTCACCACGGAGGCGGTAACGCTGTGCGCGGTGGGGGGAGTGGTGGGTGTTTCGTTGGGCGCGGTCATCACCTGGATCGTCTATTTCCTGCCGGTTGGGCTACCAGCGACGCTTTCGACGATGTGGGTGGCGATTGGGTTCGGAGTGTCGTGCGCGATCGGGCTGATGTTCGGGATCTACCCGGCATGGAAGGCGTCGAATCTGGATCCGATTGAGGCGTTGCGGTACGAGTAGACGACGGGCGAGGATTCTCTCAGTACTGAGGGAATGAGAAACAGGGTGAGCCGGGTGTAGAGGGGCCGGGGCGGGCACGGGCGGGCAGGAGCCGGTTCAGCGCCGCGCGCGCGCCGGCCTCTGATACACGAGGCCCCCGGGCCGGGACGACGATCCCGCCGCGGGCTGGCAGGGAACGCGGCTGTCCGGATGTGACCCGGGCCGGGCCGCTGCAACAGAGAGCAGGATCATGCAACTGATTGAGGCCTTTCGACTCGCACTCCAGGCGCTGTGGGGAAACAAGCTGCGCTCCATCCTCACTTTGCTTGGCGTTATTATCGGCGTGGGTTCGGTGATCATGGTGGTCACCCTCACCAACGGCGCCAAGGAGTTTGTCACCTCGAAGATCAACCGGTACGGTGCGTCGGTCCTCACCATCAGCAAGATGCCCCAGACGTTCATCACGCTTGAAGAGTACCTGGAGTACCAGAAGCGCAAGGACGTCACGTTCGACGATTATCGTGCCGTTCTCTCCGAGTGCCGGTCGTGCAAAGTAGTGGGTGCGCAGCGCGGCACGGTGGGCAAGGTGGTCCGCGGAACCAACAGCACCACTGATTCGAACATCCGGGGCTGCACGTGGACGATGCTTACCATTTCCAATCTCAACATTGAGCTGGGCCGTTCGCTCACAGCCTCAGAAGATGAACACTCCGCGCATGTTGCGGTGGTGGGCGCCGATATCGTGGACAACGTCCTTGGTCCCGGCGATCCGCTGGGAAAAGAGATTCGCGTGGACGGTTCCCCCTATACGGTGATCGGCGTGGTGGAGCGCCAGGGCAAAATGCTTGGGAACAGTCTGGACAACTTCGTAGTGATTCCCCTCACGACGTTTCTGCATACCTACGGGTCGCACCAGAGCCTGTCAATTTACGTGGACGCGGGCGGCGGCGCCGAGGTAATGGAAGTGGTTGGGGACGAACTCCGGGTGATCATGCGCTCTCGCCGTCATCTCGCCCCAGGCGCGACCGACACTTTCTCGATCGACTCGAGTTCGACTTTCCAGAACCTGCTGGGCAAGATCCTCAATAGTTTCGGCGCGGTGGTGGCCTCGATCGCCGCCATTTCGCTGGTGGTGGGCGGCATCGTCATTATGAATATCATGCTGGTCTCGGTTACAGAACGCACGCGTGAGATCGGGGTGCGCAAGGCGCTCGGCGCGCGCCGGCATGACATTCTCATGCAATTTCTGATCGAGTCAGCCACCATCTCAATGGTGGGAGGCGCCATCGGCGTGCTCTCCGGGATAGTCCTGGCGAAGGTGATCACGCTGGCGATCGCATTTCCATCTGCCATCGAGTACTGGTCTATCGTGCTCAGCCTTTTTGTCTCCATTGGCGTGGGCCTGTTTTTCGGGATTTATCCCGCCTACAAGGCCTCTCAACTCGATCCCATCGCGGCCCTCCGCGCGGAGCTTTGAGCCATGCGGATCAGCGACTCGAAAGAAGCGGTGCGGCTGGCGTTCGACACCCTGCGGAAGAACAAGCTGCGCTCCGGGCTCACGGTGCTGGGGATCGCCATCGGCATTTCCACGGTGATCCTCATCTCCTCCGCCATCAACGGCCTCAACACCAACATCGATCAGTTTGTGCGCTCGCTCGGCACCAACGATCTTTGGATTTTCCAATTTCAGCCGTTCGGCAAGCGCCCCACGATAGAAGAGCTGAACCGCAAGAAGCTCACCTACGAGGACGCGATGGCGATGCGCGACCTTCCCCATGTGGCGGCGGTCGATCCCGAGCTTACGTATCAGAACTTTCAGACAGGCCTGGGCGCCGTGTCGGTCAAGGCGGGCACACACAAGATTTCCAACACCATCCTCAACGGCAGCACCTCGGCCGTGAAGGACGTGCAGGAGATCAACATGATCGACGGCCGCATGTGGACCGACGCCGAAGAGGAACGTGCGGCCAATGTTGCCGTGCTGGGCCACGATGCGGCGGCGGATCTCTTTCCCGATGGCTCGCCGATCGGCAAGGACATCGATTGCCAGGGGGACATCTTTACAGTCATTGGCGTGCTGGACGTGCAGCCCCAGCCCTTTGGCAGCGGGCGCAATACGCAGGACAACTCGGTTTATTTTCCGTTGACGACATTCCGCAAAATTCACCCCGAGATCAAGGATTTCTGGCTGGTGGTGAAGTACGACGACCCGGTCAACAAGGCGGAGGTTATCGAAGAGATCCGCGAGCTTCTCCGCGTCCGGCGACATGTACGCGTCGAGAAGGAGGACAACTTCGCCATCTTCGGTCCCGATTCTCTGTCGCGGCTCTGGAATCAGTTGACCGGCGGCCTGTTTCTTTTCATGGTCGCGGTGTCGAGCGTGGGCCTGATGGTAGGCGGCGTGGGGGTGATGAACATCATGCTGGTTTCAGTGACTGAGCGCACCCGCGAAATCGGCGTGCGTAAAGCCATTGGGGCCACAAAGAAGAACATTCTTATGCAGTTCACTCTTGAAGCCGTGACCTTGTGCGCGGTAGGCGGCGTAATCGGCATCCTCGCCGGCTCGCTGTTCACCCTGATTTTGCACTACGCCGTCTCATTTCTGCATGCGGCATTGTCGGCCACGTGGGTGGGCATCGCTTTCGGAGTGTCCTGCACGATCGGCCTTCTGTTCGGCATTTACCCGGCGTGGAAGGCGGCGAATCTCGACCCGATTGAGGCGTTGCGCTACGAATAGGGCGCGCTTCATTGACGGGCTGGTCGTGCAATTCCATGGCTCACTCTTCGATTTCGTAAGGCAACGCGAAGCGGCCGATCTGGAACATGGCTTTATCGGTGGGGGGCCAAATCCGGAGAATTTCGACGCGCGGCGTTCCGGGGAGGCGATGTGCCTCCGCAGTGCCGACCAGAGCGCCGGTTGAGGCTACATTGAAATGCACGCTGAGCACGTCGCCATCATGCGTGTAGCCGAAGACATACTCGCCGGGCTTGAAGGAGATGCCGCCGATCTTGACGGGAGCCTGAATGACGAGGAAGTGCGAATACTTTCCTTCAGCCGAGTAGCCGGCGGTGATGAGAACCACGCCGGCGATGTAATGGCCGCGGCGGTCGACGATGCCGGAGGCGGTGCGCATCTCGGTTTCGATATGTTCCTTTTCCACGGGGGCGCGGGCCGGCAGCAAGGCGGCGAGCTCGGCGTCAGTGGCCTGGCGCCATGCGGACTTCTGCGCCTGCGCGGTGAGGTGCTTTGAAGCGCCTGTTTGCGGGTGTGCGCCGGCGGCAGCGAAGAGCGATAGAAGAGCGGCAACAAAGATGCGTTTCATGGGTATCGTCCTAGTCTCACGTTGAGGTGAGGCCGGTAAGTTTACGACCTGGGCTTGCGCAACGATTCCAGCGGCACAAGGCCTCGCTGGATGGCGGCAGTAGTGGCCTGGGTGCGGTCAGTCACGCCCAGCTTGCCGAGCAGGCTGTTGATGTGGGTCTTCACCGTGGCCTCTGATATTTCCAACTCGGTGGCAATCTCTTTGTTGCTCTTGCCGTGGACAATCTGTTCCAGCACATCGAATTCGCGGGCGGTGAGCTCTTCAGTCCCCATGCGCTCCGCGAGGCGCTGGGCGATGGCGGGGGGGATGTGCGACTTGCCGGCGTGTACGGCGCGAATGGTCGAGATCAGCTCGTCGGTGGTCATGCCTTTGAGCAGGTAAGCCCGGGCGCCGGCCTGCAGGGCGCGGTAGATGTCCTCATCGCCGTCGTAGGTGGTGAGCACGATGAAGCGCGCGCCGGGGGTTTCCATGCGGATGCGCTGAATGACGTCGACGCCGGAGAGGCGCGGCAGGCGCAGATCGATGAGGGTGATGGCAGGCTGGTGTTTACGAAACTGGGCGATGCCTTCAACGCCGTCAGCGGCCTCACCCACTACCTCAATTCCGTCCACCACGTTGAGCAAAGCCACGAGGCCCTGCCGCACCACGTGATGATCTTCCACCACCAGAACCCTTATGGAATCCTGTATCACGACTTCTCCTTTGTCCCTCGCGAGGTAACGGGTTGCTGCGACGCAGATGTTTCCTGCGGATCGCCGGTATCGGTGGGTTCGCCCTGATCTTTCTGCTCCTGCTTTTTGCCTGGGGCGGGGGCGCGCAGGCGAACGGTTGTGCCGGCGCCGGGCTCGCTGGTCACTTCCAGTGTTCCGCCGATGGAGGCGGCACGTTCGCGCATACCGGTGAGGCCGTAGTGGCCGGAAGGCGATGTGAGTGGCGCGCCGTTGTTTGAGGGGGTAAAGCCACGACCGTCGTCGATGATTTCGAGCGCGATTTCGTTGCGGCGGTACTCGAGTTGCATTTTGACGCTGGCAGCTCCGGCATGCTTCTTCACGTTATGCAGCGCCTCCTGGGCGATGCGCAGAATTTCGCTTTCGGTACCTGGAGCGAGTGGCCGGTAAGCGCCATAGATGCCGAATTTTGCGTCGAGGCTGTGGGTACTGCCGGCCTCGACAAGGCGGCGCATGCGGACGGGCAGTGTGGCTTCGCCGGTGTCCTGCGAGCGGAGGGCCCAGATGGATTGCCGCGCATCGGCCAGGCCTTCGCGGACGTAGCCTCGCACGGTGTCGAGATGCTTCGCGGCCTTTTCAAGTTTATTGTGGCGGAGCAGTTCGCTGAGGACTTCAAGCTGGACGGAGATGCCGACGTATCCCTGGGCCAGGGTGTCGTGAATCTCGCGGGCGATGCGGTTACGCTCGCCGAGGACGGCGTTGAATTCACGCTGGGCACGGAGCAGGCGCAGTTTGAGTCCGAGGAAGATCAGGCCGATGGCGGCGAGGCCGAGTAGAACGTAGAACCAGATGGTCTGGTAGAAGTGCGGGGCTAGCTGGAACTCGAGGGCGGTTCCCTGCTCGTTCCAGATGCCGTCGTTGTTCGCGGCCTGCACGCGGAAGGTGTAGCGGCCGGGCGGGATGTTGGTGTAGTAGGCGGTGCGGCGGGGCCCGGCATCGGTCCAGTCGTGATCGAAGCCGTCGAGCTTGTAGCGGTAGCGCACCTTTTGAGGAGCGACAAAGCTGAGGCCGGCGTACTCGAACTGGAAGTGATTGTGGCCTGCGGGAACCCTCAGGCCGGCGGCATGCAGGGCCTGCTCGGCGTCATCGACGGCAAAGCGCTCGACGACCACGGGCGGGGGGACGTTGTTGACGGGGAAGTGCGCGGGGTCGACTTCAACCAGTCCCTTGGGCGTAGCGAACCAGAGGTGGCCATTCTGCGCGCGCCAGGCAGAGGGGTGGCTGTTGACGGCGGTTTCGCGGCTGCGGAGACCGTCGGTGGTGCCGAACTCGAGCCAGTGGGCGCAGTCGGCTCCGTGCATGGAGCCCATCGATCCGGAACAGTCGCAACGCGCCAGGCCGGTGCCGGTGGCGAACCAGAGGTGATTGCGGCCGTCGTCGAGGATGGCGTGAATGGTGGTACGGCCGAGATCGTGGTCGGTGATAGCGATGAAGTGCGAGCCGTCCCACACGTTCCAGCCGTGATCCTGGGTGCCGATGAGCAGTCCATTGCCACGAGGCAAGATTGCGGTGATTACGTTGCTGGAGAGTCCGTTGGCAGTGGTGAAGTTGGTGAAGCTTGCTGCGTGCAACCGCGACAGGCCGGCGAAGGTGGCGACCCAGAGGTCGCCGGCGCTGTCGCGCGCCATGGCTCCGACGAGGTTGCTGCCCAGTCCATTGGCGGCGGTGTAGGTCTGCATTCGGCCCGATTCGAGGCCTGACTCGAGGTTGCCGGGGTGGGTCCAATGGGTGAGTCCGCGGCGCGTGCCGATCCATAGCGAACCGTCGGAATCGGCGTGCAGGGAGCGGATGAAATCGTCCGGCAGGCCGTCAGCGGAGGTGAAGGAGGCGACCGAGTTGCTGCGGATGCGGCTGAGGCCGTCGGCTGTGCCTACCCAAAGATCGCCGTTGGGGGCCGAGGCGAGGGAGAGGATCACGTCGCTGAGGAGGCCGTCGCGGACCGAGTACGTGCGTGGTTGCTGACTGGAGCCGGGTTTGAGGGCGGTGACGCCATTGCCGGCAGTTCCGACCCAGAGCACGCCTGCGCCATCCTGCGCGACGGAGGTCACGTTGTCGCTGGGCAGGCCGTCGCGGGTGGTGAGGGTTTGGAAGCGAGAGTCACGGAGGATCTGCAGGCCGTTGGACTCGGTGCCGACCCAGAGATTGCCTTCGCGGTCTTCAAAGATGGCGAGCACGGAGGCGGAGGCGAGGGGGTCGGTGAGGGGGAGTTTGTCGAGTTTGCCATTGGCGAAGCGAACGAGGCCGCCGTTGGTGCCGATCCAGAGGGCGCCGTGGCGATCGGCGAACAGGGCTTGTATGCGGGAGCCGGGAAGGTCGCGGCCTACCTTGAAGAACTCGGGTGCCCCGTGTGGCTGCTGCATGGCCAATGTGGACTTATTCGCATCCGCTAATCCGCCGGTTGGTAACGCCACCTTGAACGTGGAGTCTGGAAGAGGCTCAGGAAGTCTCTTTTCGTAGATGGAGGGATCTCTCGAGGCCGAGTTTCCCTGGATCGCGTCGATTCCGTTTTCTGTAACAACCGAGACCTCTCCGGAGTTTCCTGCAAAGATGCGCTGGATGTCGTTTCCCGAGAGGCCGCTGGCGGCGGTATAGGCAGTGAGGACCCCATTTTTCAGGCGCGCAAGCCCGTTGGTCGTACCGACCCACAATGAGCCATCTTTGCCCGCAAACAGGCATTGCACGTCGCTGCCGGGGAGGGCGGGTTTGGAGTGCTCGTCGAGGAGCATGAAGCTGTTGCCGTCGAAGCGGACCAGGCCGACTTCGGTGCCGAGCCAGAGGTAGCCGTCGGGCGTTTGCGCCAGGGCCTGCACGGTGTTCTGGGGCAGGCCGTTTTCCATGACCCAGCTCTGGCGGTTCAGGTTGGCGAGTGGCGTGGTGGGTTCCAACGCGGTGAGGGACGGAGTCATGGAAAGGAGGCAGCCGAGAAGTGCCGCCGGCGCCAGAGACATCGCGACTGCAGTCAGCTTCACAGCCAGTTTGCGTTTGCAGGGGCTAAAGCCCGTTGTCTTTTGCCAGGGTTTGCGGCACGACTGAAGTCGTGCCCTGTTACAGGGCGTTTCTCCGGCGCCCAAACAGCCGTTGGAGAAATTTGTGCCGGGAGGCCGGGAACTGGTTACGTTCCGCCGCGGTGCGGAGTCTGCGGACGCGGGTCGAGGCCGAGACATATGGATGCCCGGAGCATTGTTTTTCGGATTGGTCGTGTGTGCGCTCACGGTCTGGAGCGCGTTTCCCGCTGCAATCAGATTGTGGCGGAAGTGCGCTTCTTTACAGTAATTGGACGGTGGCGGCGCTGCACAGGGGTGGACTGCGGCGGAAGCCGGTTTTGGCAACGGGGGTCCACCTTTCGATGGAGGTGGGCGTCCGTCAAACGGCCCAAGACATGGGACTGGGGCGCCGGTAGTCTGTACATGTCTCCTGATTAAGCCTGTACTCACTGGTTATGTGACAACTCAAGGGCGGCGCCAAACGGCAGCCGCCCTTTTCTTTTGTGTGGAAGACGTTTGCGGGCGCTGATTCTCGCCTGCCCTACTCCGCACCGCCCCTTGTTTGCTAGGCTCGTGGGGCATGAATTACGAGAATCTGACTGTCGAAATCCGGCCGCCGGTGGCGCAGGTCACGCTGAATCGCCCCAAGGTTCTGAACGCTCTCAACTCCGCCACGATTGTTGAACTGGGCGAGGTATTCGAGTCGCTGGCGGCGGATGCGGCCGTGCGGGTGATTCTGCTTACGGGCGCGGGAGGGCGCGCGTTTGCCGCGGGGGCGGATATCGCGGAGATTGCCGCAGCAGCAACGCATGCGGAGGGCAGAGCCGTTGCTTTGCGCGGGCAGGAGGTTTTTCGGCGGATCGAGACGCAGGGGAAGCCGGTGATTGCGTGCATTCAGGGATTCGCCCTGGGGGGAGGATGCGAGTTGGCGATGGCCTGCTCCATGCGGATTGCCGCCGAGGATGCGCGGCTGGGGCAGCCTGAGGTGAAGCTGGGCGTGACGCCGGGCTACGGAGGCACGCAGCGGTTGCCGCGGCTGGTGGGGCGGAGCCGGGCGCTGAAGCTGCTGCTGACCGGAGAGGTCATCGACGCGCAGGAGGCGCTGCGGATCGGGCTTGTGGACGAGGTGGTTCCAGCGGACGAGCTGATGCGGCGCGCGGAGGCGGTCGCCACGCTTATCGCCAAAAACGCGCCGTTGGCGGTGGCCGAGACGCTGCGCCTGGTGGATGAGGGCCTGGCGCTTTCGCTGGAGTTGGGGCTGTTGCGCGAGGCCGATGGCTTCGGACGGCTTTGCGCGACCGCCGACAAGGCGGAGGGGACAGGTGCTTTCCTGGCCAAGCGTGCCGCGGTGTGGAAGGGCGAGTAGGTTGCGGGCTCGGGGGCAGACTCGAGCCGCAGATTCGCTGTAACTCAGGCGCGTCGGGCTGCGCAGAAGAACAAAGTTTCAGCCTAGCGCGCGGCCTGCTGCGGCGGTGACGATTGGAGCGGAAGCGTCACTTCGAGGGTGCCGGTGCGGTTGGTTGCGGTGTCGCGCACGGCCATGCGGATATAGGCGGCACCGGGGGGCACTTCGAGTTCCTGGATGGCATGGAACAGGGCATCGGACTTGCCCTTAACGCCGGAAGGAACACCCTGGTTGAGCATGCTGTTGAGCAGGCGCCCGTCGGCATTGTAGGCCGCTGCCGCAAACTCGAGGGCAGCCGGATTGTCGTGGCGCGCGGCATTCGCTTTGAGCTGCGGATCGATCACGCCGTAGCGGATGACATACTTCTGCAGCTTGACGGGGGCGGGAGGTTTGGGCGCGGCCTTGCGGCGGCGGGTGAGGAAGTAGTCGGGTGTGTCCTCAAGGGACTGCATCTGTTCCGGGGTGGCCATGTGCGGGGAGCCTTCTGTGGCGAGATGCGCAGTAAACACGAGGTCGTGGAGGATGGGCGCGCCGTGCTCGATATTTGCCCAGAGTGTGTCCTGTGCTTTCGCGGCGAGGAAGCGGGCCTGCAGTTCGTCCTTTTTGTGCTGATCCTTGAGGTTGTCGTCGGAAACGGCGTAATAGACCCTGCGGTAGGTTAAGCGATAGTCGCCCTTGCGAGTGAGGGTGACCTGAATGCGGCGTTCCGAGTCGTCATATTTCATGTTGGTGGGCGCATAGCTGAGGGTGTAGTAGCTCTCGCCATGCTGGATGGCGCGATCGATGAGGGTGCTCTCGGTGTTGCTGCCGTAGAAGGCGCGGCCGCCGGTGGCGCTGGCGATGACATCCATGTTCTGGTGGTCGATCATGGCGTTGGCGGCTTCGTGGGAATTCTCCGTGGCGGCGCCGGTGACCCCGCGCGCATCGACGGGGTAAAGCGCGATCTGGCTGCGCATCATGGCGGCGTAGGTGTGCTCGATGTTTTCGCGCTCAAGCTCGGTGAGGTCGAGCACCTGCGGACCTCCGCCCGCGCCCACTGAAAAGGACGGCGGCCCACCACCCGCAAATGCGGTGCTGGAATTTGTCAGCGTGGGGCTGACGGGGATGGGAAAGATGCTGGAGAGCCAGATGAGGTTCTTTCGGCCCGGGATGCCGCTCATGTATTCGGAGATGAAGGTCAGGTTGGAGAGGCAGCCGCCGACATCGGCTCGGCCGTAGTTCTCCCCGTAAAGGAAGACGCTGGGGATGTGGGGACCGGGGCCTTTCTTGAGCGCCGCCTCTCGGATGAGGGAGTGGTCAGAGGTGAAGCCCTGCAGCAGGTGCAGGCCTTGCGCGTTGACGAAGAGCGCGATGCGCGTGCCCGCCTGGGCATGATCGATGAACTTGAGGAGTTCGCGGCGGAAGAGCTCCTGGTCAGCGGGCGGGGTGTTCACCATGTCGTAGTAGAGGATGTAGAGGGGGCCGCGCTCGGGCGCCTGGGGCAGGTTGAGAAATGTATTGGCAGGCAGCGAAGGCGTGGCGGGCGGGATGAAGTCGGGACGGGATCCGTCGTAGGTGTCAAAGGAGAGGATCTGTTGCGGATTACCGTCTTCCTTGACGAGGAAGTCCGCCTTTTTGAGGCCCTGGACGGGGTTGCCGTTTTTGTCGAGTACTACGACGTCGACGGGGACGCGGCGAACCAGGAGGCGGAAGATGGGTGCGCCGGGCTCCTGCTGGGCGTGGGCGGCAGGGTGCGACAGATTGACCAGTGGAATCAGGGTGGAAAGCAGGATGGCGCGCCAGCAGGCCAGACCCATTGAATTGCCCTTGAGCATGGGTGGATTGTACACATTCGGTGAGACGGCCGGGGTGTGGGGTGGTTAGGGGAGCTGCTGATTCAGATAGAGCACAAAAGGGTCGGGGCGCCCTGTGCGAGCGCCCCGGCGGTGATGCGTGGTTTGCGGGATTTAGAACTGGAACTGGGCCTTGAGCTGGGTGGTGCGGTGGCTTCCGTAGTTCCAGCGGTAGTCATAGAAGGTAGAGCCGACATCGTCGATGTCCAGATCGGACGGCGCACCGAGGTACTGACGGTTCAAGGCGTTGTAGCTGATCACCGAGAGGGTCATGTTGAGACGCTCGGTCAGCTTGGTCTGCTTCTGCATCGCGACATCAAAGTTGTTCCACGATGTGCTGTGCTGGGTATTGCGCCCGACGCCGCCATAGGGGGTGTTCGTGAGCGCCTGGCTGGTGAGCGCAGTATTGCGGAGCCAGTGGAAGGTTGATGCGGTTCCCGGGCTGCAGTCGAACCAGCTGAAGTAGCCCACTCCGGCTCCGCAGACGGAGCCGTCGTCGTAGATGCCGACGGAGCCAACCGGAGCGTTCTTGTTGCTGAGGAGGGGGCGGTGCGAGTCGTATCCGCTCAACTGCCAGTTGTCGAAGAACTGGTCTCCATAACTGGTTACGGCCGGACCGGCCGAGGTGGGATCGAAGGGGCCGCCGCCGGAAACACCGAAGAACCCGTACTGGAACGGAGTCATGGGCTGACCGGTGTTGAACGTCCAGATCGTGTCGAGGTGATAGCCGCTGAGTATACGGCCTGTGAACCCGCTCGCCTGGTGGTAGTCGGGAAGCTTGTAGCCGAACTGCGAAGAGCCGATGTACTTGAGGGACAGGCCGCTTTCGCCGCGCTCCGGCTCGTTGGGGTTGAGAGGGTTTTCAGCGAAGGTGATGGTATTGCCGCCCTCAAACGTACTGAAAATTTCAGAGGCGTTGTCAATGGTCTTGGAGTAGGTGAAGTTGGTGTTCGTGGTGAGGCCGTGGAAGTTGCGGGTGGTGATGTTGGCCTGCAGGGCGTTGTAGATGCCGAAGGCACCGTTGTTGCGTTGACGGACGTTGCTGCGGTTGCAGTCGGGGCGGCCGAAGCCGGGCATGCTGGAATCGGTGCACAGCGCGATGGGCGCGTATTGCGGATAATCCGCCTTCACCGGGGCCAGGTAGGGGTTGGCATTGTAGGACATGAAGTTGCCAACCTGATGGTTGCCAACGTAGTTGATCTGGGTGACGGCGCGGGCGCCGAGTTGGTGGGAGAAGCCGAAGATCCACGATTCCGTATAGGGGTTGTGGAAGTTGGGCGAGACTGTGGTCTGGTTACGGAGTCCCGGATTGACGCCGGGACCGACTGGCAGATAAGGCAGGTTGAGAGCGCGGACATCGGCCCCCAACACGCCGTTGGACGGCATGCAGTTCTGGGTCGTGCCACATCCGCGGATGGTGCCGAGGTTGATGACGGGGGCAGCGGTGGCCGAGTTGAGGAACATGTTGTAGAAGGCGGGATCGAAGTTGAGGGAGAAGCCCCCGCGGATCACGAGCCCGGTGTCAAACTCCGGGTTGTACGCGAAGCCCAAGCGAGGCTGGAACTGCTTCCAGGGGGTTGAGACCTCGGGAACAATGCGGACATAAGACGGCAGCGACTGATCCCAAAAGGCGGTTTTGGGATCGCTCTCGCGCTTGAGAGTCTCGTTGTGCAGGATATTGATGGCCTGTCCGAAGACCTCCCAGCGGATACCGAGGTTAAGGGTCAGGCTGTGGGTGACCTTGTAATCGTCCTGGAAGTAAGCGGCGCCGTCCGGCTCAGTGAATTTGGTGGTGAATCCATTGCTGTTGCCGATGGTGACAGTGCCTTTGCCGGCGATGAAGTTGTCAAAGCTGGTGAAGTTGTAGCCGCCCGCATAGTTCGGGAGGAATGGGTTGGGTGAGTTCTGATAATCCCATTCGCCGCCGATCAGGATGCTGTGCTTACCCTTGTTCCAGGTGACGTTGTCCTGAACCTGGGTGACCTTGACGATGCGGCCCTGAGGAATGTTGGTTGGATAGCCGAAGCCGAGGTTCGATTGAAATCCCTGAGGGTGGCCGATAACGACATTCGCCGTGCACTGGTCAGGAGTATTGACGGTGCAATCGGGGAGAGCGCCGGCCTGGAACAGAACGCTGGTCTGCTGGAAGGAGTAGCGCACCTGGTTGACGATGGAGGGGCTGAAGGTGCGGCTCCAGTCGGCGCCGACTGAATGCGCCGTATCAGGAACGTTGTACCAGTTCCCGCCTGGCGCGCTACCGCCCGCGTTGACGAACGGGTCGTCCTGGTAGAAGTAGCGCAGGAAAACATGATCCTTACCGGTGGGCTGCCAATCCATGCGGCCGAGCACTTCCTGATCATTCGAGTAAGAAGGAACGGAGCGCGCTACTTCGCCGAACTCCACGGGCACAGTTTTGCCGTTGTAGGTTACATTCTGAACTCTGGTTTGGCCGGAGAAAACATGGGGATTGCCGGTCTTGATGGAGTAGGGTCCCTGATTCATGAGCGCGATTACGCCGGGAGCGTTTCCGAAGGCCGCCTGGAGAGCGGCGAGGCCGTCCGGAGTGGGGCTGTAAGAGCCGCCGCTGGTGGAGATGCCGCCGCCGGCGTGGTTGCGATCGAAGTAGGCGCTGCCGAAGAACCAGAGTTTATCGCGCATGCCGGGGACGGGTCCGCCGATGGTGCCGCCGAAGCGGTTGCGCACGTAGCGGGTGAGGGTCGGAGCTGAGCAGTCGTCGGTGTTGGGATCCTGGCTGGGAGTGCAGTAGCCGAGGAATGGGGACTTATCGCCCTGGGCGAACGACTCGCCCCAGTTGCCCTCATAGAACTCAAAGGCCGAACCATGGTAGGTGTTGGTGCCGGATTTGGTGAGGTAGTTGATCACCGAACCGGCGTTGCGGCCGTACTGGGCGCTGAAGTTGTTGGTGATGACCTCGATGCCGGCCAGGGCATCCTGGTTGGAGAAGAAGACCTGCGGACCCGCGACGGAGTTGTCGTTGTTGGACTGGCCGTCGATTTCGAAGTTGTTGGAGCGGCCGCGTTCGCCTTGAGAGGAGAAGCCGCCGTAGGCGCCGTTGTTGTTGGAGAAGCTGTTGTCGTGGGTAATGGCGACGCCGGGAGTGAGCAGAGCCACGGTGTCGAAACCGCCGCCGAAGGGGAGGTTCTCAAGCGACTCCGACTGCAGGTTGACTGACACCTGCGATTCCTCAGTACTGAGGAGGGGCGCGACGGCGCTGGCTTCAACGGTTTCAACGCCGGTGCCGATCTGCAACTGCTCGTTGCCGAGCGTTTGCGTGCCGACGGTGACGTTGACATTGTTGATGGTGAGGTCAGAGAAGCCGGGGGAGGCGATCACCACCTTATAGGTACCGAGCGGTAAGGCCAGGACGCTGAAGTTGCCATCGGCGCGCGAGGTCTGGCCATAGACCGCGCCGGTGGCAACGTTTGTGACGGTGATCCTGGCGCCGGGCACGACGGAGCCCTTGGGATCGGTGACGGTGCCTGCGACACCGCCGGTGGTGATGCCCTGGGCCCATGCCGAAGGCACGGCGGCAGAGACCATGAGCAGCATTAGCAGAGTTAAACCAGAAACTTTGACACGCCTGAGCAGACGGGAAGTAGCAGTACCCATGTGTTCTCCTTGACCTCTTCAGCTCTGATCTCTGAATGACTGGGAATGCCGGGAAGGAAAGATGCACTGCGCGATGTAATTTGACGAAGAGCACGCGGAGGGCCAAACGTATGGAGAGCTAAGGATCCCATCAGAGAACAATCCGTGCAGCTGTTAACGATTTCCATTTGAACAAGTTCCGGAATCCACAGGCATTTAGCACAACAAAGCCAGGACGGCAACTGTCCGGTCCCGTTATATGAAATTCGGGAGATAGGTGTGCGAAACTGGACGAATTCGGAGTGCGTGGAGATCACCTGGCGGCTTGCTCTTCTCAGTGGAGGAAGGCTGATGGCGATACGCCTGCGGCGGTGATGTACTGGCTGCTTTTTGGGCCGCACGGGCCGGGCGGTGTCCCTTAGAATGGCGCAGGTATTCAGAGGGAAGCCTTTATGTATGTTCGTACTGCTCTGCTTTGTGTGGCGGCGGTGCTGCCTTTGGCAAATTCGCTGCCGGTGTGCTCCTCCGCAATCCAGGGACAAGAGTCGAATCAGCCGGCGGCACCGCGGTTCGCGCCGGTGGCTCCGATTGCCTTCGCAACGACTGGTCCGGTGATCCGTGCGCACACCGAGGCGCTGAAGCCGTTTACGGTGGCGGGGCAGCGGGGCGTAATTCTTGGCCAGCAGGATGGGACGTTTGAAGGCTGGGTGCTGCCGGTGAAGCTGCTCTCGCATATGACGCTCGAAGCGGAGATCGAGGGCTACACGGTGCCGATCGATGTGAACGAGCAGGCGGCGGAGATCGAGGTGCGGCCGGACCGGACCGTGATCACGTATGCGCACCTCGGGTTTACGGTGCGGCAGATCATGTTTTCGCCGGAGCAGGGACCGGCGGGGACGGGGACGGTGGTGCTGTACGAGTTTGACTGCCTGCATCCGACGGATTTCACGTTCCGGTTTACGCCGGCGCTGGAGTACATGTGGCCGGAGCGGAATGAGGGGCATCCGTCGCCGGAGTGGGTGGCACAGGGGCCGAAGGCTTATGAGGAGGCGGGCGGCTACTACGTGCTGCATGCGGATTATCCCGATCTAGCGGGGGCGATCACGATTCCGGGAGCACGGCCGGGGATTATGGCTCCCTACCAGGAGCGGCCGCAGGTTCATCCGGCGGAGTTGAAGCTGCACATCGATCCGGTGAAGGATCGGGGGAAGCTGTATCCGCTGCTGATGGCGGTGGGCACCAATAAGGATGCGGCGAATTCGCGGGCGCTTGGGGCTCGGCTTGAGGAACTGAACAACAGCATGGCCGTGCTCTATGCCACGCATTTGGACAACGTCAAGCGCGTGCTTGAGGGCTCGGTCTCCATCGACACCCCCGACAAAGCTCTCAACGAGGCCTTTCAGTGGGCGGTGGTGTCGATTGAGCAGTTGAAGGCCAAGCCGGTTGGGACCGATGAGACGGCGCTGGTGGCTGGGTACTATGCGTCGGGGGATTCGGCACGGCCGGGGTTCGGGTGGTTCTTTGGGCGGGATGCGCTGTACACGCTGTATGCGGTGAACGGGTATGGGGATTTTGGACTGGCGAAGTCGGAGCTGGAGTTCCTGATCAAGCGGCAGCGCGCCGATGGGAAGATCATGCACGAGTACTCGCAGACGGCGTCGCAGATTGACTGGCTGCAGTTCCCGTATATGTATGCGGCGGCGGATTCGACGCCGCTGTTTTTGCTGGCGATGCTGGACTATGTGCGGGCGAGTGGGGATATGGATTTCCTCAAGGCGCACAAGGATGCGGTGGAAAAGGCGTGGGGGTTCGAGACGGACGCGGCCCACGATACGGACCGCGACGGGATCTATGACAACTCGCAGGGGACGGGCTGGGTGGAGAGCTGGCCGGGCGGGATGCCGCACCAGGAGATTTATCTGGCGCTGCTGGATCAGCAGGCGAGCCAGGCATTTGGGGATTTGCAGAAGCTGTTGGGCGATGAGGCGAAGGCTGGGGCGGCGGGGAAGCGGGCGGGGGAGATCGCGGCGAAGATCGAGCAGGAGTACTACGACGCGGAGTCGGGGTGCTATGGGTTTGCCACTAATCCGGCGGGGACGCCGAATAGCCAGGTGGACCGGACGCGGACGGTGTATCCGGCGCTGGCGTGGTGGAGCGGGTTTGGCGGCGCGCCACTGGCGCATGGGGACACGTGCCTGGAGCAGCTTGCGGGGCATGACCTGAATACGGACTGGGGGCTCAGGGATGTGTCGAATGAGGCGCCGATTTACGACGGGATGAGCTATCACCAGGGGTCGGTTTGGCCGTTGTTTACGGGGTGGGCGGCGCTGGCGGAGTACCGCGGGGGGCAGCCGCTGGCGGGCTACCAGATGCTGATGGAGAATGCCAACCTGACGTGGGCGCAGGATCTGGGGGCGGCGACGGAGCTGTTGAGCGGCGACTACTTTGTGCCGTTCGGGCGGAGTACGAGCCACCAGTTGTGGTCGAGCGCGATGGTGATTACGCCGACGCTGCGGGGGCTGTTTGGGCTTTCAGTGGATGCGCAGACGAAGACGATTACGGTGAATCCGCGGTTGCCGGCGGGGTGGAAACATGCCGAAGTGCTCAACCTGAGACTGGCGGGTGAGAGGACCTCTCTGTACTTCGAACGGCGAGGAGCCCAGCTTGAGGTCTCCATGAGTCCGACTGCGGGAGATGAATGGCATCTTCGCAGCGACGCAACAGGGGCATCCATCGGTCCTCTGAAACCAGAAGCAGCTCGCGGGCTTCGGACTCCGGCTCAGAAGGGTCTGCGTATCCCGCTGCCGGCGATCGAGGTGGATGACGCAGATCCCGGAATGAACCTGATCGAGCCGGGGGCTTTGGTCACGCCCAATCGGCCCGTGACGCCCGGCGCGCGGACGGGCAGGTTCCGGGTAGTCCGCACTGAGCA
>NZ_DASXYM010000117.1:0-20182 GCF_036502485.1 Occallatibacter sp. | reverse complement strand
CCACCTGACGCCGCAGACCATGTACCCTGTTATCGAGGAGAACCATCCCCACGCATGAAGATCGCCATTCAGGGAGAGCCCGGCTCTTTCAGTCATGAAGCAGCGCTGAAGCTTGTGCCGGACGCGACAATCGTGCCCACGGCCCTCTCGGCGGATGTATTTGCGGCTCTGTCCGACGGCAGTGTGGATGCCGCCGTCATTCCCATTGAGAACAGCCTTGCCGGTTCCGTGTTGGAGCACTTCGACCTGCTCCTCACGCACGACGTACAGGTGGAGCGCGAAACGCTGCTGCGCATTCGGCACAATCTGATCGGCATGCCCGGCACCACCATCGAGGACATCGGCCGCGTGTTCTCGCATCCGGTCGCGCTGGCGCAGTGTCGAAAGTTTCTGGCTTCTCATCCTGACATGGAGTCGTTTGCGTACTACGACACCGCGGGCAGCGTGAAGCAGTTGATGGAACTCCGCGACCGCCACGCGGGGGCAATTGCCAGCGCCGCGGCAGCCCAGGTCTATGGTGCGCACATTCTTGCCGCCGATGTGGAAGATAACCCTGAGAACTACACGCGCTTCTTTCTGATCCGCCGGTCGAGTGAGGCAGCCGCCGATCCCGATGCGAACAAGATCAGCATCGCGTTCAGCGTGGAGAACCGCCCTGGATCCCTGGTCGCCGCGCTGGCCGAACTGTCGACGCTGGGGACCAACCTCACCAAAATCGAATCACGTCCGGTGCACGGCAAACCGTGGGAGTATGTGTTCTATGTCGACTGCCAGTTGCGCACCCGCAGCGAGGGCGAGCGAGCCCTGGCGGTGCTCAACCCGCACTGCGCGATGGTGAAATCCCTGGGCTGCTACCGCGAAGCAAGCCAATAACGAGTTTGCAACGCGGCAAGGCCCTATTCTCTGCTGCCGATGACTGCCACGGCGGGCCGCAATTCCGCCTGTCTGGTTACAACGCTTAACTTCGCCGGAGTGATTTCCGGCTCCTCCCAGAACTTTGAATCCTTCATCGCTTCAATGTGAATTTCGCCCGCGCGCTTCGTGCTCTGCACGATAACCTGCGCCAGCCCATTGAACAGAGATCGCCTCGGCTCCTTGTCGCTCTCCTGGCAGTTGGGATCGCCGTTGCCAACGCCGATGAGTTTACCCGCTCCGGAGATGTTGAACGCCAGGCGGTTGGACGCCGTGGGCACAAAGCGGCCCTCCGTGTCGAACGCCTCCACCTTGATGACCACCACGTCCTCTCCGTCCGCATTGATCTCCTTGCGGTTCGCAGTCAGACGTATCTGGCTCGGAGCGCCCGTGGTTTCGCGCTTCTCCGTGAGGATGACCTTGCCATCTTTTGAGGCGCGCGCCTCGATGGAGCCGGGCTCGTAGCGCACCTTCCATTCCACGTGTCCCAGGCGCGGAACCTTCTGGCTGCCCTGGCTCTTGCCATTGGCAATCAGTTCCACTTCATCCGCGTTGGAGTAAACCCACACGGAGATCTCCTCGCCATTCCGGCCCTCCCAGTTCCAGTGCGGAAAGAGGTGCAGCGAGGGCTCCTTGCCCCACCACGCTTTGTAGTAAAAGAAATTGTCTTTGGGATAGCCGCACATATCCACGATGCCGAACTGCGAGTTAATGGACGGCCATCCATAAGGCGTCGGCTCGCCCCGATAATCAAAGCCCGTCCATGCAAACCCTCCCGCCATCCAATCGCGAGTGCCGTAGAACTTCCACCACTCTTCGGCCGTCTCGCCCCAGGGCACCACGCCGTCATAGGAGTTGACCCAGTTGCGCAGCTTGTCAGTGGAGTAAATGCCACGCGTACCGATGGCACTCGATGTCTCGGATCCGTAGCAGGCCTTCTCCGGGTGTTCGGCGTGGAACTTGTCGGGAAATTTCAGGTTGTAGTTGAATCCAACGATGTCGAGCGCGTCCGATACACCCTGCTGGTTGTTTCCGTTCACGGCGGCCGAAACCACGCGCGTCGGATCGATTTCGTGGCAGAGTCGCACCATGTCCGCGCCGATGCGAGCGCCCTGCGCCGCCATCGCGCTCTGCATCTGACCTTCTTCATTTCCAATCGACCACAGAATGATTGAGGGCGAGTTGCGATAGCGCTTCAACATCTCCTCAAGCTGCGCCATGCCTTCAGCATTGGAGCTCATCTGGCGCGTCTCGCACATCATCATCATCCCCATGCGATCGCAAGCCTCTACCCACTCGGGCGTGGGCATGTTATGCGAGGTGCGCACGGCATTGCCGCCCATATCCTTGAGCACCGCCAGGCGAAACCACTGCACGGCGTCAGGCAATGCTGCGCCCACGCCGGCGTGATCCTGATGATTGCAGGTGCCCTGAATCTTCACCGTCTTGCCATTCAGGAGGAAGCCTTTGTCCGCGGTGAATTGCGCGGTGCGCACCCCGAAGTTGATCTTTTCTGCGTCACTGGATTTGCCATCGGCTTCGACCGCGACAATCGCGGAGTAAAGATTCGGCGCGTCCACTGACCAGAGCGCAGGATTCGCCAGCTTCGCTGTCGCTGTGTAGTTCGCGGAGCCGTCCGCGGCAATCGCCTGTGCGGCGGCCGTGGCCGTCGCGACTTCCTTGCCGGATCCATCCACGATCTTCCAGTTGACCCTGGCATTCGCCGGCTTCCCGCTATCGTTCCGGACCGTGGTGCCGAGCTCGAGGCTGGCAGTATTTCCATTCAGCGCCGGGCGCACCCAGGAGTCCAGGTAGCCGAGGTGCACGGGATCCGCCTTCGTGAGCCAGACGTGGCGATAGATTCCCGCGCCCTCGTAAAACCAGCCGTCGCCCATGGAAGCATCCACGCGCAGAACAATATAGTTCTTCGCGCCATAGGCGAGGAAATTAGTAAGGTCGAACCGGAACGGGGCATAGCCGTTGTCATTGCGGCCAATGAAGCAGCCGTTCACGAACACAATGACGCTGCGGAAAGCGCCGTCAAATTCAACCCAGGTGCGGCGGTCCTTGTCCGCCGCGGGGACATCGAATTCGCGACGATACCAGCCCACGCTGGTCTCGGGGTAGCGCCTGCCCAGCGGCTTGTAGCCGTGCGACTGCTGCTCGTCGTCGTGCACAAAAGGGAGTTCGACGGCCCAGTCGTGGGGCAGGTTGAGGGCACGCCATTTGGAGTCGTCAAAGCTCGCCTTGGCAAACTTGAAGTCGCCGGTTTTGGCGAAGTCTCCCTGACCGTAGCCGAAGCCCAGGTCCCTCGAAGGGTCGGTGCCATGCCCAAAAGTGAACTTCCAGCCGAAGTCGAACAACAGCTTTTCTCTTGGCGCGATGGCCGGAGCATCCGCCAAAGCAGCAGCCGCGCGGGCCCACGCGGGCGAAGACAGCAAGGTCGAAGCTGAGACGGCGAATCCGGAGGCAAGCAGGTCGCGGCGAGAGATACGAGGCATAGAGTCCCTTTTCCAGAGCCGAACATGCCGGCAGCGGCAAACATCGAGGCGGATCGGCAAGGGTGAACTATATACGATGCGGCCGCGCGAAGTAAACGGTTTCATGCGTCGATTGACACCACCTGCGCCCTGCCGCCCGCCTCCCCGAAATGGAGAGCACCTTGTGATAAATTCAATAAGTACCACCCTCCGGAGAGATGGCCGAGTGGCTGAAGGCGCACGCTTGGAAAGCGTGTTTGGGGGAAACTCCAACCTGGGTTCGAATCCCAGTCTCTCCGCCAGCTTCCCAGGCAAATCCCAGAACAATCAGATCACCTATTTACGCCATGACCTTCTGAGCGGGCGAGGTCGACCTGTGCTTCTCTGCCTGCGGGCGAGGATGGATGCCCCTGTTTTCGGGCGGACTGAAGCGGCTGCGAATGTCTGCATGCCGTGTTAGGTTGAGGCAAAGGAGCAGTTGATCCCATTCCTTATGCTCAACCGACTCAGAGTGGTTCTCCTGTTGGCCCTGGCCTCTGCCCCAAGCCTGTTCGGCGCCGATTTCAGCATGACGGTGACCGACAAGAATTACCTCAACACCCAAGGTTTCAGCGTCTTTCTGTACGACAGCACGTACCATCCGGTTTTCGTCGACCAGAAAAACACAGCCATGGAGTTGATTCTCCACGGCCAGCGGATCGCCACCAACGGCGACGTGCGCCTGATGCCGACCCCCGAGCAGTGGGACCTGGTGGCAACCCTCAAGGGGAAGCAGGCCGACAAAGCCACCAACAGGCTCACGGCTAACCTCGCTTTCCCAAGCTTCGACCTCAGTTACACCCTTGAGGTCGCAGCAGAACCAGGCGGTGCGAAGGTCAGCATCAATCTGGACAAGCCGTTGCCGGAGAAACTGGCCGGGCGGGCGGGGTTCAACCTGGAGTTTCTGCCCTCGATCTACATGGGCAAGACTTATCTGGTGGACGGAAACAAGGCCGGCATCTTTCCGCGCACGCCGAACGACACCATGGTTAAGGTGTTGCCGCTGGCCGATGAGCCCAGGAAGGCATACTACCTGGAGGACTGGGACAAAGCGAAGGGGTACACGCAGCCGCTGCCGTTCGCGCAAGGTAAGAGCATCACGCTGGGCGTTGACGACGCGCTGGGCCGCGTCAACGTGAAGTCAGACACGGCCGACCTTATGCTGTTCGATGGACGCGATCGCGCGCAAAACGGCTGGTTCGTGTTGCGTTCGCTCATCCCCTCGGGCAAGACCACGGGCGCCATCGTGTGGCACATCAGGCCCGACGTAATTCCCAACTGGACACGGCCGCCGGTGATCGCGCACAGTCAGGTGGGCTATGCGCCGGGTTTCCAAAAGGTGGCGGTGCTCGAGCTCGACCCCAAATACGACGCGCCGAAGACGGCCAAGGTGCTGCGCCTGATGGAGGACGGATCGTACAAGCAGGCGTTTGAGGGACCAATCACGCCTTCAACGCCTTGGCTGCGGTATGTCTATTCAAAATTCGACTTCACTCCGGTGAAGGAGCCCGGCCTTTATGTGATTGAGTACGCGGACCAGCGTACTGCGCCCTTCCCCATCTCAGAAGATGCTTACGCCAACATCTGGCAGGACAGCCTGGACCATCACATCGCGGCCCAAATGGATCATGTTTCCGTGCGTGAGGGCTACCGGGTGTGGCACGGCGCTTCGCATCTGGATGACGGCCGTCTCGCGCCCGTGGTGGGCGAGCAATTCGACGGCTGGAATCAGGCTACGGCAACCGACGGCAAGTATAAAGGGGGCGATCACATCCCGGGGATGAACGTGGGCGGCTGGTATGACGCCGGCGACTTCGACCTGGAGGAGCCTGCGCAACTCAGCGTGATTCAGAGCCTGGCGCTGGCGTATCGCGAATTTAATCTGAAGTACGACGAGCTTACGGTGGATGAAGGGACGCGCCAAGTTGAGATGCACCGTCCCGATGGCGTGCCGGATACGGTGGAGCAGGTGAAACACGGTGCGCTGCTTATCCTGGCGCAGTTCCACAATATCGGCCACGCGATCCGCGGCACGCATGAGCCGGATCTGCGCCAGTACACGCATCTGGGCGATGGAGCATCGAAAACTGACGGCCGCATCTATGATCCGAAACTCGGTTCAAACGAAGTGAGGGGCGACCTCTCCGGCAGGCCGGACGATCGCTGGATCTTCTCCACGAACAGCCCGTTCTTCCAGTGGAACGCAATTGCAGCGCTGGCCGCGGCCGCCGATACGCTGAAAGGCTACGACGACGCATTGGCGAAAAACTGCCTGGAGACCGCGATTAAGGCATGGAACGACGAGAAGAATCACCCAACACCGTTTCCCTCCGGCGGATGGGGCGGCGCTCCGGAGAGTGCTCCCGCAAACGGCGTGCTCGCCGCCTCCCAGGGTGTGACCTCTGGTGCTCACTTGCCCAGGAACGCACGAGGCAACGCGGCTGCTCCGACAAATTCCAGCACGGCCAGCGCGCAAACAACTCCTCCGGCTGGCGGCGGGCGCGGTCGCTTCGGCGTGGGACTGGACTGGGCCGCGGCTTTGGAGTTGACCATTGCGACGGATGGCGCCGAGCCGTACAAGTCACGTCTCAAGGAGTTATTCCCTCAGATAATTACTCCCGAGCAGATGGAGTTCCACGGCTGGACGGCGGTCCGGGCATTGCCCTATCTGGACGCGAACGCGAAAGATCAGATGCGGGAAGCGGTGAAGACCTATATGGCTGGTCTGGACAAGCGATTGGATACCACTCCGTTCGGGGTGCCGCCGAGCCTCGGCACCTGGGGCGGCTCGGGTGCCGTGGTGGACATGGCCATCCGTATGTATTTCCTGCACAAGGCGTTTCCTGATCTTGTGGGGCCTGAGTACACACTTCGCGCCGTCAATTACATTCTGGGTACACATCCGGTGTCCAGCACTTCGTATGTAGCTGGAGTGGGTACAGTCTCGAAGACGAAGACGTACAGCAACAATCGCGCTGACAACGCCTACATTCCGGGCGCAGTCATTCCGGGATACATCATCATCAAGCCGGACTTTCCGGAGTGCATCGACGACTTTGGATTTCTATGGTTTGAGGATGAAGCAGTCGTTGCGGGATCGGCAAGTTGGGTAGTGGCCGGCAACGCGGCAGAGGCGATCATTCAAGAATCAAAATAGTTGAAGCAATCGGTGCGCCCCGTGGCTCCAAAGAGTGCCGGGCGCTCGAAGAACCACCTCGCGGACGGCCTGCGGCTCACGCCGAAGATGTGCCGGATCCAGGTACGCAGCAGGGGAAAGCGGGGCCGCAAGGGGCACCCGCTCCTCCGGCGGATCTACCGGAGGATGGGATTGATCTTGTCGGCAATCTGCTGCACCGCTGGATCTAAATGGAAGTTATCGTGGTTCGCTTCCAAGTCGAACCGTTGACAACATCCGAGGACAAACGGCTTCCATCCGAGGGAGTCATTGTCGTAAGGGTCCGGCTCACGATCGCGGGTGCGGAAGATGATTGCATCACCGCCGTATGGCTTCGGAACGAATGCTTGCCCGGCTATTCTGCCGCTCCTGTGCATAAGTTCCACCATTTTTCCAAGCGGGTCAGCGGGGTCACCGATGTCTGAGTTTCGAGTAGGGACAGAGACATCGCCGAGGCCTGACTTACCTCTTTTGGCAAAGCGCCTGATCTGTACCCGCATTGCGCTCAGACGGCCAATAACGTATGCAGGCCACTCGCGCCCGGGCACCGAGCGCATTCTGGCCGCGTGAGACACGAACTGACGGAGGCAATGGGCTACGAGCCTGTATAGCATCTTGCGTCCAGGCTGCGAACTCAGGTATGCCGGGTTGAAGATGTCGAAGAGAAACAGGGACGAGACGGGCTCGCCCATGCCTTCGAGTATGCAGGCCATTTCAAATGCCACCATACCACCAAAACAATATCCACCAAGCCGGTACGGTCCGTGAGGCTGTATCTTGCGAATCTCCTCAACGTAGCACTGCGCCGCCTCTTGAATGGTGGTGAATGGCCCAGAACCGTCCCATCCCTTGTTCTGAATGCAATACAGCGGAACACCGTCGTCGAGCACCCTGGCGAGCGGTCGCATGACCAATGCGGTTGCCGCCGCTGCAGAGACACAGAAAAAAGGCAAACACCCCGGTTTCCCCGGTTTCATGGGAACGACGATCTCCCAGCCTTTGGCTTTTTCAGGTGAACGCTTAGAACGCGAGTTCTCAATGAAATCCGCGAAACGCGCCACGGTTGGGCACTGCAGCAAGGCTGTGAGCGGCAGGGGCTGCTCCGGAACGAACTGCTGTACTCGCGCAATGAGTTGGACAGCGAGAAGCGAATGCCCTCCGAGATCGAAGAAGTCGTCGTTCCGGCCGACCCGCTCAAGTCTCAAGATCTCAGCCCAGATTTCAGCGAGCTTGGATTCGATTTCGCCTATCGGTGCCTGATAAGCTTGCACAGCAAATGCCGTGCTCTCAGGCGGCGGCAGAGCTTTTCTGTCCAACTTGCCATTTGGGGTTAACGGCAGAGCATCCAGGCGCACGTAGGCAGCCGGGAGCATGTATTCGGGGAGACTCGCCGCCAGGTGCACTCGCAACTGCTCGGCACCTGATTCAGCCAGGTCAAAACCGCTGCCAGGCCGAGTTGTAAAGTACGCTACGATCCGCTTATCGCCCGGGACATCTTCGCGCACGATGGCTGCTGCTTCACGGACGGCCGGGTGCTTGCCCAACTGGACTTCGATTTCACCAAGTTCGATGCGGAATCCGCGGATCTTTACCTGGTTGTCCACACGATTTAAGCATTGGAGAGTTCCATCCTGATTCCAACGCGCGAGATCGCCCGTGCGATAAAAACGGGCGCCAGGTACAAAGGGGTTAGGAACAAAGCGCTCTCCCGTTAACTCTTCGCGATGCAGATATCCGTGCGCGAGACCATCACCGCCAATGTATAGCTCACCACTTACTCCGATAGGAACAGGCTCGCGATTCGCATTCAACACATAGACCTGAGTGTTGGCTATCGGTTTGCCAATGGGAACAGCGAAGTCGGCCGAAGTTACCTTATGTATAGTGGACCACACTGTTGTCTCTGTGGGTCCATACATATTCCACACCGCGTCACAACGCTGGAGCAGATTACCGGCCAAGTCGGAAGGCATCGGTTCGCCACCGCAGAGAAGAGTCAGGTTGGGCGCGCCTGACCAACCCGCATGAAGCAATGCGCGGAATGTGGCGGGAGTAGCCTGCATGACAGTACATTTCGATTCCCGTATCAGTTCCATCAGCCGATAAGGATCGTGGGTGTCAGCAGCGTCGGCGATCACGACTCGACCGCCGCATAGGAGGGGCAAATACAGTTCCAAACCGGCGATGTCAAAGGAGAGCGTTGTCACCGCCAGCAGTGTATCCGCCTCGCTGAAGCCCGGCGCGCGGCGCATGGAACAAAGGAAATTCACGATCGCGGAATGTGGAATTGCCACACCCTTGGGTTTGCCTGTTGACCCTGACGTGTAGAGCACGTATGCAGGGCACTCTGGCCCGACCCCGGGAAGCCCCCCGATGGTGGTGCTCTTCTCGATTTCGCTCCAATCGGAATCGAGACGGACAACGACCGGCGGCAACGCTGAGAGTGTCTCACATAGGTCGCGATGGGTAAGCAGGACCTTCATGCCGCTGTCTTCAACCATGTGCGCGAGGCGGCTGATCGGGAAAGCCGGATCGAGCGGAATGTAAGCGCCGCCTGCCTGAAGGATTCCGAGAAGTGCGACTACCATGTCCACGGAGCGCTCGACCATAACGCCCACGAGAACATCAGGTCCAACTCCGAGTGCGCGCAAGTGGAAGGCGAGTTGGTTGGCGCGCTGGAACAATTCACCATACGTCACATTCTGGTCGTTGACGACCAGCGCCGTCCGCTCCGGCCCTCGGTCGGCCGTTTGCTGCAACAGTTCATGAAGGCAGAGACTCTTCGGATACTCCAGGGCGGTATCGTTCCAGTCGACGAGCAACATCCGGCGTTCGGCTTGCGTGAGGAGGGCCAATGTAGAGATGCTTTCGTCTGGATCACGCATCAGTTCGCTGAGGAGCGTGCAATAATGGCTGCACATCCGGCGAATGGCATCCGCGGTAAACAGGTCAGTGCTGTACTCAATGACGGCGTCAAGGTTACCGGCACTTTCGGATAACGTGAGTGTCAAGTCGAACTTCGACGTCCCATTCTGCAATCGATGATTACTTGAAGCCTTCGAGACCTCTGAAACTCCTGGGGTGTCGTGGAGGACGAACATCACCTGAAAAAGCGGCGAACGGCTCGCATCGCGCTGCGGCGCCAGTTCAGCCACCAATTGCTCAAACGGAGCATCCGCATGGGCATACGCGCCCAGTGACTTCTCGCGCACCTGCCGCAAGAGGGTGCGGAAGTTCAGGTTATTCGTGAACCGACTCCGCAATACGACCGAATTCAGGAAATAGCCAACCAGACCTTCGGTCTCGCGCTGCCTGCGATTCGCCACCGGCGTACCGATTAGGATGTCATCTTGATTGGTGTAGCGGTGCAGAAAGGCCGCAAACGTGGCTTCCATGGTCATGAAGAGCGTGGTCTGCTCCTGACGGCCCACCTCCTTCAGGCGCCGCAGCAACTCCTGCGGAATCGTGAACATCTCCGTTGAGCCGCAGAAACTTTGGACGGCGGGCCTGGGTTTGTCCGTCGGTAAATCCAGGACGAATGGAGCAGCCGCCAATTCCTGCTTCCAGTAAGAGAGCTGGTCCTCGAGCGCTTGTCCCTGAAGCCAGTCACGCTGCCAGCGGGCGAAATCAGCGTACTGTATGGGCAAGGTCTCGAGCGGAGACGGTTGTCTTTGAGAGAAGGCATGGTAGAGCTGGCGAAGCTCCTTCTGAATGATCTCCATCGACCATTCATCAGCAATGATGTGATGAATAGTGATGAGCAGCCGGTGTTCCCGCGGAGTGCAGTGCGCGACAGTCATGCGCAGCAATGGGAGCTTCGACAAGTCAAAGGGCTTACGCCCCTGTTTCTGGACCAAGTCGCTCCACGCCTGTTCGCGCTGCGGCTGCGAAAGTGACATCCAGTCAAGTTCCGGAACCTCCAATTCTAGTTCCGGCGATACGACTTGCACTGGCCGGCCGTCATTCTCGCTGAACCATGTGCGCAGCACCTCGTGCCTGCGCAAGAGTTCCTTGGCTGCCCGCTTCAGTGCCTCTGGGTTGTAGCTCCCTTCCAACCGGACCACATCGACAATATTGTAGGCGGAGCTGGCCGGGTTCATCCGGTGCAGGAACCAGAGTGGTTGTTGAGAATACGACAGAGGAGCAGGTCCAGGCTGCTTGCGGCACTCGATGTGTTGCAAGGTCTGGGCACCGGAGTCTTCGGTCTTGTCCAGAATGCCGGCCAACGCAGCAATAGTTGATGTTTCGAAAAGGGTCTGGGCCTGAAATTCGACCCCGAATTGATCGCGGATCCGTGATGCGGCCTTGATTGCAAGAAGTGAGTGTCCACCTAGGTCGAAGAAATCATCATTGATCCCGACCTCTTGAACCTTCAGCAGATCTTTCCAAATTGAGGCGAGTGACTGTTCAGTATGCGTGCGCGGCTGGGCAGCGTCCTGGACAGCCGTGGTTTCAGCAACCACGGAAGCGAGTGCTTTACGGTCAATCTTGCCATTGTGAGTAAGTGGCAAGGAATCAAGCTCAAGAAATCTGGCAGGGACCATGTATTCGGGCAGCCGCTCTTTCAAGAACTCCTTCGGTTGCGCTGGGTCCGAAGGTACGCCCAGCCGGCGAACAACATACGCAACTAGTTGCTTGTTGGACGAGGCATCGTCCTGCGCCAACACTGCACACGATTGCACAGCAGGGCAGGTTGCCAGGGCGGACTCGATTTCCCCCAGTTCGATGCGATATCCGCGAATCTTTACCTGGTCATCGGCACGCCCTAGGTATTCGATAACTCCGTCCTCGCGATAGCGAGCCAAATCCCCCGTCTTGTACATGCGTCCATGGGCGGATGAGGAAAACGGATCAGGCAAAAAACGTTGTTGAGTCAACTCGGGCCGGTTGAGATAACCGCGAGCCACGCCATCGCCACCGATGAACAGCTCGCCCATGGTTCCCGGAGCTACGGGCTTCAGATCCTCATCGAGAATGTAGAGTTGAGTGTTGGCGATAGGCCGGCCAATCGGAATCGAGCCGTAATCCGGATCTTCCGGTCGCACTTCATACACACAGCAGCCGACTACTGTTTCAGTAGGTCCGTATTCGTTGATGATTCGAGTCGCGGGTGCAAAGTCTCGCCATAGCTGTACGCTTTTGGCGAGCAGGTTCTCCCCTCCGATTACGAATGTTCTGGTCATTCCCGACACTTCGTCCGGAGCCAACTGCAAGTTCAGCGCTTCCAGGTGAGCAGGGGTGATTTTCACCAGGCTTCGATCGCCGGTCCGGCGCAGAGCGGCCAACAGGTTCCGCGCTCCCATATCCTCTGAAAGGAGCTCGACCTGCCCACCTGTGATCAGCGCCGGATATAAGCTGGTGACAGTTAAGTCGAAGCAGATGGAGCTGTGCACCGGGACCGAACCACCGGGTTGGACTTTGTACGCCTCGACAGCCCACCACAAATAGTTCACCAGGCCTCGGTGAATAATCATGGCCCCTTTGGGCTTTCCTGTAGACCCGGAGGTATACATCACATACGCCAAATTTGAAGGGCTCACCCCTGACTCGATGTTGCTGCTGTCCAGTTGGGCTATGCTCGGCCAATCCGAATCCAGGCAAACCGTCTTTTCTTGCACAGATTGGAACATCGAGCTGTGCTGCGAATGCGTGAGTAGAACCGCCAAGGCAGCGTCGTCCACCATGAACGACAGGCGCTCCCTGGGGTAAGAGGGATCGAGCGGTACATAGGCAGCTCCCGCCTTCCACACCCCCAACAGGGCTACAACCATCTCCGGCGACCGACTGAAACAGACGCCGACCAAGACCTCGGGTCCGACATTCCGGTTGCGCAGATAGCGGGCGACTTGATTGGCGCGCTCGTTCAGTTCCCGATAACTCAGGCTCTGCCGTCCGCTGAGGACCGCAATGGCATCGGGTGCGCGTGCCACTTGCTCCTCAAAGAGTTGGTGCACACAGGCATCGGGGTACGCCAAGCGGGTGCCATTCCACTCGTGCAGAACCCGCTGGCGGTCCTCATGTGTCAGCCCCAGCGGCTGAGTGGCATCGCCGGAACCGCATGGCACCGTGCTGTCCGAGCTGGCAGCGGCCTTGTTATCAGTGACGCCTAGAGTGAGCATCCGATGAGTTCCTTCATGATTTCGTTTGCACCAGCGTAGATACGGTGTACACGACTATCGGCCCACATGCGAGCCACGGGGTATTCGGTGGAATACCCGTATCCGCCGTGCAACTGAACGCATTCATCCAGGACACGGCCTTCGCACTCGGTAAGCCAGTACTTGGCCATAGCGGCGGTGGTGGCATTGAAGCGACCAGCAATGAAGTCTCCAATGCACTTGTCAACAAACACACGGCCAATGTGGGACTCAGTGTGGCACTCCGCCAGCTTGAAGCGTGTGTTTTGAAGGTCCATCAAGGATGCGCCGAATGCGACACGATCCTTAACGTACTTTGTTGTCATCGTTACGGCACGTTCGGCCGTTGCGATCGCGGTCACGGCTACCATCAATCTTTCATATGGCAATTGGGCCATCAATTGCGAGAAGCCCATGCCCTCAGAAGGACCAAGAAGATTTGAAACTGGAACGCGCACGTCATCGAAGAATAGCTCGCAGGTATCTTGTTCGTGCATTCCGAGCTTTTCGAGCGGAGCACCAACGGTGAGGCCTGCGAGTTGTCCCGTTTCGATGGCAATGAGCGAGATGCTTTTGGGCCCCATCGCCTTAGGAACGGTTTTTACTGCTAGGACGACGATACCGGCGTGCCACCCGTTGGTTACGAAAGTTTTGGATCCGCGAATGACATATTCGGATCCATCGCGAGTGGCGCTCGTCTTGATGGCCTGGAGGTCCGATCCGGCTCCGGCTTCCGTCATAGCAATGGCGCCTACCAACTCACCGCGGCCCATTCGCGGCAACCAGTTTCGCTTCTGCGCTTCGTTGCCGTAGGCCTGAATGTAATGTGCCACAATGCTTTGATTGAGAGATCCGAAGTGAACGCCCGCTTGAGCGAGCTCCTCAGCTATCACAGCTTCATGGGCAACGGTTCCCCCGCCTCCGCCGTACTCCTCCGCTACATCGGTCAAGAGCAGACCTGCCGCGCCAGCTTGTGTCCAAGCCTCAACGTCCGGGCGACGTTGTTGCCGCCATCGCGTCTGGTGCGGTACAAACTCCTCCTGCACGAAGCGGCGGGCCGTCTTCCGGAACATCTGCAGTTCATCATTCATCCAAGGCAATTGATAGGCCACAGTTTTTGCTCTCTTTCGCACGCTCCTGGGACAGCTCTCCCGACGTCGCGTTCCAGCACAGGCATGCCTGATGGCAGTGATTCATCACATCGACTTGCAAGTTGAGGTCCAAACTTTGCGGTATCGGTATCCAGAGAGTTCTCACGGCGAGACGCGAAACTGAGAACTATCTTTCCAACCTGATGTGGAAAGTGATTTCCCTTTCTTCAGGAGGCGAAGAGGAAAACATTTCTACATTCAGAGCCACTCCAGGTGTGCCACATACTAGCCTGAGGGACTCGCTTCTTCGGCGTTTCGTGCGACCGGTCTGGCCGACACTTCTCCGAGAAGGCGGATGATCTGCTGTGTTCAGACGAGGGCGTGCCCCCCTGCCTCAGCACCACAGGAGAAGTTTCATTGCCATGGGGATGACTCGCCGAATCTGGGGGCGTGCGTGGAGAGAGACCTGCGCGGCAGCGCCGCTGCTCCGCACAACTTACCAACTAAATAGCATCAAAGGATCGCGGGAAGGAGCCATTCAGTGACTCCTTCCTTACCTATAGCATGATCGTCACTCCAAAGGTGACTAAGGCCGTCAGTCTGAGGCTGCTTCTGAACTGAATATGTGTTTCACCGCGAACAGCACCAATTCCACCCTATTCGAAACACCAAGCTTGTCGAAGATGTGCGTCATGTGGTGCTTGAGCGTATTCGGACTCACCGACGTTCGCTGCACGATATCGGCAGTAGACCAACCTGCAACAACTTCCGAAATGAATTCGAACTCGCGCGGCGTGATTCCGAACTTGCGCTTGGCAACTTGGAAAGCTGTGCTGGGGGTGGGAGCACTAGCTGCTCTCACGAGGCTTGCAACAGCTGCATTTCCCAGCACGTATTGTCCCGCCATAACTTCATGAATGGCGTCGCGAAGAGTCTCGGCGGTGGCATCACCCAATAAGATGCCCTTCACGCCGAGTTGTATGTACTGCGATAGATTGCGGGTATCGGACGGAGCGGACACCAGAATAATGTTGATTGAGGCCCCAGAGCGCCGGACCTCAGAGAGGATGTTCATTCCTTCCCTGAGTGCCAAATGCCAATCCATCAGGAGAACATCCGGGTTCAGCAGACTTACCATACGAACGATCGTCGGAAACTCCCCAGCATCCCCGATCACCTGGCATCCTCGACTCCCATTGAGAAGGGCCGCCAAGCCACTTCTGAAGAGAGCGTGATCCGCGGCCACGAAGATCCGAGCCTCTTTCGGACTTTCGACCTCAGCCCAGCCTTGGGTTGCGACACGCGGGCCCCTGCACGATTGACTCAATAGGCGTCCATTTATATGCGTCAACGACTTCATCTAGCCTCTCCTCCATCTGCTCTGCGCAATATGCATGTTCGGCGTCCGCACGTCGGTCGTTGTGCGGGCGTAGCGCGTCTATTGTTTGGGGGGGGTGAGCCGATTATAGGACCGCCGAAGGCCCGAGCGCAAAAAAAATGACCGATTCATCAAAACTTCAGATTTTCGGCCCTATGCTGTTGGACGTCTGCCGTTTACGTGACCAACGTGACCACTGAAGAGACACTAGCTGTAGCCCATAACGACCCTTCGGTAATAGTTACTCTACGCTGTGGCTCTCCTCGGGCAATCTCTGCAAACAATTCTTTACGAGCGGATCGCCAGCACGCGAGCTTTCGCCGCTTGCGCTGTCGCAAATCCGCACACCGCTTGCTGGCCTAGGGGCCTACTTGAAGTGGGTACTCCCTATGGCATTGCGAGGTGCCATAAGTTCCGCACCCATGTGCCTTTCGGAATGGCACTCGTGGGCCATTGCACATCGCAAACATCCGACTTACGATCCATGAGAATCACTTCTGTACTTTCACATTACTTTGGTGCATGCAGCGACAGGTAAACACTGCACCACTCTAACCGCTTCGAGTTATTGCGAGACCTTGAACATGCCCGATAGAGTGCAGCGAGCACAACGGTTTTCGATGGACAACGCCATGCATTACCGGGTCGGCGGCGAGGACATGTGGCATCGGGGCGGGGTGCTCAATATGAGTTCAACTGGAATCCTGTTCCGAGGGGGAGTTACGGTGAGGAAAGGGACGCGCATTGAAGTATCGATCGAATTACCCTGTGTCCATGCAACAACGCGGGGTGCCACGATCAATGCTACCGGCGTTGTTATGCGTTCTCATGATGGGGAGCCCACTGGGCAGGGTGTGGTGTTAGCGGCACAGTTAGTGTCTCTACGCATCCGTCGTCCTTAGGCGCAGTAAAGCCCAGGCGATGATAAGCTGGGCCGCTTCAATGATCGTCATCTCGGCAGCGAGATCAGCCTTTTAGAGCGGCGCTTCTGACCGTACATGCAGAAGCAATAGCAAGAGGATATGTGACTGACAGGGCGAAGCTACGTCCAAACGACGACACAGTTGGGGGATTGAGTGAATACTGACCTGACGAGCATTAGTCCCACTCACCGCCGGGATTCTGGGACGCCGGCAGGATGGTGGGCGGTCTACACACGGCACCACCATGAACAGGCAGTAGCGGATGTTTTGACCGCAAAGGGAGTTGAAGTACTTCTGCCAACTTTTGAGACGGCACGGCAATGGAAGGATAGGAAAAAGATCATTCGGATGCCATTGTTCCCCTGCTACTTGTTTGTGCGGGAGAGCCTGGGTGGTAGGCTTCCGGTTCTAACGACACCCGGTGTTCACATGATCCTTTCGCACGGCGAACGGTGCGCCATTGTTCCCGACGGAGAGATACAGGACATCATGCGGGCTGCTAGACACCCGGCGATGATCGAGCCACACCCCTTTCTCAATGCCGGGGAGAGAGTTCGGGTTATCCGAGGCGCAATGACAGGGGTCGAGGGGGTACTGGTGCGCAAGAAGAGCGGGTGGCGCCTGGTGATCTCCATAAGGTTGCTTACCCAGTCTGCAGCAGTCGAAGTAAGTTCGTTGGATGTGGAACCTGTGCGTGTTCAACCCCTGACAACCCCGGCTGTTACGCTCCCGTTCCATACATCCGTTTCCGCGGCTCTGTAGAGAGATGCAGCCACACCCGTCAATCGGTATCAGGAGAGACTATGAGAAAGGTAATATTCGTTGCGGTTATCATGGGCTGGTGTTCGGTGCCTCACCTGGGCACCTCGATGGTGCCCAGCGCCACGCGCGGTACCGTCAGCGGCTCACCGGCACCCGAAAATAGCATAAAAGAGCCGGAATTGTTGTCGCAGCCACCTATGCAAAGGGGGCGGCCGACAACAATAGCGGACAGACCTACGACATCACGCAAACCCGCTACAGTAAGCTACGAATTTGGAGTGCTTAACGTCGGGAACTCCGCGGAATTCATGCGAGCGTCGCTGGTTGACCCCGCGCCGCAATCCGTGGCCTACGGGCCCCCCGGGGCAGCTCGCGCCGAAGTCATCAAAACGTCTGACCAAGGTTCTGCGCGCCGCATTGATTTTTCCCGGGACAGCAGGATCGGCTCGATGATCTTGCTGAGGGTGGTTTCCTTTCTTTCGGCGAAGGCTGGCGGTCTCTTTCTGCTTGGCACAGGCCTTCTTGTCTCAGCCTTACTAGTCTTACGAAGAGGTAAGTCATCTCAAACGCTCAGACCCGCTCGTCTGTAGCTGCGTGTCATCTCCCACTGCCATGCATAATTTGAGTTAGCATCCCGTCCAAACGACCAATCCGAAAGTATTTACACAGACGAATTCCTGTGAAGGAACATGGAATGCAGACGCACGGAAAAACCTTCGATGCAATCGTAATTGGATCTGGAGCTGCCGGCAGCTTCGCAGTAAAAGAACTTACTGAAAGAGGCATGGACGTACTCATGCTGGAAGCAGGCCGAGATATCACGGAGCAGGACTTCAAGATCCCGGAAACACCGCGCCAGAAGGGGATCAATCTGACCACGCGGGCGCGGGCCGTACTCAAGGGCCAGCACATCCAGGCAAGAATCGGGTTTTTTGGCGAGCAGTTTAAAGATTTCTTTGTAAATGATCGCGAGAACCCGTACACCACGCCTTCCGGGGATTCCTACCTGTGGATCCGGGGACGACAGTTGGGAGGGCGCCTTCATCTTTACGGACGCGTGCTCCTGCGCATGACGGATTACGATTTTAAGGTGGCGAGCCGGGACGGCTTCGGTGAAGATTGGCCTATATCCTACAGTTGTTTGGCCCCCTATTATGAAAGGGTTGAGAAATTCGTCGGGCTGTACGGAACCGCCGATCAGATCAAGAATCTGCCCGATGGAAACTGTAGCGGGATGCCAAAGCTAACCGGTCTGGAGCAGGCGTTCAAGGCAACGGTCGAGGCCAACTGGCCGGATCGAAAAGTGATCTCCTGGAGATATGCGGCCCCAAATCTCAAACGCGTACCCCTCCCGATCCAGGCGGCCAAAGAAACCGGCCGGCTCACCACGCGTACCGGCGCAATCGTGCAACGCATCTCTATCGATCCCTCCACTGGAAGAGCGACGGGTGCAGAGTTCATCGACCGGTCATCAAGATCATTGGAATCGGTTTCTGCCAGCGTCGTCGTTCTGTGCGCATCTACAATCGAATCCATCCGAATCCTTTTCAATTCCGGGTGCACAAAGCATCCGAATGGGTTGGGTAACAGAAACGGTTTGCTTGGCCGCTACTTCATGGATCAATGTCCAAGTCAGATCTACGGATCCATACCCGGAAGCAAGGGATGGGAGCTAGACAACTCGGCACCCGACCCGTTCTATGGACCCTCAGGTGGCGTCTACATCCCGCGGTTTCAGAACTTGGACTCGGTCACTCATCCACAATTCAGAAGAGGGTTTGCATATCAAGGTGCAATTGGCCGCAGTTACGTTCCAGAGGATCGCGATGCTATTTTCGGAATCATGGGCTTCGGCGAGACACTTCCCTACTTCGAAAACTGCGTAACGGTGAATCGCAAACGCCAGGATGCTTGGGGGATCCCCGCCGCTCACATCAGATGCAGCATCGCTCAAAATGAGCGCGACTTGCTGCAGGAACAGATGAAATCGGTCAGAGACATGGTGGAGGCCTGCGGCTACAAGATCAGCTTTTCCGGATCCGCACTCGGTTTGGAAAACCCGAAGGAAGCGTTCCCGGAGGCTGACTGGCTTAGCCGGCTCATGTTCCGGACCTGCTTCAACAGGAGTCTCGCGATGGGGGCGGCCATTCACGAGTGTGGTGGAGCGCGAATGGGAAATGACCCCGCGACCTCTGTTGTAAATTCCTATAATCAGATGTGGGATTGCAAGAATCTGTTTGTCACCGATGGAAGCTGCTTTGTTTCAAGCGGCACCGTGGGGCCGGCACTCACCATCATGGCACTGACCGCACGTGCATGTGAGTACATCGCCGACCAATTCAAAAGCGGCTCCCTGTGAAGCTTGCATCAAATACTTCTACCGACGGACTTGCGCAATACACGATCAATCAGCGATAACTCTTCGGGCGCGAAGCGGTTGCTGTCGACCGCACGGATGTTAGCTAGCAGATGCTCCTTCTGCATCATCGAGAAGACAATTGCATGCGCCCCGGCGGGGTGCAAGGCCAATCCGAAGATCACTTCGAGCATGACCGGCCACTCCGCATCGCGCAACTTGCTTCGCAAAGGCTCGGGCGTAGTTTCGTCCGCAGAGAGCAACGACAGTACTGACTTGACGCTTGTAAGGTGCCGCTCACTTTGGAAAGGATGATTCACCATCATGAAAACGCCGCGGTCTCCGGCACGGCACAATTCAGACGTCTGCAACGCAAAAGGGTTGAATCCATATTCCATTGCGTCCAACTTGGTCGATAAAGCCTCAGCCACCACTTCAGGCGCTGCGTAAAGACCGGTACGGATTACCTTCCCTGCCTTCGCCAACAGTTCGAGTTCACCCAGCATGTCTTGCCGAAGGACGACATCTAAACCAGCATCATGCAGCAGAAAGATATCGATATAGTCTGTGCGGAGATTTCGCAGGCTTGAGTCGAGTGACCTCCTGAGACCGTCAACAGAAAACCGGCCCTGGGGTGCTCCCCCTCTTGAGCCGCGCCTCCATCGGTGCCGGACTCCCGGGAGTCCCAAGCGTCTTGACAGTCGAACAGCAGGAATGGCAATGCGCTTCAGGCGAGACAATGGCTGCGGTTCAATGCCATATTTAGTGACCAACGTGATGCGGTCACGTTTTCCACTCAGAAATCCACCTAGAAGGCTCTCAGCTTCCCCAAACCCGTAACTCGGGGCAGTTTCAAACAGGCTCATTCCGGACTGCCAGGCGAGGTGCATAGCGCGCAGGGATTCATTGCGTCCCACTCGTCCAAGCAC
>NZ_DASXYM010000116.1:0-35248 GCF_036502485.1 Occallatibacter sp. | reverse complement strand
CAAAAGTTAGATTACTTAGGTCACGTTTTATTCTAGACGAGATTGGTCAGGGGGGATAGGGGTGGGGGCAGTGGCGGGGCGAATCAAAGCAGCGCCGGCGTGGTAAAATCGAACCAGGCAAATTCGCCCAAAGCCCTCGTTTTTTCAAGCGGTTAATCCGAAAAATGCAAGTGTGCAAGCACCTGGTTCGGAACCGATTTTCCCCCTTGGGATCAGGAAGCGAATGCCCGGATGGATTCTGAATGGCGACTGAAGTTACCCCTTTACCCGACGATTTGAACCCAAAGAACAGCTATACCGGCGAAAACATCAAGATTCTGGAAGGTCTTGAAGCCGTCCGCCTGCGCCCCGCGATGTACATCGGGTCGACGGGCGAGATGGGGCTGCATCACCTGGTGTACGAGGTGGTGGACAATTCGGTGGACGAAGCGCTGGCCGGATACGCGACGAAAGTGGAAGTAACGATCCACGTGGACAACTCGATCACGGTGATCGACGATGGGCGCGGCATCCCGGTGGACATGATGACGCTGCCGGACGGGTCAAAGATGCCGGCGGTGCAGGTGGTGTTGACCAAGCTGCATGCGGGGGGCAAGTTCGACGCCTCGAATTACAAGGTGTCGGGCGGTTTGCACGGGGTGGGCGTGAGCTGCGTGAATGCGCTGAGCCAGGAATTCAACGTGGAGATCTGGCGCGACGAGCATACCTGGGAGATGGACTTCAGCTGCGGGCTGCCGGTGAGCGAGCTGCGTAAGGTGGGCATCAGCAAGAGGCTTGGGACGAAGATACATTTTCTGCCCGACAAGAGCATTTTCGCGGTCACCGAGTACAACTACGACACGCTGGCACAGCGGCTGCGCGAACTCGCCTTCTTGAACAAGGGGCTGGAGATCACGCTTACCGATGAACGCACCAGCGACCCCAAGACGGGGGAATCGAAGCGCACCGAGTTTCGCTATGCGGGCGGGATTGCGGAGTTTGTGAAGCACCTGAACCGGGGCAAGCAGGTGCTGCATGAAAAGCCGATCGTGATGGAAGCGGGGCGCGACGGAGTAGAGATCGACATCGCGCTGCAGTACAACGACAGCTACTCGGAGACGGTGTTCAGCTTTGCGAACAACATCAACACCGTGGATGGTGGAACGCATCTGTCGGGGTTCCGCACGTCGCTGACGCGGACCATCAATGCGATCGGTCAGCAGCTTGGGCTGTTCAAGGACATGAAGGAGAACCTGAGCGGCGACGATGTGCGCGAGGGGTTGGTGGCGGTGGTCAGCGTGAAGCTGCCGCAGCCGCAGTTTGAGGGGCAGACCAAGGGCAAGCTGAATTCCGACATTGCGGGGATTGTGCAGGCGTTTGTGAACGAGCGGCTGGGGATGTTCCTGGAGCAGAACCCGCCGGTAGCCAAGCGCATTATCAACAAGGCGATTGAAGCTTCGCGCGCGCGCGAAGCTGCCCGCAAGGCGCGCGACCTGACGAGGCGCAAGGGCGCGATGGAAGGCGGCGGCTTGCCGGGCAAGCTGGCGGACTGCTCGGAGCGCAATCCCGACCGCTGCGAGTTGTACCTGGTCGAGGGTGAGTCGGCGGGCGGAACGGCGAAGCAGGGGCGGGACCGACGGTTCCAGGCGATTCTGCCGCTGAAGGGCAAGATTCTGAATGTGGAGAAGGCCCGCTACGACAAGATGCTGGGTCACGAAGAAATTCGCGCCATGATCACGGCGCTGGGCACGGGCATTGGCAAGGACGACTTCGACGTAGCCAAGCTGCGCTACGGCAAGGTCATCCTGATGACTGATGCCGATGTGGATGGTTCGCATATTCGCACGCTGCTGCTTACGTTCTTTTTCCGGCACATGACGGAGTTGATCAAGCGCGACAACGTGTATATTGCGCAGCCGCCGCTCTACAAGATCAAGAAGGGCCGGTTTGAGCAGTACATCAAGGACGACCGCGAGTTTGTAAAGGTGATGGTGAAGCGCGCGTCGGAGGGCACGGTGATCCGGCACGGCGAGAACGCGCAGAAGATTGAGGGCGCGGACCGCGTGCGTTTCATGAGCACGCTGGGCGAGTACCTGAACCTGGTGGAGAAGGTGGACAAGCGCATCCGCAACGAGCAGATTGTGGAGTTGCTGGCGCGCGCTGAACTGACGCATCGTGCGGATTTCAGCTCGGCTCATAATGGCGACGTTCCGGAGAAGATAGCGGCTGTGCTCGGGCAGCTCAAGGGCAAGGCGGAGGCTCTCCAGATCAAGGTGCATGAGCCGGTGCAGGACGAAGAGCACCACACCTGGTCGGTCTGCTATACGGATTCGCAGGGCGCCTCGCGTTGTGTCGACTGGACGCTGGCGTCGAGCCCGGAATTCCGGCAGATGATGTCGAAGTTCAATCAGATCAAGGAATACCTGGAGCCGCCGTTTCTGATCGAGTTCATTCAGAAGGGTGCGGGTCAGGAGGACCATCCGGAGGAAGAAGAGCCGGATGCGGAGGGCGCGGCAGCGCCGGGCAGCGCGACGCAGGCGAAGGCTCCCAAGGCTTCGCGCATTCCGCGCGATCCGGTGGAGAAGCAGACGGCGCGGGAACTGTTCAGCTACATTGTGGACCAGGGCAAGAAGGACTACCAGGTGCAGCGTTATAAGGGCCTGGGGGAGATGACGTCGACGCAGCTCTGGGAGACGACAATGGATCCGGAGCGGCGCACGCTTCTGTCAGTGAAGCTCGAGGATATTGCTGAAACGGAAACAATTTTCACGACGCTGATGGGAGAGAATGTTGAGGCGCGCAGGAAGTTCATCGAAGACAATGCGCTTGACGTGAAGAACCTCGACATCTAACCATGGAGAGAACCAATTCGTTGAGGGCCGCCTGCGGGCGGCTCTCTTTGTCACATCAGGTAGTTCCTGCAAAACTCTCCGTTTGAAGGAGCTGGCGTATGAACGTGTCCCACATCAGTCTTCCCGTCCTCTTGGCAACTGCGATGTTCTTAGGTGGTTGTCACGCAAAGGATAATCAGCAAGCAAATAACCCCGCGCCCGCCGATCAGACGCAGCCAGCGGACCAGACGCAACAGCCTCAGCAGCCGGCGGCGAGCGGGCCGGCGCAACCGAATCAACCCGCGCAGGCGGGCAACGGCCAGACGCGCGAGCGGCGGGAGCACCGTCCGGCGGCACCGCCTCCGCCACAGGTGGTGGAACTGCCTGCCGGAACGGAAATTCCGGTTCGGCTGGATGACACTCTCAGCTCGAAGGACAGCCGAGCCGGTGAAAATTTCTCCGCGACGGTGGCGGAGGACGTGACCGCAAATGGTGTTGTCGTAATTGCCAAGGGCTCCCGCGCAGACGGCCAGGTGGTGGATGCGCAGCCGCTGGGCAAGTTCAAGGGCGGAGCTCTGCTGGCGGTGAGATTGAGCCACGTGCATTCGACGTGGGGCAGCTATCCGGTGGAAACCTCTTCGATTTCGAAGGCTGAGCAGGGTAAGGGTAAGCGCAGCGCGGTGATCACAGGTGGCGGCGCGGGTTTGGGCGCCCTGATTGGCGGGCTGGCGGGCGGCGGCAAAGGCGCGGCGATTGGCGCGCTGGCGGGCGGCGGCGCCGGAGCGGCAGGCTCGGCGTTCACCGGGAACAAGCAGATCGTGCTTCCGGCAGAGACGCTGCTGACGTTCAAGCTGCAGAATCCGGTGCGCATCACGGAAGCTAACAACGCGCCTGGGGACCCGCAGTTGCATGAGCGGTAAACAAGTTTCCAGCCTAAACACTGCCCACCTGCAGAAGAGGTGGGCAGTGTGCTTTCCGGCGTGTGGCGGAGCTTCCCGGTAGAATCAAAGAGTGATGGATCTGGTTCAGATTGCGCCGGCGCGAAGTGCTCCTGCGCCCAAGCCCGAGTGGCTGAAGGCCCGCGCGCCGATGGGCGAGAACTACCACTCCCTGAAGCGACTGGCGCGCTCGCTTAACCTGCACACGGTGTGCGAGAGCGCGCACTGCCCGAACATTGGCGAGTGCTGGCACCACAAGACCGCTACCTTCATGCTGCTGGGCAATCTGTGCACCCGGCGATGCGGGTTTTGTGCCGTGCCTAAAGGGCGGCCGGAGCCGATTGATTTTGACGAGCCGCGGCGCGTGGCCGAAGCGGTGGCGGCGCTGGGGCTGGAGTTCGCGGTGATCACCAGTGTGAACCGCGACGATGACCTGGTGGGCGGAGCGCGTGTGTTCGCAATGGTGATCGACGAGATCCGACGGCAGGCGAAGGGCTGCAAGGTGGAGGTGCTGATTCCCGATTTTCAGGGAGATCGGTCAGCCATTCAGGTGGTGGTGGATGCAAACCCGGAGATTCTGAATCACAACATCGAGTCAGTGCCGCGGTTGTATCGGGTGGTGCGCAGTGGCGCGCGGTATGAGCGCACGCTGGAACTGCTGCGCTATGCGAAGGAGCTGAATCCGGCGGGCGTGACGAAATCAGGCATTATGGTGGGGTTGGGCGAGGAGACGCATGAGTTGCTCGACGTGTTCCGCGATCTGGCCAAGGTGGGCTGCGACATTCTTACCATTGGGCAGTATCTGCGGCCCTCGCGCGACCATCTGCCGATGGCGCGTTTGTACGCGCCGCGAGAGTTTGCGGAGTTGAAGGCCGCGGCGCTGCAGATGGGATTTCGGCATGTGGAGAGCGGGCCGCTGGTGCGGTCGAGCTATCACGCGCATGAGCAGGCGGCGTCGACGGGATTGAACGCGCTGGCGTAATCGCGCGGGCCACAGCCACCAACTCCGTCCGGCAGCAGTTGTAGAATAGCCTCTGGCAAAACGCTCTTGAAGCGAGGAACAACCGATGGCAGTCTCTGCAATGGCCGGGATTCCGGCACTGAAAGATGTTTACGGCGATTTGAAGCGGCGCATGGACCAGGCGGTGGCGACGTTCCAGTCGCAGCTTTCGGCCACCCGCACGGGCCGGGCCAGCGCGCACATGCTGGACGCAATCAAGGTGGACTACTACGGCACGCCGACGCCGGTGAGCCAGATGGCGCAGGTGTCGACGCCGGAGGCGCAGATGATCTTGATTCAGCCTTACGATCCGTCGATTGTGAAGGAGATCGACAAAGCGATTCAGGCCTCGGATCTTGGTTTCAATCCGCAGACTGATGGGAAGATCATCCGTATACCTGTTCCGCCGATGACGGAGGAGCGGCGCCGCGATGTGGTGAAGCATTTGAACAAAGTGCTCGAGGAGCATCGCACGGCGGTGCGCAACGTGCGCCGCGACGGGAACGATGCGCTGAAGAAACTTGCGAAGGACAAGAAGATCAGCGAAGACGAAGAGAAGCGGGCTCTGGAAGAAGTGCAGAAGATGACGGATGAAGAGATCCGCAAGATGGAAGAGATGTCCCGCAGGAAAGAAGTGGAAGTGATGCAGGTGTGAGGCATCCCCACCGGCGGATCCGGGTCCTTTCGAAATTTACCTCTTTCAACCGGCAGAACTGGTCTATAGCGCGGGCTGCATGGGTTTGTTTCTGGCGCGCTTGTAGAAGGGGATGGGGACTTGTTTGGCGCGGACCTGGTTGGCGCGGACCTGGACGAGGACATCGGAGCCGGCGGTGGCGACTTCCAGGGGAACCAGCGCCAGGGCAATGTTGGTTTTGAGGAAGGGCGCGGGGGAGCCGGAGGTGACGACGCCGATCTCCTTGCCATCGAGATCGAGCACCGGGTAGCCGTCGCGGGCGATGCCGCGCTCGATCATTTCGAGGCCGATGATCTTGCGCTTCGGACCGCCTGAATTTAACACGGCAAGCAGGGCGTCGCGGCCGATGAAATCGGCTTTGTCGATTTTGAGGAAGCGGTCGAGGCCGGGCTCGAGGGCGTTGATTTCTTCACTGATCTCGTGGCCGTAGAGGCTCATGCCGGCTTCAAGCCGGAGGGTGTTGCGCGCGCCCAGGCCGCAGGGGCGAATGCCGTATTCGGCGCCGGCGTCCATGAGGGCATCCCACATTTTCACGGTGGTGGCTTGGTCGGAGGGGATGTAGACCTCGAAGCCGTCTTCGCCGGAGTAGCCGGTACGGGCGATGAGGATGTTGGGAATGCCGGCGATGGTGCCCCAGGTGAACCAGTAGTTCTTGATGGCGGCGAGATCGACTTTGGTGAGCTTCCGCAGGGTGTCGAGGCCGCGGGGGCCCTGGACAGCGATTTGCGAGTAGTGCGGCGAGTAGTCGCTGATGTGCACGCCGGGGCGGCCGCCGAGTTGCTGGCGAATCCAGGCGTAGTCCTTGTCTTTGGTGCCGGCGTTGACGACGAGGAGCCAGTCGTTCTGGCCGAGGCGGTGCACGAGGATGTCGTCGACGAAGGTTCCTTGAGGGGTGAGGAGCGCGGAGTAGTGGGCCTGGCCATCCTTGAGTTTGGTGACGTCGTTCATGGTGATGTACTGCACGGCGTCCATGGCGGCGGGGCCGCGGAACTGGATCTCGCCCATGTGGCTGACGTCGAACAGGCCAACGCTGGTGCGTACGGCGTTGTGCTCGGCGATGAGGCCGCCGCCGTTGCCGGGATACTCGACTGGCATGTCCCAGCCGCCGAAGTCAACCATCTTCGCCTTGAGTGCGCGGTGGGTGGCGTTGAGTGCGGTCTTCTTGAGCGTGGTGGCGGCGGGTGCGACAGGTGTACTCATGGGTTCCCTTTCGTGTGGCGTGCGGGAGCGTGGTTCCGCGCGGGCCCTTTCCAACGATAGGGACCGGAGAGGGGCAAGGTCAACCGCGCGTGGAGCGTCTTACCATGGTGTGAAAGGCGAGGCAGAGGGCTTTTACCATGAACGCAATTCGCGGGGTTCTACTTTTCGGGATGGGCATGTTCGCGCTTTACAGGGGCTGGACGATCCATACAGGCGAAAAAGCATGGTTCGCCTATGGGCTGGGCCTGGTGGCGATCGCGTTGGGGGTATGGCGGCTGTTGCGGCGGGAGAACAAGCCGCTGTTGTGACGCCGTCCGCGGGAGAGCCGGTCTATAATTCGCTCCAATCATGCAAATGACTTATCGGGTAAGCGAGGCGGACTACCGGCGCGCATGGAAGCTGCGGGTCGGGGGCAGCTTTGGGAACCGGACCATCAAAATTGTGATGTTCTGGGTGTTCATGCTGGTGTGCCTGATGATGCTGTGGGCCGTTGTGCAGCGGACGAATCACCCACGGACGCAATCGTCGTCAGCGGCGGTCACGGAACAAAGCATGGACGAGAGCCCGGTTCCCGCACAGAATGAAGGATTATCCGCGCATGCTCTGCTGGTGAATGTGGGGCCGTTTGTGCTGATTGCCCTCATATGGATTTTCATGCTCTTTCAGATGGGACCCCGGCGGATGCGGCGGCAGTACCTGAAGGACCCGGCGATGCAGGGGACGTACACGATCGACGTAACGCCGGAAGCGCTGGCGGTGGAGAACACGGCTGGTGTGTCATCGCGCATGCAGTGGAGTCTTTTCGACTACTGGCAGGAAGGCAAGCGTGTGATTGTCCTGGTGAACAAGTCGGGGACGTACTTCATTATCAATGCGGCGGGATTGGCAGAGACTCAGCAGGGTGAGCTGCGCGGGCTGCTCTTGTCGGTGCTGCCGAAGAAGTGATTCTCCGCGAGGAAGCCGCCGCTACTTGCGCCTGGCGCGCCAGAACGAGCTGACGGAGAGATATAGGAAGGCGATGGTAAGGATGGCGTAGACCAGGAACTTGGAGTGGTCGGGTCCCTGGGCGTATTGGGTGCGGAGCTTCCATGTCCAGTTGGCGAACAGAATAACGAAAAGGAAGAAGAAGCCGCCTGTGACCTCGAGCAAGACCATGCCGCCCACGCGGCCAAAGGGCCTGAGGAAGCCGCCCATTCCCTTCCCTACCCGGCCGGCGTTAACGGCTGTGTTTCGAGCGGCCTGGCCCAGGGACGGCAGAGGACTTGCGGAGCCGCTGACGGCGCTTGCGTTGGCTGGAGGCGCGGACGAGGAGGGACTAGCGGCGAGGCGCTGGCCTGCCATGCGTCCGGCGACGCGAATCCCAACTCCCAGAAAGCGGCCAACGGTCTGCGGTTTCATGCCGTCTATGATGTTAGCAGTGAGGCAAGGCAGGCGGCGAGGCGCAAATTGGCACGCGGTTTGCTCTTGGCCGGCACTGGAAGTAAGGTAGATAAAACTCCCAATCCGCTTGCGGCTTTGCTCGACGCATTGGCCGTCGCCTGGAGGTAGATTTGAATTCTCGTTTGCGCGAACTGATCCAGCAACTGGGCGAGGCTATCCATGAATCCGTAATTGAAAGTGAGCAGATTGCCGGAGTTGTGCAGGACATCCGGAAGCACGGTTTCGATGTGCTGCTGATGCTCGAGGCTACGATTGGCCTGAACGAAGTCTCATCGAAAGAGTCCGATGAGGAGACGGAGGAGGGTTCGGAGGAGGCTCCTTTCACCCAGACGGACCGGGACTGGCTACGCTCGCTGCGCATATCCGTTGAGGGCGATTACGAGGAAGAAGAGCCGGAAGAGGGCGAGTAGCGCAAGCCGAAGCGGCAGTTGTTTTTTCCTCAAAGCCGCAAGTGAGCGGCGCTTCGCGGCGTAGCAGGTTAGCAAGTCAGCCGCGGGGCCGCAGTTTTCGCACAGGTACGATTGCTTCAGCCATCAAATGTTGAAACGACCACCTCGGTCGCCTGAGCCTACCTGCGGGTGGGCTTTACTCTTTCATGGCCAAGGCTTTAGGGTGGGCTTATGGCGGGAGTTCCTCTGGTTTTGGAAGAGAAGGTTGCGCTGATCACGGGCGGCTCGCGCGGGATTGGTGCGGAGACAGTGCGGCTATTCGCGGAAGCCGGGGCGCGGGTGGCGTTCAGCTACCGGCAGGCGCGGGAACGGGCCGAAGCTCTCGCGGCGGAATGCGGCGGGGGCGAGCGATGCATCGCGATTGAGCAGGAGCTGGCTACTCCGGCGGACGGCCGGGCGCTGGTGGAAGCCGCGGTGCGGGCGTTTGGACGGCTGGACGCGCTGGTGGTGAATCACGGGATCTGGCCCCCGCACGATGCCCCGATTGCCACGATGGCCGAGGAGCAGTGGCGGCAGACGATGGCGGTGAATCTGGACTCCGTGTTTGGGCTGGTGCAGGCGGCGGTGGCGCAGATGGAGCGGCAGTCAACAGACGCGGCCCAGGCTGCGGGACACATTGTGCTGATCAGCTCGACGGCGGGGCAGCGCGGCGAGGCGTTCCACGCCGACTATGCGGTGACCAAGGGAGCGCTGATCAGCTTGACGAAGAGTCTTTCGAGCGAACTCGCGCCCAAGGGGATTCGGGTAAACTGCGTAGCGCCGGGCTGGGTGTTCACGGAGATGTCGCAGGGGACGCTGGCGCATCCGGAGCTGGGACCGAAGGTGGCAGCGGGGATTCCTGTAGGCAGGCCGGGGCAACCGCGGGAGATCGCGGGGCCGGTTCTGTTTTTGTGCACGCCGCTGGCGGGTTTTATCTCGGGCGAAGTGCTGAACGTGAATGGCGGTGCTGTGCTGGTGGGTTGAAGATTTCTGCCGGGGCAATCCGCGTGTGGCAGGGATCAGCGTCAAAGGGATTGAGGGGCAAGACTCATCTCAACTTTGCCTCAGGGTGAGGAGAAGACTGGATGCGCCGTTTCGTGTTGGTCGCCTTGGGAGCCACACTGCTGTTTACCCCTGTCGCGCTGCGTGGACAAGACGCGCAGACCAAAGCCGTGCAGGACGACGCCGCCAAGAACGCGCAGCAGGCACGCGCCAAGCTGGACGCCATGCTGCAGGCCCTGGGCGGAGATGCGTGGCTGAACATCAAGAACCGTTACCAGCACGCACACGCGGCGGGCTTTTATCACGGCACTCCGGACCCGGGGACACTGGAGCTGTTTGACTATCACGCATGGCCGGACCGCGACCGCGTTGAAGCGACCAAGCATCGGGATGTGGTGACGTTCTACATTGGCCGCGAAGGGTGGGAGTGCACGTACCGCGGTAAGCGGGCGGTGCCGCAGGAGCAGCTCGACGAGTACCTGCGGCGGCGCGATCACTCGCTGGAGACAGCGTTGAAGGTTTGGATGAACGATCCCAAGACCATCATGGTGGACGAAGGGCAGCACCTGGCGTCGCGTCATCTGGCCGACCAGGTGACGCTGATCTCGCCGGAGAACGAGGCCATTACGATCCTGATGGATGCGCAGACGCATCTTCCGCTGCAGCGGTCGTTCCAGTGGCGCGACCCGTTGTACAAGGACAAGAACACCGACACCGAGGAGTACGACGACTATCACGTGTTCGACGGGATCCCCACGCCGCTGCGGGTTACGCGCTACAAGAATGGCGAGATTGTGCGGCAGTCCTACATTGACAAGGTGCAGTACAACCAGGATCTTGGTGCGGACTTCTGGGATGTGAACGCGGTGGCGCAGCGGATCAAGAAGTAGGCGGAAACGGCTGGCGGGAGGCGGCGAAGCGCAAGCGCCGTTCGCTATAATCCTGACGAGCGCCGTGCGGTTTGCGCATTGCTCGCGGAGCCAGAGAATGACGATCGATATCCAGGAGATCCTGGGCTTACTTCCTCACCGCTATCCGTTTCTGCTGATCGATCGGATCGTTGAATTCGAGCCGCGCAAGCGATGCGTAGCGATCAAGAATGTGACGATCAACGAACCGTTTTTTCAGGGCCACTTTCCCGGGCATCCGATTATGCCGGGAGTGCTGGTGATTGAGGCGATGGCGCAGGCGGGCGGGATCATCATGATGCACGAATTGCCGGATCGCCATGAAAAGCTGGTGGTGTTTACCGGCATTGAGCGCGCCAAGTTTCGGCAGCCGGTGACGCCGGGCGATCAGCTGCGGATTGAGATCGATGTGCTGGCGTTCCGTTCGCGTGCGGGGCGCATTGAGGGCAAGGCGTATGTGGACGGCAAGATTGCCTGCGAAGCGGTGCTGACCTGCGCCGTGGTGCAGCGGGAGAGCGAGCCCAAGCCGGCGGCGGATCCCGCCTCAGAAGCCGACCCGGCCGCAGTGGCAGCGGCGGCGGCAGCCGTAACGAGCACAGAGTGAGCATCCATCCCAGCGCGATTGTGGCGGCGGGAGCAGTGATCGCCGAATCCTGCACGGTGGGCCCGTACTGCACGATCGGGTCGGAGGTGGTGCTGGGGGACGGATGCACGCTGGTGTCACACGTGGTGGTGGATGGGCGGACGCGCGTGGGTGCGCGGAACACGATCTATCCGTTTGCATGCGTGGGTGTGGCGCCCCAAGATCTGAAGTACGCGGGCGAGGCGACCGAGACCGAGATCGGCGATGACAACACCATCCGCGAGTGCGTGACGATCAGCCGCGGAACGGTGAAGGGGGGCGGCCTTACGCGGGTGGGCTCGAATAACCTGCTGATGGCCTATGTGCATATTGGCCATGACAGCTATGTGGGCAGTCACTGCATTCTGGCCAACGCGGCGACGCTCGCGGGCCATGTGACGATTGAGGACTACGCGAGCGTGGGGGCGTTCTCACCGGTGCACCAATTCTGCACGGTGGGGCAGTACGCGTTTATCGGGGGCGGGACGATTGTGACGCAGGATGTGCTGCCCTATTCGTTGACGTCGTCGCGGCGCGAGAACAAGGCATTCGGGATGAACAAAATCGGTCTGACGCGGCGGGGGTTCACGCCGGAACAATTGAACACGCTGCAGAAGGCGTTCCGGCTGCTGCTGAATTCGCGGCTGAATACGACGCAGGCCGTGGAAAAGATCCGCGCGCTGGAGGGCGAGAATGCCCGGGTGGTGGCGGATTTTATCGAGCGCAGCCAGCGCGGGGTGATCAAGTAAACGATGAAGCTCGGCCTGATTGCGGGGAATGGGCGATTTCCGTTTTTGATTCTGGAGGCCGCGCGCGCGCAGGGGCTCTCCGTGACGGTGGCGGCGATTCGCGAAGAAACCGATCTTGGGATCGAGGACCGCGCCAAGGCGGATGCGGGCGTTACGGTGCATTGGCTGTCGCTGGGAGAGCTGTCGAAGCTGATCGATACCTTCCACAAGGAAGGCGTGACGCAGGCCGTGATGGGCGGCCAGGTGAAGCACAAGCAGATCTTTTCGTCGATCCGGCCGGATTGGCGACTGGCTAAATTGCTGCTCAATCTGAGGACGCGCAATACCGATATGCTGCTGGGGGCTGTAGCCAAGGTGCTGGGCGATGAAGGGATCGAGCTGATCAGCTCGACGGCCTTTTTGGAGCCGCTGCTGGCCGGGGAAGGCGTACTCACGGCGCGTGGGCCGGATGACGAGGAACGCAAGGACGTCGAGTACGGGCTGGGCGTGGCGCGGGCGGTGGCAGGGTTCGACATTGGGCAGACCGTGGTGGTAGCGGCTCAGGCGTGCGTGGCCGTGGAAGCGATGGAAGGAACCGATGCGGCGATTGAGCGTGCGGGGTTGCTGATGCGGTCGCTGGAGGAAGAGGAGGCGGGTGAGGTTTCGACGCTCAGGCGTCATCTCACGGTGGTAAAGGTGGCAAAGCCCAAGCAGGATATGCGGTTTGATGTGCCGGTGATTGGAATGCGGACGGTGGAGGCGATGGTGCGCGCGGGGGCGACGTGCTTGTCGGTTGAGGTGGGGCGCACACTGTTGTTTGATCGCGAGGCGTTGTTGCGGAGGGCTGCAGAAGAGAACATCGCGATTGTGGGCGTGCCGCAAGCGGAGTAGAGGCAGGCAAAATATCCGGGCGAGATGTGCGGGGCCGCGTTAGCATGTGTGCAGACAGAGTGGAGCCCTCGACGCGAGTGGAGCTCCGAATCATTTCCCCGGCCCTGATCCCATGTCTCTCGCAAAAACCCGGAGGTTCTCCCATGAAGAGATTCGTTTTGTCTGTTTGTGCCGCTGCGCTGATGGCCGGCGGTTCTGCGTATTTGCATGCGGCCGACCAGGCGATGCCCGCCGCGGGCCAGGCTGCGCCAACGTTTACGCTTCCGTCGCAGGACGGCTCGCAGATTTCTCTCGACAGCTTTAAAGGCAAGTGGGTGGTGCTGTACTTCTATCCCAAGGACATGACGCCGGGCTGCACGGTGGAGGCGCACAATTTTCAGCGCGACCTTTCGAAGTATGAAGCGGCCGGTGCGGTGATTGTAGGCGTGAGCGTGGACACACCCGACAGCCACAAGCAGTTTTGCACGAAGGAAGGTCTGACGTTCCGGCTGCTTGCGGATCCGGATCATAAAGTTGTGGACGAGTACGGCTCGCTGGGACACTTTGGCGAGATGACGATCGCGCAGCGGAACACGTTTCTAATCAATCCTGAGGGCAAGATCGTTAAGGTGTGGACGAAGGTAGACCCGCGGGTGCACTCGGACGAAGTGCTGGCAGCGCTGAATGAGATGAAGAAGTAGGGCGGATTCCCTGCCCGGCAAAACGGCCCGCGCTGGCGGGCCTTTTTGCGTTTGCTGCGGCCGAGGGCGCCTTTGGACGCAGAGGCCAACAGCAGATTCCCTGGCGGGAATGACAGAGAAAAAGCAAAGGCGACAACGCCCCACGCCCGATCGATATACAGATTCAGGACTCCGCGCCTGTGCCGGGAATTGCAGACGCAAAAAAGCCCGGCGCGATGCCGGGCTCTTTTGCTTGCCTGTTTGTTGCCGGAACTACTTGGTTGACTTCTTCGCAGGCGCCTTCTTTGCGGCCTTCTTTGCGGGGGCCTTCTTGGCGGCTGCCTTCTTCGCCGGAGCCTTCTTTGCAGGAGCTTTCTTCGCTGCTGCCTTCTTGGCGGGCGCCTTCTTTGCTGCTTTCTTAACTGCCAACGGTTTACCTCTTTGCGTGGTTTTTTTAGCGCTCTTAGCCGCGGTCTTCTTTGCGGCTTTTCCGCCCTTCGCGCCAGACTTCTTTGCGGCGGACTTCTTTGCGGCCTTTTTGGCCACAGCTTTTTTCGCAGGCGCCTTTTTAGCCGCTGCCTTTTTGGCGGGAGCTTTTTTGGCTGCCTTTTTTGCGGGAGCTTTTTTGGCTGCTTTTTTTGCGGGAGCTTTTTTAGCGGCCTTTTTGGGAGCGGCTGGTTTCGATTCGGTTTCGGCCGAGGGTTCCTCCATCACACCTTCGTCATCGTCAGAAGAGGTGAGTACGCTGGAGGTTTCGACTTCTTCGTCTTCTTCGTCGTCCAAGTCCTCGTCGTCCCGATCGTCGTCGAGTTCGGCGGGCTCAGTGTTGTCGTCGTCTGCACTCATTGCATACATTCTGAACACTTCATCCATCGCATTGCCTCCAGCGGCTCGGCGCTGTATTCATTGCTGCGGCTCACGTTGCTCCGCATGCGGAGCAATTGTAGCAATAGCTTGCAGCAATGGCTATCAAAAGACAAGTGTTGAGTGAGGCACCACGTCTATTTTTGCTTCTTCGACGAATTCTTTGCGTGGGTGGCGTGCTTCGTTTTGGATGAAGACGCAGTATGCGAAGGCGAATCGCCGGCTGAATGGGAGCTGCTTTTACCCGCATGGTTACTGTGCGGATGCAGATCTTCCGCGGTGATGGTGGTGCGGCGACGGTGAGCGCGCGTGCTGCGCGCGGCAACAGGCTCCGCGACGTGCAGTCTCTGGCCGGGCGTGACGCGGGTGCCGGAGGGGATCTTGTTCCAGCGGCGAAGCTGATCGAGGGAGACGCCGAAGCGATCAGCGATGGAGACCAGCGTGTCTCCGCGGCGAGCCGTGTAAGTGACCGTGTGCGCGGCGGGCGCGGCAGCGGGTGCTACGGGCACGACAACGGCTTCAATGCCTGAGAGGCTTTCGCCCTGAGTTAACTGGTTGGCCTCAGCGAGTTCGGAGATGGAGACGTGATAGGTGTGCGCGATGGTCTCGAGGGTGTCGTCGGCGGTGACGCGGTGATAGCGCCACTGATCACGCTTGCTGTCAGGGATGGCGGCGATGCGCTGCTGGAAGAGGCCGGAGGTGCCGGCGGGCAGGTGCAGATCAAATGCGGCATCAGGCGGGGTGGTCATGCGCAAAAGGCTGGGATTGAGGGCCATGATCTCATCGACCGGCGCATTAATGAGATCAGACACGAGGCGCAGGTCCGCCGAGTAATTGAGGGTGACGGTATCAGTGAGGACGGGCGGGTCAAGAGTGATTTCGTCAAAGCCGTACTGATGGGGGTTGTTGGCGATGATGATGGCGGCGAGGATCTCAGGGACGTAGTTCTGGGTCTCGCCGGGCAGGTTGTGGCGTTTGTAGAGCTCCCAGAAATCAGCGTAGCCGGTCTTTTGCACGGCGCGCTGGATGTTGCCGGCGCCCCAGTCGTAGGCACCCATGGCGAGGTACCAGTCGCCGAGCTGGCCATATAAGTACTTCATGTAACGGGCGTAGGCGCGCGTGGATTTTTCTGGATCGAAGCGCTCGTCGACGTAGCCGTTGCGCCTGAGGCCGTAATCGCCGCGGGGCATGAACTGCCACATGCCACCGGCGCCGGATTTGCCGTTGACGGCGCGGGGCTGAAAGCCGGACTCAGCAACGGCGAGGTAAATGAGGTCCTGGGGGACGCCTTCTTCCGCCATGACGCGCTGAATCATGTTGCGATAGCGGCCGGCGCGCTGGAAGGAATGGAGCAGGGTGTTGTGGCCGCGCTGCGAGTTGGCGAAGAAGTTGATGAAGGAGGCGACGTACTCGTTGACCATGAGGGGGAGGTCCGACTTGGTCGTGGCGAGTTCGGCTTTCGCTTTGGCTTGAATGTCGGGGTTGGCTTCAAAGGTGATGTCGCTGGCTGCCTCGGCGGGGGTGGCCTCGACCTTGGGCACGAATCCGTTGCCCACTTTGAGCGCCTCCATCTCAAGGGCGTTGACCTGGTCGACGATGCGGTCGAACTGGTCTTTGAGGACGGGATCGCTGTTGATGTCGATGCCGCTGGACAACATGATGTCGACAGCGCTGTCGAACTCGGCTTTGGCTTCAATGAGGCGGCCGCGGCGGTAGGCGGCATCGCCGGCGGCATAGGCTTTGTTGACGCGCTCAATGAGTTGCTGAATCTGCTGCTGGTGGAGGGCCTGCGCGGAAGGCGCGGCGGGCTGCTGAGGCTGCGGTAAAGCCTCTTTGACTTCAGGCGCGGTGGCCTGCGGCGCAATCTGCGGACTATTCTTCTGCGAAGGATCGCACCCCACCAGCAACAAGGCCAATGCAGCGCATGCGAAGCAGCGATATCGAGTGAACACCATGCTGAACAGCGCCGCGGCATTTCGCGCGGCAGGATGACTCCATAGGTGGAAGTTAAACCCTTAGCCGATGATAAGCTATGAGGTAGCGGTTCGCCGCGGCGGACTTGCAGATTTGGCCTGGCGCGCTTTTGGGTGCGCCCTCCGCGCTGCCGTTTTTGACCTCCGAAGAAAGCGCTGGAAGAAGTTCCCGCCACTCGCAAATGGACGCACGCCTCATACGCAATTTCGCCATCATTGCCCATATCGACCACGGCAAGTCGACGTTAAGCGATCGTCTGCTTGAACTGACCGGATCGCTGACGCAGCGCGAGATGCAGGCGCAGGTGCTGGACGCGATGGACCTGGAGCGCGAGCGCGGCATCACCATCAAGGCACACGCTGTGCGCATGATGTACAAGGCGAAGGACGGCGTGACGTATCAGCTGAACCTGATCGACACGCCGGGGCACGTGGATTTCAGTTACGAAGTCTCGCGCTCGCTGGCCTCATGCGAGGGCGCGCTGCTGGTGGTGGATGCAAGCCAGGGCGTGGAAGCGCAGACGCTGGCCAATGCCTACCTGGCCATCAATCACGGACTTGAAATCATTCCCGTCATCAACAAGATTGACCTGCCCTCGGCCGATATTCTGCGCACGCAGGAGGCGATTGAGAAGGCGGTTGGGCTGGACGCTACCGATGCGATCCCGGTAAGCGCGAAGACGGGTATTGGCGTGGACGAGGTGCTGGAAGCGATTGTGCATCGGCTGCCGCCGCCGAATGCGAATCCCGATGCGCCGCTGCAGGCTTTGATCTTCGATTCATGGTTCGACCCATACCGCGGCGTGATCGTTCTTGTGCGGGTGATGCAGGGCACGATGCGGAAGGGGCAGCGCATCCGGTTGATGTCGATCGCCAAGGCCTTCGATGTGGAATCGCTGGGCGTGCTGACGCCCAAGCCGGTGGAGATCGGGGAGCTCACCGCGGGCGAGGTGGGGTTCTTTGTAGCCACCATTAAAACCGTGAGCGATACCAAGATTGGCGATACGGTCACGGACGACGAGCGGCCAGCCGGGGGGCAACTGCCCGGGTTTGAAGACATCAAGCCAATGGTGTTCGCGGGGCTCTACACGGTGGACTCGCACGAGCACACGATGCTGCGCGATGCGCTCGAGAAGCTGCGGCTGAATGACTCGTCCTTCTTCTTCGAACCAGAGAGCTCAGAAGCGCTTGGGTTCGGATTTCGCTGCGGGTTTCTCGGTCTGCTGCACATGGAGATCATCCAGGAGCGCCTGGAACGCGAGTACGAGCTGGACCTGATCACCACGGCGCCGGGCGTGCGCTATCACATTACGCTCACGGATGAGTCGGTAGTCGAGGTAGATAATCCATCACGGTGGCCGGAGCCGACGAATATCGAAGCGATCCGGGAGCCGATCATCCGCGCGCAGATCCTGACCAACGAAGAGTATGTGGGCGGGATTCTGAAACTGGTGGAGGAGAAGCGAGGCAAGCAGGTCAATTTCGAATATGTGACCCCCACGCGGGTGTTGCTGACCTACGAATTGCCGCTCAATGAGATCGTGCTTGACTTCTACGACCGGCTGAAGTCGATTAGCCGGGGGTACGCTTCGCTGGATTATCAGCTTGCCGGCGAGTGGGTTTCGCCGATGGTGAAGATGGACATTCTGGTATCCGGCGAGCCGGTGGACGCGCTATCCATTATCGTGCATCGGGATTTTGCCTACGAGCGCGGGAAGGCGCTGGTGGCGAAGATGCGGGAGTTGATTCCGCGGCAGCAGTTCGAGGTAGCCATCCAGGCGGCTATCGGCTCAAAGATTGTGGCTCGGGAGACGGTGACTGCGCTGCGCAAGAACGTCCTGGCCAAGTGCTACGGCGGGGACATTTCGCGCAAACGGAAGCTACTGGAGAAGCAGAAGGAAGGCAAGAAGCGGATGAAGAGGATCGGCAAAGTGGACATCCCGCAAGAGGCATTCCTGGCGGTTCTTCGGGTGGGCGAAGATCAACAAAAATAGGGGCTCTAGCGCTGATTTCTATCACCCGCATTAATTTCCATTCACACGCGCCTGTGGAAAGCGTCTTTCTGAACTCAACCAGGTACATTTTGCAGGTGGGGTTGCAAGAAGGCCAGAGATTATCTGTTTTCATATGAAAATAATAGACTTACAGGATATAGCAGACGCACTCCCCTTTTGACAAGCCCTCAAATTAACAATTCTTTAAAGGGTTGCCTAGTTCTTTCCACAGAATTTTCCACAGAAAAGCTCCTATTTTACAAAGGTTGCCTTGGCTCTTTGGGCGCAAAAGAAATTTTGGTCCGGAGAGAGCGTGAGCGGGACTTAAAAGCGGATCCGGGGACGAGACGGAGGGGCCGGATCGCAGGTGCGGATCCGGCCTGGACAGCCTTAATTGCCTTTAGGACCTGCGGGGGGCTTGGGAGTGGTGGGACGGGGAGTCTGACCGGCAGGAGTCGGTGCGGCGGGCGTGCCCTGTGGAGGCGCCGGGACGCCGGACTTCAAGTTGTACGCTTCAATGACCGGCTTGGTGATGTCCATGGAAGGCAGGGCGAAGAGGATAGGGGTCTGCTGACCGGCTACGTCGAGTACCAGGGTGAGGCGATTCTGCTGGGCGTAGGTCGAAAGCACATCGTAGACCTTGGAAGCCGTGCCGGAGTAGAGCTCCTGCATCTCCTGTTGAAAATCGTTCTGCGCCTCTTCGGCGGAGCGGTCAAGCTGCTTCTTTTTATCGTCGATCTGCTTGGCGCGGCTGGCGCGCTCCCCATCACTGAGGGTGGTTCCCTGGGTCTGCAACGACTTGGAAGAAGCATCAATATCGTCGCTCAGCTTCTTGAGCTCCTGGCGCTTGGGCTCCCACTTCTTCTGCAGATCAGCGAAGTTTCGTTGGAACTCATTGGTCTGGCCCACGGCTACCTGGAACGCGATGACGGCGATCTTGGTGGGGCCGGCCGGCGCCGAGGCCGTGGTGGCGGGAGCGGTGGCGGGCGTTTGTGCGGCAGACGTCAAACCAAGACCGGCGGCCATAAGAGCAGCAATGACAATCGAGCGCTTCATGTTCAGCTTGGAAACTCCTTCATGCTTTCGGTCCTTTGGCTTGCCGGCCGTTGCGCGCGCGAGCAGGTCTCATGCCCATCTCCGCAGATTTTTCTTCTCTGGGACGTCCCATACCGGACGGCGCGGCGCAGAAGAAGCCACAAAAGGAGAGGACCAGGAACTAGGAAGGATTATAGCGCAGCGAGTGGTGGGAGGGAGGGGGATGGGAATAGGCAATTGCGAATAGGAAATGACAGGAGCCAAGGCAGGCAGCAGCAACAGGGCCGCTCGATGTGAGCGGCCCTGTTGCTGCTGATTTGGTGCGACCAGTCTCTACTTGCTTGGCGCCTTGGGAGCGGCCTTCGGAGCCGCCTTAGGGGCATTGGGCGCGGGCGCTTCAACCGGGGGAGCGGGGACGCCAGACTTGGCGTTGTAGGCGTCGACCACGGGCTTGGTGATGTCGCTCGAAGGAGCCGCGTAGAGAACGAGCGGAGCCTGCTGCTGGCCTTCGCTGGCGTCAATGACGACGGTGAAGCCCTGCTCCTTGGCGTAGTTGTTCAGGACATCGTCGACCTTCTGCGCGACCTTGCCAAAGGTTTCCTGCATGGCCTGCTGGTAGTCGTTCTGTGCGTCCTCAGCAATGCGCTGGGCCTGCTTCTTTTTGTCATCGAGGGCCTTGGCCTTGGCGGCCCGGTCGCCATCGCTGAGAGAGGCGCTCTGACTCTGCAACTGCTTGGTCAGGGAGTCGACCTCATCGGAGAGGCCTTTGAGCTGGCTGCGCTGGGGCTCGAACTTCTTCTGGAGGTCGCCGAAGTCACGCTGGAACTCGTTGGTAGCGGTGACTGCAGCCTGGAAGGCGATCACACCGACCTTGGGAGCACCGGCAGTGGCGCTCACGGCGGGGGTTTGAGCAGCGGCGCCGAGGGCAAAGCCCGAGGCGACGACGGCGGCAAGAATAGCGACACGCTTCATGCGAATGGAAAACTCCTTCTGGATTCCGGCCGCTGGCACGCTCAAGACACAGCGGAGCCGTTTTTCTGCCTGAGGTTGAATCTTCTTGTTCAGGCTTTGCACCGGAAGGTACAGGCAGGAAAAGACTCGATACTCACAGGGGCAGGAACTGTTTCTGATTATAAGACAGGGAGCGGGGAGTAGGGAAGGGACCGGAAGGGAGTAGGGGAATAGGTACCGCAGGGGCGGAGGGTAAGGCTCCGGGAAGCGGTGAGGCCGCTCTTGCGAGCGGCCTCGATTTCTACTCCCGATTTCCTATTCCCTACTCCCTGTTTCTAGAACGTGGTGGAGACGGTGAGGCGGAAGGTTTTGCGGGGTTCACGGAATACGTTCTGGGCACCGTAGCCCTGGATGGCCTGCTGCCAGGTATAGTCGCCTGCGCCGCCCGGCGGGAAGAGGTCCCTTGTGATCAGCTGGGCCGAGCAGCTCTGGTTCTTGCCATTTGAGAGGCCCTGGTTGCAATAAGGCCGCTCGTAGAGGCGGAGCGGGTTATAGGCGAAGTAGAGCCGGAAGGGAGCGTTGATGATCGGCATGATGACCGAGAGCTCGGCGCCCAGCGACATGCGCGGCACAAAGTTGGTTCCGGCAACGGGGTGGATGTCCTTCTGGAATCCGACCTGGGAGCCGGGGATTCCTCCCTGGCAGGAGCCGTTGTTGTAGACGGGGCAGCCGTAGAGCGGGGCGGTGAGCGAGGCGAAGCCTTCCGGGCTCTGCTTGAGCTGGCCCTTGTTGAGAGCGGCGTCGATGCCGAAGTCGTCAAAGAACGAAAAGGTGACCGGTCCGGCAATGGGAATGCGGTATTCCGCATTGGTGATCAGGTTGGTATCGCCGCCAACGGAGGCGATGCCGTAGACCGGAATGGGAACGTCGATGCACTGATTGAGCTGCGGATTGTTGGGATCGCGCGGAACGCAGCTGCCGTCAGGATTGGTGAGCCGGACGGTGGCGCGATTGGGAACATAGCCGTACGGTGTGGCGCCACGGACATCGAAGCCGCGCAATTCAGCTTCGCCGCCGGAGTAGAAGCGGTTGTTGGGAGGAGCCACGTCGCCGCCAAAACCCTGGATGTAACCGAGCTGGGCACGGAATCCGAACACGTTGCGCCCGGTCTGCGAAGGGGTGAGGTAGTGCATGGACGTGAAGCTCTTATAGGCTACAAGCGGCGAGATGTAACGCAGGTTGCCGCCGATGCCGGCAAACTGGAACACTCCCGTGATTTCCCTGCCCGAGCGCGGACGCAGAGGATTGTTCACGGTGTTGTACATGTAGCTGAACGACGCCGAGCTGTTGACGATGCCGTTGAGCGCGTTGGATCCCTGGATCCCGGACCGGAAGCTGATGGTCTGGAAGAAGGTTTGCGAGGCTGTGCTGAAGGCCTGAATGTCGGACTTGGTCAGCGAGTAAGTAAAGCCGAGCCGCTGGAAAGAGTGCTTCTTCAGCGGATAGTTGACGCTGAAATTCAAGCCCGTCGATGACTGGTTGTAGTTCTGCACCAGGGACTGCTGCGCCTGACTGAGATTTACCGCTGTCCCGCTCGTGGCCTGGTAGTTCTTGGCGGCGTTATAGTCCTGCTTCTGATTGAAAAGCTGGAAGCCGAGGTTGAGCGGACGATTGTGAATGTAGGGCTGCGAGAAGCCGAACGTGAAGTTGCGGCTTACGTTACCGAGGTTGCCCTGCAGGCTCAGTGTCTCGCCCAGGCCAAGGAAGTTATTGGTCTGATAGTTCACGCCGAGGAAAGCCCCGGAGAGGCCGCTGACGCCGCCATTAAGGCCGATCGAGTTCTTGCCCTTCTCCTTCACTTTGAGAAGGAGGTCGACGGTCCCGGCATCGGGATCCTGGTGAGCTTCCGAGTCGGTTTCCACCTTGAGGGGCTCGAAGTACTCGAGCTGGTTAAGGCGCAGCAGGCTGTACTCCCAGGCTTGAGAGTTGTAGACCTGCCCTTCGTCAAGGAGCAGTTCGCGACGGATGACGCGGTCGCGGGTGATGGTGTTGCCCTGGAACTCGATACGCGAGACGTAGAACTGCTTGCCCTCATCGATGTCGATGACCCAGGAGACGGTCTTCTTCTGCTCGTCGTACTCGGGGCGCGGGATGGCGCCGAAGTTGATGTAGCCGAGCTGGCCATAGGCCTTCTTGAGGTTTTCAAGGCCCTTACTCATGTCGGTCGCGTTGAAGTATTCGCCATCCTTGATGGGGAACTGCGCGCGCATGGCCCGAGTGTTGTTGAAGGCCTTGTAGCCAGTGAAGGTGATGCTGCCGAGGTGATAGCGCGCGCCCTCTTCGATGGGCATCAGGATGTCGATGCGCTTGCCTTTGCGGGGGCGGAAGGTGAACCAGTTGAGGCCGCCTACGTCGCGGATCTGGGTCTTGGGCTCTTCGACGGCGGCATTGGCATAGCCTTTGTCGCGGTAGGCCTGGCGCACGCGTTCGGAGTCTTCTTCGAGCTTGGAGGAGTCGAAGGTCTTGGGGAACAGGTTCTCAAGGAAGAGTGAGTAAGGGATGCCGACCGGCTTGAGGTTCTTCATGGAGCGACGAAGCACCAGAGAGCTGATGTGCTCGTTGCCGGTGAAGCGAATCTGGCCCACCTTCACGGTGGGTCCTTCCTTGATGTTGAAGTTCACCTGTACGGATGCGGGCGGGATGTTCTTGACTTCAGTTTTGATGGTGGCGAACTGGTGGCCGTGCTCGGCGAGCATCGCGCGCAAGACAGCTTCAGCCCGCTTGACCTTGGTGGGATCGTACTGGCTCTCCACCGAAATGGAGACCTTCTCCTTCTTGAAGCGGTCCAGCGCATCGGACTGAGAAAACGAGTTCAGGCCCTTGTAATTGACCTCGCGAATGGTGGGCTTCTCCTTCACATAGACGTTCAGGATGACGCCCTTTTCAGTGTCTTCGCGCTCGATGCGGAGGTTTTCGAAGTAGCCGGTGTTCCAGAGGGAGTTGAAGTCGCGCTCGACGGAGACGGGGTCATACTGATCGCCGACGTGGGTAAAAAGGCGGGCCAATACGGTTTCTTTGGGAATGCGGCGATTGCCGATGACGCGAATCTGCTCGATGGTCTGGGAACCTTGCGCCAGGACAGCAGCGGAAGAAAAGACGACAACGAGAAGCAGCAGAGCACACGCTGCCCTGCCCGCCATCCGAAGGGCCCTGCCTGAAAGAATGTGTCGCATCTTCACCGTGGGAAATCCCTTCGGCGAGCGCACATCATGCTGGTGCGGTCGATGGTTCAAGTTCACGGGAAGAATATGCACACCCTCATTGCTCGAAAGAATCTGGTTCTGCCCTAGCGGAAAGTTCGATTATATTGGACCGCGCCCATCCCGCCCAAACCGGCCCCGACCGGTGTTGAAGGTGGGAGGCTGCGTTTCCAGGCAGCGCATGGATGCAGAACCTGCGCCGCCAGCCTGGAACCAGGCATAAAAGAACCCAGCCCCCAGTCTAACGGACGCCACCGGCCTTGCGACCCGCCGCGTCGAACTTCCGCTGTTTTGTGTCGTACGGAGCTTAGACGCAGCACGCCCGAACATGACATCCTCATGGTTGCGAGGAATCGGACCTGTGGCTGAGAATTCCCCACTTTACGACATCACGGCGCAAAAGCTGGACGGTCAGCCGCTGAAACTGTCCTACTTTTCCGGCCGTGTGCTTCTGATAGTGAACACCGCCAGCAAATGCGGCTTCACGCCGCAGTACGGCGCGCTGGAGCAGCTATATCGCGAATTCAATCCACGCGGATTTGAGGTGCTGGCGTTTCCCTCGAACCAGTTCGGGAACCAGGAGCCTGGCTCGGCGGCTGAAATTGCAGCCTTCTGTGAGCGCAATTACGGCGTGAGCTTCCCGGTGTTCGCGAAAGTGGATGTGAATGGCGCCCAGGCGCACCCGGTGTTCCGATTTTTGACGGCGGCGCGGCGCGGGTTTTTCGGAACGCGCAGGATCCTGTGGAACTTCACGAAGTTTTTGGTGGATCGTGAGGGAAACGTGATGGGGCGGTATGCTCCGAATACCGATCCGTCGAAGCTGCGGGACATGATCGACTTGTTGTTGAAGAAGCCTTAGACGGAGCGGCTAACGGGCGACCTGTAGAATGCACGCGAGGGTTGAATGCGCCGCAATGTTCCGCTGCTGCTGGTCCGGCTGATTGTTGGGATTGTGTTCTTGACGGAGGGTATTCTCAAGTTCCTGCAGCCGGAGGAGCTGGGGGCGGGCCGTTTCGCGCGTATCGGACTGCCGGCTGCGCATGTGCTTGGCCCCACGGTTGGGTTCGTCGAGATCATCTCCGGGGCCGCCGTGATCCTGAATCTTTATACAGGGGAGGCCGCGGTTCTGCTTCTGTGTGTGATTGTGACTGCGCTGGTGACGACCAAGGTGCCGATCTTGCTGGGGCACAGCGTGTGGCATTTCGGCGTGGCGAAGAGCGCGGCGCATACGGGCGTGCTGGGGTTTGTGCATGAAGCACGAACGGACCTGGCGATGCTGTTCTGCCTGGTGGCGCTTGTCACGGATTCCGGGGTGCGCTTTGGGCGGCCGCGGCCGTGGTGGCAGCGTCGGTAAGCGGCGATGGCAAGGCGAGCGCAGGCCGGCGTTAGGGAGCTGTTTGGATTCTTTCTGCGCCTTGGTCTGACGGGTTTTGGCGGCCCGGCGGCGCACATTGCCCTGATGGAGACCGAAGCAGTGGAGCGCCGCGGTTGGATCACGCGCGAGCGCTTTCTGGATCTGCTGGGGTCATGCAACCTGCTTCCTGGACCGAGTTCGACGCAGGTGGCGATGGCGCTGGGCTACGTGCGCGGGGGCTGGGCGGGGCTAGCCATTGCAGGAGTATGCTTCATCACTCCCGCGGCGCTGTGCACGCTGGCTCTGGCGTGGGCTTACGTCCGCTATGGACACCTGGCGCAGGCGCAGGGCTTGCTCTACGGAGCGAAGCCGGTAATGGTGGCGATCATTGCGCATGCGATCTGGCGCCTGGGCCGGATGGCCCTGAGGACATGGACGCTGGCGGTTGCCGGGCTTCTTTGCATCGCGGCGAATGTGGCGGGAGCAACGCCTATTGTTGTCCTGCTGCTGGCGGGTGGATTGTTTGCGGCGCAGGCTGTGCAGCGTCAGCACCGGGGCAGGGCGGGCTGGGCGCTGGCGGTTCCATCGTTTTTTGGTACGGCCGGTGTGTCGGCTGCGGCGCCGGGGCTGGTGCCGATCATGCTGCTGTTTCTGAAGCTGGGCGTGGTGGTGTTCGGATCGGGTTACGTATTGCTGGCGTTTTTGCAAGCCGATCTTGTTGACCGGCTGCACTGGGTGACGAAGGCGCAGTTGCTCGACGCCATTACGGCGGGGCAGTTGACGCCGGGGCCGTTGTTCGCGACCGCGACGTTTCTGGGATATCTGCTGCACGGGTACGCGGGGGCGGTGGTCGCGACCCTGGCGATTTTTCTGCCGTCCTTTGTGCTGGCGGGGCTGGTGGGCGCGATGGCGGGGCACCTGCGCAAATCTCCGGTGCTGGCGGGATTTCTGGATGGAGTGAACGCGGCGGCAGTGGCGCTGATGGCGACCGTCACGTACGCGTTGGGACGCGCGGCGCTGGTGGACGCGTGGACCTGGGCCATCGCGCTGATCTGCGCCGCACTGCTGTTGCGGTTCAAGCTGAATGCGACGTGGCTGATTGTTGGCGGAGGACTGGCGGGGCTCCTGCTTCATGGTGGGTTTCGCTAGGGTCAGCCATCGAAGCGAAACGCGCTGATTGCCGCACCCATCGGCTCGTCACGGAACACTCGCTTTCCCGGCGCGTTTCCGCCGGCGCCGGCCGCGATCATCAGCGGGATCAGATGCTCAGGCCGAGGATGCGCGAAGGAGGCAAACGGAGCGTTTTGCCAATAGCGCAGCATCTCGTTTCGCTGCGGCGCAGGAGACTCAACGGCGCTGGTCAGCCAGGCGTCGAAGGCCGCCGCGGGCTCCGAGGTCTCCGGCCGTAGATAAGCGCGCAGGTTGTGAAAGCTCATGCCGCTGGCCACGATGAGCACGCCTTCATCGCGCAGGTGAGCCAGGGCGCGTCCCGCCTGGAGGTGCAGTTCCGGGTCGAGGCCGCGATCGAGCGAGAGTGGCACTACCGGGATGCGGGCATCAGGAAACGCCACCTTTAGCGGCACGAAGACGCCGTGGTCGCAGCCGCGGGTCTGGCTCAGGCCGGCGGGTAGTCCGGCCTCGCGCAGCATTTTGGCAACCCGGGCAGCCAGTTCCGGATCGCCTGGGGCCGGCCAGGTTAACTCATATGTGTGAGGTGGGGAGCCGGAGTAGTCGAAGATCAGGTCAGGTTTCTCAACGGCGCCGGCCGTGAACCCAGCCTCCTCCCAGTGCCCGCTGATAACCAGCAGCGCGCTCGGCGTAGTGGGCAGCGAGTCCTGCAGAGTTTCAAGGAATCGCTGCGTCGGATGCCATGTGTCGGGCGGCCCCCAGGTCCAGTCCATGAAGAAGCAGGGGCCTCCACCGTGGGGGATGAAGATCGTGGGCTGGCGGGCTGGGTTGTCGCTCATTGCGGCTGCTCCTCATTGCGGCTGCTGCGGAATCGGCATGGCCGGCGCGGGACACAGCCACACGGACTCTAGCACTCGGATGCGACGGAGTTCCTCGTAGATTCAGCGAAGGTCCTCGGTCCGTGCGGAGCCGACGAGCACTGCGCTATCCACCGCTTCGCACCGCAATCAGCGCTGCCGTGGGCTGCAATTACTCGATGGAGTAAACGGCGGAGACTGTGGCGGTGCGGGTGACCTTGCCCGGCTCGATGGCGAGCGGCTGGTCGTTCTGCGTCTTGGCCATGGCCATCACGCGGCCACGCATCGGCATGACCTGCGGCTCGCCGATTCTGGACACATAAACGAGTGCTCCGAGGCGAACTCCCATTCCTTTGGCGAGGGCGGCGGCATCGTCTTTTGCGCGCGTGGCGGCATTTTCGAGCGCCTGGGCATCGAGTGCGGCAGGATCCTTGACGGTCCATTCGATCTCGCCGCTCACGGAGGCGCCTGCCGTGACAGCAGCGTCGAGAACCTGGGCTACGTGCGCGGGGTCGGTCTTCACGGTCCACTGCTGGACCAACTTGAATTTGTGCGACTTGGGCACCGAGTAGTCGCGATCGAGGTGCTGGGTCTCGCTGTGGATGGCGCTTTCAGACACGCCGGCCTGTTTGACGGCGGCGATGATCGCGTTCGAGGTTCGCGTTCCTTCGGCGTAGGCCGATTGCGCGTCAGAGGGATTGGTCTCAAAACCGATGTTCAGGATGGCGGTGTCTGGATCGGCTGTGACTTCTGCCTGGGCGTTCACAGTGAGCGTGCGGTTGGATGATTCAATTTTGAGTTCCACCTGGCCGGGGAACTGCGCGTACGAAAGCGTTCCGAAGACGAACGTGACGGCGAGGAAACAATTGGGATAAAAGCGCATGGTGATCTTCTCCTGTGTCCCGGGGGATCCGGGTACAGGATAGAACGCGCGGCGCGGGTCAGCTTGCGTTGTATTTTTCGCCAAGCTGGCGGAGTCTGGCGAGGGTGGTGTGATGCTCTCGCTCCCTACTCAATCGAAAACACGGCGTATACAGTCGCCTCTTCCCTAACTGTTTGAGGTCGAATTTCCAGCGTGGGTAAAGGCAGTTGGACTGCGCTGGCAACCGATGCGGACTCTGTATTCAGAACCAGACCCGCGCGCGGCATGAAGAGCCTCACGTTGGGCGTCTCATTGCTCGCGTATAACAGCGGACCCAATTTGACGTGAAGTCCTTCGGCCATGCGGCTGGCCACGTCGCGCGCTTTCATTAGCGCTGCCTCAGCCGCTTTTGCCTGGAGAGCCTTCCGATCTGAGAGTCTCCAATCGATGGCCCCGCTCTGATTCGCTCCGGCGGCGACAGCGTTTCGGATGACGGTGCCGGCGGATTCCGGGGATACACTTACCTGCCAGGACTGACGCATCACGAATTGCTTCCTGGCGCGCTGCTCCGGCTTGTCCTTATCATCGAATTCGGTGTTGCGCTGCAGTCCTTGACCGGAACTCTCAATGCTTCTGTTTTCGATACCGCCTTTGTGCAGGGACTCGAGAACGGTACGGGACAGCTTGCCGCCTTCCGCGTATGTGGTTTCTGCGTCCGGCCCGAATACCTCAAAGCCTACGGTCACGGCCGCGATATCCGCCGTGGTGGTTGCCTCGTCTGTGGTGCTGATGGCGATGGTCTTGTTTTCGCGATTTATCTGAAAGGTCTGCGCCGCCAGGCAGACGGGGGACACCACGCACGCACACACGGCGACCCACTGAAGTGAGATTCGCATGGAAGAGCCTCGCTGAGATTCAGCGAAAGCGTACCACAGGGATCCAGCAACGGATCAGATTAAGCGGCGCTCGAGTGTTTCTCGCCAAACTGGCGGAGTTTGGCGAGGGTGGCGGCGGCCTGGCCGGAGTCGATGGCTTCGTTGCCCATGGCGACGCCTTCTTTGAGATCGCCGGCGAGGCCGGCGGCGACGAGGGCGGCGGCTGCGTTGAGTACGACGATGTCGCGGCGCGCGCCGGGGATGCCGGTGATCACGTCATAAAGCAGGGACGCGTTGGTTGCGACGTCGCCGCCGGTGAAATCCTCAAGCTGGGCGCGGGGAACTCCGGCCATCTCCGGGGTGATGCGGGCGGCCTTCAACTGGGGTGGGCCGCCGTTGGGATTCTCCTCAATGCGGGCCACGACGGACTCGCCCGAGGTGGTGAGTTCATCGATGCCATCACTGCCGTGGACGACGAAGGCACGGCTGGCGCCGAGAGCGGCGAGAGTGCGGCCGACAAGGAGGACGCGGCTGGGAGCGAGCACGCCGATCACTTGAGCACGGGCTCCGGCGGGATTGGTGAGCGGTCCACAGAGGTTGAAGATGGAGCGGAAGCCGAGTGCTTTGCGTAGCGGGGCGACGGCCTTCATTGCCGGGTGATAGTGGGGCGCGAAGAGGAACATGAAGTTGGTGGCGCGCAGGCACTCGGCAGCAAGTTCAGGAGTGAGCGTGACGGGGACGCCGAGGGCTTCAAGGACATCTGCCGAGCCGCAGCGGGAGGTGACGGCGCGATTGCCGTGCTTGGCGACCTTTGCACCGGCGGCCGCGGCGACAAGGGCTGCTCCCGAGGAGATGTTGAAGGTGAGCGGGCCGCCGCCGCCGGTGCCGCAGGTGTCGACCAGTTGGGCGCGTTCTTCGTCGCTGAGGGGAACGGGGATGGAGCGGTCGCGCATGACCTGAACGAAGCCGGCCAGTTCGTCTGCCTGCTCGCCACGGGTGGCCATGACGGCCAGCAAAGCAGCGGTTTCGACCTCCGGGACCTGGCCGGAGAGAATCTCGGTGAGGACCTCCGCGGCCTGCTCGCGGGTGAGGGCCGCGCCATCTTCGGCCATAGGCTTCAGCAGATCTTTCACTCGACTCATTCTGATTTGATGATAGCGGGTTGGCTTGTCGGGAAGCTCGTTTCAGAGGGAACCGCACCGCAGGGCTACCCGGTTGCGCGTCTCGCATCTAACCGCTGCGTATAAGGAGGATATATATGACCCTGACGAGCGCAGCCGTTGAACAACTGGAAAGCCACATGCCCAAGGTGGTGGACGCGCGCACCCACGGAATCATTGATTATTGTCACGCCGCGTTCTTTTTTGGAATGGCATGGTTGTGGCGCAAGAACCAGCCGCGCGCGGCGACGGCGGCATTGCTGACGGGTGGATTCATCTTGGTGGAATCGATGCTGACCGATTACCCGCTGGGAGTGAAGAAGGTGATCCCGTTTGAAACCCACGGGCGGATGGATGCCGCGTTTGCGGGAGCATCGTTCATGGTGCCGAAGGTGTTTGGGTTTGAAGGCACGACGGCCTCGAAGGTGTTCACCGGGAACGGATTTGCCGAGAGCGCGGTGGTCGGCATGACGGACTGGAACAGCGAACATGCGCGGGAGGAAGAGCACGACGGCAAATTTGCGATCGCGTCGTAGAGCCGGCTGGAGCAGGAAGGCGCAGCGGATCTGCTGCGCCTTTGATTTCGCCGGCTGCTAACCGCCGTGACGGACGGATTGAGGGCGGTCATCGCCGCGGACCACGTTCGTATCCTTGGCTGTGTCGGAGTGGTGGGTGTCCACCTCCGGTTCGTCGTCGATGTTTTCGCGCTGTGTGGCGGGAAGGCGTGCGTCTTGCTGGGATGTGGCTTTGTGCTTGTGCAGATCGTCTGCCATGGGACTTCTCCTGGGCGCTAGGATGCGCTTGAGCGAAGGTCCTGTCGCTTGGGCAGCTCAGCAAAAAAGGCTCACCCCGGGGGCGGGCCTTTTTTGCGATGGGATAGAGTTCAGGCTTTTCCGATGGCGCGGGCCAGGGTTTCTCCCATTTCGGCCGGGGAGACGACGACGTGGATACCGGCTTCGCGCATGGCGTCCATTTTGCCGGATGCGGTGCCCTCGCCGCCGGAGATGATGGCGCCGGCGTGACCCATGCGGCGTCCGGGGGGCGCGGTCTGGCCGGCGATGAAGCCGACGACCGGCTTTTTGACGTGCTCCTTGACGTAAGCCGCGGCCTTCTCTTCATTGGTGCCGCCGATCTCGCCGATCATGATGATCGCTTCCGTGCCGGGGTCCTCATTGAGCAGCTTGAGCGCGTCGATGTGGGTGGTGCCGATGATGGGGTCGCCGCCAATTCCGATGGCCGTGGATTGGCCAATGCCGCGCTGCGTGAGCTGGTGCACTGCCTCGTAGGTGAGCGTGCCGGAGCGGGAGACGATGCCCACGTTGCCTTCCTTGTGGATGCGGCCGGGCATGATGCCGATTTTGGCTTTGCCGGGCGAGATGACGCCGGGGCAGTTGGGGCCGATGAGGCGCGACTGCGAGTTCTTGATCTTGGCCCAGACTTTGACCATATCGAGTGTCGGGATCCCTTCCGTGATGCAGACGATGAGCGGGATGCCCGCGTCTTCCGCTTCGAGGATGGCGTCGGCCGCGAACGGCGGCGGCACAAAGATCATGGTGGCGTTGGCGCCGGTTTCTTTCACGGCGTCGGCCACGGTGTTGAAGACTGGCCAGCCCTCATGCGTGGTTCCACCCTTACCGGGTGTGACGCCGCCGACCACATGGGTGCCGTATTCGGCGCAGCCTTTGGCGTGGAAAGTGCCTTCTTTGCCGGTGATGCCTTGAACGATGAGGCGCGTGTCGTTGTTTACTAAAACAGCCATGAAATACAGCTCCTAGCTTCTAGCTTCTAGCCTCTAGCCCCAAAAGACTTGAGAAACGCTCCCAGCATCTTGGAAGTCTCGATGCAAAGGGCCTCTGCCTTTGTCAGCAAGACCGCGTCTCCGATCTTCATTCGCTTGGCCAATAAAAGCTGCGTTTGAACTTCATAAGTGGATCCTTGAGCGATGTTCAAAAACTGCCTGAACTCGCCATCTGTGCCTCTCCCACGACCCTCCGCGATGTTGCTGGCGATTGATACGCTCGCTCGTCGCAGTTGAGAGGTGATGCCGTAGATTTCTTCCCTCGGAAACGTCCTTGTTAATTCATAAACGGAAACAGCCAATTCCATCGCTCTTTGCCAAACGATCAGGTCCTGGAAATCTTGCGCCAAGTCGAATCTCCAGTTCAGCCGGATTCAGCCAGAAGCTAGGAGCTAGAAGCTAGCGGCTAGAAGCTGCCTTTACAACGAGGTCGGCGGCTTCTTTCATGGTTGCGCCTACCTGGAAGTTCAGGCCCGAGTCCTTGAGGATCTGGCGGCCCTCTTCCACGTTGGTTCCTTCAAGCCGAAGGACGATAGGCACCTGCACATTCAGATTGCGCGCCGCGGCTACGACGCCGGTGGCAAGGCGATCGACGCGGAGGATGCCACCAAAGATGTTGATGAAAATGGCCTTGACGTTCTTGTCGCTGAGCAGAATCTCGAAGGCGTGCTCGATCTGTTCCTGGGTAGCGCCGCCGCCCACGTCAAGGAAGTTGGCAGGCGAACCGCCGGCGTACTGGATGATGTCCATTGTCGCCATGGCGAGACCCGCGCCGTTGACCATGCAGGCGATGGTGCCGTCGAGCTTGATGTAGTTCAGCGAGTACTTGCTGGCCTCCACTTCGAGCGGGTCTTCTTCATCAACATCGCGCAGCGCCTTGATCTCAGGATGGCGGAAGAGCGCGTTGTCATCGAAGTTGATCTTGGCGTCGAGAGCGAAAAGCTTGTCGTCTTTGGTGGTGATGAACGGATTGATTTCGACCAGTGAAGCGTCGGTCTCGAGCGTGGCCCGATAGAGGCTCTGGAAGAAGGCGACGGCCTGATTGATCTGGGTGGACTTGAGGCCCAGGGCGAAGGCCAGCTTGCGCGCCTGCCATGCGCCAAAGCCGACGGCGGGATCGACTCTCTCCTTAAAGATGGCCTCAGGAGTTTTGGCGGCGACCTCTTCGATATCCATGCCGCCGGCCTGCGAAGCCATGAACACCAGTTCGCCGGTGGCGCGGTCGAGGACGATGCCGAGATAGAGTTCGCGATCAATTTGCGCGGTCTCCTCGACGAGCAAGCGCCGGACCTTCTGCCCCTGGGGGCCCGTCTGGTGAGTGACAAGCTGCATACCGAGAATTTTCTGGACGTGTTGCTCGGCTTCGTCGCGGCTTTTGGCAACCTTCACGCCGCCGCCCTTGCCGCGGCCTCCGGCGTGAATCTGCGCCTTGACGACAACGCCCGATGCGCCCTGGGCGAAAAGCTGGCGCGCAACTGCGGCTGCTTCTTCGGGGGTGTTGGCTACTTCGCCCCTGGGAATGGGCACGCCGTACTTCGCCAGGATTTCTTTCGCCTGATACTCGTGAATCTTCATTGGATTGGGACCGCCACGGCCGCTGAGATTTGGGGGTTCGGAGAGCCTGGCCGCAAAAAGTCCGGCCAGTGCAGGAACGTGCCAGCGGTAGGCAAATCATAAATGGCGCGCCTTAAGGGCGGCAAACACCAGTGGGCACGCGGCACTGCCCGCGCAAGCGTGCGTCTTATATGATGCCGACAGCAAATTCCGCCCGATGCAGGTGACAGATGAGCTATCCAAGAACGGAGCCCGGTCCTGATGGGGCCGCGACCAAATCGCAACTGCGCAAGACGATGGGCTTCTGGGATGTGCTGCTGTTCAACATCGCCACGGTGCTGGGGCCGCGCTGGATTGCGGCGGCGGGCCACAACGGGACCTCGTCCATCAGCCTGTGGGTGCTGGCAGCGGTGTTCTTCTTCGTGCCGGGCGCGCTGGTGATCAACGAGCTGTCCTCGCGCTTCCCGGAAGAAGGCGGGCTGTATGCGTGGGCCAAGGAGGCGTTTGGGCCGTTCCATGGTTTTGTGGCGGGTTGGACGTATTGGATCTACACCGTATTTTATTTTCCGGGGCTTTTGCTGGCATCGGCGTCGATGTCGGCTTACATCATCGGCGGCCGCGGCGTGGCGCTGGCGGAGAACCGCACGTTCCTGCTGATTGTGTCTCTGGCGCTGCTGCTGGTGGCGGTGGGGCTGAACATCATCGGGCTGAACATTGGGAAGTGGCTGCAGAACGCGGGCGGCGTGGGGACGTATTTGCCGCTGGTGATCCTGGCAGTGGTGGCGGCGATTGTGGTGGTTACGCACGGCTCCGCTACGCATTTCACGGTGCGGAACATGATGCCAACGCTGAATTGGGACACGGTGAACTTCTGGTCGCAGATCGCATTCGCCTTCACCGGGCTTGAACTTGTGGCTGCCATGAGCGAAGAGGTACGAGATCCGCGACGCACTCTGCCTCGCGCGGTGTATGGAGCGGGAGCATTGATTGCGCTGATGTATATCGCGGGGACTTTTTCGATTCTGGCGCTGGTGCCGGCGGGCGATATCGATCCGCAGAGCGGCGTGTTTCACGCGATCACGGTCGGGTCAGTGGCCTTGAAGGTGGGCGCCCTGGGCATGCTGGCGGCGATTCTGGTCACGTTTGGCAATGCGGGCGGCGTAGGCAGCACGGTTGCGGGTATTGCGCGCGTGCCGTTTGTGGTGGGCATCGACCGGTACTTGCCGGCAGCGTTCGGCAAGATTCATCCCAAGTGGAAGACGCCGTGGATTTCGATTCTGGTACAGGCGGGTTTGTCGGGCATCATCCTGCTCCTGAGCCAGATTCACACCCAGTCTGTGATCGCGGCTTACCAGGTAATCGTTGATGCGGCCATCATCCTTTACTTCATTCCCTTCCTCTATATGTTTGCCGCGGTGATCAAGCTGGCCGGGCGGCGGGATAGAAGCGAGAATAGCCATGCAGTGCTGGTACCAGGGGGAAGACTGGGCGTGTGGGTGTGCGGGGCACTGGGTTTTATCGTCGTTCTGCTGGGAATAGGCCTTTCGTTTGTGCCGCCCGGGGGCGCTGAAACTGCCGACTTCGAAATCAAGCTCATCGGCGGCACTGCAGGGGCGGTGCTTATAGGGCTGTTCCTCTACTGGAGAGGAGCACGGTCGAAGCGAGCCTCTGCCTGAGCTTCCTAGGCCGCGTGAATACGGTCGTCGTTGCTACGCTCCGCGACCCGGCCTTGCAGCGCCCGGGGCTGCAACAGGCGCGCAGTGATGATCACGGCAGGGGTGAGCATCACGATGGAGTTGAGCACCCACATCTCCGCGCCGGCGGCGATCTGATCTTTCATGGGTGTCAGTGAAGTGATGCGCTCTGCCTGCGCGTAGGACGGGTAGAGCACGTGGCTGGAGAAGGTCAGAGTGGCGGAGAGGACCGTGTTGAGAATGTCCGCGGTCAGCAGATAGGGAATGAGGGTCCAGCGCGGCCAGCGCGGCTGCGCAGGCCACGGCGCCAGCACCACCCACCAGAACGCGGTCGATGTGAGAAAGAAGCAGAGGTGTTCGAAGTCGTGAATCTGCTCGGACTGAAACGTTAGCTCAAACATGGCCGGCACATGCCAGCCGAGATAGGCGATATTCATCGCCAAAAACGCAAAGACGGGATGGGTGAGGAAGCGGCAGAGCGCGTGGAACCATGGCGCGCGAAAAAAGGGCCGTGAGAGCAGACGGATGATGGGGCGCGGCAGTCCGCGAAGAAGAGGCACGGTTGGCGC
>NZ_DASXYM010000115.1:0-9485 GCF_036502485.1 Occallatibacter sp. | reverse complement strand
GCCAGACTGGCTCCCGGCGGCTCGCTTGTGACCGCCGGCACAGCCCCACAGGTTCACTCTGGTTCACAATCGATCTCTCGACCCATGCCGCGTCCCGTGCCATTCCGCTCCGCAGCCCACTTTCTGCCCATCCATCCGCATCGGACCGTTTACCAGAAAACTAATAGGGTTTCACCCCCATTCGCTGCAGGTTTAGCACGGCAAGATATCTTGCAAGTACCTGAACCATAATAGCTTAATTTGATTTATTCTGTTACATCGATTTTCGCCCTGAACCCGAATAAAACACGAAGTTCAAGCGAATAAACCGCATGATGGATCAATCAAAAATGGGCGGTAATATTACTCATTAGTAACTGTGCGGATCGAATCCGTTCACCAGGCCGCGCGCCTTCGAATCACTCCCCACGGAAATCCTGGGCCCCCCAATAAAATCGCGAAGTACCGAACAGCCAACCCTTCACCAGGTCAGGGCGCGGACGGCGCTGACGCCGGCGCCGATGAGGGCGGTTTCGTCATCGGGCTCCATGATTTCGAGGGAGAAGCTCTGCAGGGGGCTCATCTTCACCATGGATTCGAGGTGCGAGCGGAGCAGGCCGACTTCAAGGAATTTGACATTGTGGCCGGTGAAGTAGAACTTGCCGGGGCCTGCCAGGTGGATGAAGGACGCGGTGCCGGCGGCGAGGGCGCGATGCCAGAGATCGACGAACTCGAGGCATTTCTGATCGCCCTGCCGAGCGGCGGCAAAGACCTCCTCGGGCTCCTTGTCGAGGAAGCGCAGCCGCATGGCGCGGTAGCCCATGATGCCTTCCAGGTGGCCCACGCCGCCGCATCCACAGAACTTCTCTTTGGGATCGAGGGTGACGGTGATGTGACCCCCTTCCCAAACGCCTTCGACGTAGGGCCAGCGGCCGTAGCCGATGCCGTTGCCGATGGTCCAGACGCGGGTGAGGCGGTTGAGATGGCCCCGGGTGGCGGCCACTCCGGCGGCGATGGCATCGGCGTCGTTGGCGATGTGGACCGGTGCGGCGATGGCGCGTGACTGCAGGGCCTTGCCCAGCTCCTCGCCGAGGTGTACGCCTTTGAGCTGGGGAAGGTTGGGGCTGTCTTCAACGATGTTGTGGCGGACGATGCCGGGAACGGCCACACCGATGGCGTCGACTTTCTCGCCGTTCTGGACGAGGCTGGCGACGTTGGAGGCGAGCATCTCCACGAGATCGCCGCTGGGCAGGGCAGTGAGGGCATCGAGTTCATCGGCATCGGAAGGGAACCGAATGGGGGCGCCGACCAGGGCGTGGTCGTGCAGCCGTCCCGTCACGATGTGTTCCGTCATCACAACGCCGATGGCGACTGTCATGGTGTTTCCCTCCGAAGCGTGAGTGCGCGTTCTTACCGACTGGTGAAGTTCCGGCGCGGGCGGCGTCGCGGCCGGTTCTGACCATGCTACGCTGCCGGCCCGCAGTCTCATTGTGTCACTGCGACCCGCAGCGTGGGCAATGACTCCTTGAGCCGCTGCGATCAGCAGGTTGGATGCCGGCCAGAGGTCTTTGCAGACCTGGGCGGGAGCGGCGCGGACCTCTCGCGGCTGCCTCGCTGTCATGTTTCATCACACGCCAGACACATTTGCCGCCGGGCTAGCCGGCCTGGTAGCGATGCAGGCGGCCCAGGCCGTTGAAGGCTGCGACTTTGTAGCACTCGGCGAGGGTTGGATAGTTGAAGACCGTATCGACGAAGTAGTCGACGCTGCCGTCGAGGGTCATGACGGCCTGGCCGATGTGGACGAGCTCGCTGGCGCCTTCGCCGATGATGTGTACGCCGAGCACCTTGCGCGTGTCGCGGTGAAAGATAAGCTTGAGGCGGCCGGTGGTGTCGCCGCGGATCTGGCCGCGCGCGGTCTCGCGATAGTAGGCCATCCCCACTTCGTAGGGCACGTCTTCGTCGGTGAGCTGCTCTTCAGTTTTGCCGATGAAGCTGATCTCGGGAATGGTGTAGATGCCGTAGGGATAGAAGCTGGGGTTGGTGGTGGTCTCACCGTCGTCGAAGGCGCGGTGCGCGGCGATGCGGCCCTGTTCCATGGAGACGGAAGCGAGGGCGGGGAAGCCGACGACGTCGCCTACGGCGTAGATGTGATCGACCTTGGTGCGGTAGTGCTCGTCGACCGGGATGCGGCCGCGGGCGTCGGCTTCAATGCCGGCGGCGGCGAGGTTGAGGTCGTCCACCGCGCCCTGGCGGCCGACAGCGTAGAGCAGGGCATCGCCGGAGACGCGCTTCTTGCTTTCCAGATTGGCGACCACGCCGCCGTCGGGGAGCTCTTCGACGCTCTGCACCTCTTCGCCGAGGCGGAGCGTGACGCGGCTGTCGCGTAGGTGATAGCTGAGAGCCTCGACGATTTCCTGGTCGGCGAACTCGAGGAGCTTGGCGCGCTTTTCAATGATGGTGACGCGCACGCCCAGGATGGCGAACATGCAGGCGTATTCAACGCCGATGACGCCGCCGCCGACGACGATGAGGGAGCGGGGCAGCGAGGGGAGTTCGAGAACCTGATCGCTGTTGATGATGGTGCGGCCGTTGATGGGGACCTTGGGCGAGGAGGATGGCTTGGTGCCGACCGCGATGATGGTGCGATCGGACTCGAGGGTGGTGTCGCCGGCGGGGCCTTCGACGCGGACATGCGTGGGGTCGACAAAGTGTGCCGTGCCGTGCACGACATCGATGCCGTTGCGCGAGAGCTGGGCTTCCGTGACGTCGACTTCTGTCTTGATAACGGCCTGGACGCGGAAGGCGAGATCGCCCATGGTGATCTTTTCTTTCACGCGGTAATTCATGCCATAGACGGAGCGGTAGTTATAGCCGGAGAGGTGCAGCACGGCTTCGCGCATGGTTTTGGAGGGGATGGTGCCGGTGTTGATGCAGACTCCGCCCACGACCGAGCGCGCCTCGACAACGGCGACGCGCTTTTTCATTTTGGAGGCGGCCACGGCGGCGCGCTGTCCGGAAGGCCCCGAGCCGATCACGGTGAGGTCATACTTGACGGCGCTCATGCGAGTCTCTTTCTCCAGAAACGGTTCGATGCAGTTGAGCCGGAGGGGTCTTCAGCGGCCCGACGCGCTGAGCCCTTCAACCGGAGGCTACCATAATGACCCCCGGTAGGATGCGATGGAGTGGGATGGAGATTGCGGGGGAAGCAGGGAAAGAAAGGCGCTGCTGCGAAGGGCAAAGAGCGCAGCAGCGCCGGAGGGTTTGGTGCGATTCAGGGAATCAGGAATGTGCGGTGCGCACGTTCAGGGTTGCGGGTTGCGGGCGCGGGCTGAAGGATCCACCGTCCTGGCTATCCGCGGCGAATTTGAACTGGTGGATCATGGAATCGAGTTCGCCGGCGATGTCGGCGACATTCCTGAGGGCCTGGACGGTTTCTTCGGCGCCCTGGGAGGTTTCCATGGCGATCTGCGAGATAGATCCGGCGGACTCGGAAATCTCTCCGGAGGCAGCGGTCTGCTCGGTGGCGGCCGTGGCGATGAGCTCGATCTGGTGCTCGACCTGCTTGGAGGATTCGATGATGGCTTCAAGGCTTTTGCGGGCCCGGTTAGTTTCGGCGAGCCCCGTTTCGACGGCGGAGCGGCTTTGATCCATGACATTAAGGGTGTCGCGGGTTTCGTCCTGGATGCTTCGGATGGTGACGGCGATTTCTTCGGTGGCTCCCTTGGTGCGTTCGGCGAGGCGGCGGACCTCGCCGGCCACGACCGCAAAGCCACGGCCGTGTTCGCCGGCGCGCGCGGCTTCAATGGCCGCGTTGAGGGCCAGCAGGTTGGTCTGCTCGCTGATTTCCTGGATGACGTTGACGACTTTGCCGATTTCTTCGGAGCGGGCGGCGAGGGAGGTCATCTTTTCCGAGACGGAACTGGTGGCGGCGGAGATGCGTTCCATGGTCTGGGCGGCGGACTGCATGACGGCGCCCCCCTGGTCGGCGGTTTCAGCGGAGATGCGGCTGGCCTGCGCCGCGCTTTCAGCGTTGTGACTGATTTCGCCGATGGTGACTGTCATCTCCTGGGCAGCGGCGGCAATCTGGTTGGTCTTGCTGGACTGGGTATTGGCGTTGCTGGCGGCCTGCACGGCACGGGCGCTCATCTGGCTCGTGGCCGAGGAGAGGGTTTCCGCGCTCTTGCCCACGGAGGTAATCATGTCGCGGAGCGTGGAGACGCTGGTGTTGAAGGCCTCGTCGAGGCGTCCGATTTCGTCGCTGCCTGTGACGTTGACGTAGGCGGTGAGATCTTTGGATGCCAGTTTCTCGAGCGCCGCGGTGGCGCGCCCAATGCGAGGTGCGATCAGGCGGGTGAGGGTTACGCCCACGAGGATGCAGAGCGCGACGATGGAGAGGGTGGCGGTGACGGAGATCCATTCCGCGCGCATGCTGGCGCGGGTGGCGCCTTGCGCACTGCCTGTGCCAAGGCGAATGTTGAGACTGAGAATCGAGGTGGAGTCGCTCAGGGCGGCGGCGAAGATGGCCACGGTGTCTTCGCCGGTAAGCAGATCCATGGCATCGCCCGTTTTACCGGCGCCCATGAAGGCCGACGCGCGCTGGCTAACGTCGAGATAGCGCCCGAAGCTCTGCAGAAACTTCTGGTATGCCTCCCGTTCTCCCGGGTACGAGAGGGCGAGTTCGTACTTGTGCAGGGCGGTCTGGTAATCCTGAAGCGCCTGCTGGCGGAGTTGCTGGTGTTTGGCGAGGCAATCAGGGGTCTGGCACAGGAGCGCGTCGAAGTCCTGGCGGCGCAGGGAATTCATGGCGGATTGAACATCCCCGAGGGCGATGACGGAGGGAAAGGCATTGATGCTTACATCCGAACTCATGGCAGAGATGCTGCGTGAGGTGAAGAAGGTGTAAGCGCCAAGTGCGACGCAAAGGACGCACACGGCGCCGAAAGCGAGATAGAACTTTCTGGAGATGGAGATGTTGCGGGCAACGGACATTCGAACACACCTTTCACGAAGGAATCCGTGATCCTCATCGGCACGGTCACAACAGACTTGAGAGGTTTCCGCAAAACCGCGGAACAGACTTGCGCGGGCTGCGCATGCAAAGAGGCCATTCCACAACAGATTGCGCTGTCCTGGGTAAGCCGATATTCTTGGCGCGCGCAACTACAGTTCTAAGGACTTTCTTATGCGGGCAAGGATTCGTGCTCATTGGATGGCAGCGCCGCTCGGTCTGGCGGCGCTGGGATTGACTCTCGGTGTTGCCGCTCAGGCTCCGTCCACTGTGAAACAGCCAGCGGAGAAGCCGAACGCCGCGGCGCCGGTGAAGCTGACCGCAGAGCAGGACCGGGAGCGGCTGCTGAAGCTGCTGGGGCTGCGCGACGAGCAGATGCGGCGTGCGCCGGCCACGGATGCGGGGGCCCCGCATGCGGCGAACTATGACGAAGCGAAGGCGCATGTGTATCCCAATCTGCCGGATGCGCTGGTGCTGAAAAGCGGCGAGCGGGTGACGACTCCCGCGCAGTGGTGGGGGCAGCGAAGGCCGGAGATTGTGGCCGACTATGAACGCGAGATTCTGGGGCGCGCGCCGGAGCATCCGCCCGCGGTGCGGTGGGAGGTGGAGAGCGAGAGGCCGGAGAACTGGCGCGGCATCGACGTGATGACGAAACGGCTGGTGGGGCATGTGGACAATGCGTCGTATGCGGCGCTGCAGGTAAATATCGACATGATTCTGTACACGCCGGTGCACGTGGACGGGCCTGTGCCGGTGCTGATGGAGATGGCGTTTCAGAAGGACTGGGAACGGGCGCTGGCGAGGCCCTTTGAAGCACCGGCGGCGCCCGGAACGCCGGGGCACTGGGGTGTGGATGGGCACGATGCTTTGGCGCGGGGCTGGGGATTTGCGGTGCTGAATCCGCTGAGCTTTCAGGCAGACGATGGCGGCGGATTGACCCAGGGGATTATCGGATTAATGAACAAGGGGCAGCCGCGCGGCGTGAATGACTGGGGTGCGCTGCGCGCGTGGGCGTGGGGCGCGAGCCGTGCGCTTGATTATCTGGAGAGTGACACGGCGGTCAACCCGAAGGAAGTGGGGCTGGTGGGGCATTCGCGGTTTGGCAAGGCGGTGCTGGTGACGATGGCTTTTGATCCGCGCTTCGCGATTGCGTATTCAAGCTCGTCAGGGGAGGGTGGGGCGAAGCTGTACAGGCATATTTACGGGGAGCAGATGGCAAACCTGGCGTCGGCGTCGCTGTATCACTGGTTCTGCGGGAATTTTCTGCGCTATGGCGGGCCGCTGAATGCGGGCGACCTGCCGGTCGACAATCACGAGCTGATCGCACTGAGCGCGCCCCGCCCGGTGTTTATAGGAGGCGGATCGAACAATGGGGATGGGTATGCGCAGGCGGGCGGGGATGCGTGGGCGGACCCCAGGGGAATGTTTCTAGCGGAGGTGGCGGCGGGGCCGGTGTACAGGCTGCTGGGCGCAAAGGGGCTGGCGACGGCCGAGTTTCCCACCGTGGGCACGACGGTTGCGGCGGGCGACCTGGCGTGGCGGCAGCATCCTTATGGGCATACGCCGGCTCCGAACTGGCCGGCGTTCCTGGATTTTGCCGGGAAGTATCTGCATGCGCCGGCGGGCGAGAAGGTGCTGGCGGGAATGGGGCGGTAAGGGCGGACGAACTGGGATGGGTTCGTGGCCTCCGACCCTGTCGCCAGAAAGAAGGCGACAGGATGCACGAGAGGTTTGTGGCTGGATGGAGGTGGATCAGGTCATTCCCCGCGCACCGCTCCGCTAAGGGTGACAAGTTCAAGCTCTACTGGGTGTCGTCTTCGGCGGGGTCCCAGGTTTTGTCGGGGTTGAAGAGCTCCATTGCCTTGAACTGGTCGAGGGTGGAGGGGCCCATGTCCTTCTCGTAGACGACGCCGTCCTGGCTGACGAGGAACGAGCGCACGCCGGTGACTCCATACTCCGCGGGAGAGGCAACGAGGGCGAATCCACCGATCATGGCGTCCTTGACGAGGTAGTCAAGCCGGCCGAGGGGAGCATCGGGTCCCTGCCCCTTCAGGATCTTGAAGTAGTACCCGTGATAAGGCTGGCCGAGGTCGTAGCCCTCGCCGACTGCTTCCGCGATTTTCTCGCCTACGGGGCCTTCCCATTGGCCGTCAGCGTTCTTCCAGGCGAGGCCATCCTGCTTGCCGGGCGTGCTGATGATGCGCTGGGCGAACTGGTTGATGTCGTATCCCTCGCGCTTGCGGTAGGCGTATTCGACTTGCGCATCCACGTAGCCGTGACAGACGGCGATGGCGTCGAGCTCATTTTCTCCGATGCGGCGGAAAAGGAGTTCCTGGCGGCCGGCTTTTGCATCGAAGAACCATTTGCCGCCGCTTTTCACCATGGGAACGGGGAACGGCCAGTCGTCGCTGCCGACGAGGAGGAAGGCGCGGTTTCCGGTTTTAGGATCGACGGAAACGTCCTTCTTCTCGCGGGCCTTGGCGACAAAATCTTCGGCGTGCTTGCGGTCCTGCCCGATATCGCCGCTGAAGACGATGTCTTTGCTGCCGTCGGGTCCAAAGATGCCAATCAGAGCGGACTGATCGAACTTGTCGGCCGCAGCGACCAGAGAGTCGGCTGCCTGTTGCGGAGTGGCGAAGGTGGTCTGGCCCATGGCTGCGCCGCCGGCGGAAACAGCTTTCGCTGGCGTAGAAGCCGGGGCCGCCTTGGGGGCCGCGGGCTGCTGCGCGGAAAGGGGGTTCACGCTTGCGATCGCGGCAAGAAGAACGATCAGACAAAGGGCATTCCGATTTGAATCAATATGTCTCATAGGTTTCCCCAACGACTCTCGGTGAAATTGCAGTTCTTACCTGCGCCGGCCACCGCCGCCACGGCTTCCGCCCCCGCCCCCGCGGCTTCCGCCGCTGCTTCCGCGGCTCATGCTGGACGATCCGCGACTGGAGGAGTTGCGAGCGCTGGAACCACTGAAGCCGCGGTCTCCGCCACCGAAGGCGCCGCTGTTGCCGCCGCCGCTGCGGGAGAGATCGCGGCCGCCAATACTGTCGCCGCCACGGCCACCGGCATTCGACCGGTTTCCGCCCGCGCCGGAGTTGCCGCCGAGGCCTCCGCTGCCACCTCGGTTGCCGCCGCCGTCTCGGGTGCTGGGGAGATTGCCGCCTGAGCGGCCAACCTGCTGCCGGGCGTTCGACTGGCGGTTGGAGAGCGAGTCACCGCGGGTTACGCCGCCGAACTTATTGGCTGTGCCGCGGTCGCCGTAGGGAGTTCCTCCGCGATGGGAGGGATTGTGCTGCCATGAGCCGCCGCCAGCACCGCCGACGCCGCCAACACCTCCGGCTCCACCTGGTCTGCCTACACCGCCGGCCCCACCGGCACCACCGACTCCTCCAAGGCCGCCCGCTCCGCCAACACCGCCGACACCACCGGCGCCGCCCACACCACCGACGCCACCTGCGCCTCCAACGCCACCGCGCCCGCCGCTGGGAAGCTGGGAAGGCCGGTTGCCGCGGCTCACGTTGGTGTTGCGGTTGAAGTTGTTATTGACGTTGATGTTGACGTTGCCGCCGCCCCAGCCGCATCCGCAGCACGAGCCTCCGCCCCAGAAGGCGCCCATGGCAATGCCGACGCCGAAGGAGATGGCCAACCCAGCCGCATAGTATCCCGGCGGCGGGTAATAGATAGGCGGGTAGGGATAGACGGGAGGCCCGTACACGACGGTTGGATTGTAGGAGGGCACGTAGATGACTTCAGGGTTGGACTGCTGGACGACGATGACGCTTTTATTCTCGATGACCTGCGTTTCAACCTTCTGCTGGTCAGAGGATTTCAGGTTGCCGGTACTCTCGGCCTTCTTGCGCATGCGCTGGACGGCGTCCATGACGTCGCTCTGCTGCGCGAGGAAGGCGTTGCCGAGGTCGGTGGTCCATTGGATATCGTCTGTGAGGCGCTTGATGAGGTCAGGCAGGCCCGCCATGGACTGGACGCTGGGGTCCCACGGCTGTTTGGCGACCGCGTCCGCCAGAGCCTTGTCTTTGAGGGTCTTGTTCTTTTCCACCCACTGCTGCAACTGCACAAGCTCGAGCGGGTAAGTGGAAGCCGCCAGGGTCTGGGCCAGAAGCGCGTCGGGATAGAGCGCGATAGGAGCGACCAGGGCGTCGAGCTGATCGGCGGGAATCTTCGCAGCCGGAGCGCTCTGGCTTGCCGGGGCTGGCGCCGCGGCCTGCGAGGAGAGCGGCATGGAGGCCCAGATGTCTCCTGGGACCAGAGCGATGGAACACGCAACGGCCACGAGGGCTCTGAGCAAATTAGGTGTGCGTTGAGGAGAGGCAGGAGCGAAATGCTTGCGGGCGAGCTTGAGAGCCCAGCCTGATTCGGGTCGGCCTGACATGGAACGGACCTCGTCTCCGCGGCAGCGGGATTTTCCATTCGCATGTTTAGCTTTGGGGACAGGTAATTCTACTGGCAGAATCTACAGCCATCGCAGGAGGCGGACGTTCGCAGC
>NZ_DASXYM010000114.1:0-24823 GCF_036502485.1 Occallatibacter sp. | reverse complement strand
ACTCCTTCAGAATCCCCACAATCTGCTCTTCGCTGTAACGGCTCTTACGCATCTGAAGTCCTCCTCGTCAGGGCCTCATCGACCCAATTTATCGGAGAACTCTCACTCCCGCTGGACTAAATCAAAGGATGCAGCTCAGCGCCTTGTTCCTGGACCAGCCGTACAGCAACGTCGTATTTCTCTTGCGGTGATTCCAGGAATGCTGCGGTCAAAGTCTCCAAGAAACGCGGGGCCAGTCATCGACTCAGCTAGGCTTCGCCAACAACTTTCAACACCTCTGCTCCAAAGCAGATAAATCGATTTGTTGAATGCTGTTGAAATCGGCGGTTCCCAAGTGCTTTGGAATGAATATGACTATAGCAGCAAGCCGGAGCTTGTTGATCCTTGTGGCTCTCGGGTGCTTTGACCGCTACAAAATCGACTACATCGAAATGGGATGAACCCCTTCCCCGTTTGGGCCCTTTGGAGATCGTCCGCTAGAACATCCACAGAATTCAGTCCTGTCCAATATTGCTATTCATGCTCTCGTGCAAGCTCCTCGTACCTTTTGGAATAGGGCACCGTAGATTTCTTGCGCTCGAAGCCAGATGAATCGAATTTGTAGACCACTGCCTCTTTTGGGATGAGCGCGTGTCCGGTCTCCGCCGTTCCTTGAAAACACATCGCCCAATCTGGACCAACTTCGGCAGCGAACTTAGAGAGACAGTGCCAGGTTATAGTTGGCTTTTCGTCGCGGACCCGGATAATATAGGTGTTTTCACCTGGCCGTGAAGTGTAAATCACAAACATTGACGAGAATGTGGATAACGCCTCTGCCTGACCGTCGACCACAATTCTGCTAACTTCGACCGGAGGGCTCGACTCATTTCGGAGATTGAATTTCACCGTAGTTGAAGAATTGTGAGTTTCTCCGACAACCCAGTATCCTCGGTCGATTGTCCCAGCAAAATAGCACGTCAGTGAGAAACTTCGGTTCCTCTCTTGAGCGCCTAGCAGACTTGCTAATAGAAAGAGAGTTCCAGCAATTCGGACCATACAATAGCGCTCCAATCTCATTTTGCCCCTGAGCATTTCTTGATTTTGTTGACGTAGGCCTGACGGTTTGTTCCCCAGGTGCGAATTCCCTTCCACACATCTCCATGCGCAGCCTTAATATGCCTCCGCAGCTCAAGCGTCCCGATCATTATGTTCGTGCCAGGATCATAAAGATCGGATTCTCTGTACCCGACAGCACCCAAACCTTCGCTTTGGTTTACATCATCCAGAGAGATTTCCCTGATTAGCATGAATCCCTTCGCGCCAAAACCGCCGCCACCCGGATTATGAGCCTCTGGATCGAGGTTCGGATCTTCGTTCTCGGTAATTATGCAATTGATGATGTCGTCGCTAACACCAGACATATTTGCCAAGTGTACGGCCCAGGCAATGTAATTCAGTTTTTCTGCCAACGTCGCATCATTGTGCCAAGGACCGGGCCCGCGCATGAATCCCTCTCCGGCTCCCGGTCCACAAGCGCCAAACTCACATCCGGCACTCATCCCAGACAAGCCAAGGGCTTGATTAAGCCCATCTATGCCGGCGAGCGGACTCAAGCTTCCCATAGGTGCTCCGAGCGGCGTGATTCCACCCATATTCTCGCTCCATGGGGTACTCGGCCTGGGTTTCAAAGAGCCGTGAAAGTTGGAGTGGCCACCAAAAATGGAATCGATAATTAGCCAGTCGACAAATGCCATTACTCCACACGCAGCGTCTGCTCCCACGTTGGTTCCACCCATAACGATTGCCGTCGTGCACGCAAATCCTCCGCCACCTCCGCCGTCCAAGCCAGATGGATCAGTCATGAGAGTCGGTCTACCGTTGACGTATGCGTATCGGTTAAGGCTCTGCGGGTCAGCCCAGTCGTAGCTTCCACTGTACGGATCTGGAGTCATCCAGCGACCCTGCTGCGGCGAGAGCTGTCGGGCGCCCGCATGCCACAATGCCGTGGTTCCGTCCCATTTCAGGCCTGTGAAGCCAAACGTACCCGATGTTGAACCGGAGAACGTCTGCCCGTAAGGTGCATAGCTCACGGTTCCAGTTATCGGCCCTGTACTCGGCGCGTAACCCACCAGCGAGCTCAGGTCATCCGTAACGTGGTACGTCGGCACAGCCGATTGGGTACCGCCAACTTCTGCGATGAGCGTAGATCCGGCGTAGATAAGGTCTGTGTACACCCCGCTAGTTAACATTGCGATTGGCGATCCGCTGAAGTACATGAAATGCTGGCCGAGGCCCCTTGCGCGGGCGTCGATCTGCCGCGGGTGAAGCACAAAGAAATGGAGGCGCTCAGTGTAGAGGAGTGCCGCCAGTTTCTTTCGGTCGCAGAAGAATCGGAATCGTATGCGCTGTTTGCGCTGGCACTCACGGCCGGGTGGAAGCGGTTCGCGGCCGCGGCCATAGCAATCCCTCCCACTCATAAAAGCGCGATGTCTCAATGTTTACTTCGGCGCGAGCAGCGAGTTTTCCAATTCTCATACAGGTAGTTTGAACCCTATGCCAAGGTATAGAGTCCAAAAGTTTGTGCCGTCGTCCTTCAGCCCTTCTGACAGTAGAGAAGGGAGACATTCTTGGGGCGAGCCTCTGCGGCCGTGTTATTCGGGAGCACTCGCTTTGAGTCGAAAGTCGCCATATGACCGACACCTCCGGGAGGAGAGTAATCTCCGTTGTATCTGTTGTAAGGATTGAAGCTGAGAGCCACGTCGAACGCCCCGTTTGTCCCCGGCTTGAATCCCCCGGGCCATGCCTGATCGTTCGCCCCCTCGACGCCAGTGAGCGATCCGGTGATCTGGGGAATGGCGTAGTCCTGGAGGTCATTGACGTTGCGCCTCCCGGCTGGATCGATAGACTGGCCGCTCTTGTCGATGCCGCGAATAAAGCGGCCATAGGCAAGCTGGTATTCGTTCCAACCGGCTGGGCAGTCTGCGAGATTAAAGGGCACAACGGCGCCGGAAGGAACGCTTACGGCTGCCGTGCCTTGCTGCGTGCCGTCAGGGAACTGGAAGCCGCCGGTTCTGGAACGGACGGTTCCCGCCACATCGAGTTTTTGCCCGGGGTCAGGGGCGCCGATTCCGACATTTCCGGCAGGGCTGATAAAGAGCGACTTCACCGCGTCCTCTCCGTGCAGGATGACCACTCCGGCAAGCAGCGCGGCAAGGGCCAGCAGAGCCACGTTTCTGGAGCGGCCCAGGCGGAACACCTTCAAGGCTTGCGATGGGCTTCGCGGTGCGTCCAAGTGGGCTTCGAGTTTCGCAAGGCGCCGGCGAAGGTCCTCAAGCTCTGCGAGGGAGATGCTTGTCTCATTGCCTGCAGCCGTAGAGCGGCTGTCGCTTCGTTGTTCCATGTTTCCTCCCTTGCCGGGTCGGTCGGCGCTCACTACGAGGCAGCGTTCGATTCTACTTACCAGGATGAGTCAGGGGCACCGATGCAGATGGCCAACCCCAACAGGTCTCTTCCAGCGGAGCCCTGATTCACTTTGAGATGCCAGTAGTTATCCGAACCTGCTTCGATCCAGACTTGTTCCCCGCCTCCCGCCCAACCGCCACGAATGCCGGTAAGGAAGCACACAGAATGATCGGTCCTGGTCATCTTCACATCGCGGCCGCCTGCATTCCAATCCACACTGTAGGTTGACGTGTACCATGGCTTGCCGCGGATCTCGCCTTTTACGTCGAGCTGGCTTTGCGGACCCTGATTTGCGCTTCCGCCGATTCCAACCACGTCCCACAGGCGCACGACTCTGGCCCTGGCGGCAGTGGATTGACGTCCCAGGATCATGAGCCCGTCGTAGTCCTTCGCGTTTTCGATTGCAGCATTGCCATCCTTGTTGCCGGCGGCGCTGTGGTTGTGGTCTGTCCTGGTGAAGTAAATGTCGGAATTGCCGGCAGCGATTTTGCCGCCAACCGTAAGGTCGCTTGCCAGTGTCCCTCCTGCCAGGGGAAGCTTGCTGTCCACATCCTGGCGCAAGCCGGAGAGCGTCTGACCGAGGTCCTTCCCATCCAGTTGCAGCGCGCCTACCTTGACTACGCCGCTGGGGTCGATGGTGAGAGATTGGGATGCGCCGGCGGCAAGCAGGGAGATGAGCAGAGCAACGCAACCAACGGCAGCCAATCCGCGAAGCGCAACGAGCCTGGCGCCCATGCGAAAGCGCGCGCGGGGAGGAGTCGGGTTTGCTTCCTCCATCCGAGCCTTCAACTGCTCCAGGCGCTGCTCAAGCTGTTGCAGTTCGGTCTTCATCTCGTCATAGATACGATGGTTCGAATCACTCTTCACAGTCGTTCACCTCTTCTGCCGAAGCTGCTGGGATGCTGTCGTGGCGCGGTATTTCTCGCGGTTGTTATTGCCGGCGGTTCTTTCTGTTACCGGCGATCCTCTCAGTGTGATGGTTCGGCTATGTGCTTCGCGCTGGGCTTTGTCTCGGCCGCGCGCCGTTTCACCAGGTCCATTACGGCGGCCAATGTAGTTTTCAGGAAAGCCCGGATTGCGCTGCCGCTGCTCTTACCCCGGTAATGGGCGTTGATCGCTACGGTCAAATTCAGCAGGAAGGACTGTATATCCTTTCCACCTTGGATCCAAGGCGTCTCCGTAAGGCGCCGCTTGATCTCAGCTTTTCCCGCATCGCTCTCGAAATCTTCGGGGTGATCCTTGATTTCGAGGAGGCGCACGGTGGACCTGCGCCACGACTCGCACAGGGAGCGCAAATCGAGTAGCGTGGCGAGCATGTCGAGCTCATCCTGGGAAAGATTGGCGATGAAGGGCTGCGGAACCGAGATCTGCGGTGTGACGTCCTTCGCCGGCGCCGAGAATCCTTTGGCGGCGCGCTCGAGCCTCCAATCGGGCATCAGGACGTCGCCCAGAAGCCTGAAGTTCAGGCTGATGGCGGCGTTGCCCAAACGCACCATGTATTTGGACACCTTCACGGCGAATTTCACGTCCGTCGTAGGATCGATGCCTTCATCGAGGTGGCCGATCTCCTTGAAGATGTCGCCGGCCTGCTCGTTCATGGAGCAAAGCAGATCGACGTCGCTGAGCACCAGGCCCCTGCGAAGCTGGACATTGGCCACGATGTCCCGCACTGCGCCCGCGGTGTGGTAGGCCTCCTGCGCGTAAAAGCCCGCCAAACCCAGTGCTCCGGCGAGTTTGACGCGAACGTCGTCGGTCAGCTCCGTGCCTCCGTTGAAGCGGAGAGTCTCCACGTCATTGAGCCGCTCCTGGTATAACTCGTTTTCGGCGCGCACCTTGATGTTCTTGCCATACGTGTCGACATAGGCCTTGTCCGTATAGGCCTTGAACTGCGGATCGTCACCGACTTTGGCAATGCGGGCCTTGACGGTATCTTCGAGGCCGGGCCAGGCGTCGGTCACCGCCTTGAGTTGAGTTTCAGCCGCAGTCCGGTCGTCCCCGGTCACGGCTTGGGAGAGCGCCGCCGTGAAGGCACTCCATTGGCTGTCCGGCATGTAGCGGCGCATCTTGAGCAGAGCATAACGATCCTGCAGATCGCCGGCTTGCTTGCGCAGCTTCTTGTCGGTGGGCCAGAAATCGGCATCGGGGGCATCGGGGACCAGGAAGCGCCGGCCCTGGTTCCAGTGATATTCGTTGGTATAGACATTCACGTCGAAGACATACGCGGATTCGAGCTCGCAGGGAGCCTTTGGGCCAGCATAGCCGCTGCGAGGATTTCCATCCTCATCGACGGCTCCGAGGGTCCACTGGCGAAAGAGAGTATTGAAGGTGGCCACAACCGCGGCTGCCGAGGACCCGCGCGCGGAAACGTCGTGATCGGAAGTAATGCGATCGCTGCCGGGGGCCTCATAGACGATCCATCGGAAGCGGGCCGGCCCGTATCGCGTGCGTGCACCGGGCGCTACGGTATCGACGGCTTTGTCCATCAGGACGGCGGTAAGGTCGCGACGGAATCCGATCATTCGACGAAGCTGGGCTGGATCGCTATCCTTGAGGTCGTCGCGCACCTTCTCCCAACTCCAGGCATATTTCTCCTGAGCCAGCAGCATGCGCGCTTCGAGTTCCTTCGCGGATTCTACGGTCGCGCTCATGGACGCGAAGAACCCGTCGAGAGAGGAGGTTCCCTGAGGGATCCAGAAATCATCTCTTCGCAATTCCTCCAGGATCGGCTCCAGCAGTTCGGCACCTGCAACTTGCGATTCCACGTCACCGCCCAGCGTCATGCGGTACAGATACTGCCAGCCAAACAGCAGCGCCTTCAAAGGCGGGCGTTCCGGGAAGACAAACAAGTGCGCCTCAGTGGCGCAGAAAAATGCGGCGCGTCCCAGGAGCGAAGATTCCGCGGTCGCGATCTTTGTGTAGACACCCAATAGGGAGGGGTCGCGCTCCCGCAGCAAGGTCTCCACGGGGAGTAAACCCATCCCGGTCTCAGTGGGCGCCGCTTTGGCTGCCAGGCCATTCAATACAGAGAGAAGCTTGATTCGCGCCTGGGTGTGTTTGGCGAACGCGGTATTGAAATCGACGCGGGTCTGGGCCGTCTCCATTTTGGCGGCCCATTTGTCGGCTAATTGCGCCCACTGTAGCCCCCCGGAAGCATATTTGCGAAGGATGCCTTCGAGCATTGTGCTCATGAGATCGCCTCCGCCAAGGTGGCTTGCTTGTCGAGGAATAGCACGCTGTCGCCTGCCGACCCGAGGCGCATGGTGGGCGCGGGATCGGTACGGGCTTCCACATTCATTACGACGGCGAGGCTCAAAAGCGAATTTGAGAAGCCGGTGCGCTCTTCGGTCCACGGTGCGCCCACAAGGAGGGCTGCGGCCGTGTCGCTCCAGTCGCCATTCTCTTTTTTGAAAGCGGCGGGATTGTCTTTGATCTTCATCAGGTTCACCGCGCGAGCCTGCCAGGCTCCCAGAATGGTCTGCAGATCGAGGAGGCCATTGAGGCGGATGTCGACGCCCGTGGCATAGCTCTCTTTTGCGGGGAGCGCACGGGAAGAAGAGCTTGACGCCGAGCCGAGCTGAGCGAACTGCGCCTCAAAGATCTTCGTGACCAGATCGTAATTCGCGCCGAGAGCGGCGGCGGCCATGCGCGCCATGTACTTCGAAGCTTCGACAGCGAAGTCGATGGTTTCGGTGCCGCCTTCGGCAGGAAAATGTCCGGCATCCTTGAAGATGTCGGCCACCTGCTCATTGAAGGAGTGGAGCCGCTCATACATGCTGAGCGTCAGGCCCTGGCCGATCTGCAGATTGGAGACGATATCGCGGACGGCGCCCGCGGTGAAGTAGGCCTCCTGCGCCAGATAGGACGCTTTGCCGAACTCTTGAATCAGGGCAAGTTTGCCCGCATCATCCAATGCCGTGCCATAGCCGCGGCGCGAGTACACCACCCGGAGCTGGGCTCCGTAGAGGTTGTTTTCAGCGCGCATGGTCCAGTTTTTTGGGAAGATGGACGCCATGGTGGGAGAGAGCGTGGCCACGCTGCGTTTCTCGGTTTCAACGGACGCCGCCAGAGCATCGCCTTGGGCAGCCGTGGCCGTGACCCGATCCGCAAATGAACCCCCCGCGAGCACGGTGCGGACTCCCAGCGTGAAGTCGCTCCACGCGATCGTGGGCATATACCGGCGCATCTTGATCAGCGAGTAAACATCCTGCGACTTCTCCGCTTCCGTCCATTGCGGCGTGGGGGCGGTGGGCCAGACATCTGGCCCCGGAACGTCGGGCTTCATAAAGCGCACTCCCAGATCGCGCGTGTAGTCCTGGGCGTATACGTTCACGTCGAAGACGTAGCCCGATTCGAGTTCTACAGCGGGAGCGGTGGTAGCTGCCAGGGTCCACGCCCGAAATCGCCGGTTGAATTCGATCGCGACGAGCTCCGTTGCCGAGCCGCGCATGTTTACGTCGATGTCGGAGGTCGCCCTGGTACTGCCAGGCACGGAAAAGCGCACCCGGCGATAGGGCGTGAACTTGGGCCGTTCCGCTGCGGCGACTGCGCCCACCGCTTCATTCATCAATCGGTTGGTGAGATCCGTCCGGAAGAGGAGAATGCGCTGTAGCGTCAGCAAGCCGTCCGAGGTGGACTTAAGCATGTTCCGGAGAGTAGCCCATTCCCAGTTGAAACGTGCGAGCTGCGTCCGCACACCGGCTTCGTCCAGCGCGGTCAGCCCGTCTGCCAGAGCGGCCGCCGGGATCAGGGCAGCCCGGAGCTTATCGAGCGATTTGGTTCCGGTGGGTATCCAGAAATCTCTTGAACGGAGGTCATCGACCATTGGACCCGCCCATGCTGCATCCCACGCAATTCCCACCGCAACCATCGCGTCCACCAAGGCGTCGAGCGGACCCTTTTCCGGATACACGAAGGAGCGTACCTCGAGAGTCCACATCAGGTCAGGAAGTCTCCTGTGGTCGGCCAGTCTGTCTTTGAGGTTCAGCACCACCTTGTAAATGGAAGCATCGCGCTGATAGATCCAGGTAAGCACGTTGAGCAGGCCGCAGCCTTGCGTCGGCACGGCGGAAAGACTGAGAACAAGGGAATGGCGTCGTGCCCAGAAGCGAGTCGTGCGCAGGTCGGTGAGCTCGTTGCAGAGTGTCGTGCGGGCAGTGTCGAGACGCGCTTTGGCTGCGGCTGCGGCGGTATCGTCTGCCGCTACGTCCAGATCGTCCGCGGCAGCGTCGGCGGCGTTGCCGGCGGTGGTGATTCTGCCGATGCGTGCCGTAATGTCGTCGGCGCCTCCGAGCGCCCGCGCTGGAAGGCCGTGAAGAAAATACGGCAGCGGCGCGGCGGGAACCCCGTCGATGGGGGCACTGTGGCTGATCCAAAGGCCTAAAGCGGCTGTACTCATCTTCTGATCGGCTCCCGGTTTATTGCGGTGGCTGTTCGTATCCGCATCGCAAAGTTGCACCTTGCTCCACGGTGAATCCTGGGGTGAACGTGATGCCTTTACTGGCGCTGCAGGAAACGTCCGCGCCAGAGGGGATGGTGATTGCTCCAAACGTGAGCTGGCCGCCAACTGCTGCGAAGGCCACTGGTCCCGTGGTTGGAATCGCTCCCGTGGGCGCCTGCATATCGCCTTGAGCGACATAACGTGTTTTCGCTTCGGTATTGGCCGGCCAACTTGACTGCGTCGGCTGAATCGCGAAGAGTTGCTGGACGCTCCGGGCATACATCACGCCGTTGGGGCCGACAGAGAGAATGAAGTCATTACCGCCGTCGGTATGAATGGGCAGATTGACCGGTGCGGCGAAGAGGCTCTTGCACTGCCTGTCAAACCCATAGAAAATCCCGGCTGCAACGTAATAAAGATTGCCCGCGCCATCGGCAATCAGGTTGGAAGCTTCTACTCCGTTGGGCGCCTGGCCAGTGCAGACGCTGGTTCCATCGGGGATGAAGCCGCGGAGTTCATTGTTCTGGATGCAGTAGATGGTTTGCTGCGGGTTATCGGCGGACGGTGGAGCGATGCACCTGGCGATGGCGCCCGTCTTGGGCGTCCTCCAGCCGCTCGGGGTGCCGCTGGCGAAGCTCCCGTAGCCTTCGAGCACACCATTTTGATTCTCCGAGCTGGAAAGGAAGACCCAGTCGCGAAAATTGACGGGCACGGCCAGCGGAATATTGAAAGCGGGAAAGTTGCCCAATGAACTGCCATCGGGAAATGCCGGAACGCCTTTCACCGGAAAGCGGAGCACACCGCGCACGGGATCTGCCGCATAGAAGCCTTTGGAGCCGTTCGCATTCCCGAAAAAATAGAGGAGGTTTTCCCCGCCGCGCGGGCTGAGCACCACAGGCGGCACCTTGCCCACCGAGGTCGATCGCCAGAGCCCATCAAGGCGGGGAAGCGGGCTGAAAGAATAGACGTACCCATCGTCGTTCAGTAAGGCGATTCCACCGCCCGCGCTGACTGCTGGACGTTTGCTTAACGCCACCTCGGCAATCTGTTTCGCATCGGTTGTGGCGGGCGCGCCGTTCGTGCTGTTCCAATCGAACTGCCGCAGGACGAGCTTGCTGGCGAACGCCACTACGCGGTTCCTATCGCTGTCCGGGATGAGGTATTTCCAAGCCGCCGACTTGTCGCCGAGTTGCGAGTAGGCATAGCTCCAACGTTTGCTGCCGTCCCAGGCGATCCCATAGAGCATCGAATCGGCGCCCTGGGTATTGGCGATCATCAGAATGTCGTCGCCGTGAAACGCAGGACCCGCTGAGATGTGAGCGAAGTTGAGACCGCTCAATAGTGTGGAGACAACGACGCCGTTGGGTTGGCTGTAGCGCCAGGGGGTCGCGTCCGTGGGATTGCCGCGATAGCGCAGCTCCGGTCCATTGCGTGTCTCGGGGGAGCTCGCGTCCGGCCAGGAGACGATCAGGCGGGGGCGATTCTCGGGGTCTGCATCGTTCGCATAGTAGGGCTGGCTGGAACGCACAGAGCTGGTTCGAAGAGAAAGGACCAGGTTCGTGCCGGCCGCCGTTTGCACCGCTGCGGACAGATCGTCGCCGGTGGATTCGGCGGCGCTCGGCGAGTTCTTGTTGACGGTGAACTGCGCAATCGAGGGACCGGAGCTTTGACCGGGAAAGACGCGTACCTGCTGTGTGGCTGCGGGGTGGTCCACGGTGATCACCCGGAGGACGGCCGAAACCGCCGCGCCTTTGGGAACGGCAGTCAGGTCGAAGGTCAGCGCTGCGGTTTTGTTGCTGTCTCCCATGTTTTCGATGACGAAAGCGTGCGGGGGTGTCGCGCCCGAGGTTCCGCCCTGCACGACGCTTGGCACAAGGGCGATGGAAATCGACGGGGTCTGTGCGCCGCACAATGCGGCAAGCAGGAATGGCCAGGTGGAAGCGGTCTTCAGCAACAAGTGGGCTCTCATTTCTGACCTCCTTGGGAGAGGGTGTCCTGTACCAGGTAGCTTAACGACGTGCTCTTGGATCCATACACCAGTGAAACGGCAAAGATGAGGGACTTGAACTGTGTTGCAGTGAGACGAAAGGGTTGTTGGCGGTCACTGCCATCCACGGTGATGGCCCATAGTTTGCTTTGCGGAATGGAGTCGTCTGTCAGCAGGTCCGCGGTGTTGGTCCAGTAGTCGATGCCCTTGACGGTAAACTTTCGGGAGTCGATGCCCGATGGTTGAGTTTGAAATGTTCCGATGCCACAAAGGACATCGTCGCCTTTCAGTTTGGCGGGAGTGAGCCCACATGCAAAAGGGTCGCCATAGGCCAGTTCGGAGAAGGAAGGGTCCTTGAGGCCGCCCCGGAATTTCATCTTGGTCCAGGTGGCATCCTTCCACGATGGATCCTGCCCCTTGCTCAGATACCACAGAAACTTTTGCGGAGTGCCAAAGGCACTGTCGGTGCCGCCGCACAGCCAGAGTCTGCCGTCATAGGCCGCGGCGCCTGCCATACACAAAGCCGGCACCTGGTTCGTGACCTGCGTCCATTGCTTCCCATCCGTAGAACGGTAGACATCTGCGAGCGTATTGGCCGCTGCGTCGACGCCGCCGATCACCCAGAGCGCACCGTCGAAGGCGAGCACTGCGTGTCCCATGCGCGACTTCCACGGTGCCTGCGCAGTGTCCGAGTCTTTGGTCAGCGGATCGAACCACCAGACCGTGTTGGAGCAGACATTCGGATCGATCTGGCTGCCACCGATGATCCAGATCCTCTGGTTGAAGAAAGCGCCCGGGCTGGTCTCAAGACCGGGCGGAACCTTCTTGAGGAAGCGGTCTTCCGCGCCAAGCGTGCCCTGGCTGGGATTGAGCTGGTAGAGCGAGGCAATTCCGTTGTTGAGAAAAACGCCGTACAGCCGCTGGTCGTTATCGTTCACCATCACCAGCGGCGCGCCCTCGACGCATCGCGGAATGCGGTTCCACCCCGGATTTTGAATGCGAACAAAGACCCAATCGCTGACCTGGTTACCCTTGTTGAAGGTCTTGAGCTGGTAATTCTGGAAGTCTGTGATGCGATCGGTCAAAGGGTCTTGCCAATGGCCCGTATTGCCGGCCGTCGTATCTCCCGGAGCGGGCAGCACCTGTGTGGCGCCGCGGAACAGCAGCACGGTATCCGCGTTGTTGACCTCCCAACGAAGCGTAATTTTGGCCCCCGCCTGGGGCTCGAAAACATCATCGTCGGCCGCGAAGGTCCCTATCGTGGGCCAGTCGTCGCCGCTTTGCACCGTCACCGGAAGCGATTTGCTGACTGCGTTGCCAGACTCAAGCCACTTGACCGGCAACTGGAAGTCGCCGGCGCTCACGGGCTGTATCGACGCCAGCTTGAGAGCCGTATAGCTGTTTGCGGACACGGCGATGCCGCGGCCTCCACCGATCTTCCAGGTCGTCTGCGGAGCGCTTGTGTCGATCTGTGTGGGAACACTGTCGTCGCTGCCGGCAAGAAGAAATTCAATGTCGTTGATGTTGGCGGCGAACTCCAGTGGAAGGGTAAGGCTGAAGACCAGCGAGGCGTCGCTTGAGGTGTTGTTCGTGATCAGGATCGTGAACCAGGATTTCTCGTTCCCGAAGCGCAGTTCGCTCTGATCGCCGATGGTCAGTGTCCATGCCGCTCCGCTCATTGGCTGGCTCCCTTCTTTGCCGTCAGTTGTAGCGACTTCACACTGGTGTTTCCCTGCTGGTCTGTTGCTGTGAGGCTCACCTCGATTGTGGTCGTCACCTGCAACCGGAACTCTGCGGGCAGATTCGAGTCGGGCTGCCGCGACCACGATGCGAGTGGCTGGTTGGTCTTTTTGTCGGCCAGGGTAAGCGCATCCGCCCCCTCTACCGACCATCCCAGCGTGACACGCGTTCCCGGCTCCACAGTGAGTGAGCCTTCCTTGACCCAGAGGGCCGAGATGTTGACCGGATTCATGGCCAGTTTCAGCCAGCCTTCCTGCAGTTCCACCGGATTCTTGGCAAAGGCCGCGCGATCGCCCGGGTCCGCGATCTCCGTGCTCTCCTGCCAATACGTCACGCGAGGCCGAACGGCCCATGACCACTGGCCATAGTCATCGGACGGTCGCGGCACGCTCATGGTGCCCGCTGGACCGACCAGCGGCGCGCTCTGGAAGAAGACATCGCGGATGGATGAGACGCTGGCTGCTGCGGCGGCTGGAAGATAGAAAGCATGGCGCGGGAGCAGCCCGCAGCGCGCATAAACAGGAGCAGCGGGATCCATGAGCAGCGTCACTTCAACGGCGGATTCGGCTTCCAGCCAGAGTGGGTTATTGTGCTCGAGTGCGCCCGGATATTCGGCTCCGTCGATGCCATAGCGCGCATAGAACGTGTCGTCGCCCGCATCGAGGAGATAGCCGGCAAGACCGCCCGCCGCGCCGGCCGCCCCACCCAGGCGCACTGGAAAGGCAACGCGAGTGAAGCCACGCGTAGCCTCGTTTCCGGACGCATTCTGAATGGGCGCGCTCTGGACAGGCGCATCTACGCGTTGTGCCGGCGGGCTTGCCAATTCGATATTCAACGATGCTCGCGCCAGAGCCAGTGGTTTACCCACCAGGAGCGAAATCCGCGGATCCTGCTCGGCCGCCGCTCCGCTGTCGCCTTGTGCCGCGGCAATCGACGCCAGCAGGCTTGCTCCCGCATCCGCGCCCATCATGGTCAGCTTTTGTACGAAGTCCCGCAGGCGACGGTCGGGGATATCGGCAGGCGTGGTTTCGCTGCCCGGCACAGGCACCCAGAAGAACGACTGCAGGTTCCTGCTGTTGGAGAGCTTGACCCGGATGATCGTCTGCAAAGCTCCAAGCAATTTTCCCTGGGCATCGCACACCATCAGGCTCTGGTCCAGATGGTTGGGGAATATCCAGCCGCAAAGCGGGCTTCCGCCGGGTTCGCTGTCGTTGGCCGGGAGCCAATCCAGATTGAGTCGCGCCGGCTGCACATAGCGGGGGGGCAAGGCGATGCGCTTGGATGAATCAGGAGGACTCGTGGGAAGGCCAAAGGATGTGAGTTGCTCGTAGTCCTTTTCCAGCGGCTTCGCGGTCTGGCCAAATGAGTCGATCAGCCACATGCGGCCCAGCTCGATCCGTCCCGCGCGAATCGGTTGCAGCGGGTTGCTGGTGTCCGGCGCCAGCATCGAGCGCGTATCCAGCAGGCCCCACACCGGGTCGGCAACCGCGCCCTGGGCGGGCACCGGCGGAGGCGTGTTCTGCGTGACGTACCCCGGCTGAATGGAAGGCAATTGCAGCCCCTGGCGCAACTGCCGCAACGCATCGTGAAATCCGCTCAGCGACTGGGCCAGCACATCGAGGCTGTCGACGTTGGAGATTGCCTGATCCAGTGCGTCGCCTCCACCGTCCGGCAGCTGCTTTTTCAGCTTCTCAAGCTGCCGCCGCAGAACCCACTCGGGATGTGGGTCGAGCATGGTGTACGACCGCAGCGTGATCGGTGTTGGATCTGAAGCGGGGTTCGCCGATGGAACGCTGCTGGGATTGAGCGACAGTTGGAACTCGTTGCCGCTTGCATCCAGGGGCCACGGCTGCCAGGGACTCGCCGCGTCCGCGAGGCTCGCGTCGCCGTCCAGACCTGGATCGGGATGCCACACCACTTCCCAGGCCAGGAGGACAGGCCGCCACGGATTGCCCATCCAGCAAAAGAGCGCGACGGGATCGGGACACTTGAGCGCAACGCCGGATGTTTCGCTGGCGAGTGTCGGATCCTTCTGAGTTGTGTCGGGATTGGTGAGCAGTTCCACGATGCTCTGCTTGAGTTTCGCGAGATCGTCAGGGCCCAGCTTGACGTTACCTTCGAGCGCCGTTGTCAGAAGATCGGCTACCGGCGGCATGAGCGGTGTCTTGGCAGGATCGGCGGGATCGAGGATCAGTATCTCGCTCAACAAGGCGTTCAGCAGGTCGGCCGATGGTCCCGCGCCCATGACCGGAACCTTCGTGAGAAACGTCCCCGCGCCGTACAGGTCTTTGGCGTGAACCGTGATCGGGGTCTGCGCAAGCGGTGGAGTTCCGGTTACACCGGTGATGATCTCGGAAGCCCAGCGGCAAGCCAGTTTGTCCGCACGAATGTAGCGGTCGATGACACCCCTGGGAGCAAGTCCGGTGCCCGCGAACAGAATGGCCGGATCGCTGGCGCGAAAGAACGGAGGCTCGGTGGACTGCTCGAGCTCTAAGTCCGCGAAGCGCGAGTTGAGCGAGTCTTCGAGGGTCTGGCGCACGGTCTGGTGAGCGTCCACTGCACCCTTCGCCTGGTTGGACGCAGTGGTCACCGCGTCCTTGGCGTTTTGAAGAACATCGGCCGGGATCGTGTCTTTGGGACCAAACGGCGCCGTAATGTAATCCCTGGCCCAGAGAGCCCAGAGACCGAACAATGTCTGACGAAGCGATGCCAGTTCGCGCTCTTGGCGCGCGTCCTCGCGGGCCTTGGCATTCAGGTCGGCAAGAGCGGCATCCAACTCCGGGGGCAGGCGCTCGACCGAGGGCGCTTGCATGGGCAGGGGATCGGCATTCGCGGGTGCCGCGGGCTTTCGCCTGGCTTCAATCCAATAGTGGTCTGCTCCGGGGGTGGTGATGAAGCGATGCCGGTGAAACTCGGCATCGACGTCGTCCATCTGCTGCAGGCTGTCCAGCATGCCGAACTGAAATCCAGCCAGCAGCGGCTCGAGCTTCTGAATATCGGCGGCATCCTTGCCCATCTTCGTGGCAAGCACCGTTGACAGCGTCTCGGCAGTGCTGTTGCCCAGGCACACCGTCATCTTCGGGGGCTGTGGCACGGCCGGGATATGCTTCTTCGCGGCGTTCCAGCGAATACGACATACCGCACCGTGGCAAAGGACGCGTCCAGGCGCCTGGGCCGCGGAGGCAACCCAGTCCAGCGTGTCCAGCTTCGCGGCTATGCCAGCGGGATCCACACCGTTAAGCAGGTCCTTGCCCGGATCGGAATACCACCCGGCCACTTGATAGCTCACCTGCCAGTCGCCTGGATCACCGTTCGAAGGCTTGGGATCATGGAAGCCAAGCACGCTCTTGCAGGCGGGATAGTGCGCCGCGAAGTACGGCACGCCCGATCCAAGCGCGGTCAGGGCAATGTCCGCCGTCGATTCTGCCCACCCATCCAACGGAACCGCGCGGCCCATGCTGTCAAAGAGCTGCGACTGGGTGGGCCTCAGGACCGTGATCGCGCCATCGACCGGCTTGCTCGTCTTGTAGAGGTAATCGCTCTCGACGATCCAGCGCGCAACGTCTTTGATTGAGGTGGTATCGGGCGAAAAGCGTACACGCTGCACGAGCCACCGATTCGGGATAGCAGGAAATGTTCCTCCGGCGCTTCGCCCGCATGCCTCGGGAAGGAACCAGTGCAGATGAATACCGGGGCCGGGAATCGCACTCTTCTGGGCGCCCTGCTGGAACAGACTAACGAGATCCGGACCAACGAGAACGGGCACATTCCAGATCTTCGAGAAGTCGGGAGCGAGGTCGCTCCACGCATAGGTGCCTGCGTCAGTGCCCGCGACCAGCGCGGAGACCTCCATCGGAGCCAGCAGCCATTCGAATCCGTTGGCGTTACTCATTCTTGTTCCCTGCGCCGAGTTTGAAATCTACCAGACCTGGACTTTCGACCATTTCCACGCCGAATTCACCCGAAGTGAAGACACTCGGCGCTTGCTTCAATTCCGTAAGGCGTTGTTGAAAGAGAGCCGCCAACTCTGCAACACGAACTACCCGCGTTGGCCTGCCTTTTCCACTGCGCATGGGCGCATCGATGGGTCTACTGCCGTCGCCGGCCTTTTGAATCTGCTCACCGGGCTGGACGGCGCCGTCCTTCTCAGTAACTTTGCGCAGACTGAGGCGCTGGTATTGTCCGTTGCCCACCGGAGACAGCCCGAAGTGCAGCCCTTCGGGCGGCTGTTTGACGGTCATATGCGCAACCTTGCCGTTAAAGATGCAGAGCAGAATATCGGGCGCGAGACGGTCGATACGCAACGGAGCGAGTTCGACGCCATCCGCACCGTAAGCCTTCATCTCGACGCCCTGCCATCCATCGACAACTCCTGAGCGGAGGAGGAATCCGGTGAGCGGCCACTGCGCCGCTTGGGCTTGCGGCTCGCCGATATCGCGGCCATTGCCGCGGACCAGGGCTGCATCAACCATCGCCTGCTCCAGCGCGAGGTGGCGCATGGTCGTATCGAGGACCGTGTCCTGCGCATCGAGGCGGCCGATACTCGTCGCTCCCTGGATCATGATTGCGATCCAGCCGGGATCGAGGAAAAAGAAACGGACCGACTCCGTGGGAAGCATGCGCTCGTCCGGAACCAGGTATTGGAAGGGGATGCCATAGACCAGTACCGCGCGCGCGAGGAATCGCTTCACCTCGTCAGGAGGATCGTAGGAGACCGTGTCGGTCAGCTTGGCCCAGTCCTTATTCACCAGATGCCCCCGCATTGCCGATGAGTTGAACGACTGCGCCAGCAAAGTCATCGCTTTGCCCGAACTGAGCGTCGAGTTGCTTCTGCCGTGCTTCGGCGGCAACATCCTGTGCCACCCGGTTGCGGTAACGTTGCATTGCGCGAGCAAAGCTGCGATTGTTGAGGGCCATCATGCGCCCCAATTCGAAGGCGGCCGCGTACTCGGCGGCAAACATCCCATTGCGCGGATCGTAGCGCAGCGCATGATCGGCGCAGGGGATGGCCTCATAGGGATCGAGCACCTTCATCTCCAGCGGAACCAGAGGTCCCCGGTACCAGGAGACGGTCTTCTCGCCGAGGCGGGTGGTGTGGTTCAGGCCCGCGTAGCCGAGCGTAAGAGCACTCAGCGCAAACACGGTGCCATCGTCGGTCCCCTTGAGATCTTTGGTGGGCAGGCCAAGCAACGTCTCGTCGTCGAGTGCCGCCATTTTAGTTTTGAAGTCGTTATTGCCGTAGCAGGTGAACTTCCAACTCGCCAGCACCGCGAGGCGCACGGCGGACTTGTCACCGGGGATGGGAGAGGTTGCATTTCCGTTTCCGTCCACCTTAGGCAGCAGTTCGGCAAAGCCCTCGAGCGAGACCAGGCAGACAAGATTGATCTCGCCTTCCGGCTTGATCGAGGGGTTTGGGTTGGCTGGATCTTTTCTGGCCAGAGCCAGGCGATTGCCAAGCACTACCGTGAACCACCCGTCCTGCTTGAGCGACAGAGTCTCCTTGCCGGCCAGGCTGACTTCCCGCACGTGTGCCAGGTAGGGAAGATCGTCTTTGGTGGGTACGATCTCCGCAAACAGCGCGCCAGGAATGTCGATGGTGTTGCACAGGTCGTTCAAAGTCTGTCCGCGTTCGAGGATCAGACCCTGGGGACCCTGCACTCCCCCTTCCGGGTTCAACAGACCGTCGACGGTGCGCGACTTGACCGCCGGGATCGTGCCATCGGCGAAGTCGTCGCGGCTCAATAAAAGCAGCGCCATCCACGGGACCGGGAGATCGGGATCCTGGCGTGTGAAGTTGCCTTGGATGGTGCGCTCCCATGGCAGTGTGCGGCGAGTAAAAACGATATGCGGCAGTGCATTGTCGAATGGTCCAAAGTCCGGGGGCGGATAGACGGAGTAGACTTCCTCGGGTTTGAGATAAAAGCGAGGCCCCGCTACGGTGAAGGGCGCCACGGTGCCGTAAGGCTGCGTAACCCCCGGCGCGGTGAGATTCTGTGTGACATTGAGCGAGTAGTCGCCGGGCGGCAGCGCGGGCGGCGACGCCTGGTGAAATTGAATGGTCGGCGCCTGATCGGTCGTAGAAATCAGATTGGGGCTCATTTTAGCGATCCTCGCGCGGAAGCTCGCCGAGGGCGGCGATTCTCGGCCCTGATTGGAAGATGGTCGGCGCCTGCTGAGCCGTGAGCGGCAGCGAGACGGCGTTCAACTGGTACGGAGTCACGCCGGCCAGCGCAATCAGTATTCCCGATCGCGTTTTGCTCACTGCGTCGTTGGCCCATATGGTGCCGGTCAGCGTCTCGATGCTTTGCGTGTAATTCTTGATCGTGTCAGTAGCTTTGGCGTTGCCCCAGGGAATATTCTTGTCGATGATTTCGTAGTTGAAGACCTCCAGGAGCATGACGGGCAGGCTGTGCTTCACCTGCATCCGCTCGCCTGCCTCGCTCAGCGCCACACTGATTCCGGCCGGAATCTGCGTCAGCACCTCGCTCGAAGGACGGGACAGATCCGGCTTGCCCGCCCCCCACAGCGCCGTCGGGAATCCCTTGTTCACCAGCGAGCTGGTAAAGAGCGCGCTGTCGAGTTTCGAGCCGTCGGGAGTCTCGATGTTGACATCGAATTTCGAGTCGAGCTTCTCGCCGTACATCGGGGCCACGCCGAGCTGAGTCTGTTTGGCCTTTAGCAACTGGGGCTGCTCGCTGCCGTTCCAGCCGATCTCAGTGAGCGGAGTCTGCGACTGGGCGGTAAACGCGAAGTCGTGGGCATTCACGATGGCGACGCTGGTGCCATCGTCTTCTTTCCATTCCTGCATCAGTCCGCCGGTAAAATTGACGCCGCAGACTGACTGATCCTTCGGCAGGAAGCTCTGTTTGAACTCGTCCCAGGGGATAGGCTGGGGCAGGGCGGGGTCGTCGCCGAAACTGATGGTGAAGGAAACAACGTAGAACTTGATGCGCGCCGTTCCCGAGAAATCGGGCCCGTAGACATGCAGGTCCACGCCGAGCTCGAAGCTGATTGTCATGGAGATCGAAAAGAGTCCGACGTCGATGTCGACCGTCGCGCTTGCTCCCAGCCTGACACCGATCTGGATGTCGTAGTGGAACGGCTTCCACGCCACCAGAAAATCGGCGTAGGCGATAAACCAGGCCTGCACCCAGCCGCCGTCGTAGACCGCGCTCAGCTTGCCGCCCGCCATCAGGCACGAAGGCGTGAGAGCAAAATAGAGCTCGCCCGTGATGCGAATGCTGCCCGAAACCCGCCAGTCGATGCCGACCCGCGGAACCAGCGGGTAGTGGGGCGGAGGAACGAACGACGGATGATAGCCGCCGAGCGTCACCACGAAGTCGCCGGCGTGCGGACCACTGAACCAGGTGTAGAAGGCGAAGCCGCCCGTGAGCCGGCACGACTTGTCGAAGATGTATGAGTTCGGAGTAAGCCGTGCCTCCACCGACAGAACCCCGACCGCCGGATTGAACTCTGCGCGCAGGGCCAGCTCGGCATAGCAGATGGCTGTCTTGCCTTCCTCGATATTGCTGGGAATGGTGAGCCTGGAGACCCCCAGGATAGAAATGGTGAATTCAGAACCGAACGTTGCCGAGAGCAGCGCCACGGTTTCGATCAGTCCGAACGAGCGGAAGCGCACGCCCACCGCCAGCCAGTACGATGCCGGATCGGGTGGGATGGCGGTGCTGATCTTCTCCAGCGCGTCCTTCGGATCGGCGTCCTTGCCGATGTAGTCGGGCTCCTGGATCACGCGTACCAGGGGAAAATTCTGGACCTCTGTAATGGTCGGCAAAATCAGCTTGCGCTTGAAGCCGAACCCCGCAGCCAGTGCGGTGACAAAAAAGAATGCCGGACCGCCCAGATCCTTGTTCAACACGGCAAACACGAACAGTGAAGGTGTGCCGTTGATCGACGCATAAGATCCGAGGCCGGCAATCGAGAACGCATCGGTGCGGATCATGGCCGCGCCGGTGTACTGCGTGATGCCGTTCAACTCCGACTCGAGGAAGCTGCCGCTGATGGTCAGCGGGCCGCCCCGGAACGATAGATCGAGACCGCTGAGACCGAGCGTGTAGTCGCTTAAATTCTGCGGAGTCTTCAGTGGAATGCCGATGGTTAGATCAATCAGGTCGATGCCGAGCGGCCCCAGCGCTACCGAGCCGTCATATCCCACCAGCAGCCTGAACTCATCCGTGTTGAAGCCCAGCCCGACTTTGCGGCACAGCAACGGCCCAAACGACTTGCCCACGGGAATCCAGATCTTGCCGCCGGCTGTCGGATCATCGTCGCTCAGAATTCGGGCATCGAACTGCTTCACATACGAAATCTGCAGCCCGAACTCCGGATTCACCCGATCGCTTCCTTGGTTGTCGGTTGCATCACTCGCGCCTGGTGAAAGCAGCCCCGCCGCCACTGGATTCTTGGTGCCGGCATCGGGCCCCGCGCTTGGCCCCAGCGGAATGGAAGCGCGGTCTACCTGGAACCCGCCGCCCACTTCGACGCCGGATCCGGAAGCATCGAGATAGACGCGCAGTTCAACGCCTTCGGCGCGATAACCCTTGATGCTGAAGAGAGGATTCTTGGCCGTGCCGGCGGCGTCAAAGCCCACGCTGACCAGCTTGAGCGCGGGCGCAAATTGAATTCCACCGTCCTTGGCGCGTACCAGATCGATCTGAATTCCTGGTTTGGGTGGCGTTCCGTCCTTTCCCCAGGAGCGCGTCAGCCAGTTTTCGTCCTTCTCGCCCGACATCCACTTGCCGGCCTTGAGTGTGAGCTTGGTGCCCGCGGGCTGATCGGCACCCTTGTCGTTAGAGGAGCCGCCACCAATACTGATGTCGGGAAGCGTGAAGCGCACACCGTAAGTAGACGAATTCTTGTCCTGCGTGAAATAAAGTGCGTCGTCGCTGCCGATCTTGAAAAGTTGCAGCTCCTCCACACTCGCCAGGAACTGCGAAAGCGCAGCCTGGATGAGCTTTTCAGGCCGGAGCGCCTTGATAGCATCCACGTCAATGGCACCGTTGGCGCGCGGGAACCGGTATTTACCGTCCTGCTGAGTCAGAAGTCCCCAACCAGTCAGAACCGTCGCCGGCGTGCACCGCGCCGCGCTCTGGGTGAACGCGGATTCGATCCACCTCTTCGCGGAAGCATTATCCAGGACCGCCGACTCAAGAATCGTCCAGACCCTGTCGATCGAAAAATTCTCTACGCCGCGGAACGGAACCAGCCCCAGCCGAATGGGCTGGTCGTCCAGCGGCATCTCCAGAGCGAGTTGAAACCCATCCGCGCCAAAGCCGGCCGTAAACCGCGGCACCAGCTTATCGGTTGGCGCCCCGCCCAGGGTTGCTGCAATGTCGATCTTCGGCGCACTCGGCTTGGTCAGATCCTCCAGTGTGAGGCTGCCATTCAACCCGAGATTCACCCACTCCACCGCGGTGCTGGCGTCAAAGTTGACGGCAATTCCCGACCCTCCCGCCAGAGCGGCCCTCAGCCGAACCGATGAGCCTCCGCCATCGGGCGCATAGGCGTATTCGATGCCCGCATCTCGCCATACCAGGCCGCAGTCCTCGGGCAACAGCCGCGTCATGATCTGATCCCACAGATCTTCGTCTTTCAGCCGGTCCAGCAGCCATCCCACGGGGTCGTCCAATGGATTCGCCTGCTGCCAAAGCTCGATCAGCGATTTTGTTTTGGCGTCATGGCCCTGCCCCGCGCTTTGCTCCAGGTCGGCGAACGGACTCAGCTTCGGCTTGCCATCTTCCAGCGCGAACTGAATGCCGGCTTCGAAGCACTCCGGGCTGATCGCGTCATCCGCTGTTTCGCCGGAATACGTGAAGAGCGCTTCGGCGTTGTTCTGCTCCACAATCGCCGCCAGCTTGAACTGCGGCTGAAGGTCGGCCCCGATCCCGGCGAGCTGTGCATTGGCTTCCACGCGAATGTCAATGTCGTCGGAAGGATGGATGGTCGGAGAGGACAACTTGAGGCCGGGAATGATTTTGACGCCACTGGACGTATCCACCGCGAACGTCAAGTCGAGAATCCGGTCTCCATCCTTGTCCGCGACAATCGAAACCGCGAAAGGATTCGCAACTGTGCCATCCCCAGCGATGTCCTTGTCCTGCTCGCCCTTCCGCGTCGTGACGTCCAGCCCCTTCACCAGGCAATAGAAACCGTGCAGCCACGCCTTGAGTTTCGCCGGATCCTTCACAATCGAGTCGAACCAGTCGGAGAGGCTCAACCACTCGATCGCGGGAACTTTGGAGTCGCTGCTGAGTCCCAGCACCCAGAGCAGATCCGCGAGAATTGCCTTAACCGTGGCCGGGTCGGCTTTATCGTCGATCGCCGCCTTCGTCGCAAGCTGCAGAGCCGCGGTGACCGCTGCATTGAGAGCCGTCCCCAGAAGCTTGGAAGGGTCTTTGGCCAACTCTGTCAAGCTGAGATCCTTCGGCGGCGATCCTCCGATGCTGAACTGCGTCAGCACCAGGTCGATGACGGGCGGGTCTTGCAGGCTCAACTGCGCCGAAAGCTTCAGCCCGCCCAGCGAGATATTCTCGGTGCTGAACTGTTGCCCCTTGGCAAGTCCAAGTTGCAATCCCACCACCACTGGCTCTGAGCCGGAGACAAGCGGAAAGCTTCCCGATCCAAGATCGAAGATTGGAAGCTGCAGTTGGAGCTGCGCGGAGAGCGGTCCAACGTTCTGATCGAACTGCGCTCCCAAACGAATCGGGAGCGAACTTTCCGCGGGGTCCGCATCCGTCACCAGGTAGAGGCCGGTAGCGGTCGCTTTGCCGTCCTTGTCTGGGAACTCGATCGGATACCACTTGTGAGCGTCCCCCTCTGTAAGGGGGCTGGTCTCAGCTTCACCCAGAAACGAAACGATCAGGTCGAGAAGTTCCTTGCGGCGGCTGGTTGCGATCTCCTTAATCGGCCCAATCGGATCGCCAAACCAGGAGGTCTGCAGCTTGTAGTTCCCCGTGTCTCCATCGGGATCAAGAAGTCCGATAAGCTCGCCAAGTCGCCCCAGTAGCGGGTCGAGCTGTGGCAGAGTCGGACTGTCAAGGGTAGGAGAAGGCGCCATTGGGGAGGCTCTCGTTTGCATGCAACTACCCGATGCAGGCGGCTGCAAGGAAAGCCAGTATCGCCAACTGGGGCCGCTCATTCGGATGCGCTCTTCAGAGGTTTACCTTTTGCAGGTCCTCAAAGGAGTCGTTTCATCCGGGAAATGAATTGTGTCGATCGCGTGCTGCAGAGGGGGCCAGCCCATCCTAGCCGGGGTGCCAGTACGTGTAAAGGAAAATCACTTGAAAGAACGCGCCCGCCCGCTAACTCTCTTTGTGGTGACGGCAATAGAAGGCCGGCGGAACTGTGAGTGAGCTTCCGCCTCCGCTGTGGTGACTACCGGTTCTTCTTCGAGCATAGGAACGAAAACCACCATCGACGTCATCCGTTCCATCGCCATCGGTCGAAAAGCCGATGGAGGTGAGAATTGTGTTCATTTGCGACCAGCAGCTTCTCGGCTGTTCCTCATGCCTCGCCATCTCTCGTTTTGATTCGCCTTGGAAGGGTGGGGATCAAGGTGAGACTCGAGCCAGAATCGAAACCAATCCACATTCCCCTGTTGAGAGGCCATCCTGTCCAAAGGTTTCTGCAGGATATGCTGGCCGGCGGGAATATAGATCAGATCGACCGGCTTATGCTGAGCCGACAAAGAAGAATATGTCTCCCATTCCGTGAGCACCGATACTGGCCCGATCGCTTCAATGCGGAGCGGTGTCTCGACCCGATCCAGATGAAACCCCGGCGCCCGCTGAACCCATGCGCTCAAGCCATCTCCGACGGGCTTGGCGCCAAGGATCTTTTCGTATTCCATTGCCAGGGTGGGACGCCCTTCTGAGAAAAGACGATAGGTCATGTAGCTTGTGTCGATGCCATCGGCAATCGTGGCCGCAGAGAACATCTGCGGATGTTCAATGAGCGCCTGCTCCACGTACCAGCAGGTTCGGCTGAAGCCGATGATCCCTACCCGCTGCCTGTCGATCACTCCTTCCCGATCCAGTTGGGCGATCGCCGATTCCCACCCGTCGATCGCGTCCGAAGCCTCTTGAAGCGACACAAAGTGATCCGGCCGGTTGGTGGTCTGCAGCACGGCAATCCCAGCCGACGCAAGCGGACGGGCTGCCATTGCGGTCGGATAGAGGCCATCGGTCACGAACGCCGACGGA
>NZ_DASXYM010000113.1:0-31564 GCF_036502485.1 Occallatibacter sp. | reverse complement strand
GCTCCGCCTGCTGCGAAAAAAGCTGTTGGCGAGCGCTTCAAGACGCTGAAGGATCTTGTCGAAGGTCTCCTCGAAAAGGCCTCTGGTTCCGGCCCCAGCGATGCCGCTCTTGCCGCCGAAGCCATCGACATTACGCTTCCCGGCACGCGTCGTCTCACCGGCGCTGAACACCCCATCACGCGAACGCTGAACGAAATCGTTTCGGTCTTCGCTGCGCTCGGCTATTCCGTCGGAGTCGGCCCTGAAGTCGAAACTGACTATTACAACTTCGAATCGATGAACTTTCCGCCGGGCCATCCCGCGCGCGACACGCAGGACACGCTCGTGATCGCGAACCAGGAGCGCCGCTCGCAACGCGATCGCCTTCTGCTGCGCACGCACACCTCGCCCGTCCAGATGCGCACCATGGAGCAGCAGCCGCCTCCGGTTCGCATCGTGATCCCTGGCAAAGTTCATCGCAACGAAGCCCAGGACGCAACGCACTCGGCGATCTTTCATCAAGTGGAAGGCCTCTGCGTCGACACCAACATCACCTTCAGCGACCTCAAAGGCACACTCGATCACGCCATGAAGGCACTGTTCGGATCAAGCGTGAAGACGCGCTTCTTCCCCTCCTTCTTCCCCTTCACCGAGCCCTCGGCCGATGTGCAGATCAGCTGCATCTTCTGCGGCGGCAAAGGCTGCCGCAAGTGCAAGCAGTCCGGCTGGATTGAGCTCCTGGGCTGCGGCATGGTCGACCCCGCGGTGTTCGCCTTCGCCGCGGAAAAGCAGCCTGCCTATGACCCGAAGAAGATCTCCGGCTTCGCCTTTGGCATGGGCGTGGAACGTATCGCCATGATGAAGTACGGCATCAGCGAAATCGGCTCGCTGTTCGCGGGCGACATGAGGTTCTTGGGGCAGTTCGCATGAAAATTCTGACAAAGTGGCTTCGAGCCTATCTGCCCGGACTTCCGGTGACCGACACCCAACTCGCCGAAGACCTCACCCTGCGCGGCATCGCCGTCGAAGGCATCTATGACCTCGGCGATGGCAACGGTTCGCTCTACGAGATGGACATCACCACCAACCGCGTCGACGCCATGAACCACTACGGCGTAGCCCGGGAGGCGGCAGCCATCTACGGCCTCCCTCTGCCCCAACTCGAATTCCCTCTCCCCGACGCGAAGGCCGCCGCCAGCCCCTTCCCCGTGCAGATTGAAGCCGAAGATGCGTGCGGCCGCTTCACCGCCCGCGTGCTGCGCAACATCACCATCGGCGACTCGCGCGACCTTCCTGCCGCCCCCATCGCGACGTATTTCAATCTGCTGGAGCAAAAGAAGATCTCGAACGCCGTGGATGCCACCAACTTCGCGTGGCTCGCCATGGGCCAGCCCACCCACGCCTTCGACCTCGACAAGATTGAAGGCGGCATCATCGTCCGCCGCGCGCGCAAAGGCGAAAAGCTCAAAACCCTTGACGGCATCGAGCGCACCCTCGACCCCGAAGATCTGGTGGTCGCCGATCACTCCAGGCCCCTGGGCCTCGCCGGCGTCATGGGCGGATGGGACACGATGATCACGCCCGACACCCAAAACGTGCTCGTCGAAGCCGCGTGGTTCGACCCCACCGCCGTGCGCCGTACCGCTCGTCGCCACGGCCTCCACACCGATGCCAGCCACCGCTTCGAGCGCGGCGCCGATTTCAAAGGAGCGCCCATCGCCTCGGCCCTCGTCAGCAGCATCCTGCTCGCCAACGGCGGCTTCATTGAAGGCGACCTCGTCGACGCCCGTGTGCCCAGCCTTCAGGCCCGCACCGCGGGTCGCCAGCCTGTCGCGCTCGCGCTCAGCGAAGTAAAGCGCATCCTTGGCGCCACCCTCGACGCCGAAGGCATCACTGCCGCCACCGTCGAAAACGTGCTCACCGCCCTCGGCTGCACCCTCTCGCTCCAACGAGAAACCACCGCATCCACATCCGGCGCGGCAGCCTGGCTCGTCACCCTCCCCAGCTGGCGCCTCGACCTGGAACGCGAAATCGACCTCATTGAAGAAGTCGCCCGCGTCTACGGCTACAACCGTTTCGCCAACACATTGCCGGCATTCGGTGAAGGTGTCCGCGCCGTGGCGTGGGCCGAATCCGAACTCGCAGTCCGCCGCACCCTGCTGGCCGCCGGGCTCCACGAGACCATCGGCAGCACCTTCTGCTCCGCCGCCGACGCCGCACTGACTGCGCCGCAGCCCGGGCTCGTCGTCCCCCTCGGCAATCCGCTCAGTGAAGAAGCCGGCGTCATGCGGCCCTCGCTTGTTCCCGGCATGCTCACCATGATCGCCGGCAACCTCAATCGCGATGTCAGCGACGTGCGCCTGTTCGAACTCGGCACCGTCTTCAGCGGAACCACCGACAAGGTGGACGAACGCCCCGCCCTGGCCTTCGGCGCCGCCGGCATCGCGCCCGAACAGGGCCCCCTCCAGGCCGCGCGCCCCCTCGAGTTCTACGACCTGAAGGGCATCGTCGAGCAACTCGTCGCCCGCTTCGATACCCAATCCGTCTACTTCGACCGCTTCCCTGCCGACGCCGGCCTCACCCCCGCCTGGCTGCACCCTTACCGCTCCGCCCGCCTCGCCGTCCAAGGCGAGACCGCCGGCTGGTTCGGCCAGTTGCATCCCCGCGAAGCCGCCGCGCGCAAACTCAAAGACACCGTTTTCATCGGCGAAATCTACATCGACCGCCTCAATCGCCTCCCCGTCCGCAAACCCGCCGCCCGCGAGATCTCGCGCTTCCAGCCCGTTCGCCGCGACTTCTCCCTCATCCTCGACCAGGACATCGCCTGGGAACGCATCGACCAGGCCATCGCCGGCCTCAGCATCCCCGAGCTGGTCGACTGGCGCGCCCGCGAAGTCTTCCGCGACAAAAAGCTGGGCGGCGACTACTCCCTGCTCCTCGGCATCACGTTTCAGGCACCCGATCGCACCCTGCGCGAAGAGGAACTCCAGGATTATCAATCGCGCGTGGTGGAGGCCGTTAACAAGGTGGGTGCCCGTCTCCGCGGCTGAGGAATTCACACCCCTTGCCGCGGCTATACTCGAACGTGATTACTTAAAGCGCGACCATGCGCGGAGGACTTACATGTCGGAATTGTCTTTCGGTACTGAAGTGGCAGAAGAAGTGGGCAATGAGCACGGCGGCGAGCCGGAAACCCTCGCCATGAGCGCGGATGAATTTGCCGCCCTGGAAGAGCGGGTGCTGCGCGCCGTGAACCTGGTCAAGCGTGAACGCATGGCCCGCGGCGAGGCGGAACTGCGCGCCGTAGCCGCTGAAGAAAAGGTCAGCGAGCAGACCGATGCCATCGACAACCTGAACAAGGAAATCGGCGGCCTGCGCTCCGAGCGTGAAGCCATCAAGCAGCGCGTGGACCGCATCCTTTCTCAACTTGATTCTCTGGAGTTGTAAACGCCATGGATGAAGCGCCTGCCGAGTATGTAACCGTCCAGATCTACGATCAGACGTACCATCTATCCGGGCAGGATCCCGAACACATCCGTGCGCTTGCCGCACAGGTGGATGCCAAGATGCGCGCGGTCGCGGCCCAGGGCCGCACCGTCGACTCCCTGCGCGTGGCGGTGATGGCCGCATTGAACCTCGCGGACGAGCTGTCGCAGCGCGGCGGTGCGGGCTCTCCCGCAGGCTCCGCCGTGCGCATCGGCCAGGCCCGCGCCATCACCCTCCGCGGCCTCCTCGACGAAGTCCTCGAAGACGACCGCAAAACCGGTTCGTAGAAGCGCCAGTTCGCGGTACACTCCTCCGAAATCACCTTTCACATTCCAAGGTTCCGAAGCAGCGCTCCTTTGCCTTTTCTCTCCTCCCCATCCTCTCCGCTTCCGCCCTCGCCTTGGCCGCGGATAAGCCGGCCACGCCTTCCAAACCCGGTGAACCCTCCGATTCCAAAACCCGCAACCCCCGGGACAACGCCATTGACTGGGAACGTCACCACGCCTGCAACTCAGCCGTGCACGAGACGGGCAGCACGCTTCACCTTCACCATCGATGCCGACCGCGTGCTCGAGGATCGGGACGTGGGCGATGCCGACATTGAGAGGAAGCTGAAGAAGCTGGTGGCGCGCGCCGCGGAAGTGCAGAAAAACAAAGCTGTCCAGGTCGCGGCGGACCCCATGCCGGGAAGTACTTGAGCCACTCCGCAGCCGGGATCTTCCCAGTGACTGCGAACTCCCGTTTCGCCTAGCACATCGCCCGCCGCCCGCACAAGACTTGCATTTCCGCTCCAGTCCTCATAGACTCCGCAATAGAAACCGGCCTGCAAAGCAGGTGGGTGATCAACGCTGGTTGAACCTACATTCATTGAACAGGAGCTCGACTCGATCATCGGTTCTGTGTGCCGTGTCCGCCAGTCCGGAATGCCTAATGAACCGCGGGGAGCTCCACCGTCTTAGGACGGGTTCACCGGCGCATCGCTCACGGCCCAGTGGGTCGGCTTCTCTTTTCTGCGCATTCCCCTCCCGCTCAACTCCACGTCGAACCATCTGCAGTTGTCTTTCATTCCGCTGACGTGCCCGCAAATTCCGAGCAGGCGAAAATCCGGCCGCGATAACAAGCCAGGCCTCCTGCTCTGAATACGCTTCCCCGCAGGCGCGCGAAACCTCTCACCCGACCCATCAACCCTCTTCCGCTTCCCTCAACCGCGCAATCACCGTGAAATCCTCAAGCGTCGTCGTATCGCCCTTGATCTCCCCATGCGTCGCCAGCTCCCGCAGCAGCCTCCGCATGATCTTGCCGCTGCGCGTCTTCGGCAGCGCTTCGGTAAACCGAATGTCATCCGGCCGCGCCAGCGCGCCAATCTCCTTCGTGACCCACTTGCGTAGTTCGTCTTTGAGGGCTTCGCCCGGCTCATTGCCGGACTCGAGCGTAACGAACGCTGAAATAGCCTGCCCTTTCAGATCGTCCGGCCGCCCCACCACGGCTGCCTCCGCAACCTTGGGATGCGCCACCAGCGCCGACTCCACTTCCATCGTCCCCAGCCGGTGCCCGCTCACGTTGATCACGTCGTCCACGCGCCCCATCAGCCAGAAGTAGCCGTCCGCGTCCTGCCGCGCCCCGTCCCCCGTGAAGTAGCATCCCGGCACGTCCGACCAGTACGTCTTCTGATACCGCTCGGGATCGCCGTAAACCGTGCGCGCCATCGACGGCCACGGCCTGCGCACCACCAGCAGCCCGCCCGAGCCCTGCGGAACCTGGTGGAACTTCCCCTCCGCATCCGGCCGCGTCACCACCTCCGCCTGGATCCCAAAGAACGGCCGCGTCGCCGACCCCGGCTTCGTGGCAATAGCCCCCGGAATAGGACTGATCATGATTGCGCCGGTTTCCGTCTGCCACCACGTGTCCACAATGGGGCAGCGATTGTGCCCAATCTTCTCCCGGTACCACATCCATGCCTCAGGATTGATCGGTTCCCCAACCGTTCCAAGAAGTCGCAGCGAGTCCAGCTTGAACTTGTTGATAAACTCGCTGCCCCACTTGATGAACGCCCGGATCGCCGTCGGCGCAGTGTAGAAAATCGTGACCTTGTGGTCGTCAATGATCTTCCAGAAACGCGAAAAATCAGGAAAGTTCGGCGCGCCCTCATACATCAGCACCGTGGCGCCGTTCTGCAGCGGCCCATACACCACATACGAGTGACCGGTGACCCATCCAATATCGGCCGTGCACCAGTAAATGTCGTCTTCCTGGAGATCGAAAACGTACTTCGACGTCAGATACGTCTGCACCGCGTAGCCGCCGGTCGTGTGCAGCAGCCCCTTCGGCTTGCCTGTCGATCCCGACGTGTACAGCACATACAGCGGATGCTCGGAGTCGAGCGGCTCGGCAGGGCAGTCCGTCGGCGCGTTCGCCACCAGGTCATGCCACCACCAGTCGCGCCCCGGAACCATCCGCACATATGTGCCCGTGCGCTGATACACGATGACGTGCTTCACCGTGGGACACGCCGGCATCGCCTCATCCACCGTCTTCTTGAGCTGGATCTCGTTCCCGCGCCGGTAGCTCGTGTCCTGGGTGATAATCGCAACGCATCCGCAGTCGTTCACGCGATCGGCAATGGCATTCGCGGCGAATCCGCCGAAGATCACCGAATGCACCGCACCGATCCGGGCGCACGCCAGCAGCGCAATCGCCAGTTCCGGCGTCATGCCCATGTAGATCGCCACCCGGTCGCCCTTGCGAATCCCAAGCGTCTTCAGCGCATTCGCAAAACGCTGCACCTGTTCGTGCAGCTCGCCATAACTGAGGCGGCGCACTTCACCCGGCTCGCCCTCCCACAGAATCGCGGTCTTGTCGCGGCGTTCTCCCAGCGCATGCCGATCCACGCAGTTATAAGAGAGATTCATCTGCCCGCCAACAAACCACTTGGCCCAGGGCAGATCCCACTCCAGCACCTTGTCCCACGGCTTGAACCAGTGCAGATCCTTGGCCACACCGGCCCAGAAGCTCTCAGGATCCTCGATCGACTGCTTGTAAAGCCGCTCGTACTCCTCCGTCGACTTGATGTGCGCCTTGGCGCTGAACTCCGCCGGAGGCGGAAAAACGCGATGTTCGCGAAGCGTGGAATTGAGGTCCTGATTATTCAGATCAGCGGCGGAAGAGGAAGACATAAGGACGTCCTTTTTTGGGGAAGAGAAGACTCCATGCGCGCTCTAACCACCGCGCGCTGGTGAGGAGTTCCGTGGGTCACACTTTAACGATTCAGGGGCACGCCGGGCAAGTTAAGCCTCTGCGACACAAGGAGGAAGCGCGCGCTCATACGCCCCGCGCGGCTGCGTCGAAGGGCCGATTTCCCCTTGCCCCGCGCAACCTTCCCCGCCTACACTTCAATTCCTGATCCACCGCGCCGGCTTCTCCCCTGGAGGCTTCCATGAGCATCTTCTCCGCCCTGAAGGGCTTGTTCAAATCACGAGGCGCCCCCGCCCCCCCAGGCTCGGGCACTTCCTCCTCAGGCCCCGGCGGTTCAGCCGCACCTCCTCCAGCCGCTCCAGCATCGCAGACTGCCCCCGGCAGTGACATCGCCGGCGCGCCGCAGGGCCTCAGCGCCACCGCGCCCCAATCCGTCACCCCCGCCCAGCACGGCCGCGTTCTGCTGATTCATGGCTACTCCGCCGGCGGCGAAGACTTCACCCACTGGAGAGACGCGCTGGCCGCCAAAGGGATCGCCACCGCCGACATCGAAATCGCCAACTACGTCACCCTGAACAATGAGGTCACCATCAAGGACCTCGGCGAGGCCTTCGACCGCGCCCTTCGCTACACCAGATTCCCTGACGGCGATCGCGGCGAAGACTGGACCTTCGACGCCATGGTGCACTCCACCGGCATGCTGGTGCTGCGCCAGTGGCTCACCGGCGATCCCTACCCCAACGACCCCAAACGCAGCCGCGTGCGCCGCCTCAAACACCTCGTCGGCCTGGCGCCGGCCACCTTTGGATCCCCGCAAGCCAAAAAAGGCCGCAGCTGGCTGGGCGCGCTGGTCAAAGGCAACAAGCACTTCGGGCCTGACTTCATGAACGCCGGCAATGAGGTGCTCGACGGCCTCGAACTTGCCAGCCGCTACACCTGGAACCTCGCCCACAAAGACATGCTCAATGACCCGCCCCTTTACAACAAGGGCGACCAGAGCCCCTACGTCGCCGTGTTCATCGGCAACCATGCCTATGACGGCATCGCCGCGCTCTCCAATTCGCCGGGGTGTGACGGCACGGTTCGTTGGGCCGGCTGCTCCCTTGACACCCGCAAGATCACCCTCGACTTCCGGCGCACGCCGCAAATTCCCGGCGGAGCCCCAGGCCAGCGCTACGCAATCTCGCAGTGGTCGACAAACCGTCTCGCCGCCCCCATCATCGCCGTCGAAAACCAGGATCACGGCTCCATCGTCGCCAACCCCCGACCAGAGGTCGTCGACCGCGTGGTCCAATTCTTCGGCATCAGCACAGACGCCGCCTACAGTTCCTGGGAAGACGAAGCCCTCAACTTCTCCGCACCCGCGCGCGCCGTCATGGACAGGAGGAACGGCACCAAAACAGTAGACGAAGGCAAGGGCTGGCAGCAGATCGTCATCCACATGGTCGACGATCACGAAGACGGCGTAACCGACTACAACCTGCAGATCTTCCATGAGACGGACGATCCCGACACGCCCTCCTCCGTGCCGCTGACCGCCGACACCTATTCAACCGACAACAGCTATCGGTGCTTCTATATCCAGCTCACCGAGGACATGCTCAACCTTGAGTCCACCGGCAAGCGCATGTGGGTAGAGCTGATCGCCTCCAGCGGATCCGAACTGATCGAGTACATGGCCTACGCCGACGATTCCGGCAATCCGCAGCGCCTCGCCATCACTTCGCACGACCCGACCGCCGGGCAGCCCGTGAGAATGGATATTACGGATCTCACCAAAGGCGGCGACTCCCTGTTCTACGCCTATACCACCACCCTTATGGAGATCTTCGTGGAGCGCGAACCGATGCCGCTCAAAGGCGTGAGCGCGGTACTGACCTTCCCGGATTACGCAGCCGGGAAATAGAGGGTTCCGCCCCCGTCATTCCTTCCTGCAAACCGGTTGATGCCAGGGCGCGCACAGGCACAAGAAAAGCCGCTCAGGCTGAGCCCGGGCGGCTTCTCTGCTTGATCCGGTTAGAACCTGTAGATGAGACCCACCCCGGCGCGCGCATTGAAACGCCGATGTGGCGAGTTGCCCAGCTCCGGGCTATTGTTGATGAGCGAGAACGCAGATCCGATATAGTCGCCGGAAGCGCGAACCCCCCAACTCTTCCCGATGGTGTGTTCGATACCCACCCCTGGGCCCCCGGCAAAGGAAACGTCGGGCGTCATGCTTTCGCCGCCGGTGTGCTCCCCGCCGATCAGGGCGCGGCCAAAGAGATTCCAATTCTCAAATATCGGGGCATGGAGCTCAATGCCGCCCAACGCCATCCACACCTTGGGATCCCCCGGATTACCGGACGCGTACGAGGTGGGGTAATAAGCCCCGTCCCCCACCACCGCAAACCAGCGGCCAAAGTTGCGGCTGAACTCCGCGTTCGCGCCGATCAGCCCGTAGCGCGACTGGTTCACCTGGTTAAGGCTCGTATAGCTGAAACCCGCATAAACCTGGTACTTGGGCGCGTCAGACATGGGCCGCGCCGGCTTTTCCGGAGCAACCTGGGCAGCCGCTGCCAATGGCAACAGGGCGGCCGGAACCGCCAGGATTGAAACCAACCACTTCCTCATCAATGTGCAAATCTCCTCAAGACCCTGCAAGCCCGGTTGCCGCCTGCGTCGAGCCGGAACCCAGCGTTCGGTTTCCCCAGCCACCGCGACCCGCGTGCGGGAACCCCTGTTGTGATGCTGTACCCTCATAGACTACCTTCTAACCCCTGCTTCCACGAAACCTTGGAGCCTGTCGTGAAAATCAGCTACGGCAGCCCCTCACCTTGTCATCCTGAACATCGCGAAGCACCCGCTGTTGCATCTTCATCGCTTCGGTGGAACTCCGCTCCATGCCCGACTGCGGTTGCTCCTCCCGATCTTGCCCTCGAACGATACCTTCTTACGCACCACGGCCCCATCCTCACGCCTTTACGTGACCCAACGCGCCATCCACGACTGCTTTTCACCGCGCCACCACCGCTTCCACCGCCTGGCTCAGATTGACCGTCGCAGCACTCTGGCTGTTGATACTGACCGGCACCCCGCCGCGCAGCCACCGCTCAATCGTCTCCCGATGCTGCCAGTCGATCCTCCACCCATCCTGAATCGCAATCACCGTGTACTGCCCATCCGGGACGTCGCGCAGAGAAAAGCTTCCATCCAGGTCCGACTGGTCGCGCCTCACCAGCGCTGGATACAGCCGGGTCTCCTTCGGCACCAGCATGATCATTGCCCCGGAGACTCCTTTGCCCCCCGTCTTCGCGAACCCCTCCACTCGTGTCTGCGCGCGGCCAACCATCACGGTCGCCTGCACCGGCCGGTCGCGAACCGTGATCTTGTCCCCCGCCGCCATCGCGCCTCCATCTGCGATGGCCAGCACCGCCAGCGTCTGTTTTGAACTCCCGGCAGCCACCGTCCATGTGCCCGGCGGAACCGCTTCCAGGTTGAATCGGCCGTGCCGCGCCTCCGCCTGCATCGCCGCATGGCTCTCGTCCACAGACGTAAAAACCAGGCTTATGTCATCCGGCACCGCCCCCCCGCCTGCCATCACCAGCGTCCCCGACACACCGGGCGACACCACCCCCGAACTCGCATTGAGGTCCACCTCCGCCGATGTCGCGTTCACCGTCATCCGTCGCGGGGGGTTGCCGAATTCAACTTCATACGTGCCCGGAGCCAGGCCCGGCACCTCGATCGAGCCCGTCGCCGGGCCTTCAGGAGCTGTCACGGTGAGCTGATTGACCGTATTCCCAAACACTTTCTGCTGCACGACGATCCCCGTGCGGTTTCGTGCGCCCGGCATCACCGGAAGCATAAAGCGCACCGCAGGCGCCGCGTGCATGTTGATGTCCGCCTCCTCATGACTGCCCCAGTTCAGCGTCAGCGGAGTCGCAGCGTTCTCATCAATCGTGGAATCGTAAAACGTGATGGGGTACGCCACGTCCAGCGGCGACTGTTCCTCTGAAACGGAGCGCGGCGGATGCTGCGCATACCAAGGGTCGCCTTTCACGGCGATAAAGTATTCGCCGGGCGGCAGATCGCTCAGTTCGTAAGTGCCCGTATCGTCGGTCGGCGTGTTGCCCACCTGCTCCATCCGGCCGGTGTTCTCGCCTTCAGTGCGCCGCTTGAACAGCATCACCTGGGCGTTCTCCACCGGGTCGCCGCCCTCCCCCGTCACCACCCCGCGCAGTACCGCGGCCGGCGGCAACCGGAACACCAGGTCGTCCGTCGCCTGTCCCTCCCCGGTCACAATGGCCGAATTGAATTCCTCGTGCTCGTCATAAAACGACGTGCGATACCCGCGCTTGGCAGCGTCCAGAGGATACTTGCCCCCCATAATGCCGGTGAAGGAAAAGCGTCCTTCCGCATCGGTGACCGCGCTGGCCGAAATCTTGTAGTCCTCCGGAGTCAGCACGCTCACCACCGCGCGCGCCACCGGGTCCCCGGACACCGTGTCGATCACCCGCCCGGCAATGCGATAACCGGCAGGCGGACCCTGCGCCCCAGCCAGCATCGCCCCAGCCAGCATCGTCCATACCAGCATTGCCGAAGCAAGAACCCTCACCTTGCAGGCACCTCCACCGTGAGGTTCCCGCTGTCATCCGGCGCCAATGTAATGGACTGCCCGGAAAGCCCGGCAAGCACATCGCGATTGCGATACTCCAGGTTCACCGGCGCGGCAAACGTGTACACGTGATAGCTCCCCGGCGTCAGGCTGTTGAAGGTGAATGACGTGCTGGTCGATGCGCGCAGCGTCGTACTCACGCCTCCTGATGCGCTGTCGAAATCGGGCACCACGTACACCGTGTAGCCCGGCTCCTCACCCGCCGTCATGCCGGCCACCGACGGCGGCAGACTCACTTTCAGCGACGCGCAGTCGTCGCGCAGAATCAGCGTGAGCGGAGCAGTCGTGCTTCCCTGCCCCACCACCAGCGGCTCGCGCCCCAGGTCGGCGCCTCCCGCTGTAAACGACCCCTCGCAAAGCTCCGGATCGGCAACCACCGTGTGCACCCAGTACTTGCCCGGCGCCGGCGGCATGGTGTCCAGCATCCCCGGTCCCGATCCCTGCGCCAAAGCACTCTGCATGCCGTCACTCACCGGGCCGGCCTCTCCAATCTCGACGAACACCTCGCCATGATTGCCTGACCCGCCGCTCGCGCTCTTGCTCGTGCGCGTCACCATCACCTGCAGTGGACTGTTTCCCGTCGGCCCCACCACCACACGCGTGTTGATGGGATGCCCTGCGACCGCGACGTCGGTCTGGCCGGTCATCACGTTCTGCACGTTGACCAGGCCGTTCACTGATCGCAGCGGCCGGTCGGGCTTGATGGCCGTCACGCGGATCGTGTAAGCCCCATCAGGCAGCCTCGCCCACAGCAGATTGCTATCGTGGTCGAACTCACTTGCGTAGGGCACCTGCTGACCGCTGGCGCCTATGACTTCAGTGGTAATGATGGTTTGCGAAACACCGCCCCGCAACTCCGCCGGAAGCACCAACGCCGCCCTCACGGCATGGAACGATTCCAGCGGCATCGTCAGATTCGCCTCCGCCCGCTCGCCCCCCGCCAGGTGAATCTGCGCCGCGCCCGCAAAGTCGCGCACTCCCGGATAGTAAATCTCCGGATATCCGTTCCACGGCACATTGTGGCCCGGCTCCGGCACAGGCTGCCCCGCCAGCTCCGCCTCCGGAGCAGGCTCGGCCTTCAACGCAAACTCGCCATCATCCAGATGCGCAAAATGAAAGTTCCCGTCCGCATTCGTCCGCGCGCTCGCCATGGTACGCCACGATGCGCGCCCATTCTGGATCTGGCGCTCGAGCAACGTGAGACCGATGTTTTGCGCGACGTCCCCCGTAGAAAGCTCGATGTGCCCGTGAATGGAATTGGTGGGCCGCATCGTAAACGTGAGCTCGGGCGTGCTGGACGTCACAAACACCGTCCGCGTGTAACCACGCAGATCGCGCAGCGGCAACCCCTTCTCGGCAGTGGGCACATCCTCAAAGCCCGGCCGGATGAGCTGAAACACGCACGGCCCCAGCGGCACGCCCACAACTTCAAAGCGCCCATCTCCATCGGTAAGCACAGAGTGGCCTCCGCCGCCATTGATCTGCACCAGGGTACGCGCCAGCGGCTCGCCGCTCGCTGCATTCATCACCACCCCATGAATGGTGGTGGGAGTTCCCAGCGGGTTACTCGCGTCGGGAGAGGTCTGCTGCCCGTGCACGGCAACGCCAGCCGCCAGACCCAGCACGCACAGCAGCCCCGCGCGCCCGCAGCCCCGCGCCTTCGTCCCTTCAAACTTTGTCGCGATCACCACCCATCCATTCTGACGGGTAAAGCCTCCGAAAGGCATCCGCTTACCGTTGAAAATCGCCCGCGCAATTTCCTTCCCGCGATTTGCTGCCGCGCGCATGCAGCGCGTAGACTGGCGCGTTCGCACACAAAGCACAAAGTGCAGCTTTGAGTCACTCCAAGTGTGCGCGTCAACGCCTCTCATTCCAGCGCGGAGAACGCCGTGAAGTCTGCAATCCTTTTCGTCCTTGCCTCCTCCCTCGTCGCATCAGCCCAGCAGCGTGCCCCGGCGCAGCCGTCCGCTTCAGACCGGCAGTACACCCGCGGCGTGGGCATTTATCCCGGCGACCCCCAGCAGTACGACGGCCCCTACCTCGCCGTCGACTCAACCGCCTACCGCAACCTCGCCCTGCACCGCCCCGCATATCAGTCCAGCGCCTACGACTACAACCTCACCGCGCAACTCATCACCGACGGCATCAAGGACAACGCCCTTCCCCGCTGGATCGTCACCTCCACCAGCGATCGCGGCGTGCTGCCCAAGACCGAGCGCGAAGTCTTTCTCGATGAGGGTGTCGTCTCCTCCATCGACATCGCCGGCGATGCGCCCTGGGTACAGTTCGACATCGAAGGCGCTCAGCCGCCCGAGATCGACCACATCGACGTAGTGCTACGCAAAATGTACGCGCCCCCTCCGCAGGGCGGCTGGACCATCGTCGTCGCCGGATCGAACGACGGCGCGGCGTGGACCGAAGCCGGCCGCTTCACAGGCATCGACTTCCCCGGCCGCCACGAATCCGACCCCAGCTTTGTCGAGCCAGTGACCTTCCCCGTCCCCGTGCGCTATCACTCCTACCGGCTCACCTTCTCCGCCGCCGGAATCAAGAAGTGGGGCGTCGCCGACGTGACCCTCTCCCGCAGGCAACAGCCCGTCTATGTCGCCGGTCCGCTCGTCTTCTCCAGCGCCTGGATGAGCGCAGGCTCCGCCGAAGAGTGGGTCTCTGTCGACCTCGGCGCGCCCTGCACCTTCGATCGCATCGCCATGACCTGGATCAAGCGCGCTGCCGAAGGCTCCATTCAGATCTCCGATGACAACCAGCACTGGCAGACCCTCCAGCCCCTCAGCGCGACGGACGACATCCGCCTTCCCAGCCCCGCACACGCGCGCTGGGTGCGCGTGCTCATGACCCGCCCCCCCGAGCCCAAGGCCCGCTACATTCTCAGCGAGCTTGAGGTCTACGGCCGCGCCGGTCCACTCCCCAACCCTCAGGCCGCAACCCCGGCGCATCCAGATGGCTCTTTGACACTCACGCGCGGCGCCTGGCGCCTCGAACGCGCAGCCCAGGTGCAGGCCTCCGGCGAGGAAATTTCGCAGGCTGCATTTGCCGACCAAAGCTGGATGGTCGCCACTGTGCCCGGTACCGTGCTCACCAGCTATCTCAATGACGGCGCCATCGCCGATCCCAACTTCGGCGAGAACCAGTACGTCATCTCCGATTCCTTCTTCACCTCTGACTTCTGGTATCGCAACGAATTCACCGCACCCGCCCTCTCCCCCGGCCGCCACGCCTGGCTCAACTTCGACGGCATCAACTGGAAAGCTGAAATCTACCTCAACGGCCATAGCCTCGGCCGCATCGACGGCGGATTCATGCGCGGCCGCTTCGATGTGACCTCTCTCCTTCATCCCGGCGCGAAAAATGCCCTCGCCGTCCGCGTGCTGCGCAATGCGCACCCCGGTGGCACAAAAGACAAGGAAGGCCCCACCCTCAACGGCGGCGCGCTCGGTCTCGATAACCCCACCTACCACGCATCCGCTGGCTGGGACTGGATGCCCACCATTCGCGGCCGCGACACCGGCATCTGGTCGAACGTCACGCTGACCCAGACCGGCCCCGTCGCCCTCGAGAACCCGCTGGTCTCAAGCACTCTGCCCTTGCCCGATACCTCGACCGCCGACGTGACGATTGCGGCCACGGTGCACAACCACGAGCCGAAGCCCGTATCAGGTACGCTGCGCGTAAAGTTCGGCGCCGTCACGGTGGAGCAGGCCGTCACGCTCGATGCATCCGCAGCCACAACCGTTACGCTCTCGCCCGCGACCAACGCCGCACTGCGCATTGCGCACCCTAAGCTATGGTGGCCCAATGGCTACGGCGACCCCAACTTGTATCCAGTGACGCTCAGCTTCGTCGTGAATGGCAAAACCTCCGACACAACCACCTTCAAAGCCGGCATCCGCCAGTTCACTTACTCCGAAGAAGGCAACGCCCTCAAGCTCTGGATCAACGGACGCCGCTTCATCGCCCGCGGCGGCAACTGGGGCTTCCCTGAATCCATGCTCCGCTATCGTCAGCGCGAGTACGACATCGCCATGCGCCTCCATCGCGAGCAGCACTTCAACATGCTGCGCAACTGGGTGGGCCAAACTGGCGACGAAGCCCTGTACGACGCCGCCGATCGCTTCGGCATCGTCGTCTGGCAGGACTTCTGGCTCGCCAATCCTTGGGATGGACCCAATCCCGAGAACAACCAGTTCTTCCTCGACGGCGCCCGCGACTACATGCTCAAAATCCGCAACCACCCCTCCATCGGCCTCTACTGCGGCCGCAATGAAGGCTTCCCGCCGCAGGCCATCGACAACGGCCTCCACACCCTGGTCGCGGAACTCGCGCCCCACTCGCATTACATTCCAAGCTCAGCCGACGGCCCCGTCGAAGGCCACGGCCCCTACCGCGTTGAGCCGCTGCGCTACTACTTTGAACACACGCCGCCCAGGTTCCATAGCGAAATCGGCGCGCCCAACGTCCCGGAGATGCCCATCCTTAGTCGCACCCTCGATGAAAAGGGCATGTGGCCCGTCGGACCCGAGTGGCGCCTCCACGACTTCTATCCCGAAAATCCGTTTGAAACCGCCATCGAGAAAAACTTTGGCGGCGCCGCAAACATGAAGGAGTTCGACGAACTGGCGCAGTTCGTCAATTACAACGCCTATCGCGGCATGTTCGAATCGCAAAGCAAAAATCGCCCAGGCCTGCTCATCTGGATGAGCCATCCCGCATGGCCCTCAATCCTCTGGCAGACGTACGACTACTTCTTCGACACCGATGCCGCCTACTTCGCCGCCATGCATGCGAGCGAACCGCTGCACATCCAGTGGAACGCCGCCGCCGACACCGTGGAAGTCGTCAATTACAGCGCCGGCGACCAGACCGGCCTCACCGCCCGCGCCCAAGTCATCGACATCGACGGCAAAGTCAAAGCGCGGCAGACCGCCAATCTCGACAGCAAAGAAGACTCCACAGAGTCGCCCCTTCACCTTAATTTCCCGTCAGGACTGGCCCGCACCCACTTCCTTCGCCTCACCCTCCTCCGCGGCAACCAAGTGCTGAGCACCAACTTCTATCTCCATGGCAATACGGAAGAAGATTATGCGGGCATCCGCGGGCTCCCGCCGGCAGACGTGCAGGAGCACCACAACGTCGTGCGTTCCGCGGACACGGGAAACTGGTCCTATACCGTGCATCTGCGCAACACCTCATCCACTCCCGCGCTCATGGTGCGGATCAAGATGGTTGGCGAGAAATCCGGAGACCCGATCGTCCCTGCTTTCTATGACGAAAATTACATCGCCCTCATGCCTGGTGAGCATCAAGCCATAAACGTCCAGTTCAGCGACGCAGACACCCACGGCGAAAAGCCCCGCATCGTGCTGCAAGGCTTCAATCTTGCGCCCCGGAAGTAAGTGCCGCGACCCGCTCATCAACGGAGTGTCCGTGAGACCGTATCGCGGCGCTACTCGCTAACCCGCTACGCTGCGCAGCACCGCTAACTCGCTGCTTTGTTCTGCAGACACGCGTGATGTCATGCCTGGGAGTAATCCATGTTCTCCAAATCACTCAGCAGCGTGGGCCCCGTCGGATTCCAGCCAAGCTTCTCCCGCGTCTTCGCGCTGGAACCGACCAGGTCCCATTGCATAAACATCCCCAAGACTCCAAAGTGCGCAGTGGCCTCTTCAGGGGCAATCGACACGGCGGGAATTTTCAGCCCGCGTCCAATTGCTTCGGCGATGTCGCGCGCAGCTACGCCTTCTTCAGCCACCGCGTTGTAACGCACGTTGCCCTCTCCCTTTTCGAGCGCGAGGTGGTACAGATGGGCCACGTCGTCAAGCGGAGCGGCAGCCCAGCGACTGCGGCCTTCGCCTACGTACGCCGCGACGCCCTTCTGCCGCGCAATCTGGATAGCGAAAGAAACGAGCCCCTGCTTCCTCGTGTCATGAACCTGGGGAAGCCGCACGGTCACAACTCGCACGCCGCGCGCCCCCACCGCAGCCCCCTGTTCTTCAGACGCCGCGCGCGGCATCAGGCTGGAGTTCATGGGCGGATCGTCTTCGGTTGCGGGCTGGCCGGCCTTGGGGCTGGCCGTGGCCACGCCCGAGGTGATCAGGAACATACCATCGGAGCCGGCAAGAACGCCGCCTATGGCCTCGATGACCCTGCGATCCGTCTCGCAGTTCTCCTGGAACCTCGAGAAGTCGTGGTTGAACGCGAGATGGATGACGGCATCTGCTTTCGCCGCTCCGCTGCGGATGCTCTCGAGGTCGTAAATGTCTCCGCGATGAACCTCGGCGCCCGCCGCCGCGAGCGACCGCGCGCCGGCCTCGCTGCGACTCAGGCCGAGCACCTGGTGTCCGCCGGCGACAAGCTTGGGAATAAGGGCGGAGCCGATGAAGCCCGTCGCTCCTGTGACAAATACACGCATGATGATTTCCTTCCTGTAAGCTCGCCCCGAACCTATGCTGCCGGTTGACAGACCGCGCCGGCGCATCCTAAAACGGAGACAGGCTCCGGAACAAGAGATAACCGGAGAGTGCCTCCGGTTTCAACTATTTTCCGATTTCAGACCTTTTCCCTCATGGCGCAAAGAAAAAACGAACCCGCAGACGCCCTGCCCCGTCGCAAGCCGCGCACCGACGCCCTGCGCAACCGTCGCCGCATCTTGGAGATCGCGAAGGAAGCCTTCACGCGTCTCGGCGCGGACGCCAGCCTGGATGACATTGCAAAACGCGCGGAGGTGGGCCCCGGCACCCTCTACCGTCACTTCCCCACCCGTGATGCGCTCATTGAAGCCGTATATCGCAGCGAAGTCGAGAAGCTCGCGGCAGCGGCACAGAAATATGCCCAGAACCTGCCGCCCCTCGCGGCTCTGCAAACCTGGCTGCTGCTCTTTGTCGATTACGTCGCCGCCAAACACATCATCGCCCCGGCATTGAACTCAGTGGCCGGCGGCGCGACCAAGCTGTACGAAGGATCGCGCCCCACCATCCATGAAGCCCTCGAAAAACTGGTGAAGCGCGGCATCCGCAGCGGCGACCTCCGCAAAGATCTCGAGGCCGGTGACCTGCTGGGAGCGCTAACCGGGCTGGCATTCATGGGCGCCGAGAAACACTGGAAGCGCAGCGCGACCCGCGTGGTCGAAATTCTCATTGCAGGCGCCCGCAGAACCTGACCCCCCGGCCATCCAAAGCATCATCGCGCATTCGCGAGCTGCTGCAGCTTCCGCGCAATGCGTTCGGCCGCGTCGGGGTGCGCCTGCGTACGCGCCGCCGCAGCCATCCCCGCCAGCCGCTGCGGGTCGCGAAGCAGCGCCGTCAAAGCCTCCAGCAGACGCCCCGGCTCCGCAAGGTCCGCCTCTTCCAGCATCACGGCCGCGCCCGCCTTCACCATCTCCTCGGCGTTACGCTTCTGATGGTCGTCCGCCGCCGCAGCAAACGGAACCAGCAGCGACGGCTTGCCCGCCGCCGCCAGCTCCGCAACCGTGGAGGCCCCGCTACGGCACAACACCAGGTTGGCCCACCCAAAGCGCGAAGCCATGTCGTCAAGAAACGCCTTCACCGACCAGAAAACAGGATCGGCCCCGCTCGATCGGTACATGGCCTCGGTTTCCGCCAGAAAACGCGGCCCGCACTGGTGCAGAATCGACAGGCCCGGCACCCCGCGCAAAAGCTCGGCAACCATCTTCGGCAGCGTGTTGTTGAACAACCGCGCCCCCTGCGATCCTCCAAAAATAAGCAGCCGCGGAGGCATCGCAGGCGGTTCGGGCAGCGAGAAGAACTCCGCCCGCACCGGAATGCCCGTCACCTCCGCATTGTGCATGTAGCGGCCGGCAGCCGGAAAGTTAACCGCCGATGCCTTCACCCAGCGGCCAATCATACGGTTCGCCAGCCCCGGCATCGCGTTCGGCTCCATCGCCATCACCGGAATCCCGGACAAGAGTGCTGCGGCAGCAGCCGGACCTGAGGCATATCCGCCCACGCTCAACACCACGCCGGGACGGAACTTCCAGAGCAGCCGTAAGCACGACACCGCGGCCAGCGGCAGATCAAACAGCGTGCGCACCTGCGTCTGCAGCGACACGCGATTCAGCTGTCCCACCTTGATAAGTTCCAGCTTGAATCCCGCGTTCGGCACCAGCCGCGACTCCAGCCCCCGCGGCGTCCCCACAAAAACCACCTCCGCCCCGTGGCGCTCTTCAAGCTCGCGGGCCACAGCAAGCGCAGGGATGATGTGGCCGCCGGTGCCTCCCCCGGCAATCAGAACGCGCAACCTCGACAAGAGAAAAGCCTTTCACTCTGATTCTAATGGCCGCAACTTCCGCCATTGGCCTTCGCTCCAGTTTCAGGTCGGCGCGCGCAGCGAGCGTCAATCCACCTTGCGCGATATATTCAGCAGAATCCCGATCCCCGACAACGTCACAAACAGCGACGTGCCCCCGCTTGAAATCAGCGGCAGCGGAATTCCCTTGGTGGGCACCAGCGACAGCACCACACTGATGTTGAAGAAAGCCTGCAGGAGAATCGCGATCGTGAGCCCAAAGGCGGCCAGCCGCGCAAACGGGTCATAAGACCGGAACGCCACCCGCAGCCCGCGCACCGCGAAAATCCCGAACAGGATCACCACCAGCATGGCGCCGATGAACCCCAGCTCTTCCGCGATATTCGCAAAGATGAAATCGGTCGAAGCCTCGGGCAGATAGAACAGTTTCTGCATGCCCTCCATGAAGCCTCGGCCCGTCAGCCCGCCCGCACCCACCGCGATCAGCGACTGGTTGATGTGAAACCCGGCGCCCTGCGGATCAGATTCGGGATGAAGAAACACCAGCATGCGCTGCCGCCGCCATGAAACCCAGAACAGCAGCGCAAACAGCGGCGGCAGCGCTGCCGCAATGCCCATCGTAAGGTACTTCCACTCCATCCCCGCCAGGATCAGCATGAGCGCGGTCACCCCAAAGAGCACCAGCGCCGTGCCCAGATCCGGCTCCTTCACCACCAGCAGCACAAACAGAATGGGCATGAACACGCCGCGCAGCAGCGTGTTTTTCCAGTCGCGCATCTGGTCCAGCCGCGTCGACAAAAACCACGCCAGGAAAAGAATGAGCACCGGCTTCGAAATCTCCGAAGGCTGAAAGGTGAAAAAACCGCCAAAGCGAATCCACCGATGCGTGGCGTGCGAGTTCTTGAAGAAGTACACCATCACCAGCAGCAGCGTCGTCACAGACAGCGCCGGATAGATGAACTTCGGCGAGTTATAGCGCGTGTAGTCCACCCGCATCAGCACGATCATTGACAGCACGCCCGCCAGCGCCCACAGCGCCTGCCGCGACACATCCATATACGGCGAGTGATACCTCTCCTGCGACACCACCGCGGAAGCGGAGAACACCATCGCCAGCCCCACTGACACCAGCAGCAGGGTGGTGAAGAAAATCCACTTGTCAACGCCTACGCGTGCTGGCATATGTTAAAACCGGCCTCATGCACAAGTTCTTTGAAGACCCGCCCGCGATGCTCATAATTTTCAAACTGGTCGAAGCTGGAGCAGGCTGGAGCCAGCAGCACAATATCGCCGGGATGCACAGCGGCGGCGGCGGTTTTCACGGCGTTCTCGAGCGTCTGACAGGAGTGAATGGGCACAACCCCGCGCAGGTGCTGCTCAATCTTGGCCGCGGCGGAGCCGATCGTGTATACCGCCTTGACGCGTTCGCGCAATAGCGGCGCGAGCGTGCTGTAGTCCGAGTTCTTGTCCTTGCCGCCCAGGATGAGGTGAATCCCGGAGGGGAACGCCGCGATGGCCTTCTCCGTGGCGTCCACGTTGGTAGCCTTGGAATCGTTGTAAAACTCCACGCCGTTGAAGTTGGCCACAAACTCCAGGCGATGCTCCACCGCCTTGAACTTCTCCACAGCCGCGCGGACCTGCGCCGCGGGGCAGCCCGCCAGTCGCGCCGCGCACACCGCTGCCAGCACGTTCTCCACATTGTGCGCGCCCTTCAGCGGAATGGCATGCACCGGAAGAATCGCCTCGGGCACGCCGTCCTCTGACCCGCGGAACATCACCTGGCTGCCGTCCGGCCCATGTTCCACCCACGCACCCTGCGGCACGGTGTGATAAATCGAAAACCAGTACGCCTGCGACTTCGCCCGCGGCGCAGCCTCGGCCGTGCGCGGGTTGTCCGCGTTGAGCACCAGAAAGTCCGCGGCAGTCTGCTCGGCGAAAATCCGTTCCTTCGCCATCGCGTAATTCTCAAACGTGCCGTGGCGGTCCAGGTGATCCGGAGTGATATTCAGAATCACGGCAATCTGCGGGTGAAACTCGCGCGTGGTCTCGAGCTGAAAGCTTGAAACTTCGAGCACCGACCACGTATCGTCTTTGCTCTCGTCCGTCAGCGAAATAACCGGCACCCCAATGTTGCCGCCCACCAGCGTGTTCAGCCCGGACTCCTTCAGGATTTCGCCGGCAAGCGTGGTCGTCGTCGTCTTGCCATTGGAGCCCGTGATTGCCATGACCTTGCCCTTCAGGAAGCGCGCCGCCAGTTCCAGCTCTCCAATCACCGGCAGCCCAAAGCTCCGCACCTGCACCAGCTCCGGCGTATCCACCGGCACCCCCGGACTGACCACGATCAGGTCCTGGCGGCGGAAGGTCAGCAGACCATGGCCGCCCGCTTCCACTGAGATGCCCTCCTCAATCAGGGCTGGAATTTCATGGGCCAGCGCCTCGGCGCTGCGCACATCCGACACCGTGACGTGAGCCCCCCGGCGGCGCAGAAACAGGGCCGCGGCCAGACCCGATTTCCCCAGGCCTACGACAAGAACTTTCTTCCCTTTGAGGTCCATCATGGATTGCTTCCTGCCATCTCGGCTTACGATCCTGCCCGCGCTATTTATTGTGCACCGGGAGCGGCCGCGGGAGACCGGATCTAGCGCAATTTCAGAGTCGTGAGTGCAAACAGTGCAAACACCAGCGCCAGAATCCAAAAACGCGCAATGACCTTGGATTCGCTCCAGCCAAGCTGCTCAAAATGGTGGTGGAGTGGCGCCATCTTGAAGATACGCTTCTTTCGCAACTTGTAGCTCCCCACCTGCAGCATCACGGATACCGCCTCAATCACGAAGATGCCGCCAATGAAAAGCAGCAGCAGTTCCTGCCGGATGATCACCGCTACCGTGCCGATGGCCCCGCCCAGGGCAAGCGAGCCCACGTCGCCCATGAAAATCTCGGCAGGATGCGCGTTGTACCAGAGGAAGCCAATCGACGCGCCCACCATGGACCCGCAAAACACGGTCAACTCGCCCACCAAAGGCATGCGCTGCAGTTCCAGATAATCGGCAAACACCACGTGCCCGCTCACATACGTGAGCACGGCAAGCGCCGCCGCCGCAATAATCGTGCAGCCAATCGCCAGACCGTCCAACCCATCGGTCAGGTTCACGGCGTTCGACGAGCCCATCAGCACAAAGATCACCCACACGCCAAACGGCAGAAACGCCAGAAACCCCAGGTGATGGAAGTGCAGCGGCCAGTGCCACAGCAGGTCAGGGCGCAGGCTCTTGGCAAACGGCACCGTCAGCGAGGTCGAAAACATCTTGAACTGCTGCAGCACCGCAAGCGCGGCAGCCACGCCCAGCGCGGCAAGCCCCTGTCCCAGCAGCTTGGCCCGTCCCGTGAGCCCCAGGTTCCGGCGCTTCACCACTTTGATATAGTCGTCCGCGAACCCCACCGCCCCAAACGCCAGCGTCGCAAATACCGCAATCCATACAAAGGGGTTAGCCGGATCAGACCAGAGAACCGTCGGCAGCAGAATCGCGATGACAATCAGCACGCCTCCCATCGTGGGCGTGCCCGACTTCTTCTGGTGCGACTTCGGACCCTCTTCGCGAATGTACTGCCCAATCTGAAACTCGCGGAGCTTCTGAATGACATAAGGCCCAATCACCAGTGCGATCAGCAGCGCCGTGCCCGAGGCAAAGGCCGTGCGAAACGTAAGATAGCGGAATATACGAAACGGGTGAAAAAACGGGTAGAGCTTTTGATACAGCAGCCAGTAGAGCAAGTAGCCTCCAGAGCCGGCGCGGCCCGGTGGTTTTCAGGCGGAGTTCAGCCTTGATTCTACAAGGCTCATGAGTGGAGACATCGCTGGAAAAGGGGGCAGGTATCGGGGTAGGCAGCAGCCCAGCAGCTCTACTCCCTCATTCTGCCGGCAAGTAAAATCTCCCGCTATGCGCTGAGCTGACCTGCTAACGTGCTTGCCGCGAAGCGGCGCTGACTCGCTGCTTCATTTACAAGCCGCAGCGCTAACCCGCCAACTTGCCACGCGCAGCGCCAACCCGCCACGTCCTGCCGAGGCCTCTCGCGGCTCCCTGCTTCGCAACGGAACAGTCGCTCCGGGAATCAGTTCTTGGTCTGCTTCTTCAACGCGCCCTCGAAATCCCGCTGCTTCTCCGCCACAAAAGCCTTGTACCCCGCCGGGTCGACAAACGCGCCCTTATCTCCCGCCTGCCACCGCGCGTACTTCTCCTTCAGATCGAAGTAGCTCGCATGCGCGCCCAGAAAAATGTCGCACGGGAGCGCCTTCAGCACCTCAAACTGATGACGAAAATCCGCCGCAATCTGCGGATACGCCTTGTTGTTCACCAGCTTGTAACTGTCCAGCACATTGGGGCTGCCCACAATCACCACGTGCTCAATCTTTCCTGCCTCGTTCACTTCCATCGTCCACGTAACGGTGCCCTTGGTGTGCCCCGCGGTCTTGTGCGCAATCAGCACCGTCCCGCCCAGGGACACCGCATCCCCGTCGTGCAGCACGCGATCCACATGCGCGCGCGGAAACCAATACTGACTCTCGCGCCCCAGCGCAAAATCGTCGCGCCCGCCGGACTCGATCACCGGCACATCCGCATCCATCACCTCATACTTCGCATGCGTCTGCCGCAAAATCGCGGCGCTCCCCGCGGCATGATCGAAATGCGCATGGCTGATCAGCAGAATCTTGATGTCCGGCCAGTGAAAGCCCAGCTTCTCCACGCTCTGCCTGATCTGCGCCGCAGACGAAGGCAGATTGCTGTTGATCAGAATGTCGCCCTGCGGCGTCGTCACGAGAAACGCAGCCAGTTCTTCGCTGCCCACGTAGTAAAGATTTCCGGCAATGCGGAACGGCGGAACGGCCCGCGTCCAGGTGGGATCCACGGCATGCGCACCCAGCGACAAACCCAGTGCGCAAACCGCAAGCAAACAGATGCGGCCGAGCAGATTCAAAGTATCTCCCGCGAGCCAATCAGATCCCTGGCAGTTTCAATCGCCTGCTCCAGCCGCACCCCGCGCGAGCCCTTCACCAGCACCACGTCCCCGGCGCGCAGATTCTCCGCAAGCCATTGCCCTGCCGTCTGCGCGTCAGGCAGAAAGAGCGATGCCACCCCCGCCATGCAGGCAGCGGCAGCAATATGATTCGCATTCCCGCGGACTCCCACCACAACGTCGATCCCCGCCTCCGCGGCCGCCTTGCCGCACTCCGCGTGCAGCCGCGCCGCATGCTCGCCAAGTTCCAGCATCTCGCCAGCCACCAGAATGCGCCGCTCGGCGGGCCTCGCCGCCAGCGTGCCGATCATCGACCGCAGCGCCTCGGGGTTCGAGTTATACGCGTCATTCAGAATCGTTGCCCCCGCCAGCATCAGCGTCTCGCCGCGCTTGTCGCCGGGCGTCAGTGTGGCGAGCGCCGCTGCCGCAGCCGCCAGATCCACTCCCGCTTCCCGCGCCACCGCCAGCGCCGCCATCGCGTTCAGGGCGTTGTGCGCGCCCACCAGCTTCAGCGTGAGGGGCCGCTCGTCCTCGCCGGCGCGATAGCGAATCTGCAATCCCTCCGCACCTTCCGCCACGCTGAGAATCTGCGGATCGGCACACGGTCCCTTGCCGAAATACACCGCCCGCCCACCAAAGTCGCGGCCAAACTGCGACACATATGGATCATCGCAGTTGAGAAACGCCACCCCGCTCGCCGGCAACGACGCCACCAGCTCAAACTTGGCGCGCGCAATCCCCGCCTGCCCATCGGCAAAGTTCTCCACGTGCGCCATCCCCACATTGGTCACCACACCCCAGTCGGGCGTGGCCATGCGCGCCAGCGCTGCAATTTCGCCGATATGATTCATCCCCAGTTCCACCACCGCGTACTCGTGCTCGGGCTCAATGCGCAGCAGTTGCAGCGGCAGGCCGTAATTGTTGTTGAGATTGCCCTTCGACTTCAGCACGTTGAACTGCGCGCCCAGCGCCGCGGCAATGGCGTCTTTGGTCGTCGTCTTCCCCGCTGAGCCCGTCACCGCCACCACGCGCTTGCCCCACTGCCGCCGCACATGCGCACCCAGCGCCTGCAGCGCATTCAGCGGATCATCCACCACCAGCAGAGGCAGCACCCCACCCCCGCTCGAAAGCGAACCCACCCGCCCCCCCGACACAACAGCCGCCGCCGCGCCGCGCTCCGCTGCGGCCGCCACAAAATCATGCCCGTCCAACCGCTCGCCCCTGACCGCGAAAAAAAGCTCGCCCGGCAGAATGGTGCGCGAGTCGATCGAGTAGCCCTCAACCACAATGGCGCCAGGATTCGAGATGGCCGGCAGCACGTCCAGTACGGCGCCGCCCGCGCCGATCGCTGCTTCTGCAAGAGTGAGCTTCATGTGTCCCTAGCCTAATCGATCAGGGCCGCGCTCCCGCCCCAACTCCATCAGCGCCGCGCGCGCGACTTCAGCATCGTCAAAAGGAACCGTCCGGTCCGCAAGAATCTGCTCCTTCTCATGCCCCTTCCCGGCGATCAGCACCACATCGTTGGCCTTCGCCTCCCGCACCGCCAGCCGAATCGCCGCCGCGCGATCCGCCTCCACCACATAGGGCGTTCCTGTAGCCTTGAGCGCCGGCTCAATCTCCGCCAGAATCGCCAACGGATCCTCCGACCGCGGATTGTCGCTCGTAGCCACTACCAAGTCACTACCCTTCCCCGCAGCCTGCCCCATCTTCGCCCGCTTGGTGCGATCGCGATCGCCCCCGCACCCAAACACCGTCACCACGCGCCCACCAGTCTGCGCCACCGTCTGCCGCGCCAGCCCGGTGAGATTGCGCAACGCATCATCGGTGTGCGCGTAGTCCACAATCACCGTGAACGGCTGCCCCGCATCCACTGGCTGGAACCTTCCCGGCACCGGATGCAGCGTCGCAATCCCCGCCACCACCTGGTCGAACGACACGCCGCGCGCATGCGCCGCCGCAGCCGCCGCAAGGAGGTTCAGGATATTCACCTCCCCAGCCAGCCGTGACCACACCTCTGCCGTCCCTGCCGGAGTCTCCAGCGCAAACACCGCTCCCCCCGGCGTGAGCTTATGATTCATCGCCCGCCAGTCGCCCTGGCCAATGCCATACGTCCGCACCTCCGCCCCCGCGCGCCGCGCCGCCGCAGCCAGTTGCCGCGCACGCTCGTCATGCACATTGATCACCGCCGCCCGCGGCGCGGGATACACCTTGCCGTCAAACAGCAGCCGCTTGGCCGCGTAGTACTTCTCCATCGTCTCGTGATAGTCCAGATGATCCCGCGTCAGGTTGGTGAACACCGCCACGTCAAACCCCATCCCCGTCACCCGTCCCTGGTCAAGCCCATGGCTTGATACCTCGGTCACCAGTTCCGTCGCGCCCCGCGCCACACCCTCCGCCATCAGCTCAAACACATCGCGCGATTCCGGCGTCGTGTGAATGGATGCCCGCACCTCGCCCGCCACGTGGTACTCAATCGTCCCCACCAGCACCGTCTTCCGCGCCTCAAAGTTGAGCAGCGCCTCCACCAGGAAAGCCGTGGTCGTCTTGCCATTGGTGCCGGTAATTCCCGTCGCCGCCAGTTGCCGCTCCGGGTGGCCAAAGAACGCGGCACTCGCCTCCGCCAGCGCCCGCCTTCCGTGCTCCACCTCGATCACCGGGATCTCCGGGCGATACACAACCAGGTGATCGAACGTGCGCGAACAATCGGTAATGATCCCCGCGGCCCCCGCCCCAATCGCCTTCTCCACAAACTTGTTGCCGTCCGTCGAGCCGCCCCGCATGGCGACAAAAACCGACCCCGGCCGCACCCGCCGCGAGTCGTACTCAATACCCGCGATCGCCTGCGCGCTCCCGCCCGAGGCGCCCACACAATTGATTTGCTGAATCAGGTCGTTCCACTGCATAGCGAAGTTCATTGTAGTTGGCAGACCCTCCTTCTGAGCGTGGCGGACGCGGCCGGTTTCGACCCTCTGATCACGACGGACCAAACATGCATCATCGGCAAAACTTGCACGGCAGGCGTGTTGCGGCCATGGCCTTGACCTGTCAGCAATGGCCGCAACTTGAACCGCACGTACAGATCGCGATCGAACATCTGGCTCTGCTAGAGCCCGGGACCTTCACCCAGGTTCAGATCCCGCCTGCAGCCTGAGAAAGCGATGCAGCCCGGATCTCTCATTCCTTCGGAGCGCGGCCAATACCCGCCGATCAGGTGCCGCCCTTGCCTATATCCTTATCCCCAGTGCATCCCGTCCTCTTCCACATCGGAGCTTTCCTCATCCCCAGCTACGGTGCCCTCGCGGCGCTCGGTGTGCTGCTGGCCCTTCTGCTCGCTCAGCGCACCGCGCGCATCGCCGGCCTTCTCCCCGCCCACATCTGGAACCTCTGCATCCTCGCGCTCTTCACCGCCCTGATCGGATCGCGCCTTCTGCTCATCGCGCTCAACTGGCGCGACGTCCTCAAGCACCCCCTGTGGATGATCGGCCTCGCCACCATCCATCACCCGCTGCTGCTGGTCGCCGCGGTCATCCTTGGCGGGGCAGCCGCCGTCCTCTACGCGCGCCGCGAGCATCTGCCTCTGCTCAGCACCGCCGATGCCCTCGCCGCCCCCATCGCCCTCGGCCTCGCCTGCGAGCAATTCGGCGCCCTCCTTGCCGGCTCCGGCTATGGCATCGATGCCCGCGTTCGCTGGGCGGTCACGTATACCGATCCCCTCGCAGCCCGCTGGAGCGGCGCTCCCCTCGGCATCCCCGTGCAACCGGTGCAGGCCTACGCAGCCATCGCATTCCTCACCCTCTCGCTCCTCCTCGTGGTCCTTCTCCCCGCGCGCCGCCAGCACGGCGACACCGCCGGAGTCGCCCTCATCGGAGCCGCCGCCATCATCTACCTGACCGAAATCGGCCGCGACTGGGAAGGCCGCGGCTCCCTCCTTCACGGCGCCATCAACGGCCCTCAGCTCGCCGCCATCGTCCTTCTCCTCGCCGGCGCCCTGCTCCTGCGTGAGCGTCCCCACACCCGCATCGCCACACCAGACGCCCTAGAGGCCAATCATGGCTGACACCCGCACCATCCTCGTCCCCGCTGAAGCCGCCGGCCAGCGTCTCGATCACTTCCTGGCTACTCACCTCGACGCCAGCCGCTCCCGCGTGCAGCTTCTTCTCTCCCAGGGCGACGTCCTCATAGACCAGAACACGCCCAAGGCGTCCCTCAAACTTCGCGGCGGCGAAACCATCACCATCACCGGCGAGCCCCACCCCGCACCCCTCAAAGCCACCGCGGAAAACATCCCCCTCCACATCGTCTTTGAAGACGACCACCTCGCCATCGTCGACAAACCCGCCGGCATGATGGTGCACGCCGGCTCCGGCCAGACGGAAGACGCGCGCAGCCGCGGCACCCTCGTCAATGCCCTCCTCCATCACTTTCAGTCCCTCTCCACCACCGCCGGGGAACTGCGCCCCGGCATCGTGCACCGCCTCGACAAAGACACCAGCGGCCTCATCATCGTCGCTAAAAGCGACCGCGCCCACGCCAAACTCGCCGCCATGTTCTCCGGCCGCGACATCCGCAAAACCTACATCGCGCTCGTCCATGGCGAAGTAGCGCGCCCCCGCGGCACCATCAACGCCGCCATCGCCCGCGATCCCGTCCGCCGCACCCGCATGACCACCCGCCCCCAGGAGAATGCCCGCTCCGCCATCTCCCATTACGAGATCCTCCGCAAGCTCTCCACGCGCTTCGGCAAGTTCACCCTCGTCCAGGTCCGCATTGAAACCGGCCGCACCCACCAGATCCGCGTGCACATGGCCTCCATCGGCCACCCCGTCGTAGGCGATACCCTCTACGGCGCTGCCAGCCAGATCACCGACCAGGTCGCCGCCCAGGCCGCCACCTCACGCGCGGCCCGCCGCAACACCCCGCCCCAGCGCCTCAAGCTCGACCGCAACTTTCTCCACTCAGCGCAGCTCGAATTCACCCATCCCATCACCCGCAAACCCCTGCAATTGCAGGCCGCACTCCCCGCGGAGCTCGACGCCTTCCTGACCCGCCTCGAAGGTGACACTACCCCCGCCAAACCGTCTAAACAGGAAGCGAACCCCGCCATTGGGTAAAATCACCGTAGATATGGACATGCTGAATTCCTTGCCGGCCGCCCTGCGTCGCCGGGTTTACGCATTCGTGGGCCTTGGCCTCGTCACGGCCGCTTCTTTCACCGTGGCCGTTAACGCACAACAGCCCACCACGGCCGCACAGCCCCCAGCGCCCGCCCAGCAGCCGCCCGCACAGCCACCCGCTGGCAACGCGCAGCAGAATCCGCCTGCGCAGCAGCAGCCGGCCACCGCGCAGCAGCCCGCAAACGGGCAGCAGCCCGCAAATCCCAATGACCAGCAGGATCAATACACCATCCGCACCCAGGTCAATGAAGTCATTCAGATCTTCACCGTCACTGACAAGCACGGCCACTTCATCCCCAATCTGAGCCAGCGCGACTTCGCCCTGCTCGACGATGGCCGCGCCCCGGAACGCGTTACATCCTTCCGCCAGCAGATCAATCTCCCCCTCCGCGTCGGCCTCGTCATTGACGCCAGCACCTCCATCCGCACCCGCTTTCAGTTCGAGCAGCAATCGGCAACCGAGTTCCTGATGCAAACCGTCAAGCCCTCCAGCGATCGCGCCTTCGTCATGGATTTTGCCGAAGTGCCGCACATCAGCCAGGACTGGACCAACAACCTCGACTCCCTCGAGACCGGCATCAACCGCCTCAAGCCCGCCGGCGGCACCGCCCTCTACGACTCCGTCTACGTGGCCTGCCGCGACAAGCTCCTCGATACCGCCCGCGGCCAGGAGCCCGTGCGCAAGGCCCTCGTGCTCATCTCCGACGGCGAAGACAACCAGAGCCGCGTGCATGAAGAGGAAGCCATCAAAATGTGCCAGCGCGCGGACACGATCATCTACGCGATCAGCACCAACTGGACTCCCAGCCGCAGCAAGGGCGATGAAGTCCTCAAGCGCATGACCGAGGCCACCGGCGGTCAGGCCTTCTGGCCCCCCTCCGTCGAAGAGATGTCCAACAGCTTCCGCGACATCCAGCAGAGCCTGCGCAGCCAGTACGCCCTCACCTATGTCCCCGCTGATTTCAAAGCCAACGGCGCGTTCCGCCCCATCTATCTCTACTGCACCGACCGCCGCTACCAGGTCCTCGCCCGCAAAGGCTACTTCGCCCCCCGCACCCAATAGCCCCGGTCCTGCAAAATGCCGGGTGCGGGTGCGGATGCCCCGTCCCGGCTCGGCCAGGGTGGGATCCCACAATCCGCGCAATTCACTTCCCTCAACCGGCCTGTCCCATTCCGAAATCACGAAATCCCATTCCGGAATCCCCCGTCATTCCTCCCCCATCCCGCTCAACCGTTCCCCTTCCCCTCACGATGAAATAAAAGAGGCACAGGAGCGACGCGTGATCCGGCAGGCTATTTCGTGCGACGTGTGTGGAGCAGAGAAGAAACAGACCAACCATTGGTACGTCACCTGCGAGCAGGCCGGCGAACTGCGCGTAAGCGGCTGGAGCTCGCGCATGCGGCAGCGCCCCGGCACCAAGCACCTGTGCGGACAAACCTGCCTGCACAAGCTGGTCGACGAGTTCATCGCTCGCGTCAGCGGACAACGCGTTGCGGTGTCGGAAAGCGGAGACTCCCCGGCGACTCCGCCCGAAGCCGACGCCAGCCTCGCCTCCGCAGTCTATGAACAAATCGAATCTTCTGCGCGCGTAATCCCCCCCGCCCCGCGCCCCGCGATTGCACCCCTCGTGCCTGCCGTGGTCCCTATGCAGCCCCGCCTCGTCTCGGAGCCAGCCGCCATCAAAACCCTTCCCCAGCCAATCGAGGAGGCCCCCAGCTACTCCCCGCGCCGCTGGCGCGCCGAAGCCTGGGAACGTGAGCGCAACCGCGAACTCCACGCCCTCGA
>NZ_DASXYM010000112.1:0-57932 GCF_036502485.1 Occallatibacter sp. | reverse complement strand
AAAATTGAATCGCTCAATAGATGAACTGCCTCTTCTTCCGTTGTTGATCCAGTTAAGTGGTGCATTGCCCAAGAATGCCTGAGTCAAGTCATTTCCTAAGAACTCTCAGGGGCGCCGCCCCTCGCGCGCGCTAGCCGTATCCCCAGTCTTCCTTCACTCCGTTCCGTGCAGACCTCCGCTGCACTACGCCTCTTTCCGCTTCACTTCCGCTGCGCTCCAAGAGATGGGTGATCCCCCTCGGCTTGCACTTGCTACCCCCGCCCTCGCCGCCGGGTGGCTCAGGGGTTGTTGGTTAACAACAACCGCCAATACCAAAAAGCCCCGGAGAGCAGACCCCATGACTACCGACAAAGCCCGCGAACTCGCCCAGCAGATCGAAACCAGCGTTTCAACTCTCGCCGCCGAAACCGATGCAGCCCGCCGCAGTGATGTTTTCCTCGGATGGCTGAACGCGATGGCGCAGTTTCACAATTATTCTTGGAATAACCAACTCCTGATCGCGATGCAATGCCCAACGGCGACGCGCGTTGCCGGCTTTAACACATGGCGCAAAATGAACCGATTCGTTCGGAAGGGCGAAAAGGGAATCGCCATCTTTGCTCCCTGCATTTACAAACCGAAGAAGCGGGATGAGCCAGAGGGAAACGATGAGCACCAAACGGGCACGGCCGGAACACTGCGCGGATTCAAAGTTGCCCACGTGTTCGACGTTTCCGCCACAGACGGAGAGCCTCTTCCTTCTCTGCCGTGGAAGGTGAAGGATGATTGCGCAGAGTTGCTTCCGAATGTCGAGCAGGCATGTCACGAGCTTGGAATTGAGCTTGAATACACGACAATCACTGACGGCGCAGAAGGATTGAGCCTTGGGGGCAAAATCCAGATCAATCAAGCACTCAGTAACAGCGACCGCGTGGCCGTGATTATCCATGAGCAGGCACACGAAATTCTTCACAAACAGGCTGAAATTTGGAAGAATACGACCCGCCAGCAGCGCGAACTTGAGGCGGAGTCAACCTCATTTGTTGTGCTCTCGCATTTCGGAATTCAGCATGGCAGCCCGTTCTATCTGGCCACCTACGAGGTCACACCCGAAATGCTCACCCAATCATTGGCGACGATCAGCGGCGCCGCCAAACGGATCATTGAATTGATCGAAAGGGATCTTCCGGCAGTAATGAATGAAGACACCCCAGAACTGCTCGCCAGCTAGCCAGGCGCGGATTGGGCCGAACTTCCCGGCCCAATCCGCGATCTCTCCCGCAACGAGCCAATCATCAGTTCGCCAGCCTAGCGCACGACCTCTTCGAGAATCCTTCTGGCAAGCCCGACACTTTCAGCAATGACAGATGTCAGTCTTGGCGACGGCCTGCTGATGTGCTGATCCCGTGCCAGCCTCACCGCCGCAATGATCGATGCGGCGATCACCAGTGTCGATGCGAACCGGTCTGTCATCCGCTTCTGCTCTTCCATCGCATTCCTTCGCTCCTGCTCCTCGCGAGCTACCGCCCGCCTCATCAGGCCCACGGATCACCTCACGCCTCTGACCCGTTGCACCGCGACGTGATGGGAGAGCTTTCCCTGAAAAATCGCTGCTGGCAGATAGCGGCGCTTTTGGGCACAGAGCGGACACACTGCAATGATCCAGTCATCCGGCAACGTCTCCACCGGCGCAGGAATGTTCTCGTGACACCCTTTGCAGACGATGACAAACGGAATACAGTCCGGAAGTCGGGATGTGGAACATGGATTCAGTATAGGCGAATATACGGCGAAGATTTGAACAATGAATAGTATACTTGAACTACTTGTTTAAAAATAGTATATTTAAGGTACTATAAACCCATATGGCGAAGAAACCCGAGCACCGCGACCTCTTTCCTGGCGCACTGGAATTAATGGTCCTTAAGAGCCTCAACTGGAAGCCGATGCACGGCTATGCGCTTGCTCAGCGGCTCAAAGATATTTCCGAAGATTACCTCCAGATTGAGGATGGTTCCCTATATCCCGCTCTGCAGAGGATGTTGAAGACTGGCTGGCTGGAAACGGAAATGGGGCTCTCGGCCAGGAATCGTTCCGTGCGAGTTTTTAAAGTGACCGACGCAGGCAGGAAGCACCTCGAGCGAGAACTTGCGAGCGTCGAGAAGATGTTCGCCGGAGTCACGCGCGTACTTGCACTGGCAGGACAGTAGGAGACCTTATGGGCTGGCTTGGACGGTTGTTCTCTCGGCGTCGTCTCTATAATGAGCTTTCAGAGACGATCCGCGAGCACATCGACGAGAAGATCGCGGACCTGATAGACAGCGGCATGACCCGGGAAAAAGCCGAACGTGCTGCTCGCCGTGAATTCGGCAACGTTACGCTGATCGAGGAGCGCAGCCGCGAGGTCTGGCAATGGCCCAAACTTGAAAACACCTTCGCCGATATTCGCTTCGCATTTCGCCGGTTTCACAAGACCCCTGGGTTCGCCCTCGCCGTAATCGTTGTCCTGGCACTCGGCATCACTGCCAGCGTCAGCATTTTCGCCTTCGTGAATGCCGCCCTACTCAAACCTCTGCCCTACCGAGACCCCGCAAGTCTCGTCGCCGTTTTTGAACAGACGGCGACCTGTCGCGAATGCGGTTTGTCTTATCCTGACTACCAAGACTGGAGCCGGAACAACTCCGTTTTTCGAGCATTCGATGTCTGGGCCCCGCATGCGTATGTTTGGCGCAATCCCGCTGGCGCTCAAGCCCTTCGAGTAGGTCAGGTCTCCGGCGGTTTCTTCGAAACGCTTGGCGTTTCACCTTTGTTGGGCCGCCTGTTCACTCCATCCGATGACACTCCCGCCGCGCCACGTACCGTCGTGCTTCCCTACGGCACATGGCAACATTTCTTTGGAGGGCGTGCCAATGTCCTCGGTGAATCGCTAACGCTCAACAATGACGCTTATATCGTAATTGGCGTCCTCCCGCGTGAGTTTGAGTTCGCTCCGCGCGCCGCCGAGCTTTGGGTGACGATTCACGACCCTGGTCCCTGCGAGCAAGATCGTGCCTGCCGCCCTTTCTCCGCCGTCGCGCGCCTTAACGAGGGTATTTCCATCGGCGCTGCGCTCGCGAGTACCCGGACGATCGCCGCTCAACTGGAAAAGCAATATCCTCAGTCGAATCTCGGACAGGATGCATTTGTAGAGCCCTTCCGCGACTCAATCATTGGAGACGATCGCCCGATCCTCCTCATTTTGCTTTCTGGGGCCGTGCTGCTGCTGCTCATCGCCAGCCTAAACGTGGCCGGCCTCTTCCTCGTTCGTTCCGAAAGCCGCCGTCATGAGATGGCTGTTCGGGGAGCGCTTGGCGCATCCCGGGCGCGTTTGGCTTATCAACTCCTCGTCGAGGCAGCTCTTCTCGTGGCGCTCTCGGTCGCCGCGGGACTTCCCGCCGCCTATAGCGTGGTCCGCCTGCTAGCCGTACAAATTCCCGAGCGCGTCCTCCGCGGCATGCCGTACTTCCAGTCCATCAACTTCGACCACCGTGTCTTCATCTTCGTTGCCGCAGTCTTGCTCCTCGCCGTGACCGTCTGCACCAGCGCGTCTGTCTCGCGGCTCTGTTTCGACGATCTGCACACCGGTCTGGCAAACGGAGCACGTAGTTCCTCCGCCATTTGGCGACGTTTCGGCTCTCACCTCATCGTCGTGGAACTAGCCCTGGCCATAGTCCTTCTCGCGGCAGCGGGATTGCTCGGCAAGAGCTTCTATCGCATCACCCACGTTGATCTCAATTTCAACCCCGACCACATCGCCACCTTGGAGATCGACGCCAACACAGGCTATGACACTCCCGCGCGACAGCTCGCGCTCCTCCGCAGCCTCCTGGCGACCGTCAACACTGTCCCGGGTGTTAAATCAGCGGCAACTGTAACGAGTCTTCCCGTCACCTGCAACTGCGACGTAGCCCCCTACCGTGTCCTCGGGCATGCATGGAGCGGTACACAGCAATCGGCCTTGTCACGCACAGTCAGCGCGGCATACTTCGCGACACTTGAAACCCGACTACTCAGTGGCCGCTCTTTCAACGAAGCCGACAACGGAGAACATCCTCACGTAGCTCTGATCAATCGCACCATGGCACAGCAGTTTTTTCCCGGTGAAGATCCGGTCGGCCGCATCGTCGGGGACACCACCCTATCTCCCGCCTCGCTCCATCAGGTCGTCGGAGTTGTCGACGATGTCCGCGAAGGTGGACTCGACGAACCGCTACGACCTGCCGTCTACTTCCCCGCCAATCAGAATCCATCGAATTACTTCTTCCTCGTCGCGCGAACGACGCTGGATCCCGCCGTCGCCATGCCTGCACTCGCAACCGCCGTCCACAGACTTGATCCTAGCCTCGGAGTCCGCAACGAGTTCACTATGGTCGGCCATATTCATTACGGAGCGGCTTCCTATCTTCATAGCTCCTCGGCGTGGTTCACGGGAGGCTTCGCCGCCTGTGCACTTCTGCTCGGCGTCATTGGGCTTTACGGCGTCATCGCCTATTCCGTCAGCCAGCGCACTCGCGAGATCGGCGTGCGCATGGCGCTGGGAGCACAACGAGCCGCGATCTGTCGCCTCGTCCTTCGGAAAGCAGCCTGGCTCGTACTCCTCGGTCTTGTCTTGGGAATCGCAGCTTCATTTTTCACCGGGCGTCTTCTCGGGAGCCTGCTTTTCGGCGTTCGGCCCTGGGACCTTTCGATTCTCATCGGAGTCTCAGCTACTCTCGCAGTCGCAAGTTTCGTCGCAGCCTGGATACCGGCCCGCCGTGCCGCTGCAACCGACCCTATCGAGGCACTCCGCAACGAGTAGTTGTTGTTGTGCTCGATCTGGACGGAGACGGAGTGCTCCTTTTTTCCTGGCAAGAGCCACTCTTCACACCAGTCTCGTCACCTGTGTGCAGCGCGAACTCTGGAACTGTATAGCTGAAACAGCGAACAATAGACTCTAGCAACGAGTCTGCATAAGACTACCCCTACGCCAATCATGCTGCTCAAGACCAGAGTGATGCAATAAGCAATCCAAAGCATATTCGACTCCCTACCAGTGCCTCCCCAGCCAAAAGCCGCAAGCCAGGAGAGCGGCGCCTGCCACTAGGCCGGCAGCGAAGACGCTCCAAAGCAGACCGCTCCATGCTCCGAAAAGTCTGACGCGAAAATCCCTCGTCACGGTGCCGAGCGCGCCCTCTGCCAGTTTGATAGAGTCGTTGAGCTTGCCCGTTACCCACGATTCCATTTTGGCTTGGCTGATTTCGAGCGCTCGGCCCAGCTGCGCTTCCATGATTCGTGCGATCACGACACCGAATTGTTGCCTCGTTTCCTCTGTATAGCTCTTGAGGATTGCCTCGCCGGCAATGGCATCATGCAAGTTGGCCTGAACGTCCTCCAAGAGCTGGCGCGTTTCTGCCGTCGTAGTTTGAACCGTCATCTTCAACTCGCGAGCGGTAAAGTCGGCGATCTCCCTTGTGACCCCGCGGAGCCGATCTTGGGCCGCGGCTGATTCAACCAAGCGGGTAGCTACGTTTTCCATCGCTCGGCACTCCACCACGGTCAGTTTGTACCGCAGCCACTCGGGATCTTGCGGGTCCATCTTCGCGAACTGTTGAATAAGGTCGAAAAGAGCGCGTTCCCGTGCCTCGCCTTCAGGGAACGCCAGGTAGACAAGATCACGTATCCAATCGGTCGAACTCGTTTTCAACTCGGCTGTGGATGAATTCATGGCAATAGAACCCTCTGTACAGTCGCGAACTCGTTGAATGCTCGAAAGCGGTATGTTCGGGCACGCAGCATCATATCCGGCGCCCTCAATTCCGGAGCCTTCGCCTTTCGCTCTCCGACTGCCGTGAGCGTGTCACAGCCGATCCGCATGAACTTCTGAAGATCGGGCCGACGCGCGTCCATGCGAATCTCCATTGGAGAGAATGCCCGTCGAAAGGCGGAGACAAGCTCTGCAACCGATGGACTTTCCCACGCAGAGGCCGCATCGTCGCGATGATGGTTGTGGACGATCAAGTAATCCACACCATCCTGCAACGCCTCACCCCAATCAAGAACCGACCGGGCGGACGCAATGTCGGTATCTACCACTCCGATAGCGGTCCACCGAAGCGGGATTCCAGAATCTTGCATGACCCGATAGAAGTCACGAAACCACGGAATCATTCGATGGCCTTGGGCAGCGCCCATGTCCGCCAGGACGATATCCGCCTCTGAGTCCAGCGACACTCCGAGCAGCTTGTCGTATGTCCAGTTCTCCAGGGCCGGCAGCTTGTGAGCATCCGGGAAAAATGAAAAGAGCGATCCCTCAGCTTTGTTGTCCGGGTCCATATCGAACATAGCCACCTTGAAGCCATTGCTCACATACCACTCTGCCAGGGTCGCCATAACGGTAGTTTTGCCAACTCCGCCTTTTCCTGCCATGGGAAAGACTACCCGCTTGGGCTTAAGCTCTCCGGGCCAGTCCCCATTCACCTCGGCGGTTCGAATGGCTGATTCGTGAACAGCTTGGGCTTGACCTTGCTCGCCTCCCGCCGCCGATATTCCTCCGCCTCCCGATCCAGTCTCGCCGCTACTTCTTCTCTCTGCTGCTGCCATGCCGGTTTTCCCTTCTCCTGAATTTCACCTTCATCGTTGACCGAGCTGCTCGACTTATCTTGCGGTGGTACTCTTTCCCCTTCCTGGGGGAGGAGGTTTTCTTCGACGTATGCTTCGGCAGACCGCGATTCACTGCCGCGCAGACCGACGATTCGACCGCATGTTTTGCAGAACTGCGGATAGCTTCCCTGGTAACCGTTCTCGTTCAGGGCCTTCCATATCACCTTCAGCGTGAGCCCGCTACGGTACGCCGCAATGAGTTCGGCGGCGAGTCCCCTCAACAACCGCGCGCGCAAATGAGCCGCCGTTCTGAGGCCAGTGAACTTCACGATGACGGCCTGTAGTTCCGCAGTGCGTTCTTGTACTGGCGTGTCCATTTCAATACCACAGTGCCAGAGAATCGGAAACAATGCAAGAGCCGAAGCGATATAGACCGCGCTCACCCGATACCACGCGAGACTCAGACGGTCAGAGTTGGTAGGGAAAGATACGTGCGGGCGACAATCTCGTTTAGGCGCGGTCTGTCTCACGTAGTCTCGCTACGTCTCGCTTCTTGTTGCAGCCGCAGGCTGCACTTTCTGGCCGAAGGCCTCAGAGAGGTGGGCTGCTGTAAGGCAGCCGGTCTCAACAGGTATAGGGGTAATGGAACATAAAGGAGTGCCTCTCTTTGAAGGTTTTTTCTTTTCCATCCGGTTGCAGTTTCGGGCGATAGGTGCGATTCACTTTGGGCTAGTTCAAATGCAAAATGACTCACTTTCAGTTCGCAGTGTAGCCTTGTAGTGAAATGCACATTGCGGTAGTATTCGACGTATGAACACTCGCAAGAGATCGGAGAGCGTGCAATTCACGTTGCGGCTCAATCGGGCTCAAGCCGAGCGCTTCGAAAAGATTCAGCAGGAGTTGAACGTCAAAAGCAAGAGCGACGTATTCGATTACTTGGTCACGTTTGCATCGGCGAAGAGGGATGACCAGGAGACCCTCTTCTTTTCACTCATTGATCGACTAGGCGAGATGATCGGCAAAAGGCTCCAACACGTCGAGACCATCAATCAATTGCATTTGGCCCTGACTGACTCATTCATCAAGTACGCAGTCAGCGCGCTTCCCGACGTCCCAGCGCAGCTACTTGATGCAGCAAGGTTTCGCGGGACCCAGATTTACGAACGAATCAATATAACCGCGGCGCGCGAATTCCAACGTCGGCGAAAGAGCGACGCCTATGAACCTTCCGCCCTCGGAATCGACGAAGATATCGAAGGCTTGACATAGGGAAATGACGAATGGCCAGATCTCCCAGATTCTCGATATCGAATCGAGACGGAAAGCAGTCAAGCATTGACGGCCCGTCTGCCAGACTGCGGCCCGGACGTGTTCGACGACTAACCGCGAGCCCAAGCACAGGAAGTGCACGTCGTCTGCTTCACTTGGCGCGCTCGGTCAGCAGAACCCCGAGTCTGCGATCCGGTCAGCGAAACACCGTCCGGAGCGGTAGGGGAGCGGTCACCCAGTTTCAACGCCGGGCGATCGTGAATGTCAGGTATTCGAATTCCCGCGTCAAGGGAGCCTGGAAAGCCCACGGAAGATATCTTGAGCGTGAGAGCGCAGCCGGCAAATCCGGCGGCCTTGAACATGAACGGCTCGATTCCAGAAGCGAGCAGCCTCTTCACTCCATCACGGATCAATGGCAGCGGGCAGGAGATACCCGCCTGTTTAAGATCATTCTCTCTCCAGAGGACGGGGATGCAGTGGACTTCAAGGCCGCGTCTGGAGACATGATTCGCGCCCTGGAGCAACGGACGGGCGAACGCCTCGAATGGGCCGGGATCGTGCATAGAAATACGGACCACCCCCACGCCCACATCATTGTGCGCGGGCGATCTTTGTCCGGCAGCCCCCTGTTCATACAGCCCCGTGTAATTCGCGAGGTCTTGCGTGACGAGGTCCAGAGATCGCTGACGCGTCAGCTCGGCCCGCGCACCGTGGCCGATGTTGTGCGGCAGCGGACCTCCGAGATTACGGCATTTCGAGTTACGAGCGCGGATCGGAACATGGCGCGTCAGGTGACGCGAGGCAAGGAGTTCTCCCACATCTCTCCCAAAGATGACTTCGAAAGGCGCCGCTTGGCAGTCCTGGCCGGCTTTGGCCTCGCACGCGAGCAGCATGGGAGCTGGCTTGTGCAATCAGATTTCATAAAGCAGCTAAGGCAAATGAAAGACTTGCAGGATCGCGCTCGGATTTTGTTCCGGAGCGGTGCGGCCATAAGCGACCCTCACGCCCCAATGGAATTCGGGACGCAATCGCGCAAGCTGATCGGAAGGGTGCTTCTCAACAGTGAGGACGAACGGACCGGTCAACTTCAAACCGCGTTTGAAACCTTGGACGGCAAAGTGGCGATCCTCCGGCATGACGCCACTCTGCGATCAGCCTGGGCGCGGGGCGATCTGAAGCCTGGCAACATTGTTTCCATTGACAGCTTAAAAAGTGACCCAAGTCGCCTCTACGCGGCCGCACTCGGAAACTCAGAAACCATTCTCCATGATCCAAAGGCCCTCGACGGAATCGCGAGGCGCGTGAGAACGATAGGCATCGTTGTCTCCGAGAACGACAAGGGATGGATGGGTGATCTCCGTCGCTCGATTCGCCATAGAGAGTCCGAGATCGGTTACTGACAGTCGAAATCGCACGGGCTTCAGAATGAATACGTACGTAATTGCAATGCACATCGCTGTAAAGGAGCACCGAACATGCGGAATGCCCAAATTGCGCCACCCGGTTATGTCCTCCCCAGGCGCCCAGGTTGGCAGGGCGGCTGGAATTTCAAAGCCGTTTGCGGGGCCGCAGCGGTCTTTGTGCTCACTTCGTCTGCCACCACAGAATGGCTTGCCATCACACTTGGCAATCCCATTGAAATGGGAGAGCCTCTTTTCTGGTTCAGGGGTGTTGGCGCCTTCCAGCCATTTGCCGGCATTCGACTTTGGAGTCGATATGCCGCCAGCAGACTCATCAGCTCCGAAGTGCGCCGAGACATTTGGATTGCATTCGCGGCAACAATCATCCTTGGAGTGTTCTTCGCCTGGATTGCCTACTGGTTCCTTTCACTCATCAGAGACCGCAAGGATACCGACAGCCTGCAAAATCTGCACGGTTCCGCGAAATGGGCAGACAAGAAGGCCATCGAAGAACTCGGCCTGCTTGATGCCACGGACGGCGTGTATATCGGCGGATGGCGTGACCCAAATACGCAGGAACTCCGCTATCTCATCCATTCGGGCGCAGAGCCCGTCCTTCTCTTCGCTCCGAGCCGCTCAGGCAAAGGCGTGAGCGCGATTGTTCCTTCTTTGTGCCAGTGGCGCCAGAGTGTTGTTGTTTACGATCTCAAAGGTGAAAACTGGGACCTCACCGCAGGGTTTCGACACAAGATTGGCCAGCGTGTACTCAAGTTCGCGCCGACGTTGCCCGAGGAGAGCTGCTGCTACAACCCTCTTTCAGAGGTCCGGTGGGAGACTGACCACGACGTCGGCGATGCCCAGACAATCGCAAACGCAGTCATTCGCCATGGTGGCGAGAACAACTTGTATCAGCACTTCGAGGATGCCGCTGTAGACCTCGTTTCAGCCGGCATCTTGCATCTCGGATACTTCTTCCGTCGTCTCGATCCGCCGCGCGAGGTCACGCTTTCTGATGTTCTGGATCTATACTCGCTCCCCGGAAAAGACATCTCCGACACGCTCAGGCAAATGCAAGCCGAGACGCACGATCCCGGCGGCAGGTCCGCGCCGCGGCTCAACTGGAAAGACATCAATGGCCATCCCACGGTTACGCACCCGTTCGTTGCTAAGGCTGTACAGCGTCAATTGAACCGGGCGGATCGGGAAGGGGCAAGCGTTCAGTCCAGCATCGTCACTCCGATGACCATATACGACGATCCCATCGTGCAGAAGACGATCTCTCGCAGCGATTTCAAGATCAGGGATCTCGTCTATGGCGAAAGGCCGATGAGCCTCTATCTGAAAATCCCGCAGCCAGACCGGGACCGCCTTCGCCCACTCGTACGCCTGGTCCTCCAACTGATCTTCACTCGGCTCATGGAACAGCCCGCAAAGGACCGGCACCATCTGCTATTGATGTTGGACGAATTCCCGGAGTTAAAGAAAATTCCAAATCTCGCGTCTGCAATGAGCCTGATGGCCGGCTACAAGATCAAGCCCTATCTCATCGCCCAGACCCTCACGCAGATTCGCGAAGAGTACGGAGAGAACGAATCCATCACGGACAACTGCTATATCAAGACCGCATTTCAAACCGACAACCTGATGACCTGCAAAAGCCTGTCCGAGCTGTCTGGCAACATGACCATTGAAAAGGAAACCGTGAATTATAGCGGGCAAAGGACGGACTTTTATCTGAAGCATATTTTCCGGAGCGTTGAGCAGGTTCAAAGACCCCTTATTACTGTCGATGAGATTCGAAGAATGAGACCGCCTCGTAAGGCAACAAACGATCCAGACAGCAGAATCATCGAGCCGGGCGACATGCTGATCTTCATCAATGGTGTCGCCCCAATCTACGGAACGCAGAGCCTTTTCTTCTTGAGCAAAACGCTGTTGGCGCGAACCAAGCTTCCGCCGCCGCGATTTAACACGGCTGCCAACGAACCGACCCAGGCAGCCGCCGAGAAGGTCTCGCTTGATACAGCAGCAATCGCAGAGCAGGCAATGGAGGAGGCCGCCCATGGGCAGTTCAATGAGCTCTAACATCACTCAACAAGCAGGCAATCTCACCGACAAACCAACCATTGACCGGGTTGGCAATCGTGAATTCGTCAGAGCGAGATTGGCACAGAGTTGGCAGTACGACACACAAGGCAAAACCGTCACGCATCGGCAGTTTCTGCCGTTGGTTTTCTTCGGTCGAAGCGTACAAGCGGCTCGCCACTTCGAAAAAGGCGACAACATCCATGTCACGGGTCAGCTGATCCGTCGCGAGATGCCACGGAAAGGCGACGACCCGGACGGTGGCAAAAGCCCGTCCACGGTCTGGGAAATTCATGTCACAGATGCCCACCGCATTTCAGGTCTCACCTCAGACGAGGAGCCACCCATCCACCAAAACGAAATGCGACGTGCGCAATCTCCTTATCAGCCCCCAGCCTACATTCAGGAGAGCATTCATGATTGGCCGCTTTGATACAAGCAGAGTGATCAAAAAGGCGATTCGTGTTGCTCTCTTGTTTGGCACCGGCGCTGCGGTCTCAGCACTGGCCTTCTTCGAGTTCGGATTTGTCTTCAATTTCACTCATTCGGCGCCCTTCGGAATCTACCGTCAAGCGGCGGAGCCGACTTCGGCCACTCGTAAGAACTCACCGTATGCGTTCTTTTGTCCCGATCAGCGCTGGTCAGGTTTCAGCGACAACCCAAATACGCGGCGGAGTCTGGGCACTTGCCCCGATGGCTACGCAGCGCTCTTGAAGCCGGTTGTCGCGTGGCCTGGCAATGTTGTGACAACCTCGCCCAGCGGAGTAATCGTGGACGGAACGCCGGTTCCTAATTCATCGGCACTCACTCGCGATTCGCTTGGTAGAAAACTTCACCCGTATCCTTACGGGACCTACAAAGTGGCTCAAGGCCAGATTTGGGTTGTCAGTTCCTACAGTTCAAGGAGTTTCGATTCCCGCTACTTCGGTCCGGTGCCATTGCGAACTGTCAGAGAGTGGGTTCGCCCGTTCATTACCGAACGATACAAAGTGCGCTGATAGCGCTCATCGAGTTGCCACATGTTGCTGTTCAAAGAAAACCAACCTCTTCCAAGATCGCGATCCAACGGTAGTCACACAGCCGGCCGCACGGTCATCCTGTTCGCCGCCGCGGCCCTCATCGGCTTTCTGGGATGGAGTGGCGTCGCACGCTTGAGCTGGATCTCTCTTCTTTATCCGTTCTTGTATCTGCAATCACGCTCAAGATTGGAAGCATTCTCTGCCGTGTTCTATTACGCCGGAGCAACTTGGAGCGTCATCCCAGGTTCCGCCGTGTTCTTCGGAACCAACGCAAGCTTCGCGCTTCCGTTGCTTCTCTTCCTTGGCTGCATTGCGCTCGGCAGTCTTCCCTGGCTTCTGCTTTATCACCGCCGGTTTATTGAGGTGTCTGCAATCGCCGCGCTGGCAGTTCTGGCTCTTCCTCCACTCAGCCTCATGACCGTCGCACACCCACTGATTTCGGTCGGTCAGTGGTTTCCGGGTACTCGGTGGCTTGGAATCTTCCTGCCGCTGATTGCGATACTCCTCTACCGCTGGTTCGGGCCGAGGTACACAGCGGGCATTTTGCTCGCGTCGTTTATCGTCACCCATGTCAGGTGGACTCCGCCTGCCGTGGACCCTCATGTTGCAGCAATCGACACGCACTTTGGGGGATCAGCGTTTGTACCCCGTTCCTCGTTGGTTCTGTACCATCGGGAGCGCCTGATACAGAGAGAAGCCCTCAAGCACCGTGATTCCGTTGTGTTGTTCCCGGAAACGATCGTACCCACGTGGTCCAGGATGACCGACGCCCATTGGCAGGACACATTCCGCTCTCTGCAGCAACAGCACACAACCCTCTTGCTTGGCACCACGGTCCCTGTTCCAGCCACGCAAGGCAGTCGAAATATTCTCCTCACGCGCGGATTCGGTCCGCACTTTGCGTATGTACAACGCATACCAGTTCCAATTGCCATGTGGCACTTCGGTGGCAGAGATGGTTTTCCCCTGATGCTGCGCTATCCGCCAACGATCCGCGTGCTGAATCAACATGCGGCCGTGCTCATGTGCTATGAACAGCTACTCATTTGGCCGGCTTTGCAATCTCTCGCCCGCAACCCGGACATGCTACTCGCCCCGAGCAATGATTACTGGGCCTCGAAGACTGCCATTCCGGCAATTCAGCACGAGGCGGCGAAAGATTGGGCAGACCTATGGGATATCCCACTTTACGAGGCGCGGAACGAATGAAGATTGCATTCATCGCAATGATGCTTCTCTCATCGGCGTCCACCTATGCAGAGACGGCGAATCTCAGCCGACTTCGTGACCTGTGCGTTCCTTCAGCGCCATTGGCCACGTTGGCCGCCATCGTCAGCGCGGAGTCCGGTGGAAACCCCGACGCGCTTCAGCTCGATTTTCCCCGCGCGCTAATGCAGCGCTGGCGACTTCCCCCAGGCACGCTCCGCCTCATGCGTCAGCCCAACAACGCGAGTGAAGCTCTCGAATGGATCGACTACTTGAACGCACGGCACATCTCAGTGGATATCGGCTTAATGCAGGTGAGCACCGATGAAGCTGTGCGCCGGCATATTTCGCCGGCGGCACTGCTTGATCCCTGCACAAACGTCCGGACCGGGTGGGCGATTTTGAGCGACGATTATCAGATCGAAGTGCGGACCTACGGTCCAGGACAGGCCGCGCTACAACATGCTCTTTCCCGCTACAACACCGGCGACACGAATCGAGGGATTGAAAATGGCTATCTTGCGCATGTCATGGCAGTCCGGAAGCGCCTTGCCGGTATGCCCAATCCGAGGCAATCCAGAAACGAGCAGAACCCAGGAGGTCAGAAATGATTGAGCCCGAAGATCTCATGTTTCCGGACACTACTGCCCATCCATCGAAGCTCGCGATCCGCGAATCTCGGGCGCTCAATCAGGTTAATGCAGATTCGATTGCTTATAAACTGACGGGGCTTGAGTCCACGCCGGTCATCGGTGCGTTCGACGCCAATCATCTTCAGCAGGTACATGCGCGCATCTTTGAGGACGCGTTTCCGCGGGCCGGCCAACTTCGCCAGCCGCGACCGTCTTCTCTGTCATCTTCGTTGGATAGTTTGTTCGACAAGCTCGCCAGCGAGAACCGGCTCAAGGGATTAGAGCTTGAGGAATGGTCCAAGCGCGCCACGGAGTATCTGCGCGGGATCGAATGGATCAATCCGTTCGATGAGGGTTCAGACCTCGCCTCTCTCGAATTCTTCCGTGAACTTGCAATCGAGAATGACCTTACGCTCCGCTGGGCACCCACGTTGATGGAGTCCTCAAAAGACGAACTCCAGGCACAAATCCAGAACCTCCAGACCAATAACCTTCGACGACTGCTGATACTCGCAGTGGACCCCGACCTATCCAAAAGGAAGTCGATCCCAGGCCGGGATCGGCGCAATTCACTGGATTTGTTCCCGTTCCCGTAGCGCGGAGCAACTGAACAACTGAACAACTGGCACTTCGTAGTGCCTACAATTTATTCCTGCCGAAGAGCCACCATCGGGTCGATTTTTGCTGCACGTCGAGCTGGAAGCCAACAGCCGAGGGCGGCAGTCAGAGTAACCAAGCTGATTTCCATCCAGAGGGCGCCAGAGTTTCCGGACTGGAGTCCTTGGAGTATGCCACGTAGGATTCGCATTAAAGCCAGCGTGAATGCTATCCCGGAAATCAGTCCTATGGTCGCACTGACAAAGCCCTGGCGAAAGATCAATACTTCGACCTTGCCACGTGTGGCTCCCAGCGCAATGCGTATCCCGATCTCCTGCTTTCTCCGCGAGGTAACGTAGGATGCCACCCCATAGACGCCGGCGGCAGCCATGGCAAGGGCAAGGCAGCCGGTCAGAGCCAGGAGGAGCATTATGAACCGTCGATCCGCAAGGGAGTCGTCAATGAGGGCTTGCATCGTCGCGCTTAGAAAGATCGGCTGATTGGGATCGATGCCAGCGATGGCCTGACGGACTGCCTTTTGGAGATCGATCTCCGGCCGGTGGCTTCTCACGACCAGAAATACTGCTTTGTGCAAAGCACCGGCGGCGACATAGACCGTCGCCTGCTGCTGCGGTCCATCCATTGACGAATGCCGGCTGCTCGATACCACCCCGATGATCCGTTTCCAGTTATTCGGATTTTCCGGGGAGCAAAAGACGCAGATGGGTTTGCCGATCGGGCTCTCGCCCGGCCAGAGACCTTTTGCAACAGCGTCACTCACGACAGCAGCGCCGCTGGAGTCATTCATATCTTCTTCATTCAACCATCTTCCCTGCAGTAATCGAATCCCCATTGTTTGCAGGTAGCCAGCGCTCACATCATCGATCTCCGCAGTGATCTGGCCGCTTTGCGTCGCTCCGCCAGCGTTCCTGCCAACGAGTCCGCCAGTATTCTCTCCGCTAAACGGAAGAGCATCGTTGGTTCCGGCGCTCTCGATGCCAGGAAGTGCGCGAACCGAATCCAAGGCGCTACGGTAGAACTTTCCCCACTCTTCAGGAGTCTGGTACCGCACACGGTCCGGAACTATGATGAACGCAGTGACGCGCTTCGCGTCGAAGCCGGGATCGGTCCGGAGCAGGGTAGCAAAATTTGCCAGAAGTTGCCCTCCGACCACAACCAGAGCTACCGCCAGGGCGACTTCTATGGCAACCAGAGCGCCGCGGACTCGATTGCTGCCGGCAATTCCGCTATGCGAGCGAAGGTCCTGATTCGCTTTGGCTCGCGTCCAACCTGCTCTGATAGCGGGGACCATCCCAAACAATAGACCGTTGGCGAGCGCAATAACCAGCGAGAAAACAAGGATTCGCCAATCCGCGTGTGCTCCGCCAAGGCGAGGAACGTTTACGGGCGCGATCCCCGGCAAGGCTCTCCAGGTAGCTACGGTAAGAGCATAGCCTCCCATTCCGCCGAGAACCGCGAGAACACAACTTTCTGTCAGCAACTGGCGAACAATACGTGACCTGCTCGCGCCCAGTGCCATGCGAATCGTAATCTCTCGCTGGCGCGTCAGCCCACGCGCCAGCAAAAGGTTCGCTACATTCGCACAACCGATAAGAAGAAACATCACAGCGGCCGCCATCAACACCCACAGAGCATCTTTGGCGCTTCCCAGCATCCTGTCGCGAAGAAGCCCCAGGTGGAGGATGTGGTCCCGATTCGTTGTCGGAAACTCGCGGCTGAGATCGGTGCTAATGGTTGCAAGGTCCTGTTGGGCCTCGTTTAACGAGGTGTCTGATCGCAATCTGGCTACCACGCCGACCGCTGCGTACGGGGCTTGAGGTTTACCGCTGCGATACGGAGCCCAAAAATCGACGTAGGGAGAAGGAGTGTGAGCGGCTTGGCGACGCAGCGGAAAATCAAATCCGCGCGGCATGACGCCGAGAATGAGGCAGCTTTGGCCGTCAATCGTGACGCTGTGTCCAACAATCGACGGATCTGCATTGAACCGTCGAACCCAAAGCCCATAGCTGAGAATCATCTCGTTGGCGTGGCCGGGCTGATCTTCGTCAGGCAGAATGTTGCGCCCGAGCATAGGCGCAACGCCGAGCGTGGGAAAGAGATTCGCGGTTACGCGCAATCCGTACAGGGCTTCGGGAGGTGTGGAACCGTTGCTCGCAAGGTTGAACATTTCGTTGCGATAAACAGCAACTGAAGCAAGGGTACGGGTTCGTCGAGCGATCTCCTGAGCGTCGCTCCAGAGGGCCCAGTCGGTATGTGACGGCTCGAACTTGGGGAAATCTGTTCTGATCTGTACAACTTCAGAGGGGTGGGCGTAAGGCAAAGGCGCAAGAAGCACCGCTCTGACTGCCGTGAAGACCACCGCGGTCGCTCCCACGCTCAATGCGATCGACACCAATGCAATTCCCGTAACGGCGGGAGTGCGCCATAACATTCGGAAAGCTTGCCGGAGATCGCGCATCGGCGACATACCCCCATGCCAGTATGTTGAGATTTTATCTGTTGGTCAAAGTCGACATTCTGCATACCCTCAGACCCAAGGTGAAGCCGCTGCGCTAAATGCTCCGATGCGAAATCACGCTGATCGGCAATTCCCGTTCGAAGTATCAGGCAACCCGCCCCAGAGAGGCACGCGTCAAACGACAAACGCGCCGGTTTCGACTGCAGGGGAGCCCTGTCCGCATAGGCCCTTCCCAATTTTCCTGCGGCGCAGGATGGGCTCTTGAGGGTTACGCGCCGGCAGCTTGCTACATCTATCTCACTGATTGCAATAGCCGTTGCAGGAATATGCTGGGCTCAGTTTCACACTGCCAGAGTTGACGACCGCGACCCGGATTCTCTTCTCAGTCAAGCGGACGCGCTCTCATGGAACGACAACTGGATTAAAGCCGAGCCTCTGTACCACCATGCAGAACTTCTCTTCGCGCAGCAGCACCGGGCGTCGAAGGCACTCTACGCACATGTCAGCCAGATCCCGCCGAATTCCGAATCCTCCAGCCTGACCGCCACAATCTTTCAGCTCACCAACGATCTGGCTCGTCCCGAAGCCGCGGACCCGGAAACGCGGCTTCGCATTCTGACGATCCGCGGGATGTTGGAGACCGATTACGACGCGGCTTCCGCGCGGAGCACCTGGACTCAAGTTGCCGAACTCGCCCGTCGCCGCGGCCATCTCCAACTGGCCCTGCGCGCCACCGGTGAACAAGGCATCGCCGCGTTCATCCTTGGAGATACAGCGACAGCGAAGAAAGATGTGCTGGAGGCGTGGACTTCCGCCAAGGTCTTGCACGATCCGGCTGCCAGTGTGCGGTACGCCAGCGTTTACGGCGACGGCCTGGTCGAGTTGCGCCGGTACAAGGAGGCGCTGACTCCACTCGACGAAGCAATAAAACTCGCGAAAGCAAATCCCGATCTTGCCTACCCGTCGATTGCAGTTAATTCGAAGATCGATGCGCTCCGCGGCCTCCGGCGTTACGACGAGGCATTGGCCCTTTCGGCCGATGCGCTGGCTCACCTGCCGAATGCCTCTTTGAAAGGTCACGAATTTCAGATTCTGATGTCCCGCGCCGAGGTTTATGAAGACCTCAATCAGTGGTCACAAGCGGTTGCCGATTGCAATAGGTCGCTCGCGGATGCTCGACTCCTCTCCTACTGGAGAGGCATCACAGAAGCAGGCGGCTTTCTCGCACTTGCGCATGAACACCAAGGCCAGCTTCCTGACGCACTGAAGGCGATCGATGAAGCCATCGACGCCAACACCCATATCCCGGACGAACTCTATTTTGTACCAAGAAATCTGGCGATCAAAGCGGAGATCACACAGAAGCTTGGCAATGCGAAAGGGTCAGACGAACTCTACCGCAAGAGCGCGGCGCTCATTGATGCAATGCTTGCCCATGCCCCGACTCAAAACGTACAGCGCTACGTGCTCGCCCAGATGGGATACGTTTATTCCGGGTTCTTTGCGTCCCTCTCCGCTCAGAAGAAATACGAAGATGCTTTTCGAGTGCTTGAGGAGGTCCGTGGGCGCGTCGAAGCCGAGGGTTTGCAACATCACGTGACAATTCCTCCGCACGCCCCTACGCCAGAAGAGCTGAGACTGACCAGGTTGAACCTGGCCCTCATAGACACTGACGATCCGAAGCAGCGCGCGCAGATCACGGACGCTATCTACCATACTGAACTCAACATCGATGGTTCATCTCTCGAAGGGCAGACGGCAACGCGGCCCATCACGCTTGCCCAGCTTCAGCACGACCTAAGTGATGACGATCTCGTTGTCGAATACGTCGTCGCGGAACCGCACTCACAGGCCTTGGCAATTACCAAGACGACCGTGCGCCCGTACACATTGCCTGGACAAACGACATTGGAAACCGATGCCGACAAATATCGGCATGAACTTCGCGCACAGGGGGTAGATCCCACTCTCGGTCAGAAACTGTTTAATGAAGTCCTCGGGCCGGTAAGGGAGTTGCGCGAGAAGTCCCATTTGATTCTGATTCCAGACGGCTCGCTGCACCTACTGCCGTTTTCGGCCCTGGTCGACAACGGGAAGTATCTTCTCCAGACGCACGAAGTAAGCGTCACGCCGTCCTCGACTGTTCTTCACATCCTGAAAAAGCGGGCCAGTGAGGATGAAGACCAATCGTTGCCGTATGTGGGAGTGGCCGCGTGGACCCAAACCGCCGATACCCGCAACTTCATCACGCGCGCCATCTCGGGGCCTGAACGCAGCGAGCTTACGCCGCTCCCTGACAGCAAGAGAGAAGTGCAGTCAATCGCCACCACGCTGCCCAAACCCAGCACAATTCTCCTGGGAGATGACGCGACCAAAACCCACTTCGAGAGCTTGCCACTTGCCCGATTCAACGTGCTTCACCTCGCCTTGCACGGCTATACGGATATCGATTATCCCGATCGTTCGGCGCTCGTGTTCGCTCCCAATCCAAGCAGGAGTGACGACGGCCTGCTTCAGGTGCGAGACATCCGCAAGATGCACCTAAACGCAAGACTCGTGACACTCTCCGCCTGCAATACAGGCGTCGGTCCTGTGGGCGAAGCCGGCGTTGCAAACCTCGTCAACGCCTTCATCGAGGCGGGCGCCGACAGCGTGGTCTCAACACTGTGGGAGCTCGAAGATCACTCCACCTCGCGAATGATGACCGACTTTTATCGCCACGTCGCAATGCACGAACCAGAAGCCGAAGCACTGAGAGACGCGCAGCTTGCACTCATCAAAGACAACGCACCGCCTTACTACTGGGCGAGCTTCCAACTCGTCGGCAATCCCGACACCACCTTGTAATTCATCCCCTCTGGAGAGGATTCTTATGGCACTCACCCGTTCTGATCGGCAAAACCTACTGAACAAGATTTCAGCGTTGGTGGCTGAGAAGTATTACGATCCGGCGTTTGGCGGTAAGGACTGGAAACAGGTCGTCGCGAAGCACACCGAATCGATTCTCGGTGGAGAAACGGTGGACGGCTTCGAAGCGGCGGTGACAAGCATGCTGCATGAGGTTCACTCCAGCGGGTTGGGCTTGCTTGGCCCAACGACTGAGATCACCCCGCGGAACGCAATTAATGCAAGCTTTCGCAAAGTCGAGACGAACGCCGATGGGACTCGGTGGGTCTTTCAGGATGTGTTGCCGGGAGGTGTGGCAGCTCGCGCGGGTGTCCAGCCTGGAGATTCCCTGATCTCGGCAAAGGGGCACAACATTTTGCCCGATGAGCCGCCTGTATTCCCGATGGATGAACGAATTCCCATCGTCATCTCCAGGAACGGGAACAGGGCCGAAAAGCGCTTGGACCTGGCGACGCCGGAACCTAAGTACAAAGACAATCCCTATTCGGAGCCAGACAGCGTGACCGCCGCCATGGCGGCCGAGTCCCTGGGAGCCGTGAAGGTAAGCTTGTTCCCCGGCAAGATTGGGATCGACTTCGCGAAGGATGTCGATGCTGCCTTTCACGAGAAGATCCCCAACGTCGAGCGATTGGTGATCGATCTGCGGGGGAATCCCGGTGGAGGAATCGGCGGGCTGCACCTGATGAGCTATCTCACTCCTTCAAAAGTTCCGATTGGCTACAGTCTGGACCGCCCGACTGCGGAACGCGGCTATGACAAGGCCAGTCTGCCTAAGTTTGATCGCATTCCGAAGTCGAAGCTGGAAATTCCATTCCTCGCTCTCAAGTTTCTCGGAAAGAAGTCAGTTGTGCTTGAAACATCCGGCTTGGGAAGGCAGAGCTTTCACGGCCGAGTCGTGATTCTTGTGAATGAACACACCACGGGCGCCGCGGAGATGCTCGCTCAGTTTGCCCAAGAGAATGGGCTCGGGACTATTGTAGGGAACAAAACGCCCGGCCGACTTCTGTCTCGTTCTGGTTTCAAGATCGGAAACGACTATCGACTCGTCATTCCAATTGGCGCGTATGTGAGTTGGAACGGAAACCGCATAGAAGGCAAGGGGATCACCCCGGATGTTCCCGTGGATTGGTCCTACGGTGAAGCGCTACTTGGGCGCGACAATCAACTGAGCAAGGCTGTCCAGGTCGCTCAAGGTTTAGGTTAGCTCCTCATAATTGCCATTCTTTTGCGGCCGAAGGTTCCGCATAGGCGATCACACAGCCCCTTGACATCTCTGCGAGCGCTGCTCCGCCTAGTGCCAATATGGATGGAGGCGCGTCTAGTACAACGTGGAATCTTCTGGGTCATCGCTTTTCACAGCGCTTCAAGAACAGCTTGACCTCAAACTGGAACCGCGCAAGGGTCCAATAGACGTTCCTGTCATAGATCATGTCGAGGAGCCTTCGCCGAATTAGGCGTTCAAGGAAGCAGCAGTCTGGGGGGTTCCAGTGATGAGAGGCGCTCGCTGCGCACGCATGTTATTGGCCGGCATGCTTGTTGCCACTGCGGTTATGCCGTTGACGGCGCCCAGCCAAACGCCTCCTGTTCCGATACCCCCTCCCCCGACACCAGCGGACCAGGCGCCCGCATCCCCCCAAAAAACTCCCGTACCTGCGCGCGAAGCTCCCGGAGCTATTTATCAAGACGCGATGCATCCGTTGGCTGTGGTGCGCGCTTCGATCGACAACTGGTCTGAGGCTGAACGTGCTGCGCTGGCTGTCGGCATGCAAAGGGCACGCGAGGCCTGTGATGCAGTCAAGCCCGACGACTATCGAGGCGAGGACCTCTACGACCTCGCGCGTCTCTGTGCCTTTGGCCAAGACTGGAGTCCAGCCAACGAAGCGGCCCAAAAGTATATGGCAAGCAAGACGCAAGCGCATGAAACCCAGGCCATGGCGATCAGCGTGAGAGCGCTGGCGCAGCTCGGGGCAATGGACATTGCGCTGAACACGACACGCGGGCTGCTATATTTCACCTACGACGCCGATGTGGCCTACACGGTCCGGTACATGAAAGACTTGCTCGAGCACGCCGGCAGCCCAGACGCGCTGGGGCTTGCCCGCGACGAGCACGCCGCCATCGTGCAGGCGTTGAGCCGGCCCGGTCCGTTGACAGCGGCTGGCAGCGATGCCGCCATTTCAACCGGGTCGCTGTACGCGTCCGCAATGGAGTTGGCGTTTTTCAATCGTTTTGCCGGCAACACCGACGCCGCGGCGGCAGCGGCAGCCGACGCGGACGCCGCGCTTCAGAGACTGACGACAATCTCCGCCGAAGACCAACAAGAGATCAATGAAGTGCGGACACAGTACTATTTGTTGGGCATGCATTTGCCAAATGTGCATCCGACACGAACGCTGCAATCGGCGAGCGCCAAGCTCCGGATCGATCCCAATTTCGGCAAAGCCACTGTGCTCGTACTCTTCTCCGACTGGTGCATCGAGTGCCGCGAACTGGTGAAGACCATGACGAAGTTCGCCGCGGCCAACAGTAATGCACCAATCCACGTCTACGCGCTGCTCTACCCTGAAGATTCGCCTGCAGGCCAGCAGGACGCTGCCAAAGTGCTGCACGCCGAGAATGAGAAATACCTGGCGGGCACGCCCACGCTCGAGGTTCCCGCGCAGACCGCACGGACCTTCGGCGTGGTCGACTATCCACTCGGTGTTGTGCTCGACAGTAGCGGGACTATCCGGTTTATTGGCGTGGTCCCCAGCGATGCCTTCGAGCGAAATGGATATGTCGAGAAGGTGCTCGGGCACATTTTTGCCAAGAGCCCATCGAAAGGGAACTAGTTGCGCTAAGCAGAACGCGCGAGGCGGACAGGATGACGCCTTCGACCGTTTTGTTGAGTTCCGGGCGAGTGGTGGACAATGTAGGAGATTCGTGGGCGCCAATCACCGGGCCGGCCCCATTTGTACCGATTTCCGCTTTGGTGATACGCCCGGAACTCCAGGGACTACGAATGCCGTGACGAACAGGATCATTCGAGGTTCGACTTTCGGGATTGCAATCGCGCAGCCTTCTCCGGGAAGGTCGCCGCCTGAAGTTGGACCACTCCGGAGATAGGATGTTGGTTAGAAAGATCGCTATAAGCTGGAGATGCCTTGGGACCGAATACATGAACGTGATGGCAAGGGATAAACCGACCGGTTTGTGGTACAACTCTGTTGTCATGCTTGCACTGGTCATCGCTCACGTGATGATCAACCGGAGATTGGTGTCTCTGGGGGTGGCTCCCGTAGGCACCGACCCGTGCGATGGGGTAAATGCATTCGCGTTCTTCGCCATTGTCTTCATCGCTATTGGCTCCATAGTGAGGTTGTTTAGCGGTCACGGCTCGTCGTTCCCTGTGCGAGACCTCTACAGCCTCCGATCACAACAGGCAGCTCTCTTTGCCATCTTTATTACGTTCATGGCGGAGATCATTGCTTTGGCACGAAATCCGGCGACGTGGATCGGGATTGTCTCACCAACTCGGCTTTTCGCATTACTCGGCGGTCTGACCGCGGTGACTGTTGCAGCACAGCTGCTCATCCTCGTTACACAGCGAAACGAGATATCGCTGACCTCGTTGCGATGGACTCGCACCGTAGTACCTATCGTGGTCGCCTTAGTTGCCCTCACCATTTGTCCGGAGTGGCCAACCGACAGCCCGTCACGAACCGCGCACATCCTCACGGTTGCTCTCGGGGCGCTGGTGGTCTACGTCCCGATGCGTCTGGTACTGCCCGAGATCGTGCTGAGTGGATCGGATGTCAATCATGAGAAAGCAGCCTACGGCACGGCACGCGAATGGGCTCTACTCCTGATCGGAATCTCGGTGGACCTCTTCGGATTCTTCCGGCACGTTCCAATTTTGGGAGCCGATATTGCTCAGCTTTTCATCGCCTATGCGCTCCTGGGGCCGCCGCTGGGTTTTGCCGGAGGAATGAAGAATGCCATGCAGACTGCGCACGGCAATTGATTTGTTGATCGCGTTCGGAGCGAATCGTGGGCAATGTGGAAGTTTTTTGTGAGCGGGATCGCCTGGAAGCCGACCAAGGCCAACGCCGGAGACATGCTCAGCACCACTAGTCATGCATGCGAGTCAGGAACTCGACGTTGATGGGAAAACGAGATGCCGACCCAATCACTCCATCGATTGCGCACTTCCGACATAGAGCTGTTCGACTCTGATCAATCCACTCGGATATAGCGGACGGCGGAAATGTCTCGGAACAATAGAAAGCCGCCGCAGATTTCGCTCGACTCGATCTCGGCACGGTGCAGGCTGCAGCGCTCGTGCGCCTTTACGTGAGGCGGATCGAATCGGTGAGGGTTAAGCCCAAGCATCGTTCAATCTATTGCATAAGCCAATCGAATACGGCAACTCTGGTCGGGGAAGGGGCGCCCTTCAACGCCCCTGGACATTAAGCGGGTAGTAGTAAGTCCCGTTATCACTCTCTCGCACGGTGGCCAGAAAATATGATCCGGACGGTGCCCCGCGCAGGTCGAGCGGAACATCCAGGAACAATCGTGGACCATCGGCAACCGTCTTTCCGCTTCCGCGAGCAGCAATTGCCGTTCCCGCCTTGTCCTTTGAAACCGCGACGACATAGTTGCCGGGGTCACTAAACCGCGGCAGGATCAACCGGAGATGCACTAACGCCGAAGGCAGCGAAACCGCCTCCAGCGGGCTCGGTTCGCTTCCGCCACGGGGAGTCCCATGGTTGTAGAGGTCAATCGTCTGGTCCACAGCCGCCAATTGGCCGACTTGTTTTTCCGTCCCGCCTCCGGCGCTTTGCGGAGTCGGCTCCCTTAGCAGTGCTTTCGATCCGTAAACTCCTAGAGCAATGAGCAGACAGGCCGCGAGCCCCCACGCGAGAATCTTCAATCGGGATGCGCGCGCGGCATCAGCTTCCGCTTTGAAGCTGCGAAACTCCGCGAAACATGGCGAACAGGAGGCGAGGTGCAGCCGCGCCGCGTGATCCGGGGGCAGACGATTCTCCGCGATGTCCTTTAACGTCTTCTCGTCAGGACAGCCTTCCCGTCTGGGATTCGGATTTGCTTCGAGAAAGAATTTACGAATCGATTTCACTCTGGACTCTGATCACCAAATTTTAAGGCTAAATGTTCTGGATCGTGGCATTTCTTGTCATCTTCATTGCCTTCACTGCCGGTCCCGGACAGTATTGCCGCCATCCTTTCCCTTGCACGCTGGATGGCTTTTGCGGCAGCCAGATAGCTGATGTTGAATGCCTTGGCGATTTCTTTGGGCCCGAGGTCCTGTTCGAGTAGAACGAGGATCTGCCGGTCACGTTCGCGCAGTCGAGCCTTAATCTGCGAAAACAGGACGTTCAAATCCGCGGCTGAGGTGGATTTCGATTTATCTCCTGTCAGATGTTCGACTTCCGCGAGGTCCATCAGTATTTCGATTGCCGGATGCGCGCGATACCACCCCTGCAATTTGCCGGTCAGTGCGGTGAAAGCATACCGCCTCGGGAATTCTATTTGCTCCAAGCGCCGGCACATTGCAAGCGCCACAGATTCAGCCATGCCCGCAAGCACGGCTCGGTCAAAATGCTGATATTCATGTAGCGCCCAGCGATAGGCGGTCTCGACGGCTAGGCGCACCTGTAGGGGGACAGGTTGGTCGTGTTCGTCAACAAGATGAAGAAGAATGGCCGCCATTAAATCGCTGAAGCCTGCACGCTCAAAAAAAAAAGTTGAAGTCGGGTGTCAAACTTCAGGTCAATTCAACAGCTATGAGAGTAGAGGCGCCTTCAGCCTCTGATTGCACAAGAATACTGAATCCTTTGACGCGATTTAAGGATCGCAAGTTGGCTCACGCAACGCGTAACCGCACAGGAGAACCTTCCCCCATGGCCTACTTGATCGAGCGCAAGAGTCAGACCCTCTTCGTTACAGCCACGTCAATAGTTGCAAACGGAAAACCACGAGAGATGATCGTGGAAAGCCGCCCCGAATTCGCAGTCGTCCAACTCACTGGCGTCCATGAGAAATTCCCGGTGCCGTGGGAGGAAGTGTACGCAGCGGCGAAGAAAAGGCATGAGGCCAATCTCAGAATCGAGGGGGCGGTGATGCAGAAGAGAAGGCGTGCCAACCGATCGAAAAGGTAGTCATCGTTCGAGCCGGCAACAACAGACGGCTTCTCGAACCAGATTAACCCGATCATCGAACAGAGCGTCTGGCAGGGATTGCTTTCATTCGAGCTTCATCCAAACCAGGTCGAATTGATTGGGTCGAACGGCTCACACCGACCCTACCATCGATCCACGCTTCGATGTCCGATTCAAGCCATCCCACGGCACGAGCACCGAGCGAAATCGGTTTCGGGAAATCCCCCGCAGCGATCTTCTCGTAGACGCTGCTTCGCGAGAGCCCGGTCCTATCCTTGACCGCCGGCAGCCGAAGAATCTTTTCATCCATTCCGTTTTTTCCTCATAGCGCCTTTAGGCGAGATGTGGATGGAACACAGCTCATCGACATAGTCAGCCCAGCTCTGCAGCATCTCCCGGCGCTGCTCCGCGTATTCCGCACGGTTATAAACGCCGCGAACTCCCCCGATGGTGTGGTTCAACGCTTTCTCCACAACGTCTGACGAGAAACCGCGCTCATGGAGGATTGTGGAACCGGTTCGACGCAAATCGTGAATCGTAAAAGGTGGAATCGGGAAGTTGACGCCCTCAAGGGCCTTATTTAGAGCATTAGATGCAAACGGCTTGGTGAGGCTTCCACGACCGGGCAAAACGAACTCGGAATCACCAGCAAGCGTCTTCAGCTCTACCAAGATCTCCGTTGCTTGCCGGGACAAGTAGACAATGTGAGGCTTTTCATTCTTAACGCTTTCTCCCGGGAGGGCCCACTCACCCAGTTTAAAATCTACCTGACTCCAGAGCGCATGGAGCAATTCAGATTTGCGCACGAGGGTAAGCAGAATGAGGTTCAGCGCGAGTTTAAATTGGCGTCTAATGTTCGAACGATAGAGAACCTCCAGATATGTCCTCACTTCTTCCGGAGACAGCGCACGAGTCCTGGGCCGGGCCCGCGTGATGAACCGCATTGGAGTCGCGTGGACAGGGTTCACGGAAATTAGGCCGCAGACAATCGCATAATCGAATGCCCGCTTGAGGAGATTACGGATCTGTGCGGCAGACGATTCGAACCCGTTGTCGCGTTTCCGGAAGACGAGGCGCTGCACATCCTGGGCGGTCACATCCTTCATCTGCTGGGCACCAAACGACGGATAGATTTCCTTATCGAGATAGCGGCGGAGCTGTATCGGATTCTTCCAAGTTTTCTCGATCACCTCCTTGAAATACCTCTCGCAAAAATCGCGCACGCTCGTGGAATTCGCAAGCGCGACTTTTTCAAGCTGTTTTTGGCGTGCTGGCGACTCACCGCGGAACACGGCCGCGGCGAGCTCATCCCGTTTGATTCTGGCTTCTTTGAGCCCGACCACAGGGTACCGACCAAGCGTCACCTTTTCGGTTTTCCCATTCAGCTGATAGCGATATCGCCAGCACGCTGTGCCGGAGGACAGGACTTCGAGTGCCAAACCGCGCCCATCTGTCACGAGGTAAGGTTGAGGTTTAGGTTTCAGGCTTCTGAGCTGTAGATCGGTAATCGGCATGTCGATTCTACGATTGTCCATGACAGGACAATTTGGTGTCTATAGCGTGACCATGGACAATCCAATGGACAAGAAAAGCTCCGGCTAACGTCGGACTATCTGAGCGTAATTTACCGTAATCTATTGACTAAAAATATATTTACCGTATACGTGGTACCGCGAACCATTTTGCTATCAAGGCCCATCACTTGCCGATGCAGAAGGTGGAGAAGATCAGCTGCAGGATGTCGTCGGTGGTGGTCTGGCCGGTGAGGGAGTCGAGGGCCCACAGGGCGCGATAGAGGTCCAGCAGAATCATCTCGTGGGGGATTCCGCCTGCGTTGGCGTTTTTTGCATCAGTAAGCGCGCTGAGCGCCGTGGTGACTGCCTGATGCTGCCGCATGTTGGTGAGCATGCCGCTTTCGCTGGCGGCGCCGCCGGAGGCAAGCGCGAGAATGCGGCTGCGCAGCTCCGCGACGCCTTCGCCCGTGAGGGCCGAGGTGGCGATGGCCGGGATTCCCTGCGCGTTTTGCGGGGCGGCCGCGGGCGTTGCGAGATCGCTCTTGTTGCAGGCGACCAAGGCGGGGCGTCCCTGCACTGCGGCGAGGAGGTCGCGTTCTTCTTCATTCAGCGGCTGGGTGGCATCCATGACGATGAGGACCAGGGCTGCATCGGCCAGCGCTTCCCTGCTGCGGGCGATGCCGAGCTGCTCGGCGACGTCATGGGCTTCGCGGAGGCCGGCCGTATCGACGAGTTCCAGGGGGATGCCGTCAAGGGAAATGCGCTCGCTCACGGTGTCGCGGGTGGTACCGGGGGTGGGAGTGACGATGGCGCGATCACGCTCCACGAGGCGATTGAAGAGGGAGCTTTTGCCCGCATTGGGGCGACCCACAATGGCGAGCGTGAGACCGTCGTGCACGATGCGTCCGCGGGAGAACGAGGTCTCGAGGGCGGCCAGCGGGAGTGCGATCTCGTCGATACGACGTGCAATTTCCTGCTGCGGAGTGACGTCGATATCGTCTTCGGCGAAGTCGATGCCGGCTTCCATAAGGGCGACGAGTTCGACGAGGTTCTGCTTTGCGGGGGCCGCGCGGCGGCTGAGGGCGCCGCCCATCTGGCTGGCGGCCTGACGCGCCTGGGTGAGGGTTTGCGCCTCGATGAGGTCGCGGACGGCTTCGGCCTGGGTGAGGTCAATGCGGCCTGACAGAAAGGCGCGCTGGGTGAACTCGCCCGGCTCGGCCAACCGCGCTCCATGTTCGATGGCGCGGCGGAGCAACAGATCCAGCACCACGGGGGACCCATGTGCGGCGATCTCAACGAGATCGTCGGCGGTGTAGGAATTGGGCGCGGCAAAGTAAGTCACCATGGCTTCGTCTATACGCGCGGGGGACTCGGCGCTTTCAGCGGTGTCGAGCACTTCCGCCAGGCGTGCCCGGCCATGCTCGAGGGGATGGCGGAGCCGCAGCAACTGGGCGGCAATGGATGGCGCATCCGGCCCGCTCAGGCGCACGATGCCGATGCCGCCGCGGCCGGGCGGCGTTGAGACGGCCGCGATGGTATCGAGAGCTTGGACTGGATCGGGATTTTGGAGGATGTCGGCCATGCGGCTCATTTCATTCTAAGAAGGCCGGATCGGCTGTGGCGAATCGATTTTGGGCCGTGTGGGGAAAGGGCGATCGAAGCGGGATTCCCGCAACACAAACGTTTTAGCAGCGCCCGCGTATTATACTGCGGAACGAGGTTGGGCCCTGCTTCGTAGTGGCTTCTATCTACCTTTCTGTGAAAGTTGAATTGGTATGTCCACCCCATTGGTTCCGTTTTTTCGTCGTTCTTTTTCTGTCCGGGCTTCCATTGTTTTGCTTCTGTCGATCGGCTTGGTTTTTGGGATTGTGATGGTTCCTGCGCATCGGGCTCCGGCGCAGACACCCGCAACCGAGCCGGCGCAGCCGGTACTGCGCGGCCGCGTGCACAACGCAGCGGGGGCTCCCATTGCCGGGGCCAAGGTAAGACTCAGCGCCGAAGGCAAATCGTTGAGCGCGATGAGTGCGGAAGATGGCGGATTTCGAATTGAGCCGGTTGCTCCCGGCCACTACCAGCTGACGGTTGAGGCCAACGGCAAATCCAGCGACTACGGCCAGATGGTCGATATTCGGCCGGGCATTCCCGCGTTCAGTATCGAGCTGTCGGATCGCGGGGAAATTTCGATTGCGGTCATTAAAGATCGCACGGCAGCGGCCACGGGCGGGCAGGAGCTTTCGAGCCAGGCGGTGAGCGAACTGCCTCTGAACAAGCGGGATTTCAGCCAGTTGCTGCTGCTGGCGGCGGGGACCATGACGGACGCCAATGGCGCCACCAATTTCACGGCGCAGTTCGCCATTAACGGGCAGCGGGGTGTGGAAGCGACTTTTGCGATGGACGGCGCCGATATCAGCGATCCCGAGATGGGCGGGTCAACCTTCTCCAACTTCAACGTGGATGCGGTGGAGGCGATCAATTCCAGTTCGGGGTGGATGCCTGCCGAAGTGGGACGCGGCGCGGCGGGGTTCACCAACATCATTACGCGCAGCGGGGCCAGCGGCTTTCATGGGTCGTTTTTCGAATTTGTGCGCAACTCCGCGTTTGACGCGCGCAACTACTTCGACCATCCCACGCCTGCGTATCCGGGGCGCATTCCGCCGTTCCGCCGCAACGAGTTTGGATTCACCAACGGCGGCCCGATCTATCTTCCCCACATTTACGACGGCCGCAACCACAGCTTTTACTTTGTGCAGTATCAGGGGTTCCGGCAGGTGCTGGGGACGACCCAGGTGATGCCTGTGCCGACGGAAGCGGAGCGCAGCGGCATCGACACGGTTTCGTATCCGGATGGGTCAAAGGACATTCTCAACGTGCCGATCGACCCGGCCATTGCGTCGGTTCTGGCGCGCTATCCCAAGCCGAACGATCCGACCGGATCCTACGGACTTCGCACTTACGCCACGGCCTCGAAGGTGGATACCAACGCCAACCAGTTTTCGATTCGCTTGGATCACAAGTTCTCTGACAAGGACCAGTTTTTTGCGCGGTTCAACTACAACAATCTGACGGGGCCGACGACCAACCCCGATCAGACTGCCATCGATCCGAGTTTTGCGGTTGAGTATATCGATCGCCAGCGCAACGTGGCGGGTATCTGGACGCACTCGCCGAATGCGCGGCTCACCTTCGAGTCGCTTATCGGCATCACCCGTTCTACCCCAGGATTTCCGACGCCCAATTTTGTGGATCCGGCGATCAAGTTTGGCGATGGGCTGTATGAAGCGTTCAACTCCGCGGGCGGATCGGTGATGCAGGCGTACGGCAATCTTTTTCAAGGACGGGAAACGGTGTCGTATCTCCGCGGTCGCCATGCCTGGAAGGCCGGGTTTGAAGCGCGCCTGAACCGCGACACGACTTACTTCGGAACTGCTCCCAATGGCGAATATGATTTTGGCGGGGGAACGGCGTACGCACGCGCCTTCATCCCTTCGGCGAGCGGCAACCATGATGTGCATCCGGGGGACGCTCTGCCCGACACATTGTCGGGGTTCCTGTCCGGGAGCGCGTTTATCTACACGGTGGCCATAGCTCCGCCGTATTTCTCGAGCGGAGAGCACACCGGGCCGGCGGCTATCAATCGCGAGAACTACAGCGCGTACCTGCAGGACACGTGGAAGGTTTCCAGCCGCTTTACGCTGGACTACGGCCTGCGCTGGGACCTTTACACGCCGATCACCGAGCGCGCGCGCCGCACCTCGGCTTTGCGCATGATCGACGGCAAGCAGCAGTTCGTGGTGAATCCTCAGCCCGGCTACTCTACCAACTGGCGCGCCTTCGAACCGCGCATCCAGGCTACGGTGCAGGCGCCATGGAACGTGATGGTCCATGCCGGCGGGAGCATCATGGCTATTCCGCCGAACATCTGGCAGGACAATTTTCTGACCGGATCGACTCCTTACGTTGCCTATCCGCGGTCAGTGGCTACGGCAGGGACGCCCATTCCTTACGGCTACAAGATCACGCCCGACCAACTGCCGCAGGCCTACACGACCAGCGGCGAAAACATGTTTCCCAACGGGGCAGCAGGGCGGGTAGCTCCCAACACCATCATGGATATTGATCGCTACGAGAAAGACCTCGCGGCGGTGACGGCGGGTCACGTGGTCAGCGCGCTCAACCTGAGCGGCATCGACGTCAAGTTCGGCAACGCAACCCTTTACACATGGACGCTTGGGCTGGAGCGCAAATTCGGCAACATGGTGGCCGATGCAGCGTATGTGGGAACAGCCGCCGAGAAGCTTCCGCGCTACAGCTTCCCCAACGCCTATCCGGGTGCCTATCCGGGGTTCGCCCCGCACACGGAGTTTGACGCTGAGGGCAACGTGACTGGCGGATTCGGCGTGGAGAACGTCATCGTGGCGGACGCGCATTCCAATTATCACGCGCTGCAGACCTCGCTTTCGGGCAATCTCGGACACGCAGGGCCCGGCATCCAGGCCAGCTACACGTGGGGCAAATCCATCGACAACACCAGCTTTGTTCTGGGCGGGGTGGGCGGCACCGGAGCGGTGGCGTCAGGCTTATCGCAGGATCCTTATGACACCCATCCTGAGAAGGGGCCGTCCAGCTTCGACGCCACTCATTCCTTCTCGGTCAGCGCGGCGCAAGACCTGCGCCTGGAGCACATCGACGCACTGAGCGCTATTAGTCGCAAGGTCACTTATGGGTGGGAGGTGCTGGGGATCTCGAGCATCAGCTCCGGCGCGCCGTTTACGGTGTTCTCCGGGATTCAGCAGACAGGGTATGGGGCCAATGGGGTGGACCGGCCGGACCAGATTGCGAAGCCGGATCTTTCCACTGGCCGGAAAAATCGCGCCGACTATTTCGGGCACGGCGTCAGGAACGACACGGATTTCTTCTCGATTCCCATTTTTGTGGATGGCGGGACTGGCCCGAACCAGGGCCGCTTCGGGACATTGGGCCGCAACACCTTCCGCGGACCGGCGTTCTACAACTTCGATCTGGCGGTGATCAAGGACACGCCCTTCGGCCGGCGCAAATCCGGTGCGGAGCGCATGGATCTGCAGTTCCGCTCGGAGTTTTTCAACATCTTCAACATCGTTACGATGGGTCTGCCGGCGAACATCCTGACGGGATCGGGCTTTGGCATGATCAGCAAGACGGCGGGCAACTCGCGGCAGATTCAGTTTTCGCTGAAGCTGATTTATTGACGGAGATTGTCAGGCCGGCACAGAGCGCGGATGGGTGTGGCGGGGGTCAGGGGCGCGGGATGTCGAACTCTGGATTGAGCAGCGGCTTCAGGCTGTCCCATGACATGGTGAAGGGCTCCGGGGTGCAGGCGTAGCAGGCCACGGCGTACTGCTGGAAGACGATGGTGATGCCGCGGGCGTCGATGGTCCAGTTCTGGGGCTCTTGGACGATTTTGTGGAGGGTGGCCGCGATCATGCCGGGGCCGCTCAGGCTCTGATAGTCACCGCCGGCATCCTGGTCTAGAACCGAGTGAAGGTACTTGTCAGTGCGGTCATAGAGGATCTGCGGCCAGCCTGATCCGGTGTGAAAGACGTCCTCAGCATGGAGGGGACGCCTCTGCGGAAGCATCCAGTGGAACTGCGACCGATCGGTGTTGGGATGGGCTGCGCCGTGGCTGTACCACTCGTTGGTGATGGTGGCGGAAACGAGCCGGGGCGTGACGAGGCGGAGGGCGGTCTGGAGATCGGTGTCCATGCCGCCGGCCCATTCCGGTTTCCATTTGCGGTCGGGTTCGCCCTTGCCCTGGGAGGCCGCTTTGCGGGCGGCATCTTCGATGGCTGCGTTCCAGGCCTGCCACTCGGGGGCTGGGGATAGAGCCCGCGGCCAGGACGCATCGAAGGTGCTCACGGCGCTGACGCCGCGCTGCTTGTCCTGGTTGTCGAGGGGTGGAGAATCGGGCACCGTGAACGAGACCGAAAGCATGACGAACTGCACGCCTCCCTCGGAAAAGAGGGTGTGCTCGAGTGCTTTGGTGCGGGCGTCCATGGCCGCGGCAAGGCAGGATTCGATCGCGGTGTTCGGGTTGCCGGGGAGGCAATTGAGGCGGATGCGGCGAAGCCACGCGCGCTGGGCCTGGTGTATCTGATCGCGGAATGCCGCGGGGGCACCGGCGAGAGTGGTTTTGTAGGCGGCGGCAAGGTGGTCGTCGGCTTTGCTCAGCTCGGGCGAGGCGCAGATCGCCTTCTCCTGCGGGGTGGTGGCTTTGGCGCAGTCGAAGCTGGTGGCATGGGCGGCGGCGCAGGCGCAGAGCAGGACGGTGGCGAGAAATTTTGCCATAGTTCGCCGGAGGGCTGATCCAGCATAACCCAGCCGATGCGTTCTCTAGTGACCCTTGTATTCCTGGTAGAGGTCGGGGAACTGCTTCTTGAGGGCGCTGATTTTGGGCTTGTCGCAGACCAGGATATAGGGGTTGGCGGGGTTTTTGAGGGCGTAGTCCTGGTGGTAGTCCTCGGCGTCATAGAAGCCTTTGAGGGGAGTGACCACGGTGACGATTTTGCGGGGAAATACTTTGGCGGCATCGAGCTGGGCGAGGTAGGCCTGGCTGATGCGGCTCTGCTCGGCGGTGGTGGTGAAGATGGCGGAGCGGTAGGAGTTTCCCACGTCGGGCCCCTGGCGGTTGAGCTGGGTGGGGTCATGGGCCACGCTGAAGAAGATTTGCAGGAGCTGGCCGTAGGTGATCTGCGCGGGATCGTAGACCACCTTGACGCTTTCGGCATGGCCAGTAGTTTCAGAGCTCACATCGCCGTAGTTGGCGGTTTGCGGCGTGCCGCCCGCGTAGCCGGCGCTGGTGGTTACCACTCCTTTGACTCGCTCGAAGACGCCCTGGACGCCCCAGAAGCAGCCGCCGGCGAAGACGGCGGTTTCGCGGCCGGAGGCGTGGGCGCGGGGCTCGTCCGTTGCGGGGGCGGGCACGGGCGAGCTGACGGCGGGGCGGGCCTGTATCCAGGCATGCCCGAATAGCAGGGCTAGAAAAAGGATGGTGCCCGCGGTGAGAGCGCGATACATGAGAGATCCCTCCAACTAGCAGAACGAAACGACGCAGGAGTTGGATGTGTTTGGGAAGAGAAAGTTACTGCTTGATCAGGGGGACTGAATTAAGGCCCTTGTTACAAAGCCTGTAGATTGAGAAGGTAGCCTTGGATCTCCAGTGGCTCACGCCCGGACTGGGATGCTGGGAGAGGTCGTCGGGAGGTTGGACCGTAATCCGCATGTCGCCGTAGCCGGGTTTGCTCCAGAACGCGAAGTGGCTGGCGGGGAGGACACCCGTTCCGTTTCGCAACTCAGTGGACCGTACTCCAACGTTCTTCACAGGCGGAGGGAGGCCGCCGGTTTAGAATGCTTTGCGAACCCTCGCGCAAGCTCTCGGGAACCGCTGTGCCAGACCGTGCGTATAGCCCACATATGCAGTGCGTTGGCACATTACGGTGGAGCGATGTGGGGCTGGGTTCGTGGAACCCGGGCAGGCCGGCGCGTCAGGCTGCTGTTCGGGCGGTCGCTCCAAGCGGCTCCCGGAGCTCAGACCGGCAGGCCCGTGCCGCCGAATCGGTGGCCGCTGCAGTCCGGGGGAACGGCGAAGCAGAGCGCGGTAAACCAGCACGCGAGCTGACACCGAGCAAGCCGGGAACGCGACCCATGGGAGAAGGAGCCCGCAGGATGGACGGGGAAGTGAGACCGTTGGAGATCGACTGGTCCGTGACCGTCCGCCGCTGCATGGACGGTGATTCCACCGCGTGGGCGGCACTTGTCCGTGCGCATCATAAACGTGTATATGGACTTTGTTACCGTTTTACGGGTTCGCCGACGGATGCAGAAGATCTGACGCAGGATGTGTTTCTAAAGATCTATTCCAATCTCGCCAGCTTTGACACGGGGCGGGGCAGTCTGCAGGTTTGGATCACGACGATGACGCGTAACCTGCTGGTGGACAATTTCCGTCGAACCAAGAATCAGCGGGTGACAAGTTCTCTGGATGACGGGTGGGACCAGACCGAGGAACTGCGGCCGGTAGACCGGCTGGTGGGCCGGGAGCCCTCGCCGCATGAGATGGCGGCGCGCAAGGAGCTGGGGAAGATGGTTCAGGAGGCCCTATCCCACGTTTCGGTAGAGCTGCGGGAGGCCGTGATATTAAGGGATTTACAAGACATGGACTACAAGGAAATCGCCCAGGTGCTCCAGATCCCCGAGGGGACCGTGAAGTCGCGCATCAGCCGCGGCCGCGCGGAACTGGCGCGCCTCCTGGAACGTACTAAACGGGAGGTGATGTAAATGCCCGAGCGTACAAACATTCCGACTTCCCCCGCCTGCGGTCAGTGGGAGACGCTTTTGGCGGATGCGCTCGACGGCATGCTCAGGCCGGAGGACGAGGCGACATTCTCGAACCATATGGCGTCGTGCGCAGCGTGCACGTCTTTGTTTGAGGAATCGCGCCGCGGGCAGGAGTGGCTGGATTTTTTATCCGTTGAGCCTGAGGTGCCGGCGGGGCTGCTGGACAGGATTCTGGCGCAGACCGGGCCGGGGCAAAGCGGGGAGCTGAGCTTTGCGGGCGCCGAGGGCGAGACGGCGGCGGTGGAGACGGCGGGCATTCCGCTGCGCAGGCCGGTGGTGCCGGCATGGCAGAAGCCGGGCTTCATGGGTTACATCCGGCGCTTTGCCGAGCCTCGGCTGATGATGACGGCGGCCATGGCGTTTTTCTCAATCGCGCTGACGCTGAACATGACGGGCGTGCGCATCACCAAGCTGCGGCTGGCGGACCTGAAGCCGAGCACGATTCGTTCTTATATGCAGCGGCAGATCACGGTGGCTTACACGCCGATTGTCCGCTACTACGATCATCTTCGCCTGGTGTATGAGGTGCAGTCGCGGGTACGCGAGATGCGCCGCAACAACGAGTCAGAGAACGAGCAGCCCAAGACTTCGCAGCCTTCAGGCGAGTCGAAACAGAACCCTCACAAAGACGGTGGATCCAAAGTGAATCCGCCGCAGCAGTCGGTGACACCGGCGCTCAATGACGTTGATTTGCTGGAGACATCGCTATCACTTCACGATCGGCCCGCGCATTCCGTAGCACCCCGGGGACAGAGACATGTCACTGAGGGCGCCACAGCCGGCTCCGCGAAGGAAGTAAGAAGGAGCAGTGTATGGACTGCGTAAATCATAGCGGTGTTTCCGCCTCGGCTTTTTGCCAGAACTGCGGCAGAGCCCTTTGCTCCAACTGTGTGCGCCACGGCAGTGGCGGACAGGTGTTGTGTGAGCCGTGCAGTCTGGCCTGGCAGGCGGTGCCCAATCCGTTTGTTGCGCCAGTGGCCACCGGCGTGCCGAACCCTGCAGCAGCCGCCGTGCTGGGGCTCATCCCCGGCGTGGGCGCGATGTACAACGGGCAGTTTTTCAAGGGATTTATTCATGTGGTGATCTTCGCGGTGCTGATCAGCATCACGGATCACTTTCCGATCTTCGGCTTATTTATCGGTGCCTGGGTGCTCTACCAGTCGTTCGAGGCATATCACACGGCGAGGGCGCGCCGCGACGGCGAGCCTTTGCCCGATCCGCTAGGCCTGAACGAGGTAGGCAACTGGCTCAATCTCGGGACGCGGCCGCAGTATCCGCCGGCAGGTGGAGTGCCGCCGGTGAATCCGATGGCGGGTGCGCAGGGGCCGATGGGGGCGCCGGGGCCAATGGGCATGCCGGGAACAGGGGGCGGGCCGGGGAGCACGTATCAGGCTCCTTATGGTTCGGCTACTCCTGGCCAGGCTCCGTATACGCAGCCGCCCTACACGGGAGCGGCGGGATGGCAGCCGCCGTATACCGGCGGTCAGGCACCATATCAACCATATGAGCCACCTCCGATTCCGCCCATTCCACCGGTTCCGCCGATGCACTGGAAGCGCAGGGAGCCGATTGGCGCCATCGTACTGATCGGCCTGGGCCTCTTGTTCCTGCTGGGACAGCTGGACATCTTCAACGGCCGCCTCTGGCAGTTCACCTGGCCACTGATGTTGATCGCGCTGGGTGTGTGGCTGGTGATCCGACGCGCAGGTCATGGTCAAATGCCCTCGCAGCCGCCGAATGACAGCAACAAGACGAATGGCTCCGGAGGTGCGCTATGAACCGATACATTTTGATTCGCCGTCTCACGGGACCGGCCGTTCTACTGCTGATCGGGGTGTTGGCGCTGCTGCACCAGGCGGGCATCATCGAAGGCTGGTGGCGCCTGTTCTGGCCGCTGCTGCTGATCCTGATTGGGGTGCTGAAGCTGGCGGAGCGCGCGGCGCTGGCCAGCGAACCGATGCCGCCGGCCCCGGGCGTTCCCGGAGCGGGATACCCGCCCTATCAAGGTGGGTACCCCGGTGGGTATCAGGGCTATCCGTATCAGGGCTCGTATACCGGTGCGCCGCAGCAGCAGCAGGCGCCGGCCGCGAGTGAAACCTCCATCGTTCCCTCTAACCGGAACGACATTGAGCGCAACGGGGGTGGGCTATGAGCAGCGTTCCTCCGAATTCTCCTGGCGGGGTTCCGCCCTACGATCCGCAGACGCAGTGGCGGGTTTACCGAGAGCAGCAGCGGGCCGCGTGGCGGTCGCAGCGCGACGCTTGGAAGGCACAGCGATATGCATGGAAGGCCGGCGTGGGCGGGGCTTATGCTCCGCGGGTTCCCTCGGTAATTGGGCCGCTGATCCTGGTCGCGATCGGCATCATCGCCCTGCTGATGTATTCGGGGCGTCTTGATGCCGCCGACTTCTGGGCGTGGTATGGACGCTGGTGGCCACTGGCCCTGATTCTTGCCGGCCTCGCGATGCTGGGGGAGTGGTTTATCGACCTGCGCGCCAAGGCGCCGGTTCACCGGGGCGGCAACTATGTGGGCCTGCTGGTGCTGCTGGCGATCGTCGGCATCGGCTCCTCGTGGACCCATGCCAACTGGAACTGGATGCATGCCGGGTTCGGCGATCATGACGATTTCTTCAACACACTGGGGCGACCGCAGCACGATCGCGACCAGGAGGTGTTGAACACGGAGGTCCCGGTGGGGTCCGTGATCGACATCGAAAACCCGCGCGGTGATGTGAGCATTACGGCGGGCGATACCCGCAGCGTACAGATCAACGCCCATCAGATCGCCTATGCCAACTCGGACGGCGAGGCGCAGAAGATCTTCGAAGCGGAAGCGGCGCACGTGACGGTGAGCGGCAAGACGGTACTGGTGAAGTCGGCCGGACACAATAACGGGCGCGTGAACCTGACGGTTGTGGTGCCGCTTTCAGGCCTGGTGACGGTGAATGCGAGTCGCGGCGACGTGACGGCGGCGGGCCTGGGCAGCGGCGCCACGATCAGCGCCGGACATGGCGATGTGCGGCTCAGCGCGATCAAGGGGTCAGTGCAGGTGCACTTCTCCAACGATCGCGGGGACTTCTCCGCGCACCAGATTGACGGAGACGTGAATGCCGATGGGCGCTGCAACGATCTAACCCTGTCAGAAGTGAAGGGCAAGGTCATGGTCAACGGCGACATCTTTGGTGAAGCGCACATGGAGAATCTGAAGGGGCCGGTGCATCTGCACACATCGGTTACCGATCTCCAGTTTGGCGAGCTGCCGGGCGATCTGACCCTGAACGATGACGACCTGCGCATCACCGAAGCCAAGGGGCCGGTGCGGGTAGAGACGCACTCCAAAAACGTCGATCTGACGCAGATATACGGCGACACCTATGTGTCGGATCGCGACGGCAACGTAAGCATTTCGCCGGCCGGACCGTTCTCAGTTGAGGCGAAGATCAAGAGCGGCCACGGCGACATGGAAATCACGCTTCCGCCTAATGCGTCGGCTACCATCAACGGCAGCACGCGCAACGGCGACATCCTTTCCGACTACGATCTGAACGTGAGCGGTGAAGAGAGCAAGACCGTGAGCGGGAAGATTGGCGGCGGGAACGGCAAGATTGTGGTGAGTACGGATGTGGGCGATGTGCGGCTGAAGAAGGGGTCGGGATTCCCGGCGACGCCCCCACCGCCGGCAACGGCAGAGACCTCGGGCGCACCGGCTCCACCGAGCGCACCGCATCTGAAGGCGCCGAAGACGCCTCCGCCGGCACCGGTAACGCAGTAGAAGTGGTTGAAAACGGGCCGGCCGCTCTGAAGAGAGCGGCCGGCCCGTTTTCATTTGGGGCACGAATGAATTCGTACCTTTGCATCACCGCCCGCTTGAGGGAACCTGCGCTTTGCCGGTTCCCTCGACTTTGCTGCTGGACTTATGCTGCGGAGTGTTCGCGGGTGTGCCTGGGCATCCTGGAGACGTTTGATACGTAGAAATCGACGATAAGCGGCAGGTGGTCCGAGGCCCAGAGGGCCATCTTTGAGCGCCACAGCCGCGAGGACTGCACGTGCAGTGGTTCGTCGTAGTAGCAGTGGTCGAGGCTGACCAGCGGCAGCATGCCGGGGAAGGTCCGCGGATACCGTCCGACATGGCGCGGGCGAAAGGTTTTGAAACTGGACTGCAGCAGGCGGGTGGTAATGCCTCGGGTCCACTCGTTGAAGTCGCCCAGGACGAGGCGCGGTCCGACCAAGTCCGGCTGCTCCAATACTTCAGGATTGAGCAGCTTGCGGGCCTGGTAGCGGCGCTCCATGTGTCCGGTACCCAGGTGGACGTTGAAGACGTGGACCACCGCCCCGCGCGCTATCTCGATTTCCGTCTGCAACACGCCGCGGGGCTCGCGCCGCTCGCGCGAAAGGTCGTGGTTCTTCCACGACACGATGGGAAATCGGCTCAGGGTCATGTTGCCGTAGGTTCCTCCCTGGAACGGCCGGTTGGCTCCGAAGGCTACGTGGAAGTCTGGGAAGGTTTCGGCGATGGCGTGAGCCTGGTTCCACTGCGGCGGGCCGGTGGGCACGTTCGCCACTTCCTGCAGACAGAGGATGTCGGCGTCCAGTTCCTTGAGCACGTTGAGGATGCGCTCGGGCACAATGCGGAAGTCGAAGCCACGGCACTTGTGGAGGTTATAGGTTGCGATGCGGAAGTTCGGGGATGTGGTCATCATTGCTGCCGCTCGAAAACCCAGCCTATCAGTTCTGTTGCCCGTTCCGTGACCGGGCGATGACGCCAGTCTTGCAATGAGACACGCTGGGACTGGCGCAGGTCGGCTTCCATGTCCTCTTCGAGGCGCCTGGCGAGCGCGGCGCCGCGAACGGCCAAGTTTACCTCATCATTAATTCCGAAAGAACGGTTATCGAAGTTTGTGGATCCCACGACAGCCCAGCGGCCGTCGACGCAGAGGATCTTGGCATGGATCATGGACGGCTGATACTCGTAGACCTCCGCGCCGGCTTTGAGCAGCTTGCCGTATCCGCCGCGGCTGGTGGAGCGGGTGAGGAGGTGGTCGCTTTTGCGGCCGGGGACGAGGATGCGCAGGCGCACTCCGCGTTCGATGGCATTGCAGAGTTCGCGCATCAGGCTTTTGTCGGGTAGGAAATAGGGTGTGGTGATGGAGATCGTCTCTCGTGCCGAGGCCAGCAGCAGCTGAAACAGGACCCGAGCGCGTGTGGAACCGCCGGGGCTTGGGGTGCTGTTGATGATCAAGGCGGTGGTTGGATCCGGGCACTCAATGCGAGGAAAGTAAGCCTCGCCCACCAGAAGTTCGCCAGATGCGGTCATCCAGTTCTCGGCGAAGGTGGCCATCAGGTTGGGCACGGCCTCGCCTTCCACGCGCACGAGGGTGTCGCGCCAGCGCGGGTCTTTGGGGCTGCCTTTAAACCACTGGTCGGCGATGCCCGCGCCCCCGATGAAGCCGATTTTGCCATCGACGACGAGCAACTCGCGGTGGGTTCGGTTGTCGATGCCCAGCATGCGGTACCACTTCAGCTTGTTGTAGCGGACGACCTTGCCGCCGGCATCCAGCAGGGGACGCAGGAAAGATCTCCTGGCCGAGATGCTGCCGAAGGCATCCACGGTCAGGTGTACGCGCACGCCGGCGCGGGCCCGCTCTGCCAGGGCCTCCACATAGCGGCGCCCGATGTCGCTCTTGTGGAAGATGTAGGCTTCAAGGCAGATGCTGCGCTGTGCCTGAGCTATTGCCTTGAGCGCCGCGGGATAGAAATGGTCACCGTTGGTGAAGACCTCAATGCGGCCGGTGTGGTTCACCTTGGCGTCGACCAGGGATTCCAGCATTTCGAGGAAGTCGCCGGAATCGTTTGCGGGAATCTCTTCAGAGGCGTTGATGCGATAGTCGGGGAGCGGACCGATGATGCCGCCAAGAAGGTGGACAGCCATCAACACGAAGGCGATGCCGCTCAGCACCACCCAGGGAGCAGGAAGGGAAACTGCCAGCAAAATCAGCATGGCCGTCCTCCGCGTGCTCTATTTTGGTGTACCGCCACACAGCGCCGTTCCATCGTTTTTCTCCCCGCCACGACGCGATTAGATGCGGGCTGTTGGGGTGACGGCGGTTTCCAGATTGGGGTGACACAATGCGGTTGCGGCGCGGGGTGGCCGGTGGTACTGTGAACCCGTACCTCGGCAGCCCGGGCACCTGCGGCGCGGCAAACTGCCCTCCGGCGTTCCCGGGAGGGTAACCGCGCGGGATGGCGGTCCGGCTCTACCTGCGATGCTCCGCTCTTGAGGGTTCGCGTATGGAGGCGTATTGGGAGCACACCGGGAAAGGTGTGCCGGCGCCTTGCTGAGGTAGCCCGCCTCTCCCACGCGTTCACATTTCAACACCTGAAGGAGAAGAGCTATGGGTCATCCTGCGCATCATCACAAGATCAACTACATTGAGTTCTCTGCCAGCGACGTAGGCAAGGCGAAGGAGTTTTACAGCAGCGTGTTCGCATGGAAGTTTCAGGTCTGGGGCGCGGAGTACATCAGCTTCGATCACGACAGTGCGGGGATCGATGGAGGTTTTCGGCTGGCGAACGATGGGGAGCAAGCCGGAGGCTGCACGCCGCTGGTGGTGCTCTATTCAGCCGATCTGCTGGCCACGCAGGATGCGATTGTGGCTGCGGGCGGGAGCATCGTGGTGCCCACGTTCGAGTTTCCGGGCGGGCGGCGGTTCCATTTTTCGGATGGCGTGGGGAATGTGCTGGCGGTGTGGTCGGAGTAGTAGGTCAGGTGGTCAGGTGATCGGGTGGTTGGGGTTGGGTGGTTGGATTGCGAGTCAATCCGCGATCACCTGCTACCTGAATCCTTTTCACCTGATCATTTGACCACCTGATCACCTCTCCGCGATCACTGAATGGGCGGAGGCGGCAGGGCCTTGCGTACGGCGAGTTCTTCGCGAACCAGGGTGAGTCCCAGAATGCAGCGCTCGAACCAGTCGCTGAGGCGGGAGAAGAGCGGCGCCTCCTGCTCATATTCGAAGAGATTGAACTGGCTCACGATGAAATAGCTCTCTTTGCCGGCGCGCACCAGTTCTTCAAGGGAGGGATGGCCGCGCCGGTGGCGCCGCCAGGGCTCCACTGCTTCGGGATACATGCCGGCCACGAACAGGGCGTAGTCGCCGATGTGCTTGCGGATCAGCCGCTCGGCATCGAAGGAGGGCGCGCTTCCGTTCACCGGGTCGGCTGCGAGGATCATCTCCGCTAGCTCGTTGATGGGGCGGCCAGTTTCGTCGCGCACCTTGTAGAGCTTGTCAGAGTGGGAGAACTCGCAGAGCAGGTGAGCCACATAGCCGGTCACATTGGGATCGTTCAGGCCCAGCTTGCCCTGGTAGCTGTTGCGCACGGCCTGGTGAAAAAACTGTTCGAGCGGGTGTGTTTGCGGCTGCATGGTGACCTCCGGTGCGGTCTGATTCGCACTCTTTTTGCGCGCACTCGCGACCTGTTAGCAGGCCGTGGTCGGGTTCGCCGATGCGCGCAGCCGGAGGACTCCAGCCACTGCCTTTGGGGCTCAGGGACGAAGATACGTTGACCTTCGCCTCATGCCCCAGTTAATTAGGTTTGACAGCGAGATTACCGCAAATGTTGCGCAGGTCGAGCACGAGGCCGAACCTTTTCTGGCACTGAGGAACCCGGATTGCAAAGGAAGACGCGGGAGGTTGTTCCGGCGCAAAACGTGAAGGCCGGGAAGCATAGTCCCGGCCTTCGTTTGTGCGGCAGCAGCAGGATGGAGCAGAAATCAGGCGGCGGGAGCGGCCATTGCGAGCCGTTTTCCCAGTTCCTCGCGTACCAGCGCCAAGCCCAATACGTAGCGTTCGAACTGATCGGAGAGGCGGGCGTAGAGTGGCGCCTCGCGGCGATACTCGAATACGTTGAACTGGCTCACGACGTAGTAGCTTTCTTTGCCGGCGCGGATCAGTTCGCCCAGGGTGGGGCGGCGGGTGCGGTTGTCGTGATCGGCATCAATCACCTCCGGCACCATGCCCGCGACGAAAAGGCAGTAGTCTCCCACGTATTTGCGCATGGCACGCTCGGCGTCAAACGAAGGCGCGGTGCCGAATACGGGGTCGGCGGCGCGCATCATCCCTACGAGTTGCTCGATGCTGTGGCCGGTGAGGCCGCGCTTGAGGAACAGGTTTTCGTCTTCAGAGAAGTGGCACAGCACCTTGGAGACGTAGCCGGAGAGCTCCGGATCGTGGAGGCCGAGCTTCCCGTCGAAGATGCTGGTGACTTCGTGGAGGAAGAACGGTTCGAGGGGGTGAGCCGAGGTTTGGATACACGTCTCCTCATCGCATGCACAGGGGGGATTGAGGCAGAAGACCCGGTTGCACCTTGCGCAGCGCGGGGCGTGTGCCCAGCCATGCTGTATGGAATCTTTAAAAACGACTGTAGCGCAATCGTTGCGGAATGCAAGTGATATAAATCACAACTTTTGTGGGATGTAGGAAGAAAGAAGAAAGGGCAGCCGCGGCGGGCTGCCCTTTGCTAAAAAAGGGATTTGAACTGGATTTGCGCTAAACGCTTGCCGGTGTGCGCGATTCGAGCTCTGCCAGGCGCTTTGCCAGGAGGGATTCGAGGTTCTCGAGGGCCTTCGAGAATCCTTCAATGCCTTCCTTCAGCTTGTCATGCGCCATGCGGTCTTCGGCATGCATGCGCTCGAAGGTGGCTTCATCCATGGAGATCTTCTCGATCTGCATCGACTTGGCCTTTTCGGGATCGAGCTTGCGTGGCAGGTCACCCTGCGTGTTCTCGAGCTCACTCAGCAGTTGCGGCGAGATGGTCAGCAGGTCGCTTCCGGCCAACTCCTTGATTTCGCCGATGTTGCGGAAGCTGGCGCCCATGACCTGGGTCTTGTAGTTGAAGTGCTTGTAATAGTTATAGATCTTCGTGACCGACTGCACGCCGGGGTCGTCCGCGCCCTGGTAGTCCTTGCCGGTGTCTTTCTTGTACCAGTCGAGGATGCGGCCGACGAAGGGGGAGATGAGGGTGACACCCGCTTCAGCGCAGGCAATGGCCTGATGGACGCCGAAGAGCAGGGTCAGGTTGCAATGAATGCCTTCCTTTTCAAGCTGTTCCGCGGCCTTGATACCGGGCCAGGTGGAGGCGATTTTGATCAGGATGTGCTCGCGGCCGATGCCCGCCTTGTCGTACTGCTTGATGATGGCGCGGGCCTGGTCGATGGTCTTCTGGGTGTCGTAGGAGAGGCGCGCGTCCACTTCAGTGGAGACGCGGCCGGGGACGATTTCAAGGATGCGCTTGCCGAAGGCGACGGCCAGGCGCTCGAAGGCGTACATGGCCACGTCGTGATCGCTGGCGCTCTCGCCCTTCTCGTCGCGGGCTTCTTTCAGCACCTCGTCCACAAGCGGCTGATAAGCGGGCATCTGCGCGGCGGCGGCAATCAGAGAAGGATTGGTGGTGGCATCAGTGGGGCGGAACTCTTTGATCGCTTCGAAGTCGCCGGTATCGGAGACCACGGTGGTGTAACTGCGCAATTGTTCAAGCAGATTCTGCGGCATCATTCCTCCAGCGCGTGTCGTGCAGCGAAGGGACGCCGCACGCAGCGGACACCCTTAGTCTACGCCCCTATGGATGCATCTCAGGGGCGAATGGGTCCGCTGCGGGTTAAGATTGCACGCAATGCAATCCTTCTTCAATGATTTGGACGGCCTGACCGTTTTCACGACTTTGGTGGTCGTTGTGATCGGCATTCTCCTGGTGCTTTACACGGCCGGAGAGCGTCCGCGCAGCATCGCGAGGCGCAGGTACGGGTACTACGTGGGGATGGTGATCGTGTGTCTCTCGATCGCGTGGGATGCGTATTGTCCCGATGCCGATCAGCCGCACATCCGGGCGACGGGATGGGCGTGGCCGGTGGAGAGCTATACCTACCACTCGGGCAAGAGCACGCACACGGGCCTGATTGCCTGTATCAACAGCTGCGACGACACGGATCCGCGACTGGCGCTGGACGAGTACGCCGCGTATCTGTTCCGGCACGGGGCGGTGCGGCCGGGGGTGTCTGTGACCTATCTTGGCCGCACCGAGAAGGAGAACATCGGGAACATTCGCACCGTGCCTGCGCACCCGGTGGTGGAGATTGACAGCGTGACGGATGGCAGGCGGCTGTTCTATCGCGACACGACACGCCACTGGCCGCGGGTGATTGTTCTGCTGAGTGATTTTGTCTTTGGCATGGGCATGATGGCGGTGTGCTGGACTCTGCGGGGCAGAGAGGAAGAGGGCGACAGCGCGTGGAGCAACGACGGTCAGCAGAACGAACTGCTGGGACTGGGACTTGGAGGGGCAGGCCGCCAGCAGTAGGGGTCACTCTGGCTGGAACGTGTTCGACAGCACGCCGAGGCCAGCGATGGAGATGTCGACGCGGTCGCCGGAGCTGAGGGGGCCGACGCCCGCCGGAGTTCCCGTCAGCACCAGGTCGCCCGGTACGAGGGTGATGGCCTGAGTGATGTACTCGAGCAGTTGCGGGATCGAGAAGATGAAATCGGCAGTGGAGCCGTGCTGGCGCACCTCGCCATTGACGCGGGTCTCAAGGACGAGGCCGGCAGCCGGATCGATCTCGTCGCTGATGAACGGGCCGACGGGACAGAAGGTGTCCCAGCCCTTGCCGCGTGTCCATTGGCCCTCTTTCTTCTGCAGATCGCGGGCGGTCACATCGTTGGCGAGGGTGTAGCCGCGAATCGCGCCGCGCCAGTCGCCATCGGCCTTGAAGCGGCTGGTACGGCGGGCGATGACCAAGGCCAACTCGCCCTCAAAGTCCACGCGCTGGGAGGCCGACGGCATTTTGACTACGCCGTTGGGTGCCAGCAGAGAGGATGGGGGCTTGAAGAACAGCAGGGGCTCGGTGGGGACCTCGTTGCCCAGTTCTTTGGCGTGGTCGCGGTAGTTGCGTCCCACGCAGAGGATCTTGGAGGGCGTAACCGGGGCGAGCAGATGCGCCCCACTCAACGGCAACGGATCGAAGTCGAACCCCGCCGGGTCGAAGGCGAGCTTGCGCTGGGCCGCGGTTCGGGCACGTTCCAGATGGAAGGCGAGGTCTTCTTCCTGTGCATCGATCAGGTCGACGATCCAGGGCTCACCGCCGCGGTCTTCGACGCGCCCATATTGAATCTGATCTTCAAACAAAAAGCGGCAGTATTTCATGGCGTATGCTCGTCTTCTGGAACCGGACTTATTGTAAGCGCCGTTCCCGGGGGCGTTCCGTTAGGGCTGGGGCACTGTGTCGGAAGCCTCGGTGGACCGCGGGCTCTCATTGCCGCGAGTATCCACCGCGGTGACGGCATAAACATAGGTGTGCCCGGGTTGCACGTCGGCATCGTGGAGGGCCGGCCCGACCAGCGGCTGATCACCGGAGATGCGGCGCCACTCTGTGCCCTCGCGGCGATAGACACGATAGCCGGCCACGTCGTTCTCGGCGGTGGGCTGCCAGCTCAGGTCGATGGATGCTGGATTCCCGTTGGCAGCGCCGATAGCCACCGCGGCCAGATCCGCAGGGACCGCCGGCGGAAACACATCCTGGGCCGTCACGCGAAGGGGCGCGGAGATTTCGCCCGGCAGCTCCATCGTCTTTCCCTCTGAGGTGACAGGCGCGATGCGTTGCGCGCGATACTCATAGTCCCGCCCGAAGGTCACGCCCTTGTCCAAGGCCACGCCGCCGTCGTGTTCCACCAGGAGGTCAAGCGATACGGATTCGGCGGCGGGCGCCAGGGGGCCCTGTTTCGGCGTCGTGGCGGGAGGATTGAGGAGAGTCCGCTTCAGCCGGATCGAGTCTGCCGGATCGATGGCGTTCCAGCGCAGCACAATGCCCTGCTTGCGCACCTCCGCCTGCAGGCCGGTGACCGGCGCGGGCGCACGGCCGCCGAGGACAACGGCTTCATTCGACAACCCAGCCGATTTTCCGGCGCGATTCTTCAACTCGACGTAGTAGCTCAGGGGCTGGGGCGGTCGCGCCGCCAACGCATCCGGCAGAGCCACAAGAAACGATGCCTCTACTGCGGGGGCAAAGCTCCTGGCTCCAACGGGCACGCACCCACCGCTGCCAATGCGCCAGCACACCTCTGCGGCGATGTCGTCCTTCAGCGTCACGCGATCGGTGGTGCGTTTGGGCATGGTCCACGTCAGCGCCACCTGGCTGCCGGTGCGCACGGCCCGAAGGTCCGCGACCCGATCCGGCAGGTTGAGCGACGGCGGCTGGGGCGCACCGGGTGTTCCACATCCCGCCAAGCCCATGGCAGCCGCCAGCAGCACGCACGCAACCGGCAGAGCCATCACACGTTGTGGTCCCGAGGACATTCCTCCTCAGTCTACCGGAGCGCATTCGCAGGCGGACCCACGTGCTGTACGCCAGACGTTACAATGCTTGCGATCCACAGAGAACACCTCGACGGGCCCGCGCCTCTCCTCGGCCCGCTCGCTTGAAAGGACACCCGCCGCCGTGTTAATCCTGCTCGCCGCCATCCTGGCCATCTTTGTTTACGGCATGATTGCCGCCATGCTGGGCACCATCCTGCCCGATCTCTCAGACCGCTTCAAGCTGACGCCCACGCAGAACGGCACCATCGCGACGGCACAGGCCATTGGCCTGATGATTGCGTCGCTGGCGGTGGGCCCGCTTCTCGACACGCAGGGCGACAAGATCGGCATCCTGCTGGGGCTGGTGTTTATCGCCATTGCGCTGTTCGGGCTGCCCCGCTCGGGTGGATTTGGGAGCATTACCCTGCTCATGTTCCTGCTGGGTGTGGGCGGCGGCATCGTTGTGACGGCGGCCAACGCGCTCACCTCGGCCGTGAGCCCGGATCATCGCGCCACTGCGCTCAATCTGGTGAACCTTTTCTTCGGGCTTGGCGGCCTGCTCACGCCGTTCATCTCCGCCAATCTTTTCAATCGCAACTGGGTGCGGCTCTGCTACACGATTGCCGTTCTGACCGTCGTGGTGGGGGTGTACCAGATCACGGTGCCGATGCCGGCGCCGGCGGGCGGTTCGGGATCAATCTTCACGCAGGCGGGGCCGATCTTGAGCAGGCCCATCCTGTACCTGCTGGGGCTGTTCCTGTTCCTCTACATCTCGTGTGAAGTGGGGGTTTGGAACTGGCTGGCTCGCCATCTGATTGCGCAGGGCATTCCCGAGTCGAGGGCGCTCAACATTCTTTCGCTGGGGTTTGCGCTGGGCCTGCTGGTGGGCCGTGTGGCGGTTTCGCCGGTTTTCAAAAGCGTGCCGCCGGTAACGGTGCTCCTTATCGCCTCCATCGCCATGGCCATTACCACTTTCCTGATGCTGCAGACCGACAAGCCCGGGACAGCCGCTGGACTGGTGTTTATCGCGGGGCTGGCGATGGCGCCGGTGTTTCCCACGACGCTGGCCATCACGGCTTCGGCTTTTCCGCAGATGACGGGCACGGCGCTGGGGTTTGTTATCACCTGCGGGTGGGCTGGACTCGCGGTAAGCTCGCGGATCATTGGGGCCATTGCCGGACCTGATCCGCGGCGTATCCGCAAAGCGCTGCTGGTGCTGCCGGCCTTTTCCGTGCTGATGATCGGGTTGAATGTGGCGATCTGGATCTCGCTGCGGTGAGCCAGCCGGCAGCTTACGGCTGCTGGATACAGTTCCTCATGGACCTGCCGGGTGACTCAAATCACACCCGGGCCGTCCTGCCCCCGCGTACGCTCGAACGCAGGAGTACATCATGCGAGCCGCGTCCCCTTCCGGCGAAGCCACTCAGACTGTCGGGATAAGCTATTCAGAGAAACGTATGCGAACGGCGATCATTGGCGGCGGCATTGCCGGCCTAGCGGCCGCGTATGAGCTCGAGAAGGCGCGCGCTGCCAATTCTGCCATTGAATACACCCTGTTTGAATCCCGCGATCGTCTGGGCGGTGCGCTGGCCACCGACATCTACCAGGGAAGCGTGCTGGAGCGGGGCCCCGACTCATTTCTAAGTGAGAAGCCCGCCGCCGCTGAGCTTTGCCGCGAACTGGGACTCGGGCCTGATCTGATCCCCTCCAACGACGCGGACCGCAAGACCTGGATCGTGGTGGGCAAGCGGCTGGTGGGCCTGCCGGACGGGCTGATGTTCCTGGTCCCGACCAAGTTGGTTCCCACGGCGCTGTCGCCGCTGTTCTCGATTGCGACAAAGATTCGCATGGGGCTGGAGCTGCTGCATCCGCCGCGCCCCAGCACAAAGGACGAGTCCGTGGCCGCATTGGTGGAGCGCCATTTCGGCAAGGAGGCGGTGGACCGCCTCGCCGACCCGCTGCTCTCCGGGATCTATGGCGGCGACGCGACGCAGCTCAGTGCGCGAGCCGTTCTGCCGCGCCTGGTTGAGATGGAAGTCGAATACGGTTCCCTTTCCCGGGGTATGCTGGCGGCTCACAAAAAGATGCGGTCAGCAATGGCGGCCAGAGCCCGGTCGGCTGCCGGACCGGCCGCCAGCTCAGGCGCATCCGATACGGCGTCCCAACCCGATCGCCTCAAGTCTGTGGGCGCGCAGCCAACCGGCCCGCGCTCCATCTTTACCGGTCTGCGCGGCGGGTTGCAGCAGCTCGTCGACGCCGTCACTGCCAAACTCAACCCGCTTTCGGTTCGCCTCAGCACCGCGGTCGACGCGATTGAGCGCACCGCTTCTGGCTGGCAGATCACCGCGGGAGGACGAAGAGAGACCTACGACGCCATCATTCTTGCCACGCCGGCGTGGGCAGCCGCTGCCATGCTCTCCACGGTCGACACGCAGCTCAGCCAGGAACTCGCCGGGATTCCCTACTCTTCTTCAATCACCATCAACCTGGTCTATGACGAGGGAAAGATCGGGCCACTGCCGGAGGGCTTTGGTTTCCTGGTTCCCGCCAGCTCTGGCCGCGCGATGCTGGCCTGCACGTTCGCGCATCGCAAGTTCCTGGGGCGGACTGCGCCGGGCAAGGCGGTACTGCGCGCGTTTCTGGGTGGCATGCGCAATGAGGCGCTGATGACCGAACCCGACAATGTTCTCATCGCAACGGTCCGCCGCGAGCTCAGCGAGATTCTGGGGCCGCGCATCCTTGGGCCGCACATCGAGCCCGATTTCGTTCAGTTGAACCGCTGGCGACGAGCGATGGCGCAATACGCGGTGGGCCACAAGGAACGCATCGAGCGTATTCTCACGCACGTCGCCGCGCTACCAGGATTGCACCTGGCAGGAAACGCCTACGATGGAATCGGCATTCCCGACTGCATCCGCCTGGGCCGCAAAGCCGCGCGGCAGATTGTGGGCAGCAGCGCGCACGTGCGCTGAGATTCGCTCTGTCTGATTCCTTTTGGGTTTGGCTTCCGTCCGACCGGCAGGGCTACCGTCGTGAGGTTCTGCGCTCCGCCGCGGAGTTCGACGTGCTGCTCTGGTAGCGGGTGGTGCTACTTGATGCGTGCCTCGCCGCGGCCTCCGCTCGTGGGCGGTGCGATGCGGAAAGCCAAATGATCAGTGGAGGGATGCAGGACCTTCGAAGCTCGCCCTTCCGATTGCAGGCGACGGTGTGCTACGTCCCATGCGGGCAGTACGGCCTCTGGTTGCGACCAGTGCACAAGGGCGGCCTCATCGCACCACTCGAGCAATTTGCGCATGGCAGGACCGTGCGGTTTCGTGATCATGAATTTGCGCATGGAGGCTTCGGTGTCCCAGCAGGTGCTGGTCCACCAGCTATTGTGGGCGTCGCGGAGGACTTTCACTGCCACGTTGCCGGGCGCATTTGCGGCCTGGCGTGCGCTGCGCACCGCGTCGAAGAGGAAGCCGGGAAGATAGCGCCAGGAGCGCACGCGCAGGCGGGTAATCGAGATGACGGCCATCGTGGCTCTCCGTGTTTTCCACGATAACCCGGGTGGCCGCGGCGCTGTGTGAAGAATGCGCGATGGAGATGCGGCCGCCAGGGAGATACGCTATCGGCCGGAGCTGCCGAAGCCTTTCTCGGCGCGGAGGGAACCTTCCAGAGAGTCTACCTGTTGGACGGCGCCGGTGAGGACGGGCACAGGAACCATCTGGGCGATTTTTTCTCCCGCGGTAAGGTGGATGGGCGCGTCGCCGAGATTGGTCATGACGATGAGGATTTCGCCGCGGTAGCCGGCATCGATGACGCCGCCGGTGCAGGCCAGGCCGCGGGCAGCGATGGAGGAACGATCGCGCACGAGCAGGCCGAGCGGGGCGCCGGAGTGCGGATGGCGGGCCTCCACGGCGATGCCGGTGCGGAGGCGGAGGGTGTGACGCGGCGCAAGGGAGACGGACTCGAGGCCGAAGATGTCGTAGCCGAGGTCTTCTCCGGGATGGGCGACGGCGGGGAGGCGCGCGGCGGGGTCCAGCAGTTTCACAAGCAGCATACATCGATGGTAGCGGAGAACAGCGAAGCTAGCGGGATAGACGAACTCAGCGGATTCCACCGGAGGGATGGTTGTGCTTGTGTTCTGGCACTTCTGCCAGTTCGAGCAGGCGGGCTGTGCTCGATAGCCTTTGGGATCACTGCCGCTCAGAGAGCGGTGTGCCCGCGCACATGAAGCAGATCATGGATTATCCGGTAATTCTGTGCATCGTGACCGTCGTTTTGCTATCTGCATCGGCGCGGATTGGCGCGATTATGCGCAGGAGACGGCGCAGCGATGAAGAACTGCAACAGGGCGAGTATGGTGTAGTGCTGAGCGCGACTCTGACGCTGCTGGGGCTGCTGATCGGGTTCAGTTTTTCGATGGCGATTGGCCGGTACGATCAGCGGAAGGACTACGAAGAAGAAGAGGCCAACGCGATCGGAACCGAATATCAGCGCGCAGATCTGCTGCCCGACGCGGCGCGCTCAGTGGTGCGGGCTCAACTTGTGCAGTATCTGGACCTGCGCATCCGGAGGTACGAGGCACACGCCTCACACGATGTAACGGAACTGGCTGCGAAGACGGCTGTGCTTCAAGATCAGATGTGGAAGGCGGTGCGGGATTCGGCCATGGCGATGCGGGACCCCATCTCACTGGCGGTGCTGACGGGAATGAACGATGTGATCAACCGGCAAGGGTATACGCAGGCGGCGCGGTGGAAGCGCATTCCTTTTCCGGCGTGGGGGCTGATGATCACGATTGCGCTGTTCAGCAATTTCCTGATCGGCTACGGCGAGAGTAAGCCTCACATCTACACGCTTCTGGTGGTTCCGCTGGCCATCTCGATTTCGTTCTTGCTGATTGCCGATATCGACAGCCCGCAGGGAGGGCTCATCCGGATCAGGCCGCAAAACCTGGTTACTCTGGCTGACTCGTTGAAGCCAAAATGACCCGGGGCATGGTACGTCAGGAGAGATTGGAGCCGAAACCCGCTTATCATGCGGATTTCGGCCTGTTGGTGAATTTCGGCAAAAGGACCTGTAAGCCGAATTCTGTCGTGTGCGGTCATTCCTCTAGGCGGAGCGTTACCGCTCGCGCTCATCAGCGACCTACCCGGAGGTTTCGCCATTGCGTGGAGCGGGCTTTCGGTACCGGGCCGGCGCCGAGCACGGGCATCGCTCCTTGTCCGTGCTTCCCTCCCTATTTGGTCTTGCTCCGTGTGGGGTTTACCATGCCCCCTCCATTACTGGAGGAGCGGTGCGCTCTTACCGCACCTTTTCACCCTTACCCCGGCGCCGCGCCGATCGCCAACGCAATTGAGGCGAACCGGCCCGGGGATGCCCGCCATAAGACGGGGTAGCCGAGGCGGTATATTCTCTGTGGCACTGGCCGTCCACGGGCTTTGAAGCCCGCGTCCCGGACGTTATCCGGCACACTGCCCTGCGGAGTTCGGACTTTCCTCCCCCGGAGACCCTTGCTTGCGCGCGGGTTCCGGCAGCGACCGCCCGGTCCTCCTGCCATGATCTATTCTATCCCGGATGCAGATGGCTGAATCGGGCATTGTGGTCGGGACATCCATCAGCTAGGTTCACGTTTTGCGTGTCGCAAGCCGGGTGGAGATGCGATGTTTGAAATGGTCAGGAGAGACCCGTGAAGCAAGCTGCAACCGTTTGCCGTTACCTGCTGGGGCTGGTGTTTGTCGTCTTCGGCTTCAACCACCTGGTGCCGTACATGCCCGCACCCGCTCAGACCGGGATTGCCGGCCAGTTTACAACCGCCATGATCGCATCACACTGGATGTTTGTGGTCGGGTTGTGCGAGGTCATCCCCGGTGTTCTGTTGCTGATCAACCTGTACGTTCCGCTGGCACTCACGGTGCTGGGCGCGGTGATCGTCAATATTCTTCTGGCTGGGTTTCTGCTAGCACCCATGGGCATTCCTGCGGGAGTGATTGTCGCGCTTCTGTGGGCCATCTTGTTCTGGCGATATCGCGCGTCGTTTGCAGGCATCTTCAAGGCGCGCCCTGTGCTGGACTGAGGGGCGCCGGCAGAAGCCCGAGGGCGGGGGCATCACTACAATCGGAAGAGTGATGATTCAGTATCGCTACCTTGGACGGGTTGGCTACGACGACGGGCTGCGCCTGCAGGAACAGCTTGTGGAGTTGCGGCGCGCCGACCGTATTGGAAACGTGCTGCTGCTGCTGGAGCATCCGCCGGTGCTGACGCTGGGGCGGCATGCGAACCGGGCCAACGTGCTGGCCTCGGATGAGTTGCTGGCGGCACGCGGAGTGACGCTGCACCACATCAGCCGCGGGGGAGACGTGACGTATCACGGGCCGGGGCAGCTGGTGGGGTATCCGATCTTTGATCTGCGCAGCCTGGAGAAGCCCGGTAGCGGACGGATGGGTCCTGTCGATTTTGTGCGGCTGATGGAAGAGGCGCTGATTGGGGTGTGTGGTGCGTATGGCGTGCGGGCGGGCCGCATCGCGGGCCTGACGGGCGTGTGGGTGGGCACCGAAGATGAGCAGCGGGCGCGGAAGATTGGGGCGATCGGAATTCATGTCTCGCGCGGGATTACCTCCCATGGGTTTGCGTTGAACGTGAGGACCGATCTGCGGGATTTTCAGTTGATCAATCCATGCGGGATTACGGACAAGCCGGTGACCAGCCTCGAGGCATCTGGAGTGCGGCCAGCTGGAGCTTCATCCCTGCCCGGCGTGGAGGTCATTGCTCAAGAGGCTGCTCGACAGTTTGGACTCGTGTTCCGGCAGGAGATGCGCGAGTTGCCGAGCCTGGAGGCGCTGCTCGAATCGGCGGAGAAAAAGGCGACGGGTTCGGCGCGGGAGTTTCCGGCGGAAGACACGCCGGTGCAGGTTCCAGAAGAAGTGGATCGCCTGCTTGGGCACACGGAGCGGCCGGTTCGAGGGTGATGTTGCGGGGTTGTGATGACGCGCCGCGAAGGCCGCGGGCAAAACATCGTGAGATTTATAATCCGGCTGGAGCCGGCACTTCATTAGTCCTCAAAGAGCGGAGAAAACGATAGATGGCAACCGACGTGGTCATGCCCCAGATGGGGGAATCGATCTTTGAGGGCACCATTACCAAGTGGCTGAAGAAGCCGGGCGACAGGGTGGAGAAGGACGAGCCGCTGTTTGAGATTTCGACCGATAAGGTGGATGCGGAGATTCCATCGCCTGCGAGCGGCGTGCTGAGCGAGATCAGGGCGCAGGAGGGCGAGACGGTTGAAGTGAACAAAGTGGTGGCGGTGATTGGGGGCGAAGCGCCTGCGGTGCGGCTGACTGCGCCGTCGGCGCTGCCGACAGCTACGACCCGGGCGCCGGGGAGCGGGACGCCGGTGGTGATGCCGCAGATGGGCGAGTCGATTTTTGAGGGCACCATTACCAAGTGGCTCAAGAAGGTTGGCGAAGCGGTGCAGAAGGATGAGCCGCTGTTCGAGATCTCAACCGACAAGGTGGACGCGGAGATTCCGGCGCCGGTGGACGGAGTGCTCGGCGAGATTCGGGTCGGTGAGGGCGAGACCGTGGAGGTGAACACGGTGGTCGCGGTGATTGGCGGGGCGGGCGCGGCGGCGGAAGCTCAGGGATCACCGGCACGAGCCGGGATTGCGCAGAGTGGAGCCGCGGAAGAGGCCCGGGCGGCGGCACCGCCGTCGCCGGCTGCCATGACGCCGCCCGCTGCCGATGCGACGCCGGAGCCGGAGTTGCTGGCGGACGGGGTTCGTTCGTCGCCGCTGGTGCGGCGCATGGCGCGGGAGCACGACCTCGATCTGCGGCGCATTCGCGGAAGCGGAGCCAACGGGCGCATTACCAAGGACGATGTGCTGGAGTACATGAAGAGCGGAGGCGCGTCTGCTCCCACCGCGGAGAAGATTGCGGCAAGGCCAGCCACGGTGACTCCGGCGGTTGTGGTCTCTCCCGGAACTGTCTCGGAAAAGTTGGCCGCACCGCAGGTGCCGCTTGAGGGCAAGCTGGAGCCCATGACCCGCATGCGCGCGATTATTGCGCAGCGCATGGTGGAGAGCGTGCAGACGATTCCGCACGCTTACATGATGTACAAGATCGACATGACGCGGGTGGCGCGGGTGCGGGAGCGGGAGCGGGCGGGGTTTGAACAGCGACACGGCGTGAAGCTGACCTACATGCCGTTCATCGCGGCGGGTGTGGTTGAGGCGATACGGAAGTATCCGATCGTGAATGCGAAGGTGGAAGGCAATGCCATCCGCTATGCAGACCACGTGCAACTAGGCATCGCGGTGGCCCTGGAGTGGGGATTGATTGTGCCGGTGGTGCGCGAGGCGGAGCGGCGCAGCTTTCCCGATGTAGCGAAGATGATAGCGGATCTGGCGGAGCGCGCGCGGACGAAGAAGCTGAAGCCGGAGGAAGCCTCAGGCTCCACGTTCACGCTGACCAACTTCGGCGTGTTCGGCGGGGATGTGGGAACGCCGATCATCAATCCGGGGGAGTCGGCGATTCTGGCAATTGGCGCGCTGAAGAAGGAGCCGGTGGTGCTCACGGATGCGGAAGGCAGCGACACGATTGCGATCCGGTCCATGCAGCAATTCTGCCTGGGATTCGATCATCGCATCATCGATGGTGCGGATGCTGGGCGGTTTATGATGGCGTTCCGGGATGCGCTGGAGGGGTGGTCTAGAATTCTCGGTTAGAAATGAACTACTGAAGTCATTCGGTTGGACTATCTCGCGATGCCTTTTTACCAGGCTGTGTCTGCCCACGCACAGTTCCGGGGTGATCCGACAGCCACGGAAGAGGCGGAAACCGCCATACTCGATTTTTTTGGGTTGGTCCGAGGCGGAGCAGCTTAAAGCTTTCGGAAAGTCAGTGCGCATCATCCTTGTGGCTCCCGATTTCTCTAGAGAGCTGACAACAACAGTTCTTTGGCTTACGACCGCTGGGGTGGATATTCGGCGCACTCGAATTCGTCCATATAGCTTTCAGGGTCGAACTCTACTGGAAGTCGACCAATTAATCCCGCTGCGCGAGGCACAAGAATACACGGTCTGGTTGAAAGAGAAGCTCGACGAAGCTCGACGAGTGAATGAGTCTAATGTCGACTTTTCTCACTATAACCTGACAGTCAATGGCCTAACCTATTCGAATCTTTAGCGGAACCTGTTCTGGCAAGTTGTAGCATCAGCTCTTCAGGCAGGAGTTGACCTGCCCCCGATTTCTCAACCGCTGATAACTGGAGTTTCCGGGTTTTGGTTTAGCTCCGAGATTATCTCGCAGCCGCCGCCGAGGCTGTGTAAATGTGGGAAGCGCTCTTTGCTTTCCACATTTGCATAGCCTGCATT
>NZ_DASXYM010000111.1:0-6111 GCF_036502485.1 Occallatibacter sp. | reverse complement strand
AACAGACTGGTGGCTTGATGCTGCATCAGGAGCTGGAACTGAGGGAGCTGGCGCGCGTGGCCGGCAAGAAAATTGAGAAAGTCCCACTGCGGCATGAGCGCCACAAACTTGCAGGTGGCCGGGACATGGCGGAAGTCTGCTACTCCGAAGGGCCGGCCCCCGAAGAGCATGCCAGCAGACTCGATGCGCTGGTGCGGCAGTCGGAGAAACTCGTTCAGCAGCCCCAGTTCGCGCAGAACCTCAAGAGTGGAGGGATGGACCGTGTCTCCGCGAAAATCCCTGAAAAAGTCCCCATGTTTCTCCAGCACCGTTACCGCCACGCCGCGGCGCGCAAGCAGATAACCCAACATTACGCCGGCCGGGCCGCCCCCAACCACGCAGCAGGTGGTCTGGATGTTTTCAACTCCCATACGGGTTCGCCTCCTTTTAAATGAGTACGAGATTTCACTCGGGAGGTTTCTTGCGGTAGGGAGAGCGTGGAGGATCACGGTGCGCGCAGCAAAAAGGCCATCCTCGGGGGATGGCCCTATTTTGCAGATGTCTCGATGCGTCTCGGGATCTTACCCCCGTAAGCGACTACTTGAACGAGGCGATGCCGCTGGCTTCGTCTTCGTAGATATCGAACACAGTGTAGAGCTTGGTCAGCTGCAGAACGTCCTTCACCTTCTTGTTCAGACCCAGCAGCTTCACGCTCGCGCCCTGATTTTTGGCCGTGGTGAAAGCGCTCACCAGTTCGCCCAATCCCGAGCTATCGATGTAGTTGACGTCACTCATGTTCAGCAGGATGCTCCTCGACCCTTTGCTGATCAGATCGCGAACGGCCTCGCGCAACTGCACACTGCCCTCGCCCAAGGTGATCCGCCCGCTGAGATCCAGAACGGTGACGCCGTCCACTTCACGGGAAGCAATAGTAAGTGCCACGGAAATTCCTCCTTTTCAGGTACTACGGTTATAGCACCCGCTCGCTGGGGCGTGGAAAACACTTGTGCAAATCGGTTGTTACCACCGGTGCAAAAGGTACTCCACACTGGCGCGCGCTGTGCTTTAGCTCGTCTCGCCCAATGGCGCCAGATGCTTTACCAGCGTCAGCTCGGTTCCAGGATGCAGTTGCCGAAAGTTTACCTCATCCATCATGGAGCGGATGAGAAAGATGCCCCGCCCGGTACCGCGCAGCAGATTTTCCGGGTCTCGAGGATCGGGCAGTTTGTCCGGATCAAGTCCAATCCCCTCGTCTGCGACGGTGAACACCAGCTTTTTGCCGGTGTTTTCCCACGTAAAGGTGACGTGCTTGGCCGGGTCGTATTCGTTTCCGTGAAGCACGGCGTTGACGGCCGCTTCCCGCACTGCCATGGTCACGTGAAAGCTTGCGTCCTCGTCCAGCCCGGCCTCGGCGGCGATCTTCTCTGCCATGGCCTCGATTTCGCTGACGCTCTCCATCGTGGAGCTGAGGCGGATGGTCCGCCGTGCTTCAGTGGGCTCGCTCAACAGTTTCCAACCCCGCAATCTTGCCGCGAACCGGGCATGCCGGCCGGCCTTGCTGCTAACAGGAATCCTGACGGAAGTTTCTTAGCTGGAGTGGATTGTGTCAAGAAGCGCCGCATCAGGAAGAGATCGCATCGGGTTGGCGAAGGGGATTCGTGCGGCGCCGCGAGCCTACTCAAACCGTCTACACTCATCCTGATGCCGCCTCGCGTCACAGCCCGCGTGAGTCTTACCACCTTGCTCGGGACGCCCGTAACCGACGCCCATGGGCATCTGCGGGGCAGGCTGAAAGATGTGGCCGTCGCTACCGGCCCGGACGCCGGCAAAGTGGCCGGCCTGGTACTCAAGTCGCGCTCCGGTCTGTGCCTTATCCCCTCGCACGAAGTGATGGAGACGCCCGCTGGCACGCTCGAACTACGCTCCCCTAGTGCACTTTCTCCTCTCAAAGAAGATGGAAGTTTCCTCTATTTACAGCAGGATCTTGTTGACCGGCAGATCATCGATATCCACGGCCGTAAGGTAGTCCGGGTGAACGATGTCGAACTCGAATGGATGGGTCACGGCTCAGCTCATCTGCTGCGGGTTGCCGAGGTCGAGGTCGGGATGCGCGGGGCGGTCCGGCGCATCTTCAAGGGGATGCTGCCGCGCACGCGAATTGAGCAGATTGCCGCCCGGTTCGCGCCTAAAGTTATTCCCTGGCAGTTCGTCGACGTCATCGAGGTCGATCCTGCCCGCCGCGTCAAGCTGCGCATTGAGTACGAGCGCCTGGCCGACATGCACCCATCTGACCTGGCTGACATTCTCGAAGACCTTTCGCCCGCCGAGCGCGAGGCGGTCTTCCAGTCGCTTGACGAGGACGTGGCGGCCGACACCTTGGAGGAGGTCGATCCGCGCTTGCAGGTCTCTCTGCTTGAAAAGCTCGATGAAGAGAAGATTGCAGACATTGTGGAAGAGATGGATCCTGGCGCTGCGGCCGATCTGCTCGCCGAGCTTCCGGAGGAGCAGTCCGACGCCATTCTCGAGGAGATGGAGCCCGAGGAGCGCCAGGAGGTGGAAGAACTGCTCGAATTCGACGAGCGCTCCGCCGCCGGGAGCATGACCACGGAGTTCGTCTGGGTGCACGTGAATGCCACGGTGTTGGAAGCCGTGCAAGCGCTGCGCAGCTTCGACGGCGATGCGGAGTCGGTCACCGAAATCTATCTGCTGGCCGACAAAAAGGTCCTCAAAGGCGCTGTGCCGCTGGCCCGGCTGATCATGGCGCAGCCTGATACCCGCATGACCGTGCTGGCTGACGCTCGCGTGCTCTCGTGCCCGGCCGACCTCAACCAGAACGAGTTGGCCGAAATATTTGACAAGTACAACCTGCACGCTCTGCCCGTTGTGAACTACCAGGGCCGCATGGTGGGGGTGGTCCAAGCCGACCACGTGATCAGCTATCTCCGCGAACGGCTTTGAAATCCCATCCCGGAACTAGCCCGGGGCTATCGCGGAAAATTGTCGGCGCCCGTCACCGCGCCGCGCAGTGAAAAGGCGCTATGATGCCTGCCGGATTGCAACGGACTTACCCGGAATCTGTGGGCCGCGCCGCGCTGCGGAATCCTGAAAGACGTGGGTCATGGAAGCAAAAGCAACACTGTTGGGTGCGGTCATCGAAGGCAGAATCGGCACTATCACGCTGAATAATGCTGCGAAGCACAATTGCCTGAGCGAGGCGATGATTGACGATCTGTGCTCCTCTCTTGAACAGATGACGGCGCACGAGGTGCGCGCTGTCATCGTGCGCGCGCAGGCCGGCTCAAAGGTGTTTTCCGCCGGAAACGATGTGCGCGAACTCCCCACCCATGGGCGCGACCCGCTTACTTGCAATGATCCGCTTCGCCGCGCCGTTCGCGCCGTTGAGCTGTTTCCTGCGCCCGCGATTGCTATGGTGGAGGGCAGTGTGTGGGGCGGCGCCTGCGAACTGGTGATGAGCTGCGACCTGATTGTGGCTGCTGATGATTGCACGTTTGCCATGACGGTTGGGAAAATGGGCGTGCCGTACAACATCTCCGGTGTGCAAAATCTGATGAACACTTGCGGCATGCCGCTGTGCAAGGAGATGCTTTTTACTGCCCGGGCCATGCCCGTCCAGCGGCTGGTCGACCAGGGCATCGTAAGCCATGCTGTACCCCGTGCACGTCTTGAAGCCGTCACCTTCAATATTGCTGAACAAATTGTGAAGAACTCACCGCTGGTTATCGCCATTACTAATGGAGGAGTTACGGCTGCTCTCCGCCTCGCACAATCTCGGTCCGGAGACCTTTGAGCGCGTCCAAGCCATGCGCCGCCATGTTTATGACAGCGGCGACTATCAGGAGGGTATTCGCGCGTTTTTTGAGAGGCGCTCGCCGCGCTTTCAAGGTAGGTGAACCGAAATTCACCTCCTGGCGGTCAACCTATGCGGATCACCGGCCATCCCATCCCGAGGGGGTTCGCCCCGAGTCGATCATGACCGCCGAAGCTCGTCCTCAATTCCGCAACCGCATCCTGCGCCGCCTTTCGGGGAATGGCTCTGACAGTTTGCGTCATCTCCGTGCCATGGATTTGCCCCTGGGGATGGTGCTGCGGGAGCCAGGCGGAGACGACAGGCTGGTTTACTTCGTTGAGGAAGGAATGGCTTCTGCCACGGCTCTCACCAGGCAGGGAACGCACATCGAAGTTGGGCTGATCGGACGAGAGGGCTTCGTTGGACTTGGGTCTTTGCTAGGCCATCCCGGCATGCCGCACCATACCATGATGCAGGTGGGAGGCCGCGGTCATTCGCTGCCTACGGAGTTGTTTCGGGCTGAGTTTGCAAAGTCCGGTGCGCTGGCAGCCGCGGTGCATGACTTCACCTATGCCCAGCTCATCCAGGCCGCCCAGACGGCGCTCTGCAACCGCCTGCACGAAACCGAGCCGCGCCTGGCCAAATGGTTGCTCACCACGTCTGATGTCACCGATTCGCCCACGCTGCACATCACCCAGGAGTTCATGTCGCAGATGATCGGGGCGGAGCGGTCCAGCGTCACGCTGGCCGCGGGCGCTCTCAAGCGCGCCGGGCTCATCGACTACAGTCGCGGCCTTGTGGAGATCATCAACCGGCCCATGCTCGAGGATGCCGCCTGCGAGTGCTATCACGTTCTGCGCGAAGAATATGCGCGGATTTACCGCGCCGATTAAGCGTCTGTGGGTTAGCACACAGATTCCGCACCCACATACCCGGTACAACAGAATCATCACTGCTGTTGTTCGGGTTCTATGTTCAGGCAAATTCGCAGGACCATTCCTAAAAATTCCGAAGTCCGGGTGCTTCTGATCAGCGATGATCCGGAGCTCGCTGAAGCGCGTACTCTCCTTGTCGAGAGCGCCGGCTTTGTTGTGGAGCATTGTGCCGGCTGGCAGCTCCGCGAGTACTCCACCCTCAACCAGTTCGACATTTTCTTCCTGTGCCAGACCATTGATCCGCAGAGCGCCGGGGAATTGGTCATCCGCATCCGGCGTGAAGCTCCCCTCAGCCGAATCCTGCGCGTGCGCTCCAAGCGTGCGGATCACGACCACCTAGCTAATTTGTATTTGACCGCGCCGGTCGAACCTCCGGACCTGATCCATGCCATGGAGTTCCTCGCCTATATGGCCCCGGAAGCGCGTCGAGACACGAAAGATGCCCAAAGAACGGGGCCGCACGCAGGTTCCCAACGTCGTAATCCAGCCGCTTCATGCCGCTTCGATCGGGCGTTCCACAGGGGGCAGCCATCGTAGTATTCTGACGGCCGCCACGTTCCCATTCGCTGGAGGTCGAGCGCGAGAAGGTCGCTGTAGAGGCTATGGACAAGGCAAAGCCGCTCTCCGCCTCCGCTCCTCAGATCGAGAAGGACTATATCGCAGCGCTCGGCCGCCGGTTTACGCATGAAGCAAATCCGGATTATCAGCAACTCAACGCGAACTATGCGATGGCGATGCGTGATCTCTCGACAAGGTATCCGGACGATCTGGACGCGGCGACGCTCTGTGCCGACAGTATGATGAACCTGCGTCCGTGGTAGCTGTGGAACGCCGACGGCACCCCGGCTCCGGGTACTGAGGAAATCGTTTCTACGCTGGAGTCCGTGCTGCGCCGCGATCCCAATCACATCGGCGCGATGCATTTCTACATTCACGCAGTCGAGGCTTCTACGCCTGCAGAGGGAATCTTCATGCCGGTTGAGAATCATTCGCGACGGGTTAATTACAAAGCAAATGCGGTGCTCTGTGCCCGCATAGCCGCTGCGAAAGGCGACACGCAGCGCGCCATCGAGTTGCTCAGGGATGCAGTCGCGAACCAGGACCAGCTTCTCTACGACGAGCCAGCAGACTGGTATTACCCGGTTCGCGAGTCTCTCGGTGGGCTCCTTCTACGAAACGGCGATCCCGTTTACCGGTGATCCCTCTCACACGCCAGACGCTGCCGCGAGAGCAGTTCCGCCTCCGCCCCGGCGGCGAAGATAGGCCTCGACCAGCACCACATTAATCGAAAACCCAATCCAGAAAGCCACCCCGAAGAACTGGCTCGGCTGCCAGTGCGTCAGGCGGCTGGTGGCGAAGAATACCCCCATCACCGGCCGCGTCGTGGCA